>CANJUF010000063.1 GCA_947477745.1 Sphingomonadaceae bacterium | reverse complement strand
TCGGTTGGCCTTTGACGGGATGCAGGGAGTGATGCCGCGCTCGATCAGGGCAGCGCGGAACCAGTCGGCATCGTAGCCCCGATCGGCCAGTATCGCTTTCGCCCTGGGCAAGGCGTCGATCATCAGCGCAGCGCCCTTGTAGTCGCTCAAGCGCCGCAGCGAGGAAGCCGCGATCGCCCGGCGCGACGAGCGCACCCTGGGTAACCGGCTGGCCGGCCTGGACCGGGAAGCGCACGACGGTGCCGAGCAGCTTGGTCATGTCGGCTTCGCCGTCAATGAAGTAGGCGTCCTTGACCAGTTCCTCGGGCCATTCCTGGAAATTGATCGAATCGGCGGTAATGATCGTGCCGGTCGGCAAAGAGCGTAGTGCCACGAGGACCTTGGGTCCCTTGGGCTCGAATCGCGCCGAAAAGCAGGGTCAGTGCGCCGCCGACCAAAGCCATGACGATGATGAGCTTGAGATACCAGAACGGTGCGATCCACAGCGACAGCGCGGTCAGCAGCTTGACGTCGCCGCCGCCCATCATGTTGAGCGCGAACAGGCCGACAAGGATAACGAAAGTCGCAAGCGCGATGGCCAGCTGGATGCCGGCTCCCGTAAGCGAAAGCCCGCTCGCCAGCCAGAACAGCGGCGCGGCGAGCGCGATTGCGGCAGTCAGCCAATTGTCGATCTCGCGTCGGCGCAGATCGGTGAACGCGGCAATCAGCAGCCCCGTTGCCAAGGCGCCAAGCAATGCGTAGGTGAGGATACCGCCCTGCATTTCGAGAATTCCCCCTGATCGGGAGAAGCTCTACCGGTGATGACTTACCAAAAAGTAACCAACGACGAGAGGCCGGTATTAGCCAACTGAGCCCGCAGGTCGGCGTCGAAGCTGGAATTTACCGGCGCGTCATACCCCCCGGCGCGCGCGAGGGCTTTTGGCACGCGCCCGATGGCCATGCGATCCGCCGGTTCGACTGGACCTGCAAAGATAAACCGCGAGGCTCGCTGCTTTTCCTCACGGGCAGGGGCGATTTTTACGAGAAATGGCTCGAAGCGATAGCTCACTGGCATGCGCGCGGCTGGTCGGTCACCGCGATAGATTGGCGGGGACAGGCGTTCTCAGGGCGAATGACCGAAGATGGCGTTACCGGGCATATCGGTGATTATCGCATATGGATCGAGGATCTTGGTGCGTTCTGGCGCGAATGGTCGCGCGAAGGGCCTGGGCCGCATGCGATCGTCGCTCATTCGATGGGCGGGCAGATCCTGCTGGGCGCGCTATCGTCTGACAAAGTCCGGCCCGATGCAGCGGTTTTCTCCGCACCGATGTTCGGCCTCAAGCCGGACTGGTTGCCGAGGTGGCTCTCGCACCTGTTCGCCCGCACAATGTTGGCCCTGCGCGGCATGACCACACCGGCATGGCGCGGCGCCGAGCGCCCCGACGCGGTTCCGGGCGACCGCTTCGATCTCCTGACTCACGACCGCGACCGCTATGCTGACGAGGCATGGTGGCGAGAGCAGCGACCGCAACTTGCGCTTGGACCACCAAGCTGGGGCTGGATCGAGCGCTCGTTCGCCGCGATGGCCGAAACCGGCCGCGTCGGGGCACTCGAAGCGGTTCGCGTCCCGATCCTGATCCTGGCGACCAATGCGGACAAGCTCGTCTCGTGGCGGGCAATCCGCGAGGTGGCGGCACGCCTGCCCAACGCCCAGCTGGTGGTCTACGGCGCGGAAGCGCGGCATGAAATTCTGCGCGAGGCGGACACGGTGCGCGAGTCCGCCTTGACCGAGATCGACGTGTTCCTGGACCAGGCGGCCCCTGCCAGGTCATGACCGAGCGTTTCGACATTGCGATCGTCGGGGCGGGGATGGCCGGAGCCTCGCTCGCTGCCAGCCTGGCAGGGCAGGGGCGCGTGGTGCTGCTCGAAGCCGAGGACCGGCCCGGCTATCATGCGACCGGGCGCTCCGCCGCGTTCTGGACCGAAAGCTATGGCGGGCCGATGATCCAGCCGCTCACTGCCGCCTCGGGGTCGTTCCTGCGCGAGCATGGCTTCCTGTCGCCGCGCGGCGCGCTGACCATCGGGCGCGGCAGCGACAACCGGGCCGTCGATGAATTTGTCAGCGAATTTTCGGCGCTTGGTGTCCGTGTTGCGTGGTTGGGCCGGGTGGAACTCGTAACGCACATACCCGGCCTGCGCCCCGGATGGAGCCACGGCGCGCTCGAGCCAAGCTGCGCCGACATTGATGTTGCCGCGCTTCATCAGCACTATATCGCCGCAGCTAGGCGTGGCGGGGCTGACCTGCGCACCCGCAGCCGGCTGACCGCGGCGCACCGCGATGCAGCCGGTTGGCGGCTCGATTTCGCTGACGGGGAGCGCATGATCTGCGACTTGCTCGTCAACGCAGCTGGAGCCTGGGCGGACGAGGTGGCGCGCATAGCGGGCGAGCCGCCGCTCGGCATCGCGCCGCTGCGCCGAACCATTGCGCAACTCGCGGTCTCGCCGCCTGCTCCGGCTGACCTGCCGCTTGTGCTCGACATTTCGGAACGCTTCTATTTCAAGCCCGAGGCCGGGGCGGTCTGGCTCAGCCCGCACGACGAAACGCCAAGCGCGCCTTGCGATGCCGCGCCCGAGGAAATCGACATTGCGCTCGCTATCGAGCGCTTCGGCGAGGTTGTAGATTGGCAGATCGAGCGCGTCACGCATCGCTGGGCCGGGCTACGCAGCTTCGCGCCCGACCGTCTGCCGGTCTACGGGTTCGACCCGCGCGCGCCGCGCTTCTTCTGGTTCGCCGGGCAGGGCGGCTTTGGCATCCAGACTGCACCTGCCGCCGCAGCGCTGGCCGCCGCGCTGCTGACGGGCAGCGGTGATGCGCCGGTCGATCCGCAGCCTTTTTCGCCCCAGAGGTTTGCGTAAGCCCGCCAAGGCGTTAGCCTATGTTCACTAGGCTCAGGACCCATTAAATTGCTTGCGGTACAGGCGAACAGTTGATTCAATGGCGGCGCGAGGAGGCGTTGCCATGTGTGACTTGATCTGGCTGACAGATGCGCAAATGCGCAGGATCGAGCCGTATTTCCCACTTTCGCATGGAG
>CANJUF010000062.1 GCA_947477745.1 Sphingomonadaceae bacterium | reverse complement strand
TCATATCAGGTGGGTATTTCCGGAATCGGGTGTGACTGCCGAGACAGTCGAACAGGAGCGCGCATGACACGATGGCGAAGCGCGCGAGTGCCGCGCCCTATGCGCATTTGCGCTGGAAAGTCAACAAATGGGGGCTAACCCGCCCGGTGACAAGGCTCAGCCGCCGGTTTCGACCAACTGGCGGATTTCGGCGAGCTTGCAGTTACTGCCGCTGCGCGATTGAAGCATGTCACGGTCGACGCACAGCCGTCCGTCACCGCCCGCGACATAGAAACCCGAGTAGAATTCGCGCGAGCGGCACGAACGCTCAAGCTGCGCGCGCACCATGCGGCGATCGCGCAGATAGAGGATCAGGTCGTTGCCGCCGTTGGGCTGGACGCCCGAAATCGAATTGATCGACAGGCAGCGGCCGATGCGCCGCTCATCGAACGAGGAGCCGATGGCGCGCTGCGGCACGCCGACGAGCATTTCGGGCCGTGCCTGCGAGCTCTGCGCGCGCTGCGGGGAAATGCGGATGCGCAGCGTCTGCTCGATGCGCACTTGGCCGGCCCGGCGATCGGGAAACTGGTTGGCGATGAAAGTGATCGGCAAATAGGTGAAACCCTCGAACTGGCCCTCATCCGAAACCGCGTCGGCAGGGGCTTCGGCGGTGGCGGATTGCGTCTGCTCGACCGGAGCCGCAGTCTGCACCACTTCGGCAGTCGGCAAAAGCAGTGCGAAAGGCACCAGCAAGGCAGTCGAGAGACTCATAAACCAGTCGCAATCCCTGTTTGCGTTTGGGCCACCGATAGGCAGCCATGATTGAACGAATGCTTAACCCCCGATTGCACGGATGCAACCATGCGGTGATTGTGCCATAGATCGCGCCAATGACCAAGACCGAAACGTTCCTGCACGCAGCAGCCCATTTGCTCGGCCCCAAGGGCCTGTCGACTGACCCGTCGGTGCTGTCGCCGTGGCTGACCGATTGGCGCGGTCGCTACACCGGGCGCGCACTTGCGCTTGCCTCGCCCGAGAGCACGCAGCAGGTTTCCGAGTTGCTCAAGCTGTGCGCGGTGCATGGCATTGCCGTGGTCCCGCAGGGCGGCAACAGCGGCATGGTCGGCGGGGCGACGCCTGACGAAAGCGGCACCGCGCTGCTGCTCTCGCTGCGGCGGATGAACAGGGTGCTCGAACTCGACCCGGTCAACCGCAAGATCACCTGCGAGGCGGGGCTGGTCCTGCAAGTGCTGCACGAGACGGCCGCTGAAAATGGCCTGCGCTTTCCGCTGACCCTTGGCGGCAAGGGATCGGCGACGATCGGCGGGCTGATCTCGACCAATGCCGGGGGCAACCAGGTGTTGCGCCACGGATCGATGCGCGCGCTGGTGCTGGGCCTCGAGGCCGTGCTCGCCGATGGCAGCGTGTTCTCGATGCTGACCCCGCTCAAGAAGGACAATCGCGGCTTCGATCTCAAGCAGCTGCTGATCGGTTCGGAAGGCACGCTGGGGATCGTCACTGCCGCCACGCTCAAGCTGGTGCCCGCGCTCGCCGACAGGGCGGTGATCTGGGCCGGCCTGCCGTCGCTGCAAGCGGCGCGCGCCCTGCTGCTGCACTGCGAGGAGCACGCGGGCCAGCAGCTCGAAGGCTTCGAAGTGATCCCGCACTCCTGCCTGCAATCGGTGACTGCCTATCTGCCCGATGCCCGACCGCCGCTGGCCGAGGATCACGCCTGGCACGCAGTGATCGAGGTTGTCGCCGACAAGGCGCAGGCCCCCGCCCTGCGCGAACTTTGCGAGGCCATGCTGGCCGCCGCCTTCGAGAACGGTCTCGTCGAGGACGCTGCCCTTGCGGCGAGCGAGGCGCAGGCCGAGGCGATGTGGCTGATCCGCGAATCGATTGCCCCCGCCGAACGCGCGCAGGGCGCGGCGGTGCAGCACGACATCTCCGTGGCGGTCGAGAGGATGCCCGAATTCGTCGACACCATCGTGCCGGTGATCGAGGCTGACTGGCCGGGGACGCGGGCCATCGCCTTCGGCCACCTAGGCGACGGCAACGTTCATTTCCACGTCCTCGCGCCCGCCGGCGCAAATGAAGCCGCATGGCAGGAGGGTGACGCGGAAGCGATCAGCAACCAGGTCTACGACATGGTAGTCGCCTGGGGCGGCTCGATCTCGGCGGAGCACGGCATCGGCCAGCACAAGCGCAGCGAGCTTCACCGCCTCGGCGATCCGGTTTCGCTGGCGATGATGGCCAGGGTCAAGCAGGCGCTAGACCCGTCGGGGCTGCTCAATCCCGGCAAGCTGATATAGCTCCCGCGGCAGATCGCCGCTGCCAAGCCTTGCACCATTGTGAGACAGCTTCTAAAGGCACCGCCAACCTTTTTCACCCGACACACCCCACATGGGAGATTTCCAATGGCCAGTGTGCCGCAAGCCTCCGGGCTGCCCCTGTTTTACAACGAACTCGTTCCCGTCAGCCTTGAAGAACACGGTCACTTGCGCGCGCGCAGGACCGACAAGGCGACCTGGCTGGCTAACCAGCATGCGGTGCCGCTGACGGTCGAGGAATTCCCGATGGCGCAGCGTCACTATCCGATCGTTTTTTCGATCGGCGACAATCCGGTTCCCCTCGCGCTCATGGGCATGAGCGAAGGCGTCAATGTTTTCGTCGGCGAAGATGGTGCGGTTCCTACCGACCTTTATCTTCCCGCCTATGCCCGCCGCTATCCTTTCCTGCTCGCCAAGCTGAGGCCCGAAGCGGAAGAGCTGTCGCTCTGCTTCGATCCAACCAGCGATCTGGTGGGCACCTTCGACGAGGGCGCATTGCTGTTCGAGAACGGCGAGCCGACCGAGCACATCAAGAACACGCTCAATTTCTGCGAGCAATTTGAAATCGCCGGCAACATGAGCGCCAATTTCGTTCAGGATCTGCAGAAGCACGAATTGCTGATGGACGGCGAACTGACTTTCAATCGCGACGATCTGGCTCAGCCGATGGTCTATCGCGGGTTCAAGATCATCAATCAGGACAAGCTGCGCGATCTGCGCGGCGACCTGCTGCGCACCTGGAACAAGAACGGTATGCTCGCGCTGATCTACGCGCACATGCTTTCGCTCGAACTCGTTCGCGACGTTTTCGCCAAGCAGGCGCAGCAGGGCGCACTTCCCCAGCAGCCCTCGGCTCCTGCACCCGAAGGCGTTGCCTGACGCTTTTGAGCTACTCCCCGGTTTTGCGGGCGGCCGTTGATCGAGCGCGACGAGTCGGGCGGACGGCTGCCTGCACGTCACCATAAGTCTTGCACGACTCGGTATCGTGCACTATTATATAAAAGCTTGTCGGAGCTACCCTCATGGCCCCGGCAGGTTGGTGCACTTTGTGCACTTCCTCCCTGAACCTTGGCCACCTCGCGCGAAATGCGCGGGGTGGTTTTTTATGTGACTTTGCCGATTCGAACCGGCCTATTCCGCAGCGTCGCGCCATAGCGCCGCGCCCGATCCGTCGAGCAGCAGCATCGCCTCGGCCGCCAGAACGCGCACGAGCCCGCCAAGCAGCCTCACCAGCCGCGGATAGCCGTCACCCAGCCGCGACAGCCCGGCATCGAGATAGACGCTGCGGTCGATCTCGAGCTGCACCGCATGAATACCGCGCGCCGGATCGCCGTGTCGCTCAAGCGCATAGCCGCCCGCATAGGGACGGTTATATGCGCCTGCACAGCCATTTCCCGCCAGATGTGAGGCAATAGCCGAAGCGAGATAGGTGTGGCAGCTTGCGCCAAAACAATCGCCGGTCACGAATTGGGCAGGTGCACCCGGCCCTTTGGGCGGGATCGGCGGCATCGAATGCAGGTCGAGCAATACCGCAACGCCCCACCTGGCGCGCAGATCGGCCAGCACGCCGGCCAGCATCTGGTGATAAGGCTCATGGATACCCGCGATCCGGGCGGCAAGCTCATCGCTCTTGTGCTGCCGGTTCCACAGCTCGCCTGCGCCGGGCACCCGGCGCGGGATAAGGCCAAGCCCGCTGCGCGCGCGCCGGCTCGGCTCGAGCTTTGCGTCAGGGGGACGATCGTCCTGCCCGAACATTTCCCAATCGATATCCTCGGGCGCGCGATTGAGATCGATCATCGCGCGCGGCGCGTTGGCGACCAGCAGCATGGCACCGGTATCGCGCGCGACCGCACTGCCGAGACTGTCGACCAGCCGGTCTTCAAGCCGCAGGGCCGCCGCCTCGGGATTGCGCAGCGCACGCAGCAATGCCGCGGAATAGGCGCGTCCCGCATGAGGAACCGCGATCACGATCGGTATCGCGGACGGCTTGGGCCCGCTCAGCGACCATGCATGAGTGCCGGGGGTGCCAGGGATGATCCCGCCAAGCTTCCTGAACGAATCGCTGTCTGCCGGATCGCGCGTCATGGC
>CANJUF010000061.1 GCA_947477745.1 Sphingomonadaceae bacterium | reverse complement strand
GTTGACCAGCCCGGCTTCGCCGCGCTGCGCGTAGGCTGTCCTCCAGCGATAGAAGCTCGATCGCCCCACGCCGAAGTATCGGCAGGTCCTGGCCACATCACCGATCTTCTCAGCATGGCGCAGCACCTTTAGCTTGCGCTGAATATCGCGGTCTTCCTTGGTCATTGGATCCATCCTCCTGGCTGCCAGTCAGCAGCATGAAAGATGTCCCGCAAGTCCGTACAGTCCTACAGGCTCGGCATCGCGATGAGCGGCGAAAACAGGATTTCGACCTCGCCCGAGGGCGAAGTGGTGCGCAAGGACCTCCTGATCGAAACGCCCTAATCACCGGGATAGGCAATGGCGATCACTTCCCATTCCTTCTCGCCGCCGGGCAGCCGCACGGTGCGATGATCTCCCACGCTGGCGCCGCGCAGCGCCCGTGCCAGCGGCGCGCTCCACCCGATCAGGCCCTTGGTAGCGTCCTGTTCGTCGTCGCCGACCAGAGTGACCGTGCGGTGCTCGTCGTTCTCGTCCGCGATCGTGACCCGAGCGCCGAAGAACACGCGGCTGCGGTCGGGCTGGCTGGAAGGTTCGAGCACCCTCAGCTTTTTCACCCTGCGAGCGAGATGGCCCAGCTCGCGGTCAATCTCGCGCATGCGCTTGCGCCCGTAAAGATAGTCGCCGTTTTCGGAGCGGTCGCCGTTGCCCGCCGCCCAGCTGACGATCTCGACGATGGCCGGGCGTTCGGTGCCGAGCAGGTGGTCATAGCGCGCGCGCAGCGCAGCCATTCCGGCGAGCGTTATCGGCGGGCCATCGGCGCTCATCGCTGCTTGGCCCGGTCAGCCCGGCCCCGGCTTGCCGAGGAAGTGGCTCAGCGGATAGCGGCCGCGATTAATTCCCTTGCCGGGATAGAGCGCGTCGTAGACCACGGCGTTTTCCAGCACCTTGGTGATGTAGGTTCGGGTCTCGTAGATCGGGATCATCTCGATCCAGGTGATCCAGTCGATACTGCCGGTGCGCGGATCGCCGTTGGCGGCCAGCCACTTGTTCACATTGCCCGGCCCGGCGTTGTAGGCGCCCACGGCAAGCGGGTAGGAGCCGTCGTAATAGGCCAGCATCCGCGCGAAATAGCCGTCGCCGAGGCGGATGTTGTATTCGGCATTGGTGATCAGCGCGCTCATGTCATAGCCAAGGCCGAGCTTGCCCGCCTGCTCGCGCGCGGTGCCGGGCATCAGCTGCATCAGCCCGCGCGCGCCCGCGTGGCTGATTGCATTCATCGCGAACTGGCTCTCCTGACGGGAGATCGCATGCACCATGGTCCAATTTGCGCCTGGGGGGGTCGGAACCAGCGGAAAGCCGATGCGCGCGAAATTGCCCAGCCCGTCGCTGTGTGCGCTCTGGCTGAGGATCACGGCAAGGTCGCGCCGCCCGATCTCGGCGGCCAGATTGGCGACGAGGACATGGTCGGCCTCGGTCTCCGCCTGCTCGGCAATCTCGCGGAAGAAGCGCACCGAAGTGCGCCACTCGTAGCCTTGCGCCACTTCGCGCACCGCGCGGGTTAGCGGGCGGGCCAGGAACTGGGCGCGCTGCGCGGCGGTGGGAACGTCGCCCGGGAGCACATCGAGGTTGGGGATCGGGCGGTTGAGCCGCTCGAGCGAGAGCTGGCCATAGAACTGGTCGGGATAGCGCGCGGCCATTTCGAAATAGCTTCTCGAACCGGGCGTGTCTCCCGCCTCGGCCAGGGCGCGTCCCGCCCAGTAAAAGCCCTTGGTGCGCGTTCCGGGGGTCTTGGCGGCAGCGCCGTAGCGGTAGAACAGCGGCGCGGCGCGGCGCGGATCGCGCAGCGTCCATAGCGCCTTGGTGCCGCCCAGCCACATCAGCGAGGTATAGTCGTCGCGCAAACGGAAACTCAGCGCGGAAATGTCGGTGCCCGGCGCGAAGGCCGAATCGATCGTGCCGGCAAGCCGAACCGCCTGGTCCGCACTTGCCGCCTTGGCTGCCCACAGCAAGTTGCCAACCCACTTTTCCGGGTCGCGCGCCGGGGCGGAGAGCTGCGGCTGGCTGGTCAGAATGGCAATGGCGGTGGAGGTGTTGCGCGCGCTGCGGGCCTGCTGGACGCGGGCGTGCACATAGCCCGGATCGCGCAGGTCGGCGGGCGAAAGCTGCACCCCGAGCGCTCCCGGTGCGCTGCCCTGGGCGATGCTCAGCCGCTCGGCGAACAGGTTGCGCCGCTCGGGCGAGACGCGGGCGATCTGGCGCTCGGCTGCCGAAATCGAGCCCTCCCACAATAGCGCGTCCATGCGTGCGTCGTGATCGGCGCGGCTGAACTGATCGCCGTAGCGGTAGATCAGCGTGGATTCAGCCGCCTCGCTCATCGGACCGCCGCGCCATGCGCGGACCGCTGCATCGAGCGCGCCGGGATAATTGAGCGAAGCAAGCGCCAGGGCAAGGCGGGCACGGCCCTGGTTGGTGAGCGGAGGCTGCTTTTCGAAATAGGCGACGACCGTTCGCGGATCGACAGTCTCACGCTCGAGCGCAGCCTCGGCATAGCTGCGAATCCGAGCTTCCATCGGGAACCCGGGGTAATTGAGCAGCAGCCAGGCATATTGACTGAAGGCTAGCCCTTCGGTGGCGGAAAACACCTTCCATTGCTCGATCGCCTGCCGCACCGCAGGGTCTTGCCGGCCGGCAGCGGCCATGCGCGCAGCATCCCATTGGGCGCCGTCGGTAGCGAAGGCCGGGGCCGCAATTGCGGCTGCCGCGGCCAGCACCGCGGGGACAGTAAGTCTGAACATGCTGGACATTCTGGCGTCAGGCTCCTTATCAGGCACTGAACGGTTCAGGCCCGGACTGGATTGGACTTCTGCGATAAGCGGGGCCGGTCACTGGGACAAGTGCAGAGGCATAATCAATGTTTTCCGGATCGATACCCGCTCTGGTGACGCCCTTTCGCGACGGGGCGTTCGACGAGGCCGCCTTCCGCCAGTTGGTCGACTGGCAGATCGACAACGGCTCCAGCGCGCTGGTTCCCTGCGGCACCACGGGCGAGGCGTCGACCCTGTCAAACGCTGAGCATCACCGGGTGATCGAAGTGTGTATCGAACAGGCAGCGGGACGCGTTCCGGTGATCGCCGGTTGCGGTTCGAACGATACCCGCAACGCACTTTTGCACATGAATTTCTCGCGCAAGTCGGGCGCTGCCGCCGCGCTGTGCGTCGCGCCCTATTACAACCGGCCGAGCCAGGCGGGGCTGATCGCGCACTTCTCCTATCTTGCCGAGCATAACGACCTGCCAATCGTTCTCTATAACGTGCCGGGACGCACCGTGACCGACCTCAAGCCCGAGACGGTCTGCGAACTGGCCAACCGCTTTCCCGGCCGGATCGTCGGCATCAAGGATGCGAGCGGCGACCTTTCGCGCGTCACCGATCACCGCATGGGCATCAAGGAGCAGTTCTGCCAGCTCTCGGGCGATGACGAACTGGCGCTGCCGTTCAACGCGGCAGGCGGCGTGGGCTGCATTTCGGTGACCGCCAATGTCGCGCCGCGGCTGTGCGCCGATTTCCAGCAGGCCTGCGCGGACAACGACCTCAAGCGCGCGCGCGAGCTGAACGACAAGCTTTATCCGCTGCACTACGCAATGTTCGAGGACGCCTCGCCGGGGCCTTGCAAATATGCGCTGAGCAAGGTCCACGATTGGCTGGGCGAGGAGCTTCGCCTGCCGCTGGTGCCATGCAGCGACGGAGCGCGCGCGGCTGTCGATGCGGCGCTGGCGCATGCGGGGCTCGCCTAGGCAGGTATTTAACAGTCTGCGCCGTTTCTTTTTTGACGCAGCACCACTACATGCGCTCCAACCATGGCGCGCCCGCAAACCAAGACCTTCGACAAGATCAAGACCGTCGCCGAGAACCGGCGCGCGCGGTTCGATTATTATATCGAGGATACGTATGAAGCGGGCATCGTGCTTACCGGCACCGAGGTCAAAAGCCTGCGCTTCGGCGAAGGCTCGATTGCCGAAAGCTATGCCGAGGTTCGCGGCGGCGAGATCTGGCTGGTCAATTCCAACGTGCCGGAATTCAGCCACGGCAACCGTTTCAACCATGAGCCCAAGCGCCCGCGCAAGCTGCTCCTGAACGAACGCGAGATTGCCCGCTTGCAAGGCTCGGTTGAACGCAAGGGCATGACACTGGTGCCGCTTTCGATCTATTTCAACGGCAGGGGTCGGGCGAAAGTCGAACTGGCGCTGGCGCGCGGCAAGAACGTCGCCGACAAGCGCCAGACATCCAAGGATCGCGACTGGCAACGCCAGAAAGCGCGGGTTATGCGGGAACACGGATGAGCGGCCTGATACCACGCGTCATACGATGGCTGCACGGTACGGTGCCCAGCCGTGAGCAGCTTGAGGCGATTCCGCTGATCGCACCGCTCGCGCGCAGGCCCGAGCTGTGGCTCTTCACCCGCCGATCGGTTCCGCGCGGCGTCGCTATCGGCCTGCTGGTCGGCATCTTCGCCCTGATCCCGGGAATCCAGATCGCTGGTGCTGCGCTGCTGTGTGTGCCGTCTCGCGGCAACATCCCGATCGCCGCGGCAATGACTTTCCTGTCGAATCCGGCGACGACGCCGTTCATTCTCGCAGCCTCGATCTATGTCGGCAACACCATTGGCTATCATGCTGACCTGGCGACGCTGGGCGAACTCTATTCGCGCGGTGCGGGGCTGAGCGAATGGACGCACTGGTTGATGTCCGACGCGGCGCCGGCGCTGCTGTTCGGCCTGTTCGCGATTTCCACAGTTGCGGCTGCGGTCGGCTATCTGCTCTCAAGCTGGATCTGGCGCGCGTGGGTCGGTCGCAAGAAGCGAGCGAGGCAGCGCCGCTACATGGAGCGTGAGGGCGAACTGCTGTGACCGCCGCGCCGTCGCTCGCGCCCGATCCACTGGCACAGGAGGAGGCTCCGGCCCGCTCTGGCGACTGGGCGCTGGTCGGCGCTGCCTTGGCACTGAGCGCGGCGGCGATCTGGTTCGCCTCACGCGACGTGACGGCGACGGCAGCTTTCGTGGCCGGGCTGGCCGTGCTTGGCGCACTGGCCTTCGCGCTGACCCGGCGGCGCGAGAACAAGGTGGAGACCCGCGCCGCGCTGCCTGACTGGTCCGTGACGATTGCCGCGATCGAGCAGCGTGACTGCGCCGTTGCCATCACCGACCGCGCCGGAAGGCTGGTCTGCGCAAGCGCGCGCTACTGCGAATGGTTCGGCGACAATCGAACGCCGACCTCGCTTTCGGTCGATGAGCCTTCGCTCGAACGCCTCGAACGCGCGGCGCGTTCGGCTTGGCGCGACGGTGAGGCGCGGATCGACCTGCTCGAGACCGGCGAGGCGGGCAGCCTGCGCTGGCGCGGACGGGTCGAGCGCGCCGGAC
>CANJUF010000060.1 GCA_947477745.1 Sphingomonadaceae bacterium | reverse complement strand
CTTCCTTGGTCAGGCCCATGTAGGGCCGTTCCTCGTCGAGCCACTTGCGAACTCTGGGGTTCTTTTCCTTCTCGCTGTCGATCAGGCGGGTAAGCTCCTTCTCGTCGCGCAGGTCGTCCATCGCCTGGTTGAGGCCCATCACGGGGTCGGAAGGAATCGGAATGTCCGGTCCATTGCGGCGCAGGAAATGCGTCACCAGCCAGTCGCGCAGTCCCGGATGATTGAGATATTTCGAGGTCGAAAGCAGGTTGCTGCTGCTGGGTTCAGCCTGGCGGATGCCCGAGGTGAAGTAGGTGTAATCGCGGTCCATGTCGTATCCTTCCCGAGTCCCGTTATGGCGCGGGGATAAGCCAGTTTCGATCGAGCGCCTTTGACGAAGGACAACCCATCAGGATCAGGCCGCGCGCGATCTCTGCACGGAAAAGCTCGATCACCTCGCGCACGCCCTGTTCGCCGCCGGCGGCAAGACCATACAGATATGGCCTGCCAATAAACACTGCTTTGGCTCCTAATGCCAGTGCCGTGATGACATCGCTGCCGCGCCGCACCCCGCCATCGAGGAACACTTCGCCGCGATCGCGAATCCGCTCGGCAATAGCGGGCAGGGCTTCGATCGAGGCTGGCGAGCGGTCAAGCTGGCGGCCGCCGTGGTTGGAGACGACCACGCCTTCGCAGCCGATCTCGTCCACCGCCTTTGCGGCATCGTCGGGGTCGAGAATGCCTTTGACGTAAAGCGGACCCTGCCAATGGTCACGAATCCAGGCGAGATCCTCCCAGGTCATGTCCGACTGGATCAGGATCCTGGCCATGTGCTTTTGCGACATTTCCGCTTCGGCAAGGGCAGAAGTCAGCTTGCCGGTTGGGGCAGCGCCGCCCTGCTCCTGCGCGCGCAGCCGCGCCTCGTCGGCGTGGTGAGCCGAGGCGAGGCGGCGGTGCTTTAGCGCATCGCGCACCCAGCGCCAGTGCCGCGTCATATGCATCGCGCGGGCCGGCGTCACCGTCCAGGGCAAGGTGAACTGCCAGCGCTTTTCATCCTCGCGGTTGCCCACGGTCTGCACGTCGACAGTGACGAACATCGCCGAGTATCCGGCGGCCTTGACCCGGTCGAGCAGGGCGGCAATGCGCTCGCGCCGGCCGACCGGATAAAGCTGGAACCAGTGGTTTTCCTGAGTCGCATCGGCGACTTCCTCGGCGCGGTAGCTGGCCGCCGTGCTCAGCATCAGCCGCGTGCCGCACGCCTCGGCGGCGCGGGCGACGGCGGGCTCGCCGCTCCAGTGGACAAGGCCGGTCGCGCCGACCGGGCAAAGCGCCACGGGCAGCGAAATTTCGGTCTTGCCGACCTTGGCCGAAAGTTCGGGCGCGATCGTGCCGGTGAGCGCGCGCTGGCGCAGCCGCCAGCGGCGGAAACCGGCGTCGCAGGCCTGTTTGGTGACAAGATCGTCGGCGCCGCCGTCGATATAGCCCCAGGCAAGGCCGGGCAGCTTGCGCCGCGCTGCCTGTCGCCATTCCTCGATATTGACCGGCGGCACGCCATGATTGAGCTTGAAACTGAAGGTGCTCATGCGCCTAGTCTGCGCGCTCGATCACGAGTCTTCGCGGCCCGCGCAGCATGTACGATTCGTACGTCACCGGCTCGACAAAGCGGAAGCTCGGCATCCGGTCGAGCAGTGCATTGGCGGCCTGGGCCGTCTCCATGCGGGCGAGGATCGCTCCGAGGCAGGTGTGCAGGCCAAAGCCGAAGCCGAGATGCGGCTTAGGTTCGCGGTGGATGTCGAACGTGTCGGGATCATCGTAGCGTTCCGGATCGCGTCCGGCCGCGCCGATCAGCGCCATGATGTGCGCGCCTTCGGGCAAGTGGACGCCGGCAATCTCCATCCCGCCCTGGCCCACCATGCGCGGGACGGCGTGGACGATGCCGAGCCAGCGCAGCATTTCCTCGAGCGCCGAGGGGATCAGGCTCCGGTCCGCGTCCAGCTCGGCGCGAACGTCGGGCCGGGTGCCGAAGATATGCACCAAGTGCCCCAGCCAGTTGCTCGTCGTCTCGTTGCCCGCGAACAGCAATTGCCGAAGGTTCACGACCATCTGTGCGTCAGGCGTAGTCGCGGCAAGGTCCGAATGGACGATCTTGCTGATCAGGCCATGGTCCGGGTGCGCGCGGCGATATTGCACCTGTTCGAGCAGGAAATCAGCCAGGTCGGCACGCGCCTTTTCGGCACGGAGCCAATAGAAATCGTTTTCGTAATCGATCGGATGACCGCTCGACGTGCCGGTGGCCAAGTGGTCCGACCATTCGACGATGGTCGGGATTACGTCCTCGCCCACGCCCATCATGTGCGCGATGACATAGGCCGGGATCGGACGGCAGAACACCGGCTGCATGTCGACCGTGCCATCGGCCTCCAGTGCGGCCAGCGCCTCGTCCAGACGCGCCTCGATGATCTGGCGGGTGAACGCGACCAGGCTGGCGACGCCGCGCGTGCCGAAAGCGGAGACCCAGACATTGCGCAGCGCGTTGTGCGCGTCGCGATCGTCCATGGTGATGAACGCGCCTTCGCCGAAGGTCGAGGTCATCACGCCCTTCATCGTCGCTTCGAGCGGGCGGTTCATGATCTGGCGGCAGACGCGGTCGTGCGCGGTGATCCACTGGCCGCGCTCGTTCCAGACCAGTGGCCCCAGCTCGCGGATGCGGCGCAGGCTAGCCCAGGGGTCCTCGGCCATCTCGGGGCCATAGAGGTTGATATCGACGCTTGGTGTTTGCATTGTGCCGGTGACCTTCAACGCCGCCGCCGCGCTGTCAAGTCATGCGGTGCGTTCAGGCGCGAGCAAGGCGGCAGGCGGCATGCCGACGAAGCGGTGCGTGCAAGCGACGAATCGTGCAAATAGTGGTCAGACGCCGGGGAGACGCGCAATGAACGACACACAAACGAGAGAACGTTCTCCGGGGATCAAGCTGCTCTTCGCAGGCCTGATTGGTCTGGCGCTGATGATCCCGCTGATGCTCGTCTACGCGCTGGTCTATGACCGGCAGGATCAGTCGCAGACCGCGCAGGCCTCGATCAATTCGGGCTGGGGTGGGCCGCAGGTGATCGCCGGGCCGGTCGTCGTGGTGCCGTTCGAGACCACCGAGGTTCAGGACGAAGTTGTCGACGGCAAGACCGTTTCGCGCACCGTCCAGGTCGAGAAGATGCTCTACCTCTCCCCGGTGGATAACCGGGTGTCGACCAAGATCGCGCCGCAGGAACGGCGCAAGTCGATCTATTCGAGCGTGCTCTACGAAGCATCCGTCACCGGCAAGGCGAGCTTTGCCCTGCCCGAGGATCTGGCGCGCTTCGGCGTCAAGCGCGAAGCATTGCTGTGGGACCGTGCCGAGTTGCGCATGGGCGCGTCGGATGCGCGCGGGTTGACCAAGGGCGGTTCGCTGGTGGCCGACGGCAAGGCCCTGGCGGTACAGCCGGGCAAGGGCCCGGGCGCGACCGGCGGGCAGGGCTTCTTCGCTTTCCTGCCGTGGACCGGCGAAGCGCCGCTCAAGGTTGACTATGCGTTCGGCCTGCGCGGCAGCCGTTCATTGAGCCTGGTGCCGCGCGGTGGTCAGACCCGCTGGCAGGTGGATTCGACCTGGCTCAACCCCAGCTTCAGCGGCGCCTTCCTGCCGGACGGGCGCAAGATCGACGATAAGGGTTTCGGCGCCAGCTATACCGTCGACAAGCTGGCGCTCGGCCAGCCGCCGGTCGCGACCGAGGATACCGGACCGCCCGCGCTCGATGCCGAGGCGGGGATCGACTACGCGGCGCCGATGGCCTCCACGGCCGTAACCCCGGCATCGAGCGAGGCGATCTCGGGCCAGTCGCGCGCGGTGACGGTGGGGCTGGTCGAGCCGGTGGACCTCTATTCCAAGGTCGACCGCTCGGTGAAATACGGCTTCCTGTTCATCGGCTTCACCTTCCTCGCCTTCCTGCTGTTCGACATTGTCGGCGGCGCGCGGGTCGCGGCGGCCGAATACCTGATGACCGGGGCGGGGCTGGTGCTGTTCTTCGTGCTGCTGCTCGCCTTTGCCGAGGTGATCGGCTTTGCCTGGGCCTATATGACGGCGAGCGCGGCGATCATCGGCCTGCTGACGGCCTACAGCGCGGCTGTGCTGAAAAGCTGGAAACGCGCGCGCTTCATCGGCGCGCTGCTGGTCGGGCTCTATGCGCTGCTCTACGTGCTGCTCAACCTCGAGGCCTGGTCGTTGCTGATCGGCTCGGTGCTGCTGTTCGTGGCGCTTGCAGGGGTGATGTACACCACCCGCAACATCGACTGGAGCAACGTCAGCCGGCGGCCGGTGACTGCCTCATAGAGCGTCCCGGACATTTCGTCATTGCGAGGAGGCAACGCCGACAAAGCAATCCAGAGTAGGTGACATTCGCCCTGGATTGCTTCGGCCTTTGGCCTCGCAATGACGATTGCGCAATTGCAGGATTCTCTAGCGGGGGCGCGGCCCCACCGGGACGTCGCCCTTGACGTAGGCCTTCTGGAGGACACGCTCGCCTTCGTAATCGCGCACGGCATAATGCTGAAACGCGCGGTTGTCCCAGAAGGCGAGGTCGTTCTCGCGCCACTGCCAGCGCATGGTAAATTCGGCACGCTGCGAATGGCGGTAGAGCATCGTCAGGATCGCATCGCTCTCAAGCTGGGACACGCCGACAATCCGGTCGGTCCACAGCTCGTTGACGAACAGCGCCTTGCGGCCGGTTTCGGGATGCACCCGCACCACCGGATGGACATTGCGCATCGGCTCGTCGAGCACATGGCGGTCATTCTGGTCGAGCAGCGGCAAGGTCTTGGCGCCCGAATGCTCGGCATAGAGACCGTCGATCATGTCCTTCACCGGATCGGCCAGCGTTTCATAGGCGGCTACCATGCTGCCCCAGCAGGTGTCGCCGCCGCCGCCGGGCGGCAGCTTGAGCGCGCGTAGCGACAGGAACGCGGCGGGCATGACGCCGAGCGTCGAATCGATGTGCCAGATCGCGGTGGCGTTGCGGTTGCCGTAAGTCGGCATGTCGTGGACCAGCGCCTCGACCGGAAGCCCCTCCATGCCATAGGCCTTGGCATAGGGATCGATGGTCAGCTCACCGAAACGGCCCATGAAAGCGGCAGTGTGTTCGCGGGTGATATGCTGATCGCGGAAGAACAGCACGCCGTGTTCGAGCGCGGCGGCGCGGATTACCGCGATGTCTTCGTCGGGCAAGTTTTGGCGCAGGTCCACGCCTTCGACCACCGCACCAACCGCAGGGGTGACCGGTCGCACGACAATTCGGGTTTGCGTAGCCATCAGCGTATCGGCTCCTCTCCCTCGAAGGCCGAATTGCCGGCCGGATGGACCTCGTCCCACAGGAACCTGATCTTGCGGTCTGCGATCCGCCACGCGCCATCGATCCTGCGATAGAGGTCTTCGTAGCGGATGATGACGTTGAGCGCCGACTTGCCGTCGAGCGCGAGGTGGCGCGCGCAGCAATAGACCTGGCCGCTTGCGCTATCGCCATCGAGCTCGACCATATGGTTGGTCATCTGGTGCATGGTGCGCAGGTGCGCCGGGCGCATTGTGCGCGGCACGCTCGCAAGATCGGGGCCGACCAGTTCGATGAACGGTTCATCCTCGCCGGGATGATAGACGCGCATGCGCCCATCAGGCGTGAATACCTGCGCCAGCAGCACCTCGTCGGTGGTGTCGATGGCGTGGGCATAGCGATAGGCGAGCTGGTTCAGCGCGGTGATCTGGTCGGTCAGCGACTCGGACATTGGTGCCTCTCCCAAGGCTGGTTGGGAGAGTGTTCACCTTGATGCCTGCCAATGCAAGGACAGGTGGATGTCGGCTTTCTTGTCTTGATAACAAGTAAAGCGGTTTTCTAAGCACGACGACGTTGCGGACATGCATTGCAACGTTACATTGGTGCAATGCGACTCGCCTCGAACGCATTACAGATGGTTCGCAAATGCCTATTTGCCGCAGGCGTAGCGCTTGTGCCCTTTCTCGTGATTATATCCGGTGGGAAGATTCTGAGAGTCTGATTCAAAATTATCCTGCATGGTTTCATGATCTTGCGATGCGCCTAGCGAAGAGCTGGACG
>CANJUF010000059.1 GCA_947477745.1 Sphingomonadaceae bacterium | reverse complement strand
GATCTCGAAGCCAAGCTTGCCGAGTGGGAGAACTTCTACAACTTCAATCGGCCACACGGTGCCTTCAATGGCAAAACACCCTATGAAGCGCTCCGCGAACGCCTATAATCTCATGCACTCGATGTCCCGCTAGATCGTCAACCTTACACTGGATTAGGGAACCATCCCGCCTTCATAAAACCAGTCAAGGGCGGCAGGCTCGGAACACAAGGATTCGCCCACCATGCGCAGATCGCGCGCGATCTCCGGCGTCATGCCGTCGGCGCTGGCCGAACCCACTTGCCCTTTGCGGATCATGGCCCCGCGCTGAAGGATCGGAACGTCGCCTGCGGTCGTCGCCTCGAACTTGTCTTCGTGCGCCTTCATCCATGCGAAAGACGTGTATTCGAGAATGCGCGGCCACTCCTCCTCGCTCGGCTCGACCTCCAGAAACCGTGCGATCTTGCGCACTGACCCGTCGTGATCGGCCTTCATGGCGGAATAGTGGAGGAACAGCACGTTTGCTGCGCGCCGAAGTGGCCACCAGGAGTTGAGGAAGCCAAAGAAGCCGTTCGCGTGCATGCCGCGTTCGGCGATGACTTCGCTGTAGAAACTGGGAAAATCAGGCCGCGTCATCCCGGCGCGCGGCATGCCCCACAGATCGAACCATTCATCCGAATGCTTTGCTATGAATGGCCAGAACGAAGCCAGCGCCTCTTCTGGATTGCGAAATACGACGACGTATTTCACGTCGGGCTTTGCACCCGCTGGCAGGTAGGGCAGGATCGGCGGCGCGGAATGCGTCTTGAAGGCGCGGCGGCGATCGCTCGGCATCGCATCGAGCCGGTCGAGAATCTCCTGGTGGGGCTCATCGGGCCGCGCGACAAATTCGATCCACGGAACTTCTTCGTAGATATCCCGGAAGTCGGCGGTCCCGCCCGAGAACAGCTGATGGACGATGTTCATCGTCCATGTCGTCCCGCTCTTGGGAGGTACGGACACTACGACATCGCCATCTCGCCATGTAATCTTCTGCTGAATCTCGGGCTGTATCCAGAAGGCTGGCGCCGAAGCTATTGTTTCGCTCATCGGGTATCTCGCAGCTTGATGAAGGATGGGCTGTTGCCATATCCGCCGCCAAGCTCAAGAGCCGCTTCGCCATCAGCCAAAGAAAAAGGCCGGAGGTTTCCCCCCGGCCCATTCGAATTTCATCTCTGTCGCGAGAGGCTCACACCCCTTCGAGCAGCGCAGTGTCGAGCTTGAGGCCCGGACCCATCGACGAAGTGAGCGCGACCTTGCGCACGTATTTGCCCTTCGAGCCCGAAGGCTTGGCCTTGACCACGGCATCGACGAGCGCATCGAAGTTGGCCTTGATCGCCTCATCGGAGAACGACATCTTGCCGATCCCGGCGTGGATGATGCCCAGCTTCTCGACGCGGAACTCGATCTGGCCGCCCTTGGCGTCCTTGACCGCCTGCTCGACGTTCGGGGTGACCGTGCCCAGCTTCGGGTTCGGCATCAGACCCTTGGGGCCGAGCACCTTGCCGAGGCGGCCGACCACGGCCATCATGTCGGGCGTGGCGATCACGCGGTCATAGTCGAGATTGCCGGCTTGCATGTCTTCCATCAGGTCCTCGGCGCCCACCTTGTCGGCGCCGGCGGCCAGCGCCTTGTCGGCATTCTCGCCCTTGGCGAACACGGCGACGCGAACTTCCTTGCCGGTGCCCGACGGCAGCGAGACCATGCCGCGCACCATCTGGTCGGCGTGACGCGGATCGACGCCGAGGTTCATCGCGACCTCGACCGTTTCGTCGAACTTGGCGGTCGCCAGCTCGCGCAGCAACTTGAGCGCATCGCCGAAGCTGCGCAGTTCCATGTTGTCGCCCAGCTTTTCAGCGAGCATCTTCTGCTTCTTGGTTGTCTTGGCCATGATCTCAGCCCTCCACCACGGTGAGGCCCATCGAACGGGCGGAGCCTTCAATGATCTTCGTCGCCTGCTCGATGTCGTTGGCGTTGAGATCGGCCATCTTGGTTTCGGCAATCTCGCTGAGCTGCGAGCGCTTGATGGTTCCGGCCGAAATCTTGCCCGGCTCCTTCGAGCCCGACTTCAGCTTCGCCGCTTTCTTGATCAGGAAGCTGGCGGGCGGGGTCTTGGTCACGAAAGTAAAGCTGCGATCGCCGTAAACGGTGATGATCGTCGGGATCGGCATGCCCTTTTCGAGGCTGTCGGTCGCGGCGTTGAACGCCTTGCAGAATTCCATGATGTTGACGCCGCGCTGGCCCAGCGCCGGGCCGATGGGCGGGCTTGGGTTGGCAGTGCCCGCAGGCACTTGCAACTTGATATAGCCGTCGATCTTCTTGGCCATGAGGCCGTTCCTTTCACACTGTCGGCCCGGACGCGCCGGGCCTCATGATAAGCGGTACAAACGGCTTGCCGAAGCGCGCCTCCCGCACGGGTTTCCCTAGGGAAGGCGCGCGCATAGCGGCGCGCGGGCGTAAACGCAACCCAAGCTGTCCTGACCGCCATTTCCGTGTTAGCACCCTTGCGGCAAAAGCAGCAGGAGGATCGCGCATGATCAGCAACTTGAAATCAAGGATCGTCGCATCGGCGGTCATAGCCTCGATGGTGGCAACGCCTGTCCTGGCAAAGTCCGCCGACACATTGCGCGATCTGGTCGGAGTCAAGGGTTCGTCGGGCGAAATGGAGCTCAAGGCGCGCGGGTTCGAATTCGCCAAGCCCGGCGGCAGTAGCGGCAATACGGTCACGACCTTCTGGTGGAACGAATCGCGCAAGGATTGCATCAAAGTCGAGACCTTCGACGGTCGCTATGTCGCGATCACCGACACGTCCAACGGCGATTGCGGCAAAGATTCCGGTAGCGGAGGCGTGGTCGCCGCGGGCGTAATCGGCGCCGCCGTGCTCGGCGCGATCCTGCTTTCGCGCAAGGACAAGAATTATAACAACGGCAACAGCGATTCTGGCTACCAGCAGGACTGGCAGCAGGTGGAGGTCTACAACCTGCAGACCGGCACGCTGCGCATCTTCGATTCGCCATCGACCAGCGCGCGGGTGCGCGACGAGGTGCCCGCTGGAACATTGCTGCGCAATTACGGCTGCGAGGATTACAACGGCGAGAAGTGGTGCGAGGTCTCCTCGCTCAACTACCGCTCGCGCGGCTGGGCGCGCGACCGTTACCTGCGCCCCTCCTATGGCTCGGGCAAATATCCCGAATATGGCGGCGGCAATTATGGCGGCGAAATTGTCGAAGTTTACGGCGTGTCGAACGCGCTGACGATCTCGAGCACCCCGTCGAAGAGCGGCTATATCGTCGGGCGGATCAATCGCGGCGCGCAATTGCGCAGGCTGGATTGCCAGAACACGAGCGGCGAGCAGTGGTGCCGCGTCACCACGCTTGACGGGCAGATGCAAGGCTGGGCGCGCGAGCGCTATCTGCGCTCGATGTCGGGCGGCGGCTACAATCCTGGCGGACCGGGTTACGGCGGTCCGGGTTATGGCGGCTCCGGATATGGCGGCGCCATGATGGGCAGCATCTCGGGCATCCAGGGAATGGACGGCCTGCGCGCTGCCGACGAACTGCGGGCGCGCGGCTTCGAGAACGTCGATTCGTTCTCGTCAGGCATGGCGCGCTACGGGATCTATTATTACCGTCCAGGCCGCCTGTGCGTGCAGACCACGGCGGACGAGCGCAGGATCCTCGACATTCGCGACATCGGCAGCCACCCGCGCTGCCGGTAAGCCGGACTGGGCGGGCGCGCTTAGAGCGGGCTGCGTGAAATTTGAAACACTGCGCCCGCTCTAACTATTTGTGGTCGCATCGTTGTTCGCGAAAAACCGGTTCCCACTTTTTCGCACGATGCTCCAACGCCGCCCGTTACCGGCTGAGTTCAACCTGCTCGAATTCCAGCTCGACCGGTGTGGCACGGCCGAAGATCGAAACCGAGACCTTGACCCGGTTGCGGTCGAAATCGAGTTCCTCGACCTCGCCGTTGAAGCTGGCGAACGGGCCGTCGAGCACCTTGACGGTATCGCCGATCTCGTAGTCGATGGTGATCTCGCGGCGCGGGGCCGAAGCGGCTTCTTCCGCTGCGCCGAAATAGCGCGAGGCTTCGCGGTCGGTGATCGCTTGCGGCTTGCCGTTGGGGCCAAGGAAACCGGTCACCTTCGGGGTGTTCTTGACGAGGTGGTAGACATCGTCGTTCATCGCCAGCTTGGCGAGCACGTAGCCGGGCATGGTCTTGCGCTCGACCTGGACCTTCTTGCCGCGCTTGACCTCGGTCACCGTCTCGAAGGGAACCTCGACCTCCTCGACAAGCTGCGAGAGGCCCATGCGCTCGGCCTCGGAAAGGATCGCTTCCTTCACCTTGTTCTCGAATCCGGAATAGGCGTGAATGATATACCAGCGGGCCATTTTCGTCTTTCTTTCGAACTCTGGGAGCGGAAAACCGGGTTGCGGATCAGACCAGCGACAGCGCCCAGCGCACCACCGCGCCGAACAGCGAATCGATGCCCATAAAGAACAACGCAAGCAGCGTGGTCAGCAAGCCGACGAAGATCGCGGTCGTGACCGTCTCCTGGCGCGAGGGCCAGTAGATCTTCGATGCCTCGCTGCGAACCTGGCGGAGTAATTCGCCGGGGTTGATTTTGGCCATTGCTGCATCCTTGCCTGAGCTGGAGCCTGTGAAACTTTGCGCGGCTTCCGCCTAGGGGGCAGCGCCGCCCCGATCGGGATCGGGAGGGGCTTTGCTGATGTCCATGTCGGAAGACGAGGAAGCGATCTAGCGCCCGCGCGACGGATTTGCAAGACGCACCAGCAGCGAGCCGGGCACGCGGTGCAGCACCGCTGCGCCGGCGGGCAAACGGCCCACCGGATTGCCGCCGACATACCACAGGTAATCGGCATGAGCGGCGGGCGCGAAATGGCTGAGGTCGACCGGTTCGCCCGCTCTCGCCTCGATGCGCTGAGAAGGGTCGGCAAAGCCCGCGTCCATGCCCCTGACGGTCAGCATGTGTACGCCGGGCAGCGCGAAATGGGTGTTGACCAGCGCATCGCGGTAAACCGTCGCATAGCTGCCGGCATGGGTGAGCGGTGGATCGTCCCAGGTGCCCGGGACATGCGGCACGGCAGCGGCGATCTGCGCGCCCTGCGGCACGCTTTCCAGCGCTGTCAGCGCGCGCTCGAGAACCAGCGATTGCGCGCGCCAGTCGGCACATGTCACGGCAAGCCTGACGAGGAACAGCGAAGCGGCAAGACAGAGCAGCGAGCGCTTAGCCGGCATATCGATGGCCAGGCAGCCAAGCATCAGCGCCACCGGCACCAGCCGCGCATCGGCCAGATCGCCGCCGCCGAAGTGGCGCGGCATGACCACTGCCAGCAGCGCCACCAGCAGCGCCGCCCAGCCCAGCCGCCCGTCGAGACGCCGCCGCAGGAAGGCCAGGCCGATCGCGGCCAAGAGTATGAAAACGCTGGCGATGTCGAGCAGCATGGTCGTTTCCGCCAGCGCCTTGACCCAGATTCCCAGCTTGTACCAAAGCGGAAAGTCTCCGTAGCGCAGGGTGTCGCCCACCCGCTGCCCCAGCGCGAGCAGCACGAAGGGCGGGAACAGCGGCCACGGCGCAAGCAGCGCCCGCCAATCGTGGCGGCGGTGCCATTCGTAGCCGAACACCAGCACGCCCAGCACGCCCCAGCCTGCGCTGTGGCACAGCCACACGATCACGCCGAGCGGCACGAACAGCGCCGCGCGCCATGCCCTGCCCTCCAGCCTGATCCAGAGCGCGAAAGCGAACAGCGCCAAGGCCAGCGCCAGGCTGAAATTGGCGAAACCCAGCGCCATCGACGGAGACCAGACCGTCGCCAACGCCAGCAGGGCGCCTACCCCGATCCGCCCGCGCAGCGCCCACTCCACGGCCACGATGCCCAGCGCGAGCAGGACCGGCAGCAGCAGCGCGATCAGATAGGCCGCGCTCTCCGCGCCAAGCGTGCGGCCGAGCGGCACCATCAGCAGGTCGACGCCGAGATTGCCGCTCAGCGCCCAATTGAAGCTGTAATACTTCGCCAGGAAAGGGCTGCGCCCGCCGTCGAGCATGATGTGATAGCGGGCAAGGTGGGATGGGTAGTCCGCCATTTGCGGACGCACCGCAAAGGCGAAGGGCAACGCTGCGAGCAGCGACAGCACAACGCCCGCCAGCAGCGAAAGCTTGGCAGGAGTGGAGGGACTCGAACCCCCGGCATTCGGTTTTGGAGACCGACGCTCTACCAACTGAGCTACACTCCTGCGGGAGCCGGTCCGTCTAATGGCACTCGCGCGATTAGACAAGGTGCTCAATCACCACAAAACGCGAACCATGTCGCAACGCTGCGCGATTTGCTATCCTCGCCAAAATGCACGCGCCGCTCGCCCCGATTGATCCCGAAATCCTGCTGCTCGCTTACCGGGCCGGCATCTTTCCGATGTCCGATGCGCGCGACGATCCCGAGGTGTTCTGGATCGAGCCGCGCCTGCGCGCCATTCTCCCGCTCGACCAGTTTCACCTGTCGCGCTCCTTGGCGCGGACCCTGCGGCGCGGGCGCTTTCGCGTCACCTGCAACGCGGCCTTCGCGCAGGTGATGGAGCACTGCGCGGCGCCGCGCGCGGGCGACGAGGCGGGAAGCTGGATCAGCTACCGCATCCAGGCGAGTTATGAGCGGCTCCACGCGCTTGGCCAGGCCCATTCAGTCGAATGCTGGCTGGACAGCGATGATGCGCCGCCGCGCCTTGTCGGCGGGCTTTACGGCGTAGGCTTCGACCGCGTGTTCTGCGGCGAATCGATGTTCAGCACCGAAACCGACGCATCCAAGGTCGCGCTGGCCTGGCTCGTCGCGGCGCTTCGGCGGGCCGGGGCGGAGCTGCTCGATTGCCAGTTCATGACGGGGCATCTCGCATCGCTGGGCG
>CANJUF010000058.1 GCA_947477745.1 Sphingomonadaceae bacterium | reverse complement strand
TTGCCGACGTCACCGGCCTGCCGGTCACGCGGCCCGCCATGACCGAGACCACTGCGCTGGGCGCGGCCAAGCTGGCAGCGACCGGCTGCGGGCTGTTCGCTTCGCTCGAGGCGGCCAGCGCAGCCATGCGCGGGCCGGGCAGGCGCTTCGATCCGGCGATGGACGGGGCCGCACGGCAGGCCCGTCTCACTGCGTGGAGCGCGGCTCTGGCGGGAGTCTAAGCCCGGCGCTGCAATCGCCAGCGCAGCGCGTCGAGCGCGCTGGGCGGATGCGGCGGCGCTTGCCGCCAGTCTGCATCGAGGCGCAGCAGCCGCCGGTAAAACCGCTCGGTCTCGGCCACCAGATCGCGTGTTTCACGCGGCAGCAGCGCGAGATTGCCCGGATCGGGATCCCTGAGGTCGCGTGAAAGCTTGCCGTGGCGGCGAAGCTGGTACTCGGTGACTTCGCCCATGAAGAAGGAACGCTGGTTGAGCAGCCACGCCATCGCATGCATGGACAGCAGGTGATAGACCGGATGGTGACGATCCTCGATCTCGACCGGCTCAGCGCCGACGCAGCCCTGCCCGAAGCCGCGTGAGCGCTCTTCCCGCCATAGTCGATCTTGCCGCTGTCGCCGATGTGCTCAGCGAACTCGGCGATAAAATCGAAGCGATCGGAGCCTTGCTCTGCAGCGATCCCGCGCTCGCCGCGCGGCACATGGAAGCGATGCAGGCCTTCGACCTCATCGCTCAGAAACAGCGCGGGCTTGCCGTGCTGCTGCGCGCTGATTGTCCCGCCTCCGCGCTGGCGGCATTGGGACTCGACGAACTTAAATTGCGGCTGGGAGCAGGCGCGGAGCTGCCCTGATCCGGGGCAGTCAAGGCCGCAGCAATCGCTCAAGCACCTCGGCTACGAAGGCTTCGACCCCGGGGGCAGAGTTGCCTTCGCGCCACGGTGCCAGGTGCGCCAGCGCGATGCGGCCATGCACGACCGAGAGCACCAGCAGCGCGGCGGAGAAACTGTTTTCTCCTGGAATTGTCCCGCCTGCGTCGCGAATCGCCCGTAAGGCATCGCGCACTTTGCGGAAGGCGGGCTGGATGATCCCGGGAATATCGTGCGGCTCGGCCTTGTCCATCGGCTGCATCGCGAACAGCATCTGGTAGCGCGAAGGCCGCTCCATGGCATAGCGGACATAGGCGCAAAGCTGCCGCGTGAGCGCCTCACGGCCCGTGCCCTCGGCAATGATGCCATCGCCCATTTCCTGGGCCAGCTGCCGCCAGCATTCGCGCACGATCTCGGTCATCAAATCGCGCACATCGGTGAAATGGGCATAGACCGAAGGAGCCGCGACGCCGGCTTCCTTGGCAACCATCCGAAGGCTGAGCGCGGTTGTCGGCGATCTATCAAGGATGCGCATCGCGGCTGTAATCAGCTCGCTGCGCAACAGCGCCCCCTGCCCCCTCTGATTACGCTTCCTGCGTGCAATCAAGTTTGCCGTCCCTCCTGAATCTTCGTGCCTGCCGCCGTGCAAGCGGTCTACCGACCCCGCTCGTCGCGACCACCCTCGCGGTGCTCCTTGGGGTGCGCGTAGGGGTGGTCGGTATAATTTTCGTGGCGCTCGCGCAGCTTGACCTTGCCGACCGCCTGCTCGAACGCGCGGGCAAGTTCGATCAGCCGATCCTCTCCCGCATAGTCGAACACGTCCTTGCGGCGCTGCTCGTATTCGCCGCCATATTCGAGCGGATTGTCGCGGTACCACCGGACAGTCCTCGCGATCGCTTCCACCGAGGGCACCAGATCGCGGTAGCCGAGGTCTGCCTTGATGAGGCTGGTATCGGCCAGATAATGATGCGGCTGATGCTGGATCAGTGCGCCCTGGACGTTCTCCAGATCGGGAATCGACACCACCTCCAGCTCCACGTCGAGCGCCTTGGCCGCAATCGCGATTAGCTGGCGGTACGTGACCTGCTCGTCGTCGGCGCAGTTATAGGCCTTGCCTGCAGCGGCATCGCGCTTGTCGACCGCAAGCAGGATCGCGTGCGCAGCGTTCTCGGCATAGTGGTGCGAAAGCAGGCTCTTGCCGCCATCGAGCACGAGGATGGCCCGGCGTCCATCGCGCACGCGGCGCACCAGTGACCATTCGCGCGGCGCGATCTGGCGCGGACCGTAGACATACGGATAGCGAAACAGCGTCGCATCGGGGTGATGATCGAACAGCGCCTGCTCCGCCGCGACGATCTTACCGCCGAAGGGATGATCGTCCGGCCCGCACAGCGGCGCGGTCTCGGGCACGGGCGAAAGCTGGCCTACGGGCCACACATCGTGCGGATCGGTGAAGCCCCTGTAAGCGGCGCATCCGCCAACTGCGAGGAAATGGCCGGTGCGCCCCTTGAGAAGCCGCGATGTAACCTTAAGCCTGCCGTAAGTCGCGATGACCACGTCGAAAGTCCGCTCGCCCAGCGCACCTGCCAAGGGCTCCGCGAAGTGCGGATCGCCAGTGATGCGCTCGACATCTTCGGGAAAAGGATAGGAATGGACCCCGCGGCTGAGCACGCTGACCCGGTATCCGCGCTGGCGCATGCCCTCGACGATGTGCGGACCAGTGGGACCCGAGCCGCCGATGATAAGTGCAGTTGCCGCCATTTGCTCTTCTCTCCCCGGCAAGCGTTGCTATGTCCGCGCGCTCAGGTCAAAGCGAAATCGTCGCTGCGCCGGTGCAGGTCGAATGTGGAGAGCGAAAATGGCCTTCGTGGCTGAACCCGGCCCCGCCGAGCTCGAATCGATCCGGGGCAAGGTCGCGATCGTCGGCGTAGGCGAGAGCGAGCACAGCGCCGCCTCGGGCCGCAAGCTCGACGACATGCTGTTCGCCGCCATCGACGCGGCGCTGGCCGATGCCGGTCTGACGCCTGCCGATGTCGATGGACTGATGGTTTCCGGCCAGAGTGCGGGCCAGATGACCGCCGCGCGATTTCGCGCGCATTACGGGCTTGGCGGCGACATCTGGGAATCGGGCGCGGGCGGCGCGTTCTCTTTCGCGGCCACCGCCCCCCATGCCGCGCACGAGGCCATCGCCAGCGGCAAGGCGAGCGTAATCGTCAATGTCCACGGCACCGATTGGGCAAGCCAGAACGCCGCCGATGCTGGCGGCCCGGCCACCGCGCACCTTGCAGAAGCGATCAAGGCCAACGCCGAAGTGCCCTTCGGCTTCATCCCGCAGCCCGTCTATTTCGCCCATGTCGCGCGCCGTCACTTCGAGCTTTACGGCACGTCTGCGGACCATCTCGGCGCCATCGCGGTCATGTCTCGCCGCCACGCCAACGGGCATCCCGGCGCGGTGATGCGCAATAAAACCCTGACGATGGAGGATTATCTTGCGCGCGAGCCGTTCATCGATCCGCTCAGGATCGAGGACTGCTGCCTGATCTCAGACGGGGCCTGCGCTTATGTCATGACCGCGGCGGATCGGGCGCGCGATTTCCCCAAGGAGCCCGTGATCGTCGAAGGCGTGGGCTATGCCGGTGCCATCGAAGGCATCCATTTTGCCATGGAGCCGGAATTTGCATCGACCCCGCACCGCATGAGCGCGCCGGGCGCATTCGCCATGGCGGGCCTTTCTCCGGCCGATGTCGATGTGCTGGCGGTATATGATCCCTTCACCATCGTCGCGCTGATGGCGATCGAGGATCTGGGCTTCTGTCCCAAGGGCGAAGCGGGCAGCTTCGTCGAATGCGACCGGCTTGCCTTCGACCGGGGACGCGCGAAAGGCGGCCTGCCTTTCAACACCCATGGCGGAATGCTCAGCCATTCCTACCTGCTCGGGATCAATCATGTTGTCGAACTGGTTCGCCAGCTTCGCGGCGAGGCGGCCAACCAGGTCGCCGATGCCGAAATCGCGGTCTACGGCGGCTTTTCCGGAGTCGATGCCGGGACCCTAGTGATGAGGAGAGGTTGATGTCGGAACCGCGGCCCTTTCCCCTGCCCGACCTCCAGCACGCTTCCACTGCGCCCTTGTGGAAGGCTGCGGCACGCGGTGAGTTCGCCTTGCCGCGCTGCCGCGACTGCTGGGCCTTCGACTGGTATCCCAAGGGCCACTGCCGCAAGTGCCACGGCAGCAATATCGACTGGACGACGCTTTCGGGACGCGCGACGCTGTTCTCATGGGCAGTGGTCAAGCGCGCGCTGCACAAACCGCTCGCGCCGATCGCGCCTTACGTCTCGGCGATCGTCGAGATTGACGACGACCGCTTGACTCGCTTCGTCACCCGGCTGATCGATTGCGAACCGGCGGAGCTTCGTATCGGCATGCCGGTAGAAGTGCGCTTTGCCGACCTTGGCTATCCAGCGGTGGAAACGGGGATCATGGCCCCGCTTTTCGCCCCAAGCACACAATAAGTAAGGGAAGAGGCATGAACCATCTCGATCTGAGCAATACCAGAGACCGCAATCTCGGCCGCATCCTGCAGATGCAGGCAGATAGCGTTGGCGACAACGTCTACCTGATGAACGACGAGACCCGCTTCACCTTTGCGCAAACCGATGCAATCGTGAATTCGATCGCGCGCGGCCTTGCCGATCTCGGCGTCGGACGCGGCGACCGGGTCGCCTTCTTCGCCAACTCTTCGCTCGACATCATTTTCCTGACGCTTGCGGTAAGCAGGCTCGGCGCGGTGTGGATCCCGATCAATGCCGAATACAAGGGTGAGTGGCTTAAATCGACGCTGGCCGACTCCAAGCCCAAAGTGATCGTTTCGGACACCCGGCTCTGGCCGCGCCTTGCCGAAGTGATCGCCCATGTGCCGCACGACCAACTCGTGCTGCGCGATCTTGGCGACAATCCGATGCCGCCCGAGGCCAAGCCGTTCGAGTTCCTAAAGTCCTTCCCCAACGCGCCGCACGATATGTCGTTCATCGATTACGGCGACGTCAACGCGGTGCTGTGGACCTCTGGCACCACCGGCAAGTCCAAGGGCGTGATGCAAAGCCACAATGTCTGGGTGCACACCGCCGAGCGTATCGCCGCGCGCTATGCGACGCTGCCCGGCGACGTGACCTACAACGTGCTGCCGCTCTACAACAGCGCATCGTGGATGATGACGATCTTCCGCGCGTTGTCCGAGGGGATCGGCTGTGCCAGCGATCCGACCTTTTCCGCCAGCAACTTCTGGGACCGCACGCGTTATTACAATGCGACGCAAACCTTCACGCTGGGAGCAATGCACATCTACCTGTGGAAGCTGCCCGAACGGCCCGACGATGCAGACAACCCGGTGCGCTCTGCCGGAATGACGCCGATGCCCGACGATATCATCGCCGCGTTCGCCAAGCGTTTCGGGATCGAACGATTGGCGCAGGGTTTCGGCCAGAGCGAGATCGGCAATGTCATCAGCCGCGAGCCGACCATCCTGCCTAGCCCCAAGCCGGGCGTTCTTGGCAATGTCACGCCGCTCGTCGATCTGCGTTTGATCAATGACGAAGGCGAGGATGTGCCTGATGGCGAGGTGGGCGAATTCGCGCTCAAGCCAAAGAAGCCGCACATCATGTTCGAAGGCTATTTCGAAAACCCCGAGGCCACCAAGGCCGCCTTCACTGCCGACGGCTGGTACCGGATGGGCGACCTTGGCCGCCGCGACGCCGATGGCGATTACTATTTCGTCGATCGCAAGAAGGATGCAGTGCGCCTCGCCGGTCGCAACATCTCGACCATGGAGGTCGAGCAGGCGATCCGCGCTCATCCGGCGGTCGACGAGGTCGCCGTGTTCGGCATCAAGTCCGAAGATCTCGACGCGGAAGACGAACTGGCCGCGAATGTCATCCTGAAACAGGGGCAGGCCGTGACGCATGAGGACCTGGCAAGCTTCGTCAACCAGACCGCGCCTTATTACTTTGTGCCGCGCTACATCGAATTCGTCGATAGCTTGCCCTATACGCCGACCAACAAGGTCCAGAAATATATGCTGCGCGAGCGCGGCGTCACCGCCGATACCTGGGACCGCAAGGGCGCCGGGTTCGAACTGGTCAGATAAGAAAGGAACCTGCCATGCAGCGCTTCGTATTCAGCGGCGATGGGCACCTTCGCGAACCGCGGGACCTGTTCACCGAGGGCCTGCCAGCCTCCATGCGCAAGTTCGGCATCCATACCCGCCGCACCGACACGCACATCATGACCTATGCCGGCGAAAAGCTGGTTCACCGCTTCCCGCTGCGCCGCGAGACGACCACTGACGAGAACGATCCTGCCAACAATGGCCGGCCCAACCAGGCCGGCGCGACCGATGTCGAGGCCCGCATCGCCGACCTTGAGATGGAAGGGATCGACGCCGAAATCGTGTTCCCCACCACCGGCATGCTCAATTACCTGATCGAGGACGAGGACACCGAATACGCCTCGACTCAGGTCTACAACGACTGGAACGACGGGTTCCTGGGCGGGCATCTGGACCGTTTCGTGCGCTGCGGCCTGCTGCCGGTGCGCAATTTCGCGTATACCGTTGCCGAAATGGAGCGGCTGGCGGCGAAGGGCTTTACCGCCGCGATGCTGCCCAGCCAGATCCCGCTGGGCGTGCCGCTCTATAACAGCGAGGCGTGGGATGCCGTGTTCGACGCTGCGCAGCGGCTTGGCGTGGTGCTCACCTTGCACACCGCGACCGGACGGCCGGACCTGCGACCCGAGAGCGGCCCCGGGGGCGCGATCATCAACTATACCGATCAGATGCGCGATGCGATTCAGTCGATCATGTACATGGTCGCGGGCGGCACGCTCGACCGGTTTCCCGGCGCCAAGGTGATGGTGGTGGAATCGGGCGCATCATGGATGGCGGGCCTCGCCGAGCGCATGGACGAGGTTGCCGAAGGCCACGACATCTTCGTCCAGCCCAAGCTCTCGATGAAACCGAGCGAGATCATCAAACGTCAGGTCTCCGCATCGTTCCAGTACGACCGCGCCTGCATCATGTCGCGTTCGGTGACCGGCCACGAAGGCCTGATCTGGGGTTCGGATTATCCGCACCACGAAGGCACCTTCCCCAATTCGCGCGATGTGGTTGAACACCTGTTCGACGGCATCGACATCACCGAGCAGGAAAAGGCCGACATAATCGGACTCAACGGCGCGCGACTGTTCCGCCTGCCGCACCCGGCACTGCAGCAGGAGGCGGCGTGACTACGAGGCAAATGCCAGCTTAGCTTTCTTCTCCGAGGGCAGATTTGTTCGCCCCCGGCCAGCCGGTGTGCGAAAGGTCGAAGACGATGCCGTCGGGGCTGCGGAACTTGGCTTCGTAGAAAGCCTGGTCCCCCGGCGGGTGCGAACCCAGCGATTGCGCCCCTGCTGCGAGCACCTGCCCGCTTGCCTCTCCAAGATCATCGACCCACATGCCGAAATGATCGATGCCGATCTGCTCGTAATCGAATTCCTTCTGCAACGTAACCCTCCGGCGGGTCCCGCCTTGTGTGGGCGGTGAGTGACCGGTCTTGAGTGTGCTCTTATTTGCGCACTCAGGAGCGGTTGATGGGTCAGATTACGGTGTTTGCGGGTCCGGAGCGGCGCCGGCGCTGGAGCGAGGAAGAGCGG
>CANJUF010000057.1 GCA_947477745.1 Sphingomonadaceae bacterium | reverse complement strand
CTTATTTGCGCACTCAGGAGCGGTTGATGGGTCAGATTACGGTGTTTGCGGGTCCGGAGCGGCGCCGGCGCTGGAGCGAGGAAGAGCGGGTTCGGATTCTGACCGAGGCATTCTCGCCCGGAGCCTGCGTGGCCGAGGTGGCGCGGCGATAGGAGTCTTCCAGACCCATTTCGCCGACCGAGAGATATATGAAACCGTCGGGTCCGAGCTCGACCTGGCCCGCGTTGTGATACTGCGTCGGCGGCCGTTCCTGCGCGATCAGGTCGAAGCGCGAGGCAAGCCGCGCCTTGGCATCGGGCAGAGAAAGGTCGAAGCGCGACAGGTAGTTGGTCTGCTTGGCGGGCGTATAGCTGGTGTAATAGACGTAGACGAAGCCCGCGCCCTCGCCCTCCTTGCCGTAGCGCGGATCGAAATCGAAGCCGAGCGCGCCGTTCTCGAGGTTCACTTCTCCCACCACTCTGGCGAAATCGATCAGCAATTCCTTGGTGCCGTTGTCGGGATAGCCCATCCGGTAGAGCCGCCCTGCCCGCTCCAGCACCAGCATCGATCCCTCGCGGCCCGGCTCCATGCGGATCGCGATGGGCTGGAGCAGTTGGGTTTTGGTATTGATCGGCACGGTCATCCAGTCACCTTCGACCGACACGTTCTGGCGCACGCGGAATTCGGCGACCGCGTCGCGGAAATCCTGATCGACGACATAGAGCACGGCAGCGACCAGCGGCAGCACGGTGACCACTACCGCGAGCCATGTGAAAGGCCTGAGCAGCAGGCGCAGGGTCGCGCCGAAAGCGGCCAGCAGTCGCCCGCCCACGCCCGCCCGGCCGGAAACCTCGCGGTCCTTGCCGAACAGCGCATAGCCAAGCCAGAACAGCGCAATGGCGATAGCGAACGCGCCGACCAGCAATTGGTGCGGGAATACGTCGCTGGTCATCAGGAACAGATAGAGCGATCCCGCGCCCCAGGCCGCGCCCCAGGCATAGACCTGTTTGGCCACGCGCTCTGCGGAGGAGAATAGCCCTTGCGGAAACAGCCAGGCAGCGCCGGCAAAGGCAATCAGACCGGCAGGGAGGATGTATCAGCGCCGTAGAAACGTCATGTCAGCGCGTGGACAGCACCCTGTCGGGCGGCATCCTGCGCATCGATGTCACCGGCAAGTGTCGCCGTGCCTGGAGCGCTCGGCGAATTTTACGCGATCGGCCTGCGCAATCCATTCCGCTTTCATATCGACAAGCCCAGCGGGCTGCTGTGGACCGGCGATGTCGGCTCGACCACCTGGGAGGAAGTCAACGCCGTTGAGAAGGGGGGCAACTATCAGTTTCCCTATGACGAAGGCGGCCGCAAGACGACCTGGGACAAGCCCGCAGCCGTCCTCGGGACTGAGCATGGCCCGATCTGGACTTACCAGCATACCGCCTACGATCGTTCGGTGATCGGCGGCACAGTTTATCGCGGCAAGCGCTGGCCGCAGCTCGATGGCAAATATATCTTCGGCGACAATTACTCGGGCACGTTCTGGGCGATACCCGCCGTGAACCGCAAGGCGGGCACGCCGCTGGTGCTCGGCCAGGCCGACAAATACGCCCAGCGCGGCTTCACCTCGATCGTGCAGACGCCTGACGAGCGCATCCTTGTGACGATCATGGGCTCATCGAGCGCGCCTAACGGCGAGATCGTCGAGCTGGTGCCCAAGACCTCTGGCGCTGCTGCCAGCATTGCCGGGGCCGGAGCTGTCGCCGCGGGCGCGACAGAGGCGGCAACGATGAGCGAAGCCGACGTCAACCAGAGCTTTGTCACCAATTGCGCGCGCTGCCACGGCGAGACCGGTCACGGCGACGGGCCTGACGCGGCGATGCTCAAGCAGCAGCTTGGCGCGGCGCCGACCAATTTTCATACGCCCGCATTCAAGGCCAAGGACCGCGCCGAGATCCGCAAGGCGATTGCCGAAGGCGGCGCAGCGGTGGGTCTGTCAGAAGCAATGCCGCCGTGGTCCAGCCTGTTCGAGGACAAGGAGATCGACGCGCTGACCGACCATGTGAGGAAGATGCCGGCGGAGTAGGCCCTTTCAGCCTCGCAGCGGCCGAAAGGTTGCGCGGATGTCCTCGATGATGCGCTGCGGCTCCTCGGCGGGCGCGAAATGGCCGCCGGACTGGTGTTCATTGGTGTAGACGAGGTTGTAATAGGCCTTGTGCTGTTCGGTCGGGCCGGGGCCACTGTCGGGCACCATGAAAGAGATGCCCGTAGGCGCTTCCACGACCGGTGAACGAGCGTGTGACGGCATCCAGGGGCTATTGGCCGCCTCGGCATAGTACCGCGCCGTAGTGGCGAAGGTCTCGGTCGCCCAGTAGATCGTCGCGTTGACGAGCAATTCGTCATTGGTGAAACGGCTTTCCAGATCGCCCCCGCAATCGCTCCATGCCCAGCGGCGTTCCAGAAGCCAAGCCAACATTCCCACCGGCGAATCGTGTGCCATCCACGCCAGCGTTTGCGGATCGAGCACATGGACGGCGACATGGCTGGCGAACTTTCGCTGCCGCGCGAGGGCGGCGCTTCTTGCCTCGGGATCGACCGGGAGGACGGCGTTGCCGCTCAGGTCCCAGCTGCGTTCACCGCTGAATTTGTCGAGCGGCAGGGCATTGGTGAGATGTACGCCGATCACGGCGTCGGCGTATTTGTGGCCCAACTGCGCGGTCACGAGCGCGCCCCAGTCGCCGCCTTGGGCTCCATATCTCGGATAGCCGAGCACCTCGGTCATCAGTTTGTGCCAGAGGTCCGCGTTGCGCCAGAAGTTCATTCCCGGCGTGGTGAGCGGCGCGGAAAAGCCGAAACCGGGCAGTGACGGCACGATCACGTCGAACGCGTCCGCCGAATAGCCGCCAAAGTCTGCCGGCCGTGCCAAGGGACCGATCAGATGCCTAAGATCCCAGAAGGTCCACGGCCAGCCATGCGAGAGGATCAGCGGGATCGGCCTCGGACCCACTCCGGCCTGGCTGATGAAATGGATTGGAACATCATCGATCACGGTCTTGAAGTGATCGAACTGGTTGATCTGCGCCTCCTGCGCACGCCAATCGAAGCCATCGCGCCAGTATGCGACCAGTTCCTTAAGATAATCGCCGTTGACGCCATAGCGCCAGTCGGCGTTTCCAATTTCAGGCGCCCAGCGCACGTTGTCCAGACGCTGCCGAAGATCCTTCAGGACCGCAGCGGCGACGTGCGGAACAAACGGGGTCATCTGGGGCGCATCCGCGCTAGGCGGCCGGCGGAGCGGGGCTCGTCTCGGTCCACTGCGCCACGGCCTCGCGGCGGTAGACCAGCCAGCCCTTGTCGGTCTTGCGGCACCAGTCGCGGTATTGCACGCCCATCGTCAGGTTGGTCATGTCCGAGCCCGGCTTGGCCTTGTGAACTGCGATGGCATAGGACAGCACGCGCGCCTCATTGCCATTCAGCTCCAGATGCTGGTTGGTGATGTTATGCTGGGTCGCGGCATATTCCTGCGCGCCGCCCCAGACCTTGGGCAGGTATTCATCGATCGCGGCTTCGCCCATCGCGCCCTTCGAGATCGCGTCATCAGTGAAAACGCTGCGCGAGAGATCGTAATCGTGCATGTCGACGCCAAGCGCATAGACCTTGACCAGTTGCAGCACCGCCATGCGGTCAGCCAGTTCGGCAGGATCGAAAGCCGCAATCGGGCCGGCCCAATTCTTGATCTCGTATGTCATGATAATTCTCTCCCTCATCAGTAACCCGCAGCCCGCGTAGCGGCGTGGCCTTGTTCGTCAACGGCATAGAGCGCATCGTTGTAATGACAACCCGCCGGCACCCAGGCGAAGGTCTTGGGCTGCGCGAACTTGTAATAAAGCACGCGCCGCCCCGCGTCAGAAGATGTTGGCGGCGGGGTGGAATGCATTGTGTCGCCGAAGTGGATGGTCAGGTCTCCTGGCTCGGTTTCGAGCGCGACGACCGGCAGATCGCCTTGCTCACCCCAAGCATAGGGGCGCTTGTTGCAGCGGTGCGATCCAGCCATGAACAGGATCTGCCCGTTCGCGGCACTGGCGTGGTCGAGCTGGATCCCGGCCTGGATCAGCGGGTTCATCACCGGCGAGCCGCCGATGCCGTCGTCGATGTGCCACCACAGGTCGCCCTTGCCTTCGACGACGTCGGGATGCTTGATGAACACCATCGGTCCGTCGAGCCGGTCATCGCACACGCGCAGGAACGGCGCGGCAAGCCCGGCGTAATGGGCGAGCCGGGGATCGTGAGCGAATGCGCCGATTGCATCGGAAAATCGCTCGCAATGGTTGATCCGGGTGACGAGTTCCTCGCCCTTGCTGTTGAGCGACCACCAGGAGCGCGGATCGCCCGGAACCGACTGCTCCATGCAGCGCACGACTTCGGTATGCAGCACGGCAATCTCACCGGCCGAGAATACCGCGTTGATGTGCAGATAGCCCATGGTCCGTAGGTAATGCGCCATGTCCTGTACTGAATCGTCGGCCACGAAGCACTTGTCGAGCGCGAGCGGATTGCCGCTAAGATCCACAAGCGAACTGCGAATCGCGGAATCATAGATCGGCTTGCCGTCAATCAGGCTGCGGATCGCCGGCTCCCACTCCCGCCAGTGCGCAAGGCTGCCTTTGGTCACGCTGGCCCTGCGGGTCTGGACCGCGCCGGTCGCCGAGATGAGCTGGTTGATGTGATCCGAAAATGTGTCGTGCGAAAGTTCGACGACCGTCCCGGCGGAGCCGATCCCGGGCGATCCCGTCACGCCGCTAGCGGACGCGCTCCAGGTGAATGACTTGCCGTCTGGCGTGGTGAAGGCGATTGGGGCCAGGTCTTGCAGATAGCGGCTGACGAGATGGCCGTTCAGGCGCACCAGATCGGGCAAGGTGACCAAGTGAAACCGCTCGAAATCGAATTCCGGGAACGCTTCGGAAATTCGTGCCACCCAGGGAAGCTGTGTTCTGTCCTGAAACATGATTTCCTCCTTGCCGGCGCAATTCTTCTCAGTTCCAGCTCTTGCCCCATTCGCCGGTATGCAAGGTCTGTCCGGTCATGGTCGCGGCAGTCTTGAGCGCAAGGCTGATGACCGGGCCGCCAAGCGCCTCGGGCGTGCAGGGCCGAACCAGGCCTTTCGCTTTGAAGTCCGCGACCGCAGGCGCATCATGCGCGTTCCACGTTTCTGTATCGACTGCGCCGGGACCGAGCGCGTTCACCGCCACGCCATATTCCCTGAGTTCCTCGGAGAAAAAGTGCGTCATCCGGTTAAGTGCGGCCTTGATGACGCCGTAGAGCATCATGTCGTCATGCCCGGCGTGCCCCTTTTCCGATGGTCCGGCCATGGCAGAGGTGATGTTGACGATGCTGCCCGAGCCTTGGCGCTTCATGTGGCGTGAAACTTCGCGCATTGCGAAGAACGGGCCGCGCAGGTTGACATCAACGCGCGCGGCGTCAGCACCACTGGTGGCGATACAAAACACTAAGCTGGTATAACCCAGTGTCGAATGCAGTCCTGTACAGGTCAATCTCAGCACTCATGCCCACGCCAGTAGCGATCCCAGCGCAGTGCCCAGCCTCCCGCAGGATACATCACCGCCCACCGGGGAAACATACTAGGCAACTGTGTTTCTGAAATTTTTGATGAAATCGGCGATGCTGCGTTTCTGCAATCTCAGAATTCCAACATTTATTGGCCAAATTATTTGCCAAAGCAGCATGCCAAAGAAGGAGCCTCCATCGTACCCCATGCCATGAGATTGCCCCCATGCGGTCCATGAATCATACCAATCACCCAAAAATCCCGGCAATGTGATGTAGCTGCAAAGGTAAATAATCGATCCAGTCAAAAAAGCCGCCGAAATATTCAATAATATATTTGAATCTTGCGAACGATTCATCCATTCTAAGAATGAATTAGGGATAATAACCATCACGAATGTCCACGTGCCAAGCAGCGTGGATACCCCAAGTGCCATAAAGATTATTATTACCAATGAATTAAATAAGTTTCGAGCTAATTCTCCGGCTGAACTGTAGTTGTTTATTGCGGAGTTTAACTGTTCGAATGATAGACAAATAAGCCCTAATAATGCCAAGCCGAAAATTATATATGCAGCGCCAATGGCGAGATTTTTTAGGGATTTATAATTTTTAATTAAAATGAATCCGAGAAGCATGCCAAGCGCAATTTGTATGATTAGCCACATGCTATCTCTCCACGCGGCCCTATTAAATTGCTGTCATTGACCAATCTTAGCACGAGACCACTGAGGTCAAACCGCTATAATTGTATTCGTTCTGCACCTGCCAAAGGCTGCCATCCGAAAGCTTGACCACCTCATCATGATTGCCCAAGAACGGCGCGGGGCTGAGGATCGAAGTTTGAAAGCAGTCCGCAGCTCGTGCGGCGGCCCTAGCGCGATCATTCAGACCAAACATTCGGATGTCCTTAGGCTCGCTTGACTATGCTGTATCGCTCGACGGACTGCCTCAGTCGTTGTGGCGCTCCCGCGGAGTACCTGGCCCATAGTGCTTCCTTCCAGCTGACGGTGAACAATGCACCATCAAAGCCTGGGATCAAACATCTAACATCCCCACCCGTCCTTCTTTCAGGTTGTAATTAAAGGAGCCCTGCCAAAAACCTCAAGGTTACTGCAAGGGTCATGGGGCGATCAAAGATCGCTGTAGCGAGAGACGAAAGGGGGATATTTAGGGGGATATAAAATCGCGCCTAAAGGGAAAGTCTAGGAATTTCAGCTATTTCCGGAAAACAAATGGTGCCGGGGACGGAATCGAATTCGGCAATTAATGTATTGAAACCATCAATTAAATTTTGCAGAAATCGAAATGATACCCTCAAAAATACCCTCAGATTTCGATTGTTCGGGGGTTCGATGCCAATTTGCGATGAGTCGTGCAAATCTGTCGATGAGGTGAGGATTTTTTGGCCATTTCGAGATTGCTCAATTGGGCGGACGAAAGCTCGATGAGCAGGCCATAGTCGCTCATCTCGCGGTCGTCGAGTAGGGCCATTTCTAAGTGTCTTGGCTACGTCAGCGAGCCGTCATCTGACAGAGCGCCGATCCAGTCGATGCGCAGGCGATCGAAGCCGGAAACTACACCTTCCGCGATGACCTTGCTCCCGACAAGGTCATCTCCGCTTTCGTCGCGCTCGAGGATCCAAACTTCATCCTCGTTTGTGGTCAGGATCAAGCCGCGTTGGCCGTGGCTCAAAATACCGACCACGCGTTTGCGTGAGCTACTCAAATCAGACCTCTTCATTGTCAGAATCGCCAACGGTTGAGCACATCCCGGACGTAGCCAGGAGTTTCGCCGTTGAGCGGGATGCCTCCGGAGCGTTCTACGGCGCCGGGGCCAGCGTTGTAGGCGGCCACCGCGAGGTGAACCACCCCAAACTTGTCGAGCATCTGCCGCAGGTAGCGCGCGGCTCCCAGGAGGTTTTCCTTGGGGTCGAAGCGATTGGAGACTCCGAGGTCACGCGCGGTTCCAGGCATTAATTGACCAAGCCCAGCCGCTCCGGCTCGGCTGACGGCGACAGGATTGTACCGCGATTCGGTCCAGATGAGCGCGTCGAGCAGCCCCGAAGGCAGAGAAAACTGTGCCTCAGCGGCATAGACGTGCGGAAGGTACACTGCCCTCCTGAAGCTTGTCCCTCCTTTGCTGGCACTTGGGTTCGACCTACGGGCGTAGAACGAGTTAGACCGGGGAGGAGGCAGCACAGCAATGGCTGGTTCGGGCGTCGAAGCTTGCCACACACCGTGCGTCACCAATTGGAACCCATCGGTCTGCTCTTCGACGCGAAACCCAATGGTTCGAGGTTCCTGGCTTTCGGGCGGTGTGGCTACTTGCTCTTGGGCAAATGCAGGGG
>CANJUF010000056.1 GCA_947477745.1 Sphingomonadaceae bacterium | reverse complement strand
GTTCATATCGACCAGCGGCAAGGCTACCGACACTGCCGAGGCAGGCAACAGCCCGTCCAGCCCTGAATCCGGGAACAGCAGGCCGCCATCGCAGTGGATCTGCTGGTCCGTGGCACCCGGAAGCGATGATATGCCTCGATTACGTGCCTCGCCCCGAGCAAGGCGCGGAGCATGCCATCGACCAGAGGATGCGTAATGAGGTCAGTGCAATCGAACGGCGGCGCGTAGCGCAAGGGTGCGGTGAAGCGGCGATCTCCGACGTCGTAATAATCGTCGGGCATGCCTTCACCCACATATTCGGGATGCAGGCGATGGAGATGATCGAGCAGTTCGGCGATACGCTGTTGATCGAATGCGTCGCGGATGACGAGGAAGCCATCGCGGTGGAACGCGGTCAGGTGGCTTTCAAGCTGGTCTGAATCGATCACGGCCGCTGTCATGGCAGTTCCATTCCACTCACTCTGCCCAAGCGCAAGTCGCCTAGCCAAAAACCGCGCCTTTGCGCAGCACCTGGTAGGCTTCGACCACGCCGCGAAGCTGCGCTTCGTGCCGCCGGTCGCCGCCGTTGTGATCGGGATGGAAACGGCGCAGCATCTCGGTATAGCGGCGGCGCACATCCTTGCGGTCGGCGTCGAGCGGCAACGCCAGCACATCGAGCGCGCGACGCTCCTCCCACGAAACCGCTCGCCCGTCGGTCCGTGACTGCGCGCTGTTGACGGTCTCCGCGCGTTTGCGGAAGGCCTTGACCCTGTCGCCGATGGCGTCGAGCGGATCGGAAAAGTCGGCCCAGCGCGGCATCCCATCGACCCCGGCGGACGGATTGAATGCGCGGCTCTCGCGCTCCCATCCGTGGATGGGCGACTGCGCGCGCAGCACTTCCTCGGGGCTCATCCCGTCGAAATAGTCATAGCCGGCGTTGAATTCGCGCACATGTTCGAGGCAGAACCAGCGCCACTCGCCCGGACCATCGAACCCGGCGGGCCGAACGCCCGGCGCGCGGAATTCGCCCGCCTCGGTGCAGCCGGGCCAGTTGCAGGCTCTGCCCTGCGCTTCGAAGCGCCCGTGAAATCTGTCAGTTCGCACGGGGTGCAAGATGGCGCGGCCATTCCTAAATTGGAACCCCAAGACCATGATCGCCTAAGGCCAAACGGCCTTCGGCGTGAATCATGTCTCGTTGTATTTCGAGCGCCCGATTCATGCAAAAGTCGATCAGGCGCTAGGAGGCACCAATGACCGGACCGATCGCACAGGAAATGCAAGCGCTGCTGACAAGCGCCTTTTCTCCCACCCGGCTTGCTGTGATCAACGACAGCGCCGGCCACTCCGGGCACAGCGGCGACGACGGCAGTGGCGAATCGCATTTCACAGTCGAGATCGAGAGCGCCGTATTCGCTGGCAAGTCGCGGCTTCAGCGCCAGCGCATGGTCAACATGGCGCTCGGCGACATCCCCGGCCAGCGGGTCCATGCACTTGCGATCAAGGCCAAGGCTCCCGGCGAATAGGGCAGGGCCAGGCAGATGAGCATTCTCCAGACAGTCACCCCGGTCACGCACGATCTCGGCCAGTTCGAAGTGCGCCGCGCAGTTCCTTCGCCCGCGTGCCGCATGGTTGGCCCGTTCATCTTCGTCGACCAGTTCGGCCCTGCCCGGCTTGATATTGACGGCGGCATGGACGTGCGCCCGCATCCGCACATCGGCCTCGCCACCGTGACCTGGCTGTTTGACGGAGAATTTGCCGGGGCGATCGAGCACCGCGACAGCCTCGGCAGCTTTTCCACGATCCGGCCCGGTCAGGTAAACCTGATGACGGCGGGCAAAGGCATCGTCCATTCGGAACGCAGTCCGGTGTCAGAGCGGGTAGCAGGGGCGAAGCTTTACGGCATGCAGACCTGGCTCGCCTTGCCTGACGGGCAGGAAGAGATCGAGCCGGCTTTCGAATGTCGGGACCAGCTGCCCGTGATCGAAGGGAACGGAGTTGCCGCGCGGATAATCATGGGCACGCTGTGGGGGCAGACCGCACCGACCACCCAGCACGCCGCGACGATCTATGCCGATGTTGTGCTTCGCGCTGGCGGCGTCGTCCCAATCGATGCCGAGGCAGACGAGCGCGCGGTGATGCTTGTTGGCGGCGCGGCTTCGATCGACGGCACGCCGCTCGGCCTCTACGAGCTTACCGTGCTTGCTCCCGGTGCCGCGATGACTCTGACCAGCGAAACCGGCGGCCGCGTGATGCTGCTGGGCGGAGAGGCTTTTGCCACCCGCCGTCACGTCTGGTGGAATTTCGCCCACTCTTCGCGTGAGCGGATCGAACAGGCAAAGCACGATTGGCTTAACCACCGCTTCCCGATCGTTCCCGGGGACGAGGAAGAACGCATTCCCCTCCCCGACACGCCCAACACGATTGCCTGACCGCACAGTTGCCCTTTGGCGGCGAGCGCCCTATTGCGCCGCACCATGCCTAGCCTCCAGCCCCGACCGCTGACATTCGCCGTACCCAAGGGCCGCCTTCTCGACGAGGCGCTGCCGATGATGGCCGCTGCCGGGATTGTTCCCGAGACGGAGTTTCACGACAAGAAGAGCCGTGCGCTCGCCTTCGGCTGTGAAAACAGTGACATGCGCATCATCCGTGTGCGCGCTTTTGATGTTGCCACTTTCGTCGCCCACGGCGCAGCGCAGATGGGCATTGTTGGTTCAGACGTGGTCGAGGAATTTGCTTACTCGGACCTCTATGCCCCGGTCGATCTCGACATCGGGCACTGCCGCCTTTCGGTTGCAGAACCGGCGGGAGCAGATAGCAGCGCCGATGCCAGCCACCTGCGCGTGGCCAGCAAGTATCCCAACCTGACTCGACGCCATTTCGAATCCCTCGGCATCCAGGCCGAGGTGGTGAAGCTCAACGGCGCGATGGAACTTGCGCCAAGCCTCGGCCTTGCCAGCAGGATCGTTGATCTGGTTTCGACCGGGCGGACCCTAGTGGAAAACGGCCTGGTAGAGACCAGCGTGATCCTCGAGATATCGGCACGGCTGATCGTCAATCGCGCCGCGCTCAAGACCGACGAGCGGGTCGCCGCCCTTGTCGAACGCTTCCGCGCCGCGGTTGCGAACCCCTCCTGATGCTTCGCCTCCAGTCCTCGCAGAGCGATTTCGCGCAGGCCTTCGCCCGGCTCGTGCGCGAGCGGCGTGAGAGCGGCGAAGATGTCGTGCATCAGGTTTCGCGGATTATCGAGGACGTGCGCAGCCGCGGTGATGCGGCCTTGGTCGAATACACCGCACGCTATGACAATCATTCGCTTGGCGAAGATGACGAATGGCGCATCGCGCCCGATCTTTGCCGCGCCGCCTTCGACGATCTCAAGCCGGAGCTTCGCGCCGCGCTCGAACTCGCCGCGCAGCGCATCACGGCCTATCACGAGGCGCAGCTTCCCGAAGACCGCGACTATACCGACGAGCTCGGCGTGAGGCTCGGCGCGAAGTGGCGCGGCGTCGATGCCGCCGGGCTCTATGTTCCCGGCGGACGCGCGGCCTATCCCTCCTCGCTGCTGATGAACGCGATCCCGGCAAGGGTTGCAGGCGTCGAGCGGCTGGTGGTCGTAACGCCAAGCCCCGGCGGCAAGACCAATCCGCTGGTGCTCGCTGCGGCGCATCTCGCGGGCGCGGATGAAATATGGCGGATCGGCGGCGCTCAGGCGATTGCCGCACTCGCCCATGGCACCAAGCGCATCCGCCCGGTCGATGTCGTAACCGGCCCCGGTAATGCCTGGGTCGCCGAGGCCAAGCGCCAGCTTTACGGCGTGGTCGGCATCGACATGGTGGCAGGACCGAGCGAAATCCTCGTCATCGCCGATGGACAGAACGACGCGGACTGGATCGCGGCCGACCTGCTGAGCCAAGCGGAGCACGATCCGCTCGCCCAGTCGATCCTGATTACCAACGATCCGGTCCTCGCCGATACGGTGGCCGACAGGATCGGCGTTGAATTGGCCATGCTGCCTTCCGCGCGCGTCGCGAGCGAGAGCTGGAACACTCACGGCGTCATCATCGAGGTCGCCAGCCTCGACGAGGCCCCTGCCCTTGCCAATGCGCTGGCCGCTGAGCACGTTGAGATCGCTACTGCAGATCCCGAAGCGCTGTTTGCGCAGATCAAGCATGCCGGCTCGGTTTTCCTGGGCCGCTACACTCCCGAGGCCGTGGGTGACTATGTTGCCGGGCCGAACCACGTTTTGCCCACCGGGCGGCGTGCGCGGTTTTCCTCGGGGCTTTCGGTGCTCGATTTCATGAAGCGCACCAGCTTTATCCAGCTCGACGAAGCTGCGCTCAAGGCGATCGGACCTGCCGCCATCGCCCTGGCCGAGGCCGAGGGCCTGCCAGCCCATGCCCGGTCGATCGAAGCAAGGCTCGGCATATGAAAGCACGCGAGCCAAACGAACGCGGGAGGGCTCGCGCCGCCGCCCGTCTTGCTGCGGTGCAGGCGCTTTACCAGCACCAGATGGAAGCAACTCCGCAAGCGCGGCTGCTAGACGAGTTCCACCAGCACCGACTTGGCATGGAGATCGACGACGACCAGTATGTGCAGGCCGAGACCGCGTTTTTCGACGATGTTGTCGGCGGGGTGATCGCCCGGCTCGACGAGATCGACGGATTGATCGCGGGCAGGCTGGCAGAAGGTTGGTCGATGGCGCGGCTCGACAAGACCATGGTGCAGATCCTGCGCGCGGGAACCTATGAATTGCTCGCCCGCGCCGATGTGCCGACCGGCGCCGTGATCAGCGAATATCTAGATGTCGCACACGCCTTTTTCGACGCGCGCGAGGCGAAATTCGTCAACGGCGTGCTCGATGCCTTGGCGAAAGACGTGCGCTGAGCGGCGAACTCGCCTTCATCGAAACGCTTCGCGCGCTGGCGCGCGATCCCGCTGCCCGCAATCTCGACGATGACTGCGCCGTGCTCGAACTGGGTAGCGAAACGCTTATCGTGACGCACGATATGATGGCGCAGGGAACGCATTTTCGCGCCCGGGCCGACATGGCCGACGTCGCGTGGAAGCTGGTTGCCGTGAACCTGTCAGACCTTGCCGCCAAGGGAGCGGAGCCACTCGGCGTGCTGCTCGGCTATAGCCTTGGCGAGGGCGACGCGCGGTTCGTCAAAGGATTGGGCGAGGCGCTGGCGGCGTTCAATGTGCCGCTGCTGGGCGGCGACACGGTGCGCGCGGCGGGCGCCCGCAGCTTTGGCCTCACGGCGATTGGCCGCGCTACCCATATTCCGGTGCCCGACCGCCGGATGGCGCGGCCCGGCGAAACCGTCTGGGTAACGCGCACACTTGGACGCGCGATGCTCGGTTTCGAAGGGCAGCAAGAGCATGCGCTCGCCTTCAACCGGCCCATGCCCTTGCTGGCCGAGGGCAAGGCGCTCGCCCCACATGTCGGCGCTATGATGGACGTGTCCGACGGTCTGCTGCTCGATTGCTGGCGCATGGCGAGTGCCAGCGGCGTTACCCTGGCGCTGGACAGCATGGCGGTTCCCGTCGCCGATCCCGCGCGGCGCGCTGAGTGCCTGCGCTGGGGCGACGATTACGAACTGCTGTTTACCCTGCCCGCCGGGATTGCCTCACTTGTGCCCGCCGCGCCCATCGGAAGCGTGCTGCCGCGTGGCAATTGCACGATGATTCTCGACGACGTGAACGTCGCTTCGCCTGACGGGCTAGGTTACAGGCATTAGAGCACGCTTTTCCGGGAAAAAGCGCCAAATTGGGGTTGCACGCCCTGCCGCGAGCCTCTAGCGCCGCTCGGCTTGCCGGAATGCCAACAGGGCATCCGGAACTTTGGATTTGCAGCAGGAGGGGCGTTCCGTGGATCTAGTCACGATCGCAATCATATTGGGACTTCTGGCCGTCGTTTACGGCTTTGTCACCAGCCGCCAGGTGCTCGGCGCATCGGCCGGCAACGAAAAAATGCAGGAAATCGCAGCAGCTATTCAGGAAGGCGCTCAAGCCTACCTCAAGCGGCAGTACACCACGATTGCAATCGTCGGCATCGTGGTCGCCGTGCTGGTTTATGTCTTTCTCGACATGCCGCGCGGGGGCGCTCCGGTTTCGGCGATCGGCTTCCTGATCGGCTCGATCCTCTCCGGCGCTGCCGGCTTCATCGGCATGAACATCTCGGTGCGTTCGAACGTGCGCACTGCGGCTGCGGCGCAGACCGGCCTGCAGGCTGGCCTGACCCTTGCCTTTCGCGCCGGTGCTATCACCGGCATGCTGGTCGCCGGCCTCGCGCTGCTCGCGATCTCGGTGTTCTACTGGTACCTGATCGGACCCGCCGGCTATTCCGTCGGCGGTGAGGACCGCACCGTGGTCGACGGCCTCGTCGCCCTCGCCTTCGGCGCGTCGCTGATCTCGATCTTCGCGCGTCTCGGCGGCGGCATCTTCACCAAGGCCGCCGACGTCGGAGCCGACCTCGTCGGCAAGGTCGAGGCCGGCATCCCCGAAGACGATCCTCGCAACCCGGCCGTGATTGCCGACAACGTGGGCGACAACGTGGGTGACTGCGCCGGCATGGCCGCCGACCTGTTCGAAACCTATGTCGTCACCGTCGGCGCCACCATGGTGCTCACCGCGCTGCTGCTCAAGGGCGCGGAAAACCTCGCCGCGCTGATGGCGCTCCCGCTGCTGATCGGCGGCGTGTGCATCGTTACCTCGATCATTGGCACCTATTTCGTCCGCCTCGGCGGCGGCAAGAACATCATGGGCGCCATGTACAAGGGCTTCCTGGTTACTGCCGTGCTTTCGGTTCCCGCCATCTGGTGGGCGATCAGCTATGCGCTGGGCGACATGGAAGCGGTGATGAGCTTCACCAACATGGGCGTAGTCAAGGAATTCAGCGGGCGCATCCTGTTCTATTGCGCCTTCCTCGGCCTCGTCATCACCGGCCTGATCATCTGGATCACCGAGTACTACACCGGCACCAATTACCGTCCGGTCCGCTCGATCGCCAAGGCTTCGGAAACCGGCCACGGCACCAATGTGATCCAGGGCCTCGCCATCAGCCTTGAATCGACCGCGCTGCCGACCATCGTCATCTGCGGCGGCATCATCATCGCCTTCCAGCTCGCCGGGCTCATAGGCATTGCCTATGCCGCCACCGCGATGCTGGCGCTGGCCGGCATGGTCGTCGCGCTCGACGCTTACGGTCCTGTCACCGACAATGCCGGCGGCATTGCCGAAATGGCCGGCCTCGATGACGATGTCCGCTCCAAGACCGACGCGCTCGACGCCGTGGGCAACACCACCAAGGCCGTCACCAAGGGCTATGCCATCGGTTCGGCCGGCCTTGGCGCACTGGTGCTGTTCGCAGCCTTTACCACCGACCTCAGGGAATTCTTCCCGACGCTGAACGTCGATTTCAGCCTCGAGAACCCCTATGTCATCGTTGGTCTGCTGCTCGGCGCGCTGCTTCCCAACCTGTTCGGCTCGATGGGCATGACCGCCGTCGGCCGTGCTGCGGGAGACGTTGTGATCGACGTGCGCAACCAGTTCCGCGACAATCCCGGAATCATGACTTACGAGACCAAGCCCAACTATGCGCGCACGGTCGATCTGGTCACAAAGGCGGCGATCAAGGAAATGATCATCCCCTCGCTGCTGCCGGTTCTGGCCCCGATCGTGGTCTACTTCGTGATCACCGCAGTGGGCGGTCAGGCCAACGGCTTTGCCGCGCTCGGCGCACTGCTGCTCGGCGTGATTGTCGGCGGCCTATTCATCGCCGTGTCGATGACCTCGGGCGGCGGCGCATGGGACAACGCCAAGAAGTACATCGAGGACGGCAACCACGGCGGCAAAGGCTCCGAAGCCCACAAGGCCGCGGTGACCGGCGATACCGTCGGCGATCCCTACAAGGATACCGCCGGCCCGGCCGTCAACCCGATGATCAAGATCACCAACATCGTCGCGCTGCTGCTGCTCGCGGCGCTCGCGGCGGTCTGATCCACGCATCGCATTGCAGGCATGAGATGCCCCGTCCGGAGCGATCCGGGCGGGGTTTTTCATGGCGCGTAAAGGTTCTCTCGCCCGCGTGTCCCATCCGGGCACTGGCTAATTTGCGTTAATCGTTCCTTCGCCCGGTGCGGCTATGTCCCCGGGCAGGCGGAAATCGGTCCGCCGTCTGAAGGGACTTCGCGCGCCGGTGGCAAACCTCGCCTACTCCAACGCCGATAGACCCGCCGCGCAGGCGCCGCCCGGGCTGCCGCCCGCAAAACTGGTGGCCTCCAGCCTGCAAGCGATGGAGCAACCCGCCGCGATCGCTGCGTGGGACATGTTGGCCGAGTGTGTGAGCGAACCCAACCCGTTTTACGAAAGCTGGCATTTGTTGCCTTCGCTGCGTGCGCTTGACCCGGCAGGCAAGGTGCGCGTGCTTCGTCTCGAAGCGGGCGGCCGGCTGATCGGGCTGATGCCCGTGCGCTCAACGGCGTGCTGCGCAAGGCCGGCGTGCAGCCCAGGGCACCGGGCCGCTGGCCGCAGAAGAACCGGGCCAAGTCCTATGCCTGGCGCGCGCTGCGCAAGGTCGGCGTGGTAGAATGAACATGGGGGGATGATCCCGTCAGCTCTCCAGCAGCAGGCTGAAATCGCGCATCAGGTCCATGCATTTGGCGTCGAGCACGAGCAGCAGTTCATCGTGTTCGACGCCGAACTTGCGCTTCATCATGCGCACGACTGAATCACGGTTGGTGCGGGACATGCCGTGGACGGTGATCGCGATCTCGGGATCGTGCGACAGGCCGTAGTCCACCAGCAGGTCGACATTCTGCGGCTGAAACCCGAAGCCCAGGAACACGATCCGCTTTGCGCTGGAAAACGCGCTTCGGATCTGGGTGAGCATGTTGTGGTCGCGCTGCACCTCGGTCGAGGTGCGGATCAGGCCAGCCAGGTTATGGATGTTCCACGGCTGCTCGGTGCCCCATTCGCAGTCCGCCGCCTCGCCCTTCTGCCAGGGCAACCGGCCTATGGTGCCATAGGGATGGATGATGCGCAGCCTGGCCGCAACAATCGCCTGCGCGTCCTTCAGCGGCATGCCGAACGCCATGACCATCGCCCAGGGCAGGAAATGCTCGACCGACCGGTCGTAGTTGAAATTTATGATCGATAGATCGTCGAGGCATTTTTCGACTTGCGAGCGCGGCACGCCCGAGGTGACGAGCTGCCCGAGCTGGTACAGCCAGGTATCCGTGCCCTGGATCGGCAAGTCACCGGCAAGCCGCGGCTCAATGCGCAGGATCGACTTGGACTCGGCCTGGCAG
>CANJUF010000055.1 GCA_947477745.1 Sphingomonadaceae bacterium | reverse complement strand
TCGTCGATCGCGGTATATTGGAACCGGCGGATCTTCTCGCCGCGCTTGCCAGCGAAGGTGAGGAACTTGACGTCCATCTGGATGTGATGGCCCGGCACCTGCTTGTTGTAACGCTTGGTGTGGACTTTGCGCATGCGTGTTCCGCGCGGTAGGCGGCCAACGCCATTGCGGCGCAAAATGCGGGTAACACCAGCGTCAGAGATTGTGATTCCGTGGTAGCGCGCCAGGTACCAGACGATCCTGATCGACCCGAGGTGATATTTGCTGCGCAGGTAAAGGACCTTGTCGACGATCTCGAGTGGCGTCTGGTTGGCAGGGTTTTTCGGGATGGGCTTGGCGTTGACCAGCCCGGCTTCGCCGCACTGGTCGTAAGCGGCTTTCCAGCGGTAGAAACTTGAACGTCCCACGCCGAAGTATCGGCAGGTCCTGGCCACATGGCCAGTCTTCTCAGCATGGCGCAGCACTTAGAGCTTGCGCTGAATATCGCGGTCTTCCTTGGTCATTGGATCCATCCTCCTGGCTGCCAGTCAGCAGCATGAAAGATGTCCCGCAAGTCCGTACAGTCCTACATGCGGGAGGAAACTCTATCGGCGCGACGCTCGGCCTGAACACCTCGGTGCCGGGGCGTCCCCGCTTCTGGGGCGCGGAGGTCCGGGTCGACTTCTGAGGAAACGGGAGCCGCGTTTCTCCGGAGACGCGGCCTTCGTCAACTTCGGTGCTTGTGGTTCGCCAATTGGTTAGACTATTCTCGCCTCGATAACAGGCGGAAGAGGAACTGCGCACATGCACTTCAAGGACAAGGTGGTCATCATTTCCGGTATCGGCGCCGGGCTTGGCATCGAGCTGGCGCGGCTGGCTGCGCGCGAAGGCGCCAAGGTGGCGATCTCGTGCCGGACCGAATCGTTCCTCGCCGATTCGGAAAAGGAGCTGAAGGACGCGGGCGCCGACGTGCTCGCCCAGCGCTGCGACATCTCGCAAGACGCGGACTGCGTGGCGCTCGCCAAGGCGGTGACCGACCGGTGGGGCCGGATCGACGCGCTCGTCAACAACGGCACGCGGACCTTGCCGTTCGAGCTGTTCGAGAATGCCGACCTTGCAGACTGGCAGACCTGCCACTCGATCACGCTGTTCGGCGCGCTGCGCATGGCGCATGCCTGCGTGCCCGGACTCAAGGCGGCCGGCGGCGGCGCGATCGTCAACGTCAGTTCGATGGCGCACAAGAAGCCGCTGGCGATGCAGGGTGCCTATGCTTCGGCCAAGGCAGGACTCGAGGGCGCGACGCACCATCTCGCGCTCGAACTCGGCCAATACGGCATCCGGGTGAACACCGCGCGGATGGGCTGGATGGATGGCCCGCCGGTCGATGCCTACCTGTCCGGCGTGGCGCAGATGAAGGGCATCAGCGAGGACGAAGTGCGCCAGCCGATCATCGACGGCATTGCCCTCGGCAAGATCCCCGACGATGCCGACTGCGCCAAGGCAGTGATGTTCCTGTGCACCGACTGGGCGGCGGTGGTTTCGGGCGCGGCGCTCGATATCAACGGCGGCGAATGGATGCCTTAGGCGCACCGACAGCCCGGCCAGCCAATGGGCTGCCGGGGGAGGAGAGAACGAACGACCGGCGCGGGGTTGCCGCATTTCATGCCCGGACTCGACGACGCTTTGGGCAGTTTACTTGGAAAGAAGTCGCGTCGAGATTTGATGCCACCGGCCGAGGGTTCCCGCTCCAGCTTGAGACGCGACGGAACGGAGCCATATCGTGGTGGTCAGCCTTTGCGAACGTTCGGCTTGTCTGCCGGGACGCCCGCGCCGGTCGTCTCCCGCGCGCATGTGCTGTTTGGAGCGCAAGCCGCGGGACGGTCCATCCGCCGCGCTGGCCAGCCACGGGGACGGCGAGGGGGATATGCGATTCGCGGCGGTGTAGGAAAATGGTTTTTTGAAAGACCCTCTTTTCGTCATCCCGGACTTGGTCCGGGATCCAGCTTTCTTGCGTCTCAATACTCGCACAAAGCCACAAAGACACAAAGAGGGATCCGGTTTCGCGCAGAGTCCGCAGGTGAAGCAAAAAAGGCGCGGAGTGGGGAGCCCGAGACTACGAACAATGCCGCGCGATATACCGCGCGAAATCGCGGTTGATCATCTCTTCGCTCAGCCCGTAGGTCTCGTAGTCGTAGATGTGCGGCGCCCATTTGGTGCGCACGTTATCGATCAGGTGCTGTTCCATCGCCGCGCGGTCTTTGTCCGGCATCTCGCGGCCCATGCGGTCATAGACCTTCTCCATCTCGCCCATCGCATCGCCGGTCAGGTCTTCATACTGGATGTCGATGAAGCGATCGTCACCGATCCGCTCGCGCAGGTCGATGACCTGGTTGCTCATGTCGGCCCAGCGCTTGCAGGTGAAGGCCCCGATCTGTTCGGTGGTGATCGCATCGGACTTCATCTTGATCAGCGGCGTGATCATGGAGCAGTGCGAGGGCACGGTCTTGAGCGGATGGCGGTGCGTCTGCACGATCAGCGCGCCGGGAAACGCCTCGAGCAGCGTTGCGGGTGCGGACATGTGCGTGGGTGATTTCAGGATCCAGCGCTTGCCGCGCCGCGATTTGTCCTGCCATTGCAGCATCTGCAGCGCGATCTTGAGCTCCTCGTAAGCGGGCATCTGGTCATAGCCCTTGAGCCATTCGGTCCATGAAGGCGACCAGACGAAGCATTCGATCATCGTGCCAACGAAGGCCTGATCGATCACGAAGGCTTCCTCCTCAGCCGAATCGAGTTCAGTCGAGCGGATGTGCGACATGTCGGGCCATTTGGCCTTCAGTTCCTTGGCGAGCCGCAGCCGTTCGACCGGATTGCCGATTTCCTCGCCTTCCAGAGGATAGGGAAACTGGCCCTCCCACCATTTCATGAAGGTGTGGCTGGGCGCGGCGCTGAGCAGGCGGTGCGTCTTGGTGCTGCCGGTCCGCCCGAGGCTGAGGATCGCGGCGGCAACCTGCACGTCCTCGTCGAGGATTTCGGGGTGCTTCTTGAGCAGGCTGATCCGGGTCAGCCGGTTGACGAGATAGCCGACGTTCTTCTCCGCCTCCATCGCCGCGCCGCGTTCGGTGAATTGCGATTCGGCTTTCAGGCACTCGAGCATCTTGTCGAGCGGCTCGAAGAACCATGTGTCGCCGATGTCCTCAAGGCCAGACCGGCGCATCGCTTCGGCGACCAGTGCGTCGCGCTCAAGCGGCGGTGTCGTGTTTGCGTTTGCCATCAGCAATCCTCTCTTGTGTCCTAATTCACCGAACGGACCTGTCCGCCATCGATGCGGTGGTTTGCGCCGGTGATATAGCCCGAGCGCGGGCTGGCGAGCAGGCACACCATCATCGCGATATCCTCGACCCTGCCGATCCGGCCGGCGGGCAGGTTGAGCCGCTCGGTGGCGATGCGCCGCTCCAGTTCCTCGGGCGACGGATCGCCCCAGCCCAGGGTTTTCGCCAGCGAGCGCCCCCAGGCGAGCATCCCGGGGGTGATGATGACGCCGGGAGAGACCGTATTGACCGTGATGCCCTTGCCCTTCAGCGCGCCGGCAAGGCTCACGGTCATGTTGTTGATCGCCGCCTTGGCGCTCGAATAGCTGGGGCCAAGATTGTTGGGCTGCACGCCCACCGCGCTCGAAATCTGGATCACGCGGCCAAAGCCCGCCTCGCTCATGGCGGGCACGCAGCGCTCGATCATGCGCATCGCGGCGAGCGTGTTGCTCTGGTACGTGGCGATCCAGTCATCGAGCGTCACGTCCATGAACGCCTGCGAGGTCGAATTGCCGGTGCCGCCGCCCGCGTTGTTGACCAGCACCTCGACCGGCCCGCCCAGAGCTGCGGTTGCAGCCTCGATGGTGGCATCCGCGCCAAGGTCGGTGGCAAGGTCGCCGATCGCGACGCCTGCCGCGCCGATCTCGTCCGCAATCCTGTCGGCGCGATCGCGGTCGCGGCCGTGGACCACGACCTTGCAGCCTTCCTCGGCGAGCATACGGGCGATGGCTGCGCCGATCCCGGAACTGCTGCCGGTGACGAGCGCGCGGCGGCCGGTTAGCTGAAGGTCCATAGGATCAGCCCCTTGCCCCGGCGGCCATTGGGTCGGGCTTGTCAGAAGTGCCGTTATCGACCCTTTGGCGGACCAGCCGCCGCGAGGCGATCAGCCATTGGCCATCAAGCTTTTCGTACGTCTCGAAATAGCGGCCATAGCCGTGAGTCCAGTGTTCGATGCCGTCCTTTTCCCACCACAGCATGTCTTCCATCGCCCAGATGCCTTCGGCGGTCACAGGCGAAAGCAGCGTGATCTCTGGGGTGTGGACGTGGTGAACAGTGGTCTTGCCCGCGAGCGCCACCTTGAGCGATTCGGTCATGGCGTCACGCCCGGTGATGGGATCGCTATCGCTGCCAAGCGCAAAGCTCTTCGCATCAGGCGTGTGGCACTGACGGTAAAGCTCCCAGTCCTTGTGGTCGACCGCGCGGCAGCGGCGCGCCTTCAGCAGCCTGATTTCCTCAATCGCGAGCAATTTTTCGAGTGTGTCGATCATGGCTGCATCTCTCCCACTTTCGCCCAGGGTCTTTTATAGCCCTTCAGGAACTCGCCCTTGGCGATCTTGCCGGTGGCGTTGCGCGGCAACGGCTTATCGGTAAACCCGATCGCGCGCGGGACCTTGTAGATCGCGAGCGCGGCCCGGCAATGGGCCTTGAGTTCGTCCTCGCTGACGCTCTTGCCGGTCTTCAGCACTGCCACCGCGACCAGCCGTTCGCCCAGCCGCTCATCGGGTTCTCCGAAGGCGAGCGCTTCGGCAACGGCAGGATGCTCGGCCATGACCCGTTCGACCTCGGCGCAATAGATATTCTCGCCGCCCGCGATGACCATGTTCTTCTTGCGATCGACGATGTGGAGCAGGCCATTCTCGTCGAAGCGGCCAAGATCGCCGCTGAGCACCCAGCCGCCCTTGATGGTTTGCTCGCTGGCCTCGGCATCGCCGTAGTAGCCGGTCATGGTGTTCGCGCCGTAAGCGGCGATCTCGCCAACTTCGCCGGCATCGGCCTCGCTGCCATCCTCGCGCAGGACCCGCAGCATGGTGGTCGGCACGACGCGGCCGACGGCGGCAAGGTTCGCCTCGTATTCCTGCCCGCCGAACCCCGCCACCCGCTCCATCGTCTCGGTCTGGCCATAGGTGTTGGTGAGCAGGCATTGCGGCAGGGCTTGGCGGATCGCCGCCGCTGTTTTCGGTGCGAGCGCGGCCGTGCCGTTGGCGAGGAAACGCAGCTGCGAAGGCGCGCCGCCCGCCATGCGCGGTGAGGCCAGCATGTCGAAGATCATCGTCGGGACCAGCCCGAGGCGGATCACGGTGTTGCGCTCGAGGATGTCGTAGACCGTATCGGCGTTCCACTTGCCGACCATGATCGTCGCCGCGCCCTTGACGATCGCGCGAAGGTAAGGGAGCAGCCCGGCGACGTGGAACAGCGGGCTGGAAAGCACCGTGGCGGGCGGTTCCGGGCCGATTCCGGCAAACGGGTCCTCGCCGAATTCGCGCGCGTATAGCGCTTCGTAGGCCTCGTCGAGCAGCAGGCCCAGCGTGACCGCGTGAGCCATCCCGCCTTGTCCATGCACGATCGCCTTGGGATGGCCGGTCGTGCCCGATGAGAACATGATCAGCGCCGGATCTTCGGGGCTGCGCGGAGCGAAGTCCAGACGCGCGCCGGGAATTGCGGGAGGGTCTTCGCCGCCGCCCAAGATCACGACCGGCAGGCCCGGCCCGCCGCCCTCGGCCATCACTTCGGATCGCTCGCGGTCGGCAATCACGACGGCGCACCGGGTGGCGGCAACGGCGCGGCGCATTTCCGGCCCAGCGCCGCGGCTGTTGACGAGCACCGGCACGCCTCCCGCAGCCAGCACCGCGAAGAAGGCGATCATCCACTCGGCCCGGTTGGCCATGACCAGTGCGGCGCGATCTCCGAACCCCAGTCCGAGTGTGTCCTGCAAATGGGCGCGGAGGCCAGCCGCGCGCGCTTCGAACGCGCCGAAAGTTGTGATGCTGCCGTCCTGCTCGGTCATCCACGCATCGGGAATGGCGCGGCGCAGAGCGAGCGTTTCGGCAAGCCGCTGGTTCAGCGTCTGCGGCGCGTTGCGGAACAGCTCGTATTCGCGCTCGCCGATCCGGCCGGTAAGGGTCTCGTAAGCCGCACCTGCAGCCATCAGCGCGGGCGGCACCGGAAAATTGGAGCGGTAAATCATGCCGCGATCATCGCTGCGGCGGTTTGTGGCTGCGCCGGAAAATCGATCATGGACTTGGCATCGCCACCGCGCTGAGACTATCAGGTAGACAATTGCGCAGGCGCGGACCGATTGCAAGCGGCGCGCCGAGCCGAACAACGAGGAGCAAGCGATGGCCGAACAGGATACCGTGACCGCAGCAGCGCCGGATGGATTCGTGTTCGATCCCTATTCGATGGAATATGCGCTCGATCCCTATCCCTTCTACGAATGGATGCGCGAGAATGCGCCGGTCTATCACCACCGCGAAATGGATTTCTACATCCTCAGCCGGTACGAGGACGTGTGGAAGGCGCACCGCGACGCGGCGATCTATTCCAGCGCGCACGGGGTCACCATCGAGGTGCAGGACAATGCCGGGATGATCCTGCTCGGCAAGGATGCCCCCGATCACGGCTGGGCCAAGGCGATGATGACCAAGGTGTTCAGCCGCGAGCGCATGGAAGCGCTCGACCCGTTCATTCGCCAGCGCGCCGTCGACCTGCTCGAAGGCGCCTACAAGAAGCATGGGCCTGACGGCGAGTTCGACATGGTGACCGAGTTTTCGGTCGAACTGCCGCTTTATGTCATCAGCGAATTGCTCGGCATTCCCGAGGAGCTGCGCGCCGAAGTCCATCATCAGGCGAACAAGTTCCTGGCGCGCGGCGACGGCGCCGGCGAGGACCTACAGATGGAAGCCAACATGGGCCTGTTCGGGCTGTTCTATGGCCTCGTCCAGAAGCGCCGCGAAGACCCGAAAGACGATCCCGTCTCGCTGCTTATCGCGCTCGAGCTTGAGGACGACGAGGGTGTCAAGCACAAGCTGGGCGACGACGAGATCGCGATGCGGTTTCTCGAGATGGCGATTGCCGGCCATGAAACCGTTGCCAAGGCGATCCCCAGCGGAGCCATCGGCATGGAGCTGTTCCCGTCCGAGAAGGTGAAGCTGCGCGCGGACATTTCCAAGGTGCCGCAGGCGGTGCAGGAAGTGCTGCGTTTCGATCCCCCGTCGCAGCTTCAGGGCCGCTGGACCACTCGCGAGGTCACGCTGCACGGTGTCACCATTCCCGCCGACAAGCGCGTCATGCTCGCGACCGGCAGCGCGACGCGCGATCCGCGCGCCTTTCCCAACCCCGACGTGTTCGACATCGACCGCGACAACGACAGCCGCACCGTGTTTTTCGGCTACGGCGTCCACAAGTGCCTGGGCATCCATCTTGCGCAGCGCGAGATCGCCATCGCCTTCGAGGAACTCTACACCCGCTTTCCCGACTGGAAGGTGTTCCCCGAACGCGCCACCCGCGTTGCCGTGACCAATGTGCGCGGGGTTGCCGGCTTGCCGATCGTGCTGGGCCAGCACGCCTGAATACAAGGGGGAAGAGGCATGGATCTTGGGCTGAAAGACGCCGTCGTCATCGTGCAGGGCGGATCGCGCGGCATGGGGCTGGCTGCGGCGGAGTGTTTCGCGGCCGACGGGGCGAAAGTCGGCATTCTCGGGCGCACTCAGGCCGATCTCGACATCGCGGTCGAGCGGCTGAAGGGCTTGGGCGCGGCCGATGCAGCGGGCTTTGCCTGCGATATCGGCGTTCAGGCCGATGTCGATGCGGCTTTTGCCGGAATCTCCGCGCGCTGGCCGCACATCAATACGCTGGTCAATGCCGCGGGCGGCGAGGTTGTCGGCGACATAGAGACGCTGACCGACGAGCAATGGATGGAAAGCGTCAACCTCTCGGCAATGGGAGCGGTGCGCTGCGTGCGTGCGGCGCTGCCGCTCCTGCGCAAGGCCGAATGGGCGCGGATCGTCAATTTCTCGGCGCATTCGATCAAGCGGCAATCGCCGGGGCTGATTGCCTACACGGCTTCGAAGGCGATGATGGCGAGCATCTCGAAGAACCTGTCGCTGACGCTCGCGCCCGAGAACATCCTTGTGAATACCGTGCTGCCCGGCAGCTTCGCCAGCCCCGCGCTCAAGAAATGGGCGGCGGGCCACGGCATTGACCCCGATGACCTCCACGCGATCATGCGCGGCATCGACGAGCATTTCGGCCATCCGGCGCACCTGCCGCGCGCGGGCGATCCCGGCGAGATGGGACCGGTCGTCGCGTTCTTCGGCAGCCGGGTGAACAGCTACATGACCGGGGCCTTCGTCAACGTCGATGGCGGATCGGACTACAGCTAGGCTGGTCCCGCCGCCAAATCAGGCGAACAGCGCCAGCGCGCGCATCTCTACGCTGCCGCGCGTCGGGGTTCCCGGCGGGCAGGTGGGATCGAGAAAGGCCGTGTGCGCGACCTGATGCGGCCGCGCCGGGTCGCTGTCGTGCGTGACGAACACCAGCACCTCGTCCGGGGTCATCTGGCTGAAATAGCACCAGCGATGGTCGGGATTGTAGAGATAGCCGGTGGTGCCGAATACCATCTCGCCCATGTCGCGCACTTCGGTGTGCGCGACGACGAGTTCACGGTCCGCTTCGGATATCGAGCGGGCATCGCACAGCGCCAGGGGGTAATCCTGCGGCGGCGGCGTGATCGGACGCCACATGTTGATGTGCGCCCAGCGGCTGAAGTCCTTCAGTTCCCCGCCGGGCACGTAGGCCATGATCCGCTCGGCAAGTTCCACCGCCGAGCTATCGGTCGTGTCACCATGCGGGTAGAGCGCAGGCAGCGCGTTCTTGAGGCCGGCAAGGCGGTCGGTGGCGGCAGGGCCGTAGCGCTTTTTGCCGATCCCCTGCATCACAACGAGCGATGCGCCAGTGAGCCCGGTCAGGAGCGCGCTCATCTCCTCGATATAGTGCTGGTCGGTAGCGGCGTCTTCCTCGATCAGGTTGAGGTCGCGGATCGACGAGGCATGCCTCACGAGTTGGAAACCTTCGCGCTCGAGCGAGGTCTCGCGCCCGCGCATGTCGTTGAACCACACCGCGCGGCCGGGCCGGGTGACCATGGTCGAAAGGTGATCCTGCTCGGTTATGAAAGTCAGCGCAGGCGCGCCGCTGGCGGCGGGATTGCGCACATAGAACACTTCGCCAGGCACGCCCTTCTGCGCGTCCATATGCCTCTCCCTTCGCGCTCCCGGCAAAAATGGTGCCGGCTACAGGATTCGAACCCGTGGCCCCCTGATTACAAATCCAATGGTATACTGTTTACGCTACATCCCGCTCATCACCGCTGCACCACGCTACATAACCTATGTAACTGTTTCTATGCATAATTGATAGTTCTTTTTGGCCAGTAAGTTCTCCGCAGTCACACGTTGGCTTCCGCTGCGTTTCGCTCTATATGTCCGTCCTATGTCCGTCCTGATCGGCAAGGAAATGGCGATGAGCAAGCAGCAGGTGTTCCGGCAAGGGCCGGTGAAGATTA
>CANJUF010000054.1 GCA_947477745.1 Sphingomonadaceae bacterium | reverse complement strand
GCGCGCGAGTGGTGTCGGTCCACATCGCTGATTTCCTTTGGTTCGTTGCAAAACCGCTGAATCATCGATCAGGGCAGGCGTCAAGCTAACCCGCTGACATCGCTCAACTTAATTTCGGATCAGGCTCTAAGATGATGAATACTGAAATTGGACGCGGGTTCGGACGGACCCTTATCGCGCTTGCCGCCCCAGCGCTGCTGGCCGCTTGCGGCAGCGGCTCGCAGCCCGGCGGCGGGAGCGAAGCAGCCCAGGCATCTCCTTCGGCACAATTGCCTGATGGACTGGCTTTGATGCCCGGCGCAAAAGTCACCAGCACAGAAGTTCCGGGCGGCGGACAGTCTGAGGGCCCAACCAGCATGGTCCGGTTCGAGGTCGCCTCCAAGGCGGCCGATGTCGCCGAGTTCTACAAGGCGGAATTCGCGCGGGCAGGGCTCAAGGTCGAAAATGACATCAGCAGCGGGGGCAATATCGTGGTGACGGGCAAGGCCCACAACGGCGAAGATCTGGTAATCACCGCCGAGGACGGAGCCGGCGAGGCGGCGACCCAGGTGTCGATCACCACGGCGCGGGCCACTCTCTGACCCGCGCGCGCCTTGCAGCGCAGCATTATCCCCGCTAGGGGCGCGCCACTTCCGGAACAAAGACCATTCTTGCAAGGATTGAACCATGGCCGTCACCCGCACCTTCTCGATCATCAAGCCCGATGCCACCCGCCGCAACCTGACCGGCGCGGTCACCGCGAAGCTGGAAGAGTCGGGCCTGCGCGTCGTCGCCTCCAAGCGCATCCAGATGACGAAGGAACAGGCCGAGGGCTTCTACGGTGTCCACCGCGAACGCCCGTTCTTCGGCGATCTGGTTTCCTTTATGACCTCCGGCCCGGTCGTTGTGCAGGTGCTCGAAGGCGAGGACGCAGTGAAGCGCAACCGCGACGTGATGGGCGCGACCAACCCCGCCGATGCCGCCGAGGGCACGATCCGCAAGGCTTTCGCCGAATCGATCGAGGCCAATTCGGTCCACGGTTCGGACAGCGACGAGAACGCCAGGATCGAGATCGACTTCTTCTTCAAGCCCGAAGAAATCGTGGGATGATTGGGTTCCCCTCCCGCTTGCGGGAGGGGGCAGGGGTGGGCATCTCCCCTCCTCAAGCAAACCACCCCCAACCCCTCCCGCAAGCGGGAGGGGGGTTTTGCATTTCCGCCACTTTCACCCTATCTTCCCGGCAAAGGAGACACAGCGATGCTGGGCATGGGAGCGGACGGCGAGAACTGCCCGTTTGAATTCAACTTCGACGAAAAGACCTTCAAGGTCGGCGACGTGGTCAGTTACCGGGTAAACGGCAGCCTCGAAGGCTTTCCGTTCGTCGGCACGCTGCTCGAAGTGCATGACGATTACGTTGTGATTGCCGGTGATCCGGGCGACCCGGACACGAAGTATCGCGGCACCCGCGAAAGCCGCCCGCTGGTGGAATTCAGCGAGGTTTAGGCAAGCAGTTTACCTTGCCTTGAATGGCAGGTTTCGAGGCCTTCTCAGTATCGACGGAATGTCTGGAATGTCTGGAATGTCGTGGGGAGCGGACATTAGACGCCAAGCCATTCCAGGCCAAAGGGAAGCTCTTCAACCGCGAAATCGACTTGAAGCACCCGCCTGCTCGTAGGAATAGAAGCTGCCGCGGACGCATGAAGGATCGGCGTTGCATAGAGCCAGACATCTCCAGCCTCAGCAACACACGATGCGCTGCCACAAAGCTCGATGACTTTATCGACATCTTCGACCGCGACCCGGCCATACTTGTGCGATCCCGGCGCAATGAGCAGCGGTGCAATAGTGGCGGGAACATCATCGAGGTGCGCGCGCAATGTCACCATTCGGGTCAGCAGGTCGAACGGGGGAGCGACATGAACCATACCGCTCTTGACGGTCCATGGACTAAAGCCAGGAGCTTCTCGCTTCTCCTTCACGCATATCGTTCGGTCCTGATGCCATGCGAGCGACCAGTTGGTCTCCGGCGACTTGTTAAACAGGATAGCCCGGACTGGCCTCGCGGTTGCGCCCAGGACTGAAGCAGCAACGGCTCCGATACATCCATCTCTGGTAAGCAAGGGCGCGAGGGCTTCGATCCCGTGGAGCCGAAGGCCAGCCTCTTTTTGCGGTAGCTTGCTCAGCGCCGCCTCCAAGAAATCAATACACAGCTTGAGAGCGCCATTGAAACGCTGCGCACCATATGCCGCGAAATCTGTAGCCCTGTCGTCGGTCATCGCTGGCCGAACTACCCGTGAGCACCCCTGCTGGCAACGTCCGCAACGTTGTCGGATCCGGAACGACGGCTTTCGCAAGCCATGTCGGAATAACTGCCCTTACTTAAAATTCCTCCGCCACATCCATCAGCCTCGTCAGCCGCTTGGGCGCCACTTCGCGCCATGACCGGGCCAGCCATTCACCGACATGGTCCCAGTCCACCTGCTTGCGGTTGAGCACGATCCCGACCCAGCCGCTTGGTCCAAGGTAGGCGGGGCGGAAATAGATCTCCGGCGAGCGTTCGATCAGCGCCGCCAGTTCATCCTGCCCGGAGGTTTTCACCAGCACCGCAATGTGCGCCTCGCCGTGGTGCCGGTCGCTGAAATAGGCGAAGAACTTGCCGCTCTTGCCGCCGACCCTCCATCCAGGCGCACCATGCGAATCGCGCGCCTCCACCTCGGGCAGGACCATTGCCAGCCGTCCGACCTGCTCCAGCAGCCACTTGCGCGAGCTTTCGCGGCTCACCAGTTCCTCAAGGCAGCGCGAATAGAGCTGATGCTCGGCGATCAGCACTCGCGCCGCGAGCGTCTCGGGCGTGTCGTCCGGAAGGACCGCGACCGGGGTTTGGCCGAGCAGCGGCCCGTCGTCCAGTTCGGCAGTCACGAGATGAACGGTAACGCCGCCGTGACTGTCGCCCGCCTCGATCGCGCGCTCGTGAGTGTGCAGGCCGGGATATTTGGGCAGCAGCGAGGGATGGACGTTGACCATCCGGCCTTCCCATTTGCCGACGATCGCGGGGGTGAGGATCCGCATATAGCCCGCCAGCGCGACATATTCGGCGCCGCTGGCGACCAGCGCATCGTGCATCGCAAGGTCGTGCGCCTCGCGCTCCATGCCTTTGTGCGACAGCACGAAGGTCGGCACGCCCTCGGCCTCGGCGAGCTTCAGCCCGGCTGCGTCCGCGCGGTTGGAAGCGACCAACACAATCTCGTAAGGGCAGTTTTTGGCGCGGCTGGCGTAAAGCAGCGCGGCCATGTTGGTGCCGCCGCCCGAAATGAGCACGGCGACCCTGGCACGCGCTTCAGGCAAGGTGGACGGCCTCCCACGCCTCGCGCGCGGACCAGTCCTCGGCGCTGCCCTGAACCGTGCAGCCGCGCTGGCCTTTCTCGATGGCGCCGATGACGTGGACCGTCTCTCCGGCCTCGGTCAGGTCGGCTATCAGCCCGGCAACTTCGTCCGCGCTCACCGCCAGCACCATGCCGATACCGCAGTTGAAAGTGCGCGCCATTTCGGCCGGTTCGATATTTCCCTGCCCCTGAAAGAAGGCCATCAGCCGCGGCTGCTGCCATGCGCCCGCATCTATCCTGGCATGCAGCCCGGCAGGCAGCACGCGCGGCACGTTCTCGGTAAGGCCGCCGCCGGTGATGTGCGCAAGCGCATGAATGCGTCCAGCACGGATCGCGGGCAGCAGGCTTTTGACATAGATCCGCGTCGGCTCGATCAGATGGTCGATGAGCAGGCGGTCCTGGTCGAAGAGGGCAGGGCGGTCGAGCTTCCACAGCTTGTCTTCGGCCAGCCTGCGCACCAGCGAATAACCGTTGGAATGGACGCCCGACGAGGCAAGACCTAGCAGCACGTCGCCTTCGGTCACCCTGTCGCCGGTGAGCTGCTCGCCGCGTTCTACCGCGCCGACGCAAAACCCGGCAAGGTCATAGTCGCCGGCTGCATACATGCCCGGCATTTCCGCCGTTTCGCCGCCGATCAGCGCGCAGCCCGCCATCCGGCAGCCCTGCGCAATGCCGGCGACGACTCGTTCGGCAACGCCATTGTCGAGCTTGCCGGTGGCGAAATAGTCGAGGAAGAACAGCGGTTCCGCGCCCTGAACGATCAGGTCGTTGACGCACATGGCGACCAGATCTTCGCCGATCCGGTCATGCCGGTCGTGTTCTATCGCCAGCTTTACCTTGGTGCCGACGCCATCATTGGCGGCGACCAGCAGCGGATCGACATAGCCGGCCGCGCGCGGATCGAAGAAGCCGCCGAAGCCGCCAATGTCCGCGTCCGCTCCGGGGCGGGCGGTTGCCTTTACCAGGGGGCCGATCGCCTTGACCAGCGCGTTGCCCGCATCGATCGAAACCCCGGCCTGTTCGTAGGTGTAAGAAGGCGTATTGCTCGTCATGCATAGCCCCTTGGCGCATTCGCGCTTGGATTTCCATGGTGGTTTAGGCAAAAGGCCGGCAACCAAACCCATGGCAAGTGCATTTATCCCCTCTTCGCGGCTCGAACGGCTGGCGCTGACAGGCAGGCGGCCCGCGATGGTCGCGGCCTGCGCGGTGCTGCTGGCGCTCGCAATCGCCGGGATCAGCGCGCTTGTCGCCCAGATCGAAGGCGAGCGCGGCATCCCGCCGCTGGCCTCGTCGTCCGACATCGAGGTCGACGGGATCGACGTCAACATCCACGCCGATTCGGCAGTCGAGGCGCGCAAGCTCGGCTGGCAGGAGGCGCAGCGCAAGGCTTGGGCCAAGCTAAACGGACCTAAGATGTCCGACGCCCAGCTCGATTCGATGGTGGTGGCCATCGTCATCGAGCACGAACAGATCGGTCCTCGCCGCTATATCGCACGGCTCGGTGTGATCTTCGACCGGGCCAAGGCAGGCCAGTTCGTCGCGACCGAAGGCGGCGCGGCCAACATGCGCTCGGCGCCGCTGCTCGTCATTCCGATCCTCTATTCGGGCGGCGTGCGCCAGGTGTTCGAAGTGCGCGGGCCGTGGCAGCGCGCCTGGGCCAATTTTCAGTCCGCCGCCAGCCCGATCCAGTATGTGCGGCCGACCGGCGCGGGCGGCGATTCGCTGATCGTCACGGCGGGGCAGGCGGGCCGTCGCAGCCGCCTGTGGTGGCGCACCGTGCTCGACCAGTTCGAGGCCGCCGACGTGCTCATCCCCATCGCCCGCCTCGAACGGCAATGGCCCGGCGGTCCGGTGCGCGGCACCTTCACCGCGCGTTACGGCCCGGACAACAAGTTCCTCGAAAGCTTCACGCTCACTGCCAACGACGAAGACGGCGTGCCGCAGATGCTGAACACCGCGCTGGTGCGGATGGATCTCATTTACCGCGATGCCCTGGCGCAGGGACTGTTGACGCCCGATCCCTCGCTGATGGCTGGCGAATGGCAGATCGACGCGGCGCTTGCCGAACTGGCTGCCAAGCTGCGCGCGGCGGAAGACAAGAACAAGGGTCCGGCGAAAACCGACGACGCGGCAACCGCGGGCACCCCTCAGGCTGCCGCCACCGTGGCCGCCGCGCCGACAGTTTCGAGCATCGCCATCCAGTTTTCGACTCCGGATGCCGCCGCGGTCGATGCCGCGCTTGGCGCGGTGCGCGGCGCTCCGGGCGTGCGCGGCGCTTCGACGTCGAGCATCGCCATCGGCGGCACCTCGGTGATGCGGGTCACGCTGGCGGGCGATATCAACGCGCTGGCCTCGGCGCTGCGGGCGCAGGGCTGGCAGGTTTCGGTCGGAGCGGGCGCGCTCAGGATCAGCCGCTAACGCGCCATGCGGCAGATCGCGCTTCCGCTGTCGTCCGGCCCCGGCCCAGCGGCGGCATCTCGCATCATCGTCGGAGCAGGCAATGCCGAGGTGGTCGAGGCGCTGCGCGCGCCCGATCACTGGCCGTTCCGCACCGCCGTCCTGTCCGGCCCGCCGCGTTCGGGAAAATCACTGCTGGCGCGCTGGTTCGCCGAAAGCGGGCTTGGCGCGTCGATCGACGATGCCGACACGATGGACGAAGCCGAACTCTTTCACCGCTGGAACCGCGCGCAGGAACAGCGCGAGCCTTTGCTGGTGATCAGCAATGCGGGCGAGGGGGGGTGGAAGATCGCTCTGCCGGATCTCGCCTCGCGCATGGGCGCGGCCATGCCGCTCGAAATCGGCCCACCCGACGACGCCATGCTCGCCGATCTCATCCTGCTTCATGCCGAGATGCGCGGTCTGGCCCTTGACGATTCTGCAACCGCTTATCTTGTAGGACGCTGCGTGCGTAGCCATCTGGGCGCGGAACATCTCGTGGCCACGATCGACCGGATCAGCCTCGAGCGCAAGCAGCCGGCGACCCTCGCGGTCTGGCGCGAAGCGCTTGAGGAGATCGCCTGGCCGGACCAGCCGCGCTTGCTTTGAAGCCCGTTTGGTGGGAGAATCGCGGAATGATGCGTGGTTTGATCCAATATCTGGACTCGGTAAAGGCGCGCGATCCCGCGCCGCGTTCGCGCTGGGAAGTGCTGCTTTATCCCGGCGCGTGGGCGCTGTTCTGGCACCGCATTGCGCACGCGCTGTACAATGCGCGGCTCTACTTCCTTGCCCGCGCGGTCAATCACATGTCGCGTTTCCTGACCGCGATCGACATTCATCCCGGCGCCACGATCGGCAAGAACTTCTTCATCGATCATGGCTTTACAGTAATCGGAGAGACTGCCGAGATTGGTGATAATGTCACCATATATCAGTGCGTTACGCTTGGCGGAAGCAATCCGACCAATGGTAAGGGCGGTAAGCGCCACCCGACCCTTCGCGACAATGTCATTATCGGTTCGGGTGCACAGATCATCGGCCCCATCATGGTTGGCGAACGCGCGCGCGTCGGCGCCAATGCGGTCGTCACCGACGATGTTCCCGAAGGCGCGACGATGATCGGCGTCAAGGCCCGCTCGACTCTGGTTCCGGCCGAAACCTGGCAGCAGGAATTCATGCCCTATGGCACGCCATGCAGCGACAAGTTCGATCCTTCGACTCAGAAGCTCGAACTGCTCCAGTGCGAAATCGACGTGATGCAGAAGCGGCTCACGCAGCTTTTCGAGGAGCGCGACGCCATCAAGGTCGAGCCCGATGTCGACAAGGCCCCAAGCGGCCCGTTTGCGCGAAAGAGCAGCTGAGCGCGATGGCGTCAGGGGCTGAGCGGCCGGGAACCTCGGGCGCGAACGTCGTTGCCTTCCCGAGATCGGCGGCGAGCCAGGTCAGCTTCGACCGCCTCGAACTCCAGCGCATCCTGGACCTTTATGGCCGCATGGTCGCCGCCGGACAGTGGCGCGACTATGCGATGAATTTCGAAAAGGACGCGGCCAGCTTCAGCGCTTATCGCCGCACCTCGGAACGGCCGCAGGCGCGGATCGAGAAGCGCCCGGCGCTGCGCGGTCGGCAAGGCATGTGGACGCTGTTCGGCGAGGCGGGGCAAGTGCTGCGGCGCGGGCACGAGCTTGCGGGCGTGCTGTTCCCGCTCGAACGGCGATTGTTGAAGGTGGTCGATGGCTGAAGCGTTCGGATTGTAAGCCCGCTTTCGGCGAGATTGCGGAAAAGATCCAATCCGCTAATTTTGCGTGATGAGAGGGGCAAACATTACAGTCAGCGTGGCAGTGTCACTATGGGTTTTGCTTGCATTGGCGGGCCACAGCGGATTGAATGATGTAGTGGCGCAAGACGTGCCAGGCTACCCAAATTTTTCGCAAGTCTACTTCTATCTCGTATTGCCCCTATTCGTAGTATCTGTGCTCCTCTTTTGCGATTGGATATGTAACGCGCTGAAGCAAGGTTCATGGTTGTTAATCAGTGTTTCCACGGTGTCATTTCTTATCCTTCTGCCTTATTTTTTATTTTATGGTGGAGGAGCTTGATTAGACGACTACTAACCACCCCATCCTAGACCGTTGCCGATAAGCCTCCGTTCCATCAGCAAGCGAAATCGCGCCTCAGCCCCCAGCCGCCTTGGTCAGCATTTCCATCGCGTGAGTCTGTTGCTCCATGCCGTAAGCGAGCGGGGCGTCGCTGGTGCGGTCGGAGATAGCCTTCCAGGCAGCCGCAATGCCCTCGGCGGTGCGCTCATCCGGCGGCAGCAGGACGCCGTCGTTCATCGTCAGCCAGAAGCACTGGTAGACGCCGCCGCCCGCGCCCATCATCACGTTCGAGGGAGCATCCTCGGACACCAGGAAGGCCGCCGCCGCCGAGACCGATTCGGGAGTGAAGGCGTTGAATGCTTCCTCGGGGAAGATGTCCTCGGTCATCCGCGTGCCGGCGGTCGGCGCGATCAGGTTGACCCGAATGCCGTTCTTGGCGCCTTCGAGTGACAGCGTCTTGGCAAGGCCGATGATCCCGGCCTTGGCCGCTGCATAGTTGGCTTGCCCGAAATTTCCGCCGAGCCCGGACGAGGAGCTGGTCATCAAGATCCGGCCGTAATTCTGCTCGCGCATCAACGGCCAGACCGCGTGCGTGGCATAAGCGGTGCCGAGCAGGTGGACTCGCACGACCAGTTCGAAATCGGCCGGTTCCATCTTGGCGAAGGTCCGGTCGCGCAGGATGCCGGCATTGTTGATGAGGATGTGGACCCCGCCCCAGCGCTCGCGCGCCTCAGCCACCATCGCCTGCATCTGCACATATTCGCTGACGCTGGCGCCGTTCGCCATCGCCTCGCCGCCAGCAGCTTCGATCTCGGCGACCACCGTGCGGGCCGCGTCCGAATGACCGGTGCCGTCGCGCGCGCTGCCAAGGTCGTTGACGACAACGCGCGCGCCGCGCCGCGCCAGCTCCAGTGCATAGGCGCGGCCGATGCCGCCGCCCGCCCCGGTCACGATCGCGACCTTGCCCGCGAAATCGATTGTCATTTGCGCCAAATCCTTCCTTTGCCGCCGATGCCACGGCGCGCGGGTGTGTTCAATGCTGCGCTGCACCTTGCGGGACGGCAGCCTCGTCGCCATAGGACTGCGCATGGCGACTCGCGACCGAAAGGCCTGACGATGAAAGTGCGCATTCACGTGAGCCTCAAGCCCGGCGTGCTCGATCCGCAAGGCCGCGCGATCCAGCATTCGCTCGAGGGGCTCGGCTTTTCCGGCGTCAACGAGGTGCGGCAGGGCAAGCTGATCGAACTCGATGTTGATCCCGCCGTGACTGACGATCAGCTTGACGAGATGTGCCGCAAGCTGCTCGCCAACATGGTGATCGAGAATTACCGGATCGAAAGGGTTGCCCAAGTGGAATCGGCTCAATGAGCGGGTTCCGCTCGGCGGTCGTCACTTTTCCCGGCTCCAACTGCGACCGGGACATGGCGGTGGCGCTGGAGCAGGTCTGCGGCAGCGAGGTGCTGCGCGTCTGGCACGGCGATGCAGAGTTGCCATCCGGCCTTGATTTCATCGCGCTGCCAGGCGGCTTTTCCTACGGCGACTATCTGCGCTCGGGCGCGATGGCGGCGCGCAGCCCGATCATGCGCGCGGTGTCCGATGCGGCGGCGCGCGGCGTGCCGGTGCTGGGCGTATGCAACGGGTTCCAGGTGCTGACCGAGACCGGGCTGCTACCCGGCGCGCTGATGCGCAATGCCGGCATCCGCTTCGTCTGCCGCGAAGTGCGGCTTCGAGTCGACAACGCGCAATCGCTGTTCACGGCGGGCTACGACGCCGGAGAGGAAATCGTATTCCCGGTAGCGCATCACGATGGCAATTTCTTCGCCGACGATGCCACGCTCGACCGGCTTGAAGGCGAAGGCCGCGTCGCTGTGCGTTATGCCGAGGAGGTCAACGGATCGGCGAGGGCCATCGCGGGCGTGCTTAACGACGCAGGCAACGTGCTGGGCATGATGCCGCATCCCGAACGCGCAATCGAGCCAGCACACGGCGGCAGCGACGGACGCAGGCTGTTCGAGAGCGTTATCGGCGGCCTGGTCGGGGCCTGATCAGGCCGCGTTGATCTGGTGCCTCGGCGCGCGGAATAGCGAAAGCGCGTCATCGGCGGGCATGGGCCGCCCGAAGTAGAAACCTTGGATCTTCTTGCAGCCAAGCTGGCGCACAGTGGCCAGTTCCTTGTCGGTCTCGACCCCCTCGGCGGTGGTCGACATGCCGAGGCTGTCGGCCATGGCGACCACAGCGCGAATGATCGCCAGACTCTCGATATTGCCGGTCGCCGCGCCCTGCACGAAGGTCCGGTCGATCTTGATCGTCGAGAACCGAAGCTTGCGCAGGTATCCGAGCGAGGAATAGCCGGTGCCGAAATCGTCGAGCGCGATCGGGCAGCCAAGCGCCATCGCCTGTTCGAGCACGGCGCGCGCCTGGTCGGCATCGCGCAGGAAGATGCTTTCGGTCACTTCCAGCTCGAGCCGGTTGGGCTCGAGTCGGCTTGAGGCGAGAGCCCCGACCACACTGGCTACGAAGTTCGGATCGAGCAGTTGTTCGCCCGACACGTTGACAGCGACGCGGACGTGCTCGGGCCAGCGCCTGGCTTCCAGGCAGGCCTGGTGCAGCACCCATTCGCCGATCGGAATGATCAGCCGGGTATCCTCGGCCAGCGGGATGAACTTGCCCGGGCTGATCGGACCGTGTTCCTTGCTGTTCCAGCGCAGCAGCGCCTCGAAGCTCATTACCCCTTCGGTTTCGGCGTGGACCACCGGCTGGTAGTGCAGCTCGAATTCGTTCATTTCGAGGGCGCGTCGCAGCGAAAACTCGAGCTGGCGGCGCTCCTCGGCGTGAGCATAGAGCGATGGCTCGTAGGTAAAGTGCTCGCCGCCGCCCTTGCCTGCCCAGGCTGCGAGATGCGCGCGGGGATGTTCGCCGCGGCGATCGCGTGAGTAATGGAACAACGCGGCGGGCGGCGCCGGTCCGCCGAACGGCGCATCGTCACGCACGTAG
>CANJUF010000053.1 GCA_947477745.1 Sphingomonadaceae bacterium | reverse complement strand
CTCGCCAAGGACTTCGAGCAGACCATCGCTTCGGCTACCGCGTGGCTCTTCATCGCTGCCGTCCAGCTCTTCGCTAGGCGCATCGCAAGATCATGAAACCATGCAGGATAATTTTGAATCAGACTCTAACGCCGCTACGGCGAAGAGGCTCCCCTTTATCCGAGCATTACGCCGCCTGCTTCTGCCGCTCGGTCGCTTCCAGATTGAGCATGTCTGCCATCAGGAATGCCAGTTCGATCGACTGCGCGGCATTGAGGCGCGGATCGCAATGCGTGTGATAGCGGTCGGCCAGCACGTCGTCGGTGATGGCAATCGCGCCGCCGGTGCACTCGGTCACATCCTGCCCGGTCATTTCGATGTGGATGCCGCCGGCGTGCGTGCCTTCGGCGCGGTGGACCTCGAAGAAGCCCTTCACCTCGTCGAGGATGCGGTCGAACGGGCGGGTCTTGAGGCCCGATTCGCTCTTGATGACGTTGCCGTGCATCGGATCGCACGACCACACCACCGGATGGCCCTCGCGCGCCACTGCTCTCACCAGCCGGGGCAGGCTCTCGCGCACCTTGTCATTGCCGAACCGGCTGATCAGCGTCATCCGCCCGGCTTCGCGCGCGGGATTGAGCGTGTCGAGCATGGTCAGCAGCGCGTCGGGCTCGAGGCTCGGTCCGCATTTCATGCCGATCGGATTGCCGACGCCGCGCAGAAATTCGACATGCGCCGAACCCTCAAAGCGGGTGCGGTCGCCAATCCACAGCATGTGGGCGGAGCAATCGTACCAGTCGCCGGTGAGCGAATCGCGCCGGGTCAGCGCTTGCTCGTAAGGCAGCAGCAGCGCCTCGTGGCTGGTATAGAAGCTGGTGCCCTGAAGCTGCGGCACTGTGGCGGGATTGACGCCGCAGGCCTCCATGAAGTCCAGCGCCTCGCCAATCCGGTCGGCTGTCTGGGCGAACTTCTCGCCCCAGGGGCTCGAACCGATGTGGTCGAGCGTCCAGCGGTGGACCTGGCGCAGGTTGGCGTAGCCTCCGTTTGCGAAGGCGCGAATCAGGTTGAGCGTCGCCGCCGCCTGGCCATAGGCCTGCACCATGCGCTGCGGATCGTTGCGACGCGCCTGCGCATCGCCCTCGATGCCGTTAATGATGTCGCCGAAGTAACTCGGCATCTCGACACCGCCGATAGTCTCGGTCGGCGCCGATCGCGGCTTGGCGAACTGTCCGGCAATGCGGCCCACCTTCACCACCGGCTGCTTGCTGGCGAAAGTGAGCACCACCGCCATCTGCAGCAGCACACGGAAAGTGTCGCGGATATTGTCGGGATGGAACTCGGCGAAACTCTCGGCGCAGTCACCGCCCTGGAGCAGGAAACCCCGGCCCGCCGACACTTCGGCAAGATCCTCCTTGAGCGCGCGCGCTTCGCCCGCGAAAACCAGCGGCGGAAACTGCGACAGCGTGGCTTCCACGCCGGTCAGTTCAGCCGCGTCCTCATAGACGGGAAGATGCATTGCCTCATGCGCCTTCCACCCATCCGGTTGCCAATTGCTCGCCACGTCAATCTCCTGTGATCCCCGCACACCTGGAAGGAGTTATCCACAGGACGGGGCAAGAGGCGGCCTTTAGCCTTGCTCGGGCGCAAATGCAAAGAGGCCGCGTGCAGGCCTACTTCGCCATCACTTCGCCGCGTGCCTTATCCTCGGGCAGCACCGCGAGATGCCAGCTTTTGCCCTTGGCGAGGTAGCGCGCGGCAAGCGCTTGCATCGCCTGCGGCGTCGTCTGGGTATAGTCGTTGAGGATCGTCCGGATCGAACCGATGCGCTGCGGATCGCGCGTCGCGCCCTGCAATTCCTGCATGAAGAACCCAGAGCTCGAGGCTGCGCGGGTCACCTGCTGGCGCAGGGGTTCCAGCACCCGGCCCAGTTCGTCCGCCGTCGCCGGCTTGGCGATGAGATCGGCGGCGATCTGCTCGGCCATGTCGAAGAACAGCGGCACGTCCTTGGGACCGACCTGCGCGATGGCGGTGATAGCGCCGCCCGCCTGCAGGTCGACCGGCCAGGTCGAATAGACATACGGCGAATAACTCACGCCCAGCCTTTCGCGCACGCCGTCAATCAGCCGGTTGGTGAACAGCTGCGAGAGGATTTCGAGCTGCCGCGATTCCCGGATGCCCACCGATCCGCCGCCCGTTGGCCACGACACGACCGCAGCCGCCTGTTCGGCATCGCCGCGATGAGTGAGCACGATCGGCTCGCTCGTCGGAACTCCGCCGGAAATTGCGGGTGTGCCGGTGGCGGGAGCCTGATCGGCACGCGGCTTGAGCGCGCCGAAGGTGCGCTGCAGCGCCGAGACCGCCTGGACGGTATCGAAATCGCCGAAGATCTGCACTTCGACCGGCCCGCTCGCCAGGACCTTTTCCCAGACCCGGCGGAACTCGGCTGCATTGGTCTTGTCGATCTGCGCCGGGGTCGGGGTGAGGAAGCGGCGGTCGCGCCCACGCTGGAAGAAATCGAGATCGCGCGTGAGCACGCCTTGCGGCGAAGTGGCGTAGCTTTCGTACTGCAGCTTGGCCGCAGCCCTTGCACGCAGGAATGGGTTCTCGTCCCAGCGCGGCAGCGCGAGCTTGGCGGCAAACAGGTACAACTGGTCTGCAAGATCGGCAGGGCGCGTCTCGGCGGAAAATTCGAAGGCGGCATCTTCCACTTCGAAATCGAAGCCGAGCTTGCGTCCGGTGGCGATGCGGTCGAGTTCTTCCTGACCAAGTGTCGCCATGCCCGAGCCGACGAGCGCGGTCTTGCCCAGTGCGATATATGGCGCATCCTCGGCCGCGAAGCCGCGATAGCCATTACCGAACCGTACCTTGACGGTAACGCGCCCCGGCTCTTCCTTGACCGGCCAGAGCATCGCCTTGACCCCGTTCGCCAGTTCGAGCTGGGAGATTTCGAGAACGCCGATCTGTTTGAAATTCGCAACCCGGCCCGGCGCGCCTAGCGCAGGAAGCTGATCGAACCTGATCGGAGCAGATGCCGCGCGCGCCTGCGGATCGGGCTGCGCCGTGGCGATCATTGCCTGACGCAAGGCGTCCTCGCTCGCTTCGCCGGCCTTGGGCGTCACGTACATCGCGCGGATCACTTCGCCAGTAAACAGCTGGCGCGAGTGCTCCTGCACCGCCTCGGGCGTGAACAGCGGCATCGACGAGCGATAGATACGCAGCACGTCTTCGGGCGCCGCAACCGTTTCACGGATATCAAGCGCGTTGACCAGATCGTCGGCCAGCTTGGCGCCGGGAAGCAGCCGCTGCTGCTCGACCGGAACCTGGAAGGCGACATCGAGTTCGGCGGCCTCGCGCTCGATTTCTTCCTTGCTCGGGGGACGAGCCAAGGCGTCGGCGATTACCGCACGCACATCGCGCAGTGCGCCCTGCCAGTCTTCGGTCAGGGGCGTGACGGTAACGAAGGTCGCATCGACCGAGCGGCTGACATCTTCCTGCGCAACTTGCGCGACAAGATAGCTCGCGCCCGCGCGGGCGCGCGATTCAAGGCGGCGGTTGATGATCGCCTGCGCCAGCGCGTCGACCATCAGCCCCTGGTTATAGGCGATGGTATCGTTGACCTTGCGCCACGGCCGCAGCACCGCATAAGTGACGCCGCGCGGCAGGTCGGGCTCGACCATCACCTTGACGCTACCCACCGGGTTGGCCGGATCGGCTCCGGCAGGGCGCACGGGATCGCCGAATGAGGGGGCGGGGATGGGCGCGCCGCTCACCTTCCAGCTGGAAAACCATTTGCGGACCAACGCTTCCAGCGCCTTGGGATCGTCGCCGCCCGCAGCCACGACCACGACATTGCCGGGCCGGTACCAGCGCGAATAGAAGCCGCGCACGCTTTGCGGTGTTGCCGCCCTGAGCGATTCGGGCGTGCCGATGGGCGAGCGTTCGGCCAGCGGCTGTCCGGCATAGAAGCTCTCGCGCATGGCTTCCTGCACGCGCTTGGCCGCGCCGCCGCGCTCGCGCATTTCGGCAAGCACGATCGACACGTCTGCGGCAAGATTGGTCTGGCTCAGCGTCGGCGCGCTGACCATTCCCGACAGCAGCTTGAACGATTCGTCGAGCGAGGCCGTAGTCGCGTTAGGCAGGTCGAGCTTGTAGACCGTCTGCGTGGTTGTGGTCTCGGCATTGGTGTCGCTGCCGAAAGAGGCCCCGAGCCGCTGCCAGGTGGCGATTGCCGCGCCGTCGGCAAGATACTTCGACTGGCGGAACAGCAGGTGTTCGAGCAAGTGCGCGAAGCCCTCCTCGCCCGCGCGCTCGTAAAGCGAACCGGCATCGACCCGGATACGGATCGAGACCTGGCCCGGCGGCACGCCATTGGGCCGGACTGCATAACGCAGGCCGTTGGGCAGTTCGCCAAAGGTCCAGCCGCGATCGGGCGGAACGTCGCTGTTCTCGTAAAGCCAGGGGACATCCGCCGCCGCCAGGGTCGGCACGGCGGTTGAGACGAACATCGCGGCAGCGGCAAGACAGGCCGCCAGGGTCTTTTTCAGAAGCATGGCGTATCTATAGGAGCGCTCACCGTTAAGGGCCAGTGAACAGTCCCCTTCGCAGCACTGTCCCTTGACCATTGCGCCCCTGCGCCTACATCGTGCGCATCATGTACATTGAAACCGAAACCACGCCCAATCCCGCCACGCTCAAGTTCCTGCCCGGCAGGCAGGTGATGCCGGCGGGCACGCGCGACTTTGCCACTCCCGAGGACGCCGAAGCCTCACCGCTGGCCGAGGCGCTGTTTGACCTTGGCGACGTGACCGGGGTGTTCTTCGGGCAGGATTTCATTTCGATATCCGCCGCGCCGGGTGTCGAATGGTCGCAGCTCAAGCCGCAGGTCGTCGCGATGCTGCTTGATCATTTCGTTTCGGGCGCGCCGCTGTTCGCGGGCGGCGATGCCTCGGGCATTGCAGTACCCGCAGAGGACCTGGCCGATCTGGGCAGCGATCCCGCAGATGACGACGTGGTCGCGCAGATTAAGGACCTGATCGAGACGCGGGTGCGCCCCGCGGTTGCTTCGGACGGCGGCGACATCGTTTACCGCGGCTTCCGTGAAGGCGTGGTCTACCTTACCATGCAGGGCGCCTGCTCGGGCTGCCCCTCGTCTAGTGCGACGCTCAAGCAAGGCATCGAAAGCCTGCTCAAGCATTACGTTCCCGAAGTCAGCGAAGTGCGCGCCGCCTAGCGCGGACCAGCCTCGCCGGTCCGATGCGCACGCTGGTCCTGGACTGTTCGACCGAGGCCTGCTCGGTCGCGTTGTTCGACCATGACCAATTGATCGCAGGGCAATTCGAACTGCTCATGCGCGGTCATGCCGAACGGCTGGTGCCAATGATCGGCGACCTTCCCGGCAAGGGCGAGGCGGACCGCGTTGTCGCAGGCCTCGGGCCAGGCAGCTTCACCGGCGTTCGTGTCGCCATCGCAACCGCGCGCGCGCTGGCTTTTGCATGGCAGAGCAAAGCCTGCGGATATCCGACGCTCGCGCTTGTTGCGGCAATGGCGCGCAATCAGGCAGGTGACGTGCCGGTTGCCGTCGCCATGACTGGCGGCCACGGCGAATGGTTCGTCGAACACTTCAATGCGCGCGGGCACTCGGCCGGTCCATTGGCCTCGCTCTCTCCGACAGCGGCGGCCGCAATGGCAACCGAGGATCTTGTTGCCGGAAATCAGGCACAGGCGCTTGTCGATTTGCGCGGGAGCGGGACGGCGCTTACCCTGCTTCCCGATGCCCGCGCCTTCGCGGTGCTGCCATCGGTCATGCTCAGCGAAAAGCTCGATCCGATCTACGGGCGCGGCCCCGATGCCCGCCTGCCGGGGGCAGCCTGATGCGCGCGGCGCTGCGTGAGGATCTGCCCCGGCTGATGGCGGTCATGAGCGCCGCCTTCGTGCCGAAATGGGGTGAGGCCTGGACCCGCCGCCAAGTCGAGGATTCGCTGCTTGCCGGGTTCTGCCACTATTGCCTGATCTCCCCTGCTGGCGAACCGGCCGCTCCCGGCGAGCAGGCGGCGGGATTCACCCTGGCGCGCACCATCGCGGGCGAAACCGAATTGCTGCTGCTGGCAGTCGATCCGCAGTTCAGAAGGCAGGGTCTGGGCACTGTGCTGGTCGAAATGCTGGCCCGCGAGGGCCTCTCGAGAGGCGCAGACCGACTGTTTCTAGAAATGCGGCGCGGCAACCCTGCAGAGCATCTTTATCGCGGCCTTGGCTTCGAGCCGGTGGGCGAGCGTCCCAACTATTACCGCACGAACGACGGACAGCGAATCGACGCGGTTACTTTCGCCCGGCCGCTCCGCAACAAATCGTGATGATAATGCTTGTGTCTTTGCTGGCGGCTCACTAATCTGGCGCGCCTAACGACGCCTAACATCCCTATTCATCTCGGGTCGAACAAGAGGAAACAATGGAAAACGATTCAATCAACATGGCTGAGACGCTCATCACGCTGACGTCAGATATCGTCGCAGCGCACGTGAGCAACAACAACGTCAACGGCGAAGAACTTCCTTCGCTTATCACCAGTGTTTATGGCGCCCTTGCCGGCCTGGGCAATGCTCCGGCCCCGGTCGAAGCCCGCCCAGAACCGGCAGTTACGGTTCGCGCTTCGATCAAGCCCGATTACATCGTCTGCCTTGAAGACGGCAAGAAGCTCAAGATGCTCAAGCGTCACCTGATGACGCACTATAACCTGACGCCCGAGCAGTATCGCCAGCGTTGGAACTTGCCTGCCGACTATCCGATGGTCGCGCCCAACTATGCCGAAAAGCGCCGCGAACTTGCCAAGAAGATCGGTCTTGGCCGCAAGCCCGGCGTACGCCGCGGCCACAAGCCCAAAGCGAAGGTATAAGCGCGGGAACTGGCCATCGCGCTTGTGAAGCGCGGTGGCCGCCCGTAAGGTGAGCCCTGTCACTCACTCAGCACACGGGCAACTCTTGCACCAGCCGATCGACATCGAAGCACTCTGCGCCGAGCGCGGCCTGCGTATCACCGAACAGCGCAGGATCATCGCGCGCGTCCTGTCGGAGAGCAACGACCACCCCGACGTGGAAGAACTCCACAAGCGCGCCAGCCAGCTCGACCCCGGCATTTCAATCGCCACGGTTTATCGCACCGTGCGTCTGTTCGAAGAGGCCGGTATCCTCGACCGGCACGATTTCGGCGACGGGCGCGCCCGATATGAAGCCGCTCCCGAAGCGCATCATGACCACATGATCGACGTCGAGACCGGCAAGGTCATCGAATTCGTCGATCCCGAACTGGAAGCGCTGCAACGCCAGATCGCCGCGCGGTTGGGCTTCCGGCTGGTCGATCACCGCATGGAGCTGTTCGGGGTTCGCATCGACCGGGAAGACAGCCCGCCCGAAGAGTGAGCGCGGCGCGAAGCCTGGAGCGCGTGCGCCCCAGTCCCGCCGGCTGGACGCTGATCGGGCTGCGCAGTCTCTCGCTCGTGCTTTGGCTGACGCTGATCTTGCCGGTGTTCGGTCTCTGCCGTCCTTTCACGTCGCACAATCCAGTGCCCCGCCTGTTCTTCGCCGGGGTCAACCGCATCCTCGGCCTTGATGTCACGGTGAGCGGAACCCGCCTGCGGCGCGGGGTCTTTCTCATCTCCAACCACGTTTCCTGGCTTGACATTCCGGCGCTTGGCGCGGTGACCGGCACAGCCTTCATCGCCAACGACGGCCTTGTCGCTCACGGCTGGCTGCACTGGCTGTGCCGCCTCAACGACACCGTGTTCGTCGCCCGCCACGACCGGGCGAGCGTCGCCGAGCAGGTCGAGCAAGTACGCGAGGCGATCGGCGAAAACGGCGCGCTCACCATCTTTGCCGAAGGCGGTACCAGCGACGGAACCGCGATCCTGCCTTTCAAGTCATCGCTGCTCTCGGCGCTGACCCCGGTGCCCGCAGGCGTGGCGGTCCATCCCGTTCTGCTAGACTACGGCGCCGACACACCGTCCATCGCCTGGGTGGGCGACGAACATGGCGGACACAGTTACCTGAAGATTGCGGCGCGCTGGCGGCCGGTGCGGCTCACCGTACACCTGCTGCCCGCCCTTTCCGAAAGCGACCTTGCCGACCGCAAGCGGATCGCCGCCGCCGCGCGTGACGCGCTGACTGAACGCAAGCGATAATCTACTTACCGCGTTGCGTTGTAGGCGAGCTGGTCCTGGTTAAGCTGAAAGCCGACCAGCACCTCGAATTCGGCGCGGGCCAGTGCGGCCTTCACGTCGGGATCGGACAGCGGGTCGATCGCGGCATCGGCGTCGCCGGCGCGGCGCTTGCGCGTGATCTTCTCGCGGATGTCCTCGGGCAAGGTCGCCTCTGCGGCATCGACATAGGCAGCGCCGCTTCCCGATTCGCTGGCGCGTTCCTGTCCATCGGCAAAGGATACCGTCACTTGGCCGACCCGCTTGCTGACCACCGTGCTGGCGCCGCGCAGGACCGAAACGAAATAGGGCAAGGTGACCTGCCTCGCGCCGCGCGTATCGCTGCGCTTGGCCTGTATCTCGAACGACACACTCGAGGTGATTTGCTCGGGCGTTTCGCTGCACTGCGAGCGGACGTTGGTCAGCACCGCGACGACATCGATATTGTCGGCGGTCTTCTGTCCCGCGCCGCCGAACAGGGTGACATCGCCAGCGGGACTGGGCACGCCCACCGCAGGGCAGCGCGAGCGCACCGCGGTCACACCCACGCTTTCATCGACCACCAGTTCGCCGCGCGTCTTGCACCCGGCAAGCCCGCCAAGGGCCGTGGCGGCAACCAGCATGGTCAGGGTGAGGCGAGAGCGGAGTTTCATCGTAGCGTCCTCGATCTGGATTGCGCTTGCCCTAGCGAGCCGCGCGGCAAAGCGCTAGAGGCGGCATCATGAACACCCCATTATCCGCCGACAAGCCGCCACTGCGCGTCCTGATCGCAGCGCCGCGCGGTTTTTGCGCAGGCGTCGAACGGGCGATCGAGATCGTCGAACGTGCGATCGATCGCTATGGCCCACCGGTCTATGTGCGCCACGAGATCGTCCACAACCGCTACGTCGTGGATGGACTCAAGGCGAAGGGTGCTGTGTTCGTCGAGGAACTCGACGAAGTGCCCGACGGCGCTGCAGTGATCTTCAGCGCGCACGGCGTCCCCAAGGCGGTGCCCGCGGCCGCGACCGAACGCGGGCTCGACTGGCTAGATGCGACTTGCCCGCTGGTCAGCAAGGTCCACCGCGAGGCCGAGCGCCAGATCGCATCGGGCCGCCACATCCTGTTTGTCGGCCATGCCGGTCACCCCGAGGTGATCGGAACTTTTGGGCAGGTGCCCGAAGGCTCGATGACCCTGGTCGAAACGGTCGAAGACGTGGCCAGCCTGGCTTTCGGCAACGATGAGCCGCTCGCCTATCTGACCCAGACTACGCTTTCGGTTGACGATACGGCAGCAATCATTGCCGCAATCGAGGCACGGTTTCCCGGTGTCTCCGGCCCCAAGGCGGAAGACATCTGCTATGCCACATCCAACCGTCAGGAAGCGGTCAAGCGGATCGCACCCGCCTGTGATCTGTTGCTGGTGATCGGCGCGCCGAACAGCTCCAATTCGCAGCGCCTGGTCGAGGTCGCCGAACGCATGGGCACGCACGCCCGGCTTATCCAGCGCGCGGCCGAACTCGCACCCGAATGGCTGGACGGCGTGCAGACGCTTGGCCTGACTGCCGGAGCATCCGCCCCTGAGGAACTGGTGCGCGAGGTGATCGCCCGGCTTGGCGAGTTTCGCGAAGTCCGTGAGGAGGAGACGATCTCGGCGCGCGAGACCATCACTTTCAAACTGCCGCGCCAGCTCACAGCCTGATCTTCAACCATGGCTGTCTATACCAATATCGGCGCAGAACAGATGGCCGCAATCATCGGCGAGTTCGATGTCGGTGCACTGGTTTCGGCCAAGGGTATTGCCGAGGGCGTGTCCAACAGCAACTGGCTGGTCGAAACCGAGGGTACGGGTAGCGGCCCGCTGCGCTTTATCCTCACCATGTACGAAAGCCGGGTCGATGCCGGCGACATGCCGTTCTTCCTCGGCCTGCTCGATCATCTTGCCGAGCGCGGCTGCCCGGTGCCGCGCACCATTCACGACCGCGAAAATCGCGCTTTCCGGCTGTATGATGGCAAGGCGCTGGCGCTTATCGAGTTCCTGCCCGGTGTCTCGGTCAGCGAACCGACTCCGCGACAGGCCCGTTCAGTCGGCGGGGCGCTGGCACAGATACATCTCGCGGCTGCGGACTTTCCGGCAAGCCGCGATAACGGCATGGACCTTGCCGCCTGGCAGCGTCTGCTGAGCGATTGCGGCGAAGAGGGCCTTGCCTCGATCCACCCCGAGCTGGGACGGACCGTCTCAAGCGAACTGCAATTTCTTGCCGCCAGGTGGCCCACCGGACTGGCACGCGGCGTCATTCACGCCGACCTGTTTCCCGATAACGTGCTGATGCGCGGCGACGAGGTCGCTGGGCTGATCGACTTCTACTTCGCCTGCTGCGACCTGCTCGCTTACGATGTTGCGGTCACTCACGCGGCATGGTGCTTTTCGGGCGACGGTGCGCGCTTCGATCCGGCGCTGTCGCGCGCGCTGCTCGAAGGCTACGAGGCCGTTCGTCCGCTCGCAAATGAAGAACGGCTGGCCCTTCCCGTTCTGGCACGGGGCGCAGCAATGCGCTTTATCGCTACGCGTGCCTATGATTGGCTGCATACGCCGCCCGGTGCGCTGGTGACCCGCAAGGATCCTTTGGCCTTCGCGCGGCGTTTGGCGTTCTACGCCGATCCCGCAAATGCCGGTCTGTTCGGGTCAGACTAAGATTACGGAACTGCAATCTTGAAGCGAGTTGAAATCTTCACTGACGGCGCCTGCAAGGGCAATCCCGGTCCAGGCGGCTGGGCCGCATTGCTGCGCATGGGCAAGCACGAGAAGGAGCTTGTCGGATCTGCCGCCGATACCACCAACAATCGCATGGAAATGACCGCCGTGCTCGAGGCGCTGAAGGCGCTGATCGAACCCTGCGAGATCAAGCTTCATACCGACAGCCGCTATGTCATCGACGGCATGACCAAGTGGATCGACGGCTGGCAGCGCAAGGGCTGGATCAACGCCAGCAAGCAGCCGGTGCGCAATGCCGACCTTTGGCATGAGCTGATCGATGCCGCAAAGCGCCACACCATCCAATGGGAGTGGGTGCGCGGGCATAATGGCCACGTCGAAAACGAGCGCGTCGACAAGCTGGCAAGCGATGCCGCGCTGATGGCGGCGAAGGGTTAGGCGCTAGTCCGCCGACTTGTCGACAATTTCAGCCCCCGGCCCGTTCTTCAGGATCGACGCAATCGCGTTCTTTGCGCTGGTCTTGCTGGCGTAGCCCTCGGTCCAGAACATCGTTTCGGCATTGTGACAGAAATAGGCGACGAACTCGCCCTTCTTGTTCTTCCTGATTTCGAAGCGGTGCGCCATGTCAAAAACTCCCCAGCGAATCGTCCACTAGGCTCAGGACTCATTGATTGAGCCAGAAGATGACGGTTGCGGCGATGCAGATGGCAGACATGAATGTGTGGGCGCATCGGTCGTAGCGGGTATGAATGCGGCGCCAGTCCTTGAGTTTCCCGAACATGTTCTCGATCCTGTGGCG
>CANJUF010000052.1 GCA_947477745.1 Sphingomonadaceae bacterium | reverse complement strand
TGCGCCCGAATCGGCGAGGCCGAATTCCAGCTCCGGCCCGGTCCACCAGCCATTGAGCGGGGTGACGACCGCGCCCGCCAGCGCCGCGCCATAAAAGGCGACGAACCATTCGGGCAGGTTGCGCATCACGATCGCGACGCGGTCGCCCTTGCGCACGCCTTCGTCCGCCAGCCGGTTCGCCAGGACAACGACCGCGCGGCGGAAAGCGTCGAAGGTGACCCGCTCGTCCTCATAGATAAGGTATTCGCGGTCCCCGAACTTGGCCGTCGCCTCGAACAGCTCGGAAAATGTCTCGGGAAGCCCCTCGAAAACCGCATAGTCCTCGCCCTGCACCCTGATCTGCTTCATCGGGAAACGGCCATCGGGTGCTGTCAGCACTGCATTGGCCTCGGCAATGGACATCAGCGGCTGCGCGGCGTTGCTGCTCATCTCGATCTGGACTCCCCCGGCCTGTTCGTGGCCCGCGCGAAAATGGGTTGGAACAATCGGGGCCAGTCCTTACGAGCTAGCCCGACAAGCGCAAGGGAGAGGCGCAGCGACAATGGCCTTCGAGTTCGATTTTACCGGCAAGGTGGTGCTGATCACCGGGGGGACGCGCGGGCTTGGCCGGGCCATGGCGCAAGGCTTTGCCGAACACGGCGCGGACGTGATCGTTTCCAGCCGCAAGGCCGAAGCCTGCGATGCGGTGGCGGCGGAATTACGCGCGCTCGGCGGGCGCGCCGCAGGCATCCCCTGCCACGTCGGCGAATGGGAACAGGTGAACGCTTTGGCGGACAAGGCGTGGGACACTTTCGGCAAGATCGACGTATTGATCAACAATGCCGGAATGTCGCCGGGCGCGCCGTCCTCTGTAGAAACGAGCGAGGCGCTGTTCGACAAAGTCATGGGCGTCAACTTCAAGGGCGCGTTCCGACTGACCGCGCTGATCGGCGCGCGCATGGCAGCGGGCAACGGCGGCTCGATCATCCAGATTTCGAGCACCGGCGCGCTGCGGCCCCAGCCCGCTTACGCCCCCTATGCCGCCGCCAAGGCCGCGCTTAACACCGTCTCGCTCGCCTTCGCCAAGGAGTTCGCGCCAAAGGTGCGCGTCAACGTGATCTCGCCGGGCAGCTTCGAGACCGACATTTCGGCAGGCTGGCAGGACCGCGAGGCAATGAAGGCCCGCGTCGGCCTCAAGCGCTTCGGCGAGCCCCGCGAAATCGTCGCCACCGCGCTTTACCTTGCGGGCGATGGCTCAAGTTACACAACCGGCGCCAACATCGTGGTCGATGGCGGCGTGATGTAAGAAATAACCGAGAGGAATGGACAGATGTGGGATTTTGAAACCGACGCCGAATATCAGGCCAAGCTCGATTGGGCTGACACGTTCGTGCGCGAAGAGATCGAGCCGCTGCGCCTGATCCTCGACAACCCTTTCGACGTCAACGATCCCTATCGCAACGCGCTGATCAAGCCGCTGCAGGCCAAGGTGCGCGAACAGGGCCTGTGGGCCACGCACTTGCCGCCCGAACTGGGCGGGCTGGGTCACGGCCAGGTCAAGCTGGCGCTCCTGAACGAGATCCTCGGCCGCGCGGCCAACGCGCCGATGATCTTCGGCTGCATGGCCCCCGATACCGGCAACGCCGAGATCATCGCCCATTACGGCACCGATGAGCACAAGCGCAAATATCTCCAGCCGCTGCTCGACGGCGAGATATTCTCCTGCTTCTCGATGACCGAACCGCAAGGCGGCTCCGACCCGCTCGAGTTCACCTGCAAGGCGACGCTCGATGGTGACGCGTGGGTAATCGAGGGCGAGAAGTGGTTCTCCTCGATGGCCAAGCACGCCGCGTTCTTCATCGCCATGGTGGTCACCGATCCCGACGACAAACCCTATCGCCGCCACACCATGCTGATCGTGCCGAGCGACACGCCGGGCATCGAGATCATCCGCAATGTCGGCATCGGCGGCTGGGGAGAGCGCACCGATCCCAAGGCCGAGCACGCGCATATCCGCTACAACAAGGTGCGCGTGCCGGTCGCCAACATGCTGGGGACGCGCGGCGGCGCTTTCGTGGTGGCGCAGACCCGGCTTGGCGGCGGACGGATCCACCATGCGATGCGCACCGTCGGCATGGCGCAGAACGCGCTCGACATGATGATGCAGCGCGCGGTGTCGCGAAAGACGCGGGGCCGTCCGCTCTCCGATATGCAGATGGTGCAGGAAATGGTCGCCGATTCGTGGCTCGAGCTCGAACAGTTCCGCCTGCTCCTGATGCGCACCGCTTGGCGGATCGACAAGTTCAACGATTACAACAAGGTGCGCGCCGACATTTCAGCGGTGAAAGTCGGCATGACCGGCGTGCTCAAGCGCATCGCCGACCGCGCGCTGCAGGTCCACGGATCGTTCGGCGTCTCGGACGAAGCGCCCTTCGTCCACATGATCCTCAACGCCTATCATGTCGGGCTGGCGGACGGGCCGACCGAACTGCACAAGTCGACGCTCGCCCGCCTGCTGCTGCGGCAAGTGACGCCCTGCGAGACCACGTTCCCCGATTACACCCGCTCGATCCGGCTCGAAAAGGCGCATGAAAAGTACGGCGCGGTCATGCGGGAACACGGCCGCCAGTGAGCGAGGAGCAGCCGGAGACCGCTCCCATCCGCAAGGGTGACGAGCTTGACTGGCCCCGGCTGGAAGAGTGGCTGCGCGGCCATGTGCCGGAGCTACCCGCCGATGCGATGTCGGTCGCGCAATTTCCGCGCGGCACCGCAAACCTGACTTACCGGCTGGCCTTCGGCGACCTGCAACTGGTGCTGCGCCGCCCGCCCTTCGGCAAGATCGCGCCCGGCGCGCACGACATGCACCGCGAACACGCGATCCTCTCAAAGCTGTGGCAGGCGTGGCCCTGTGCGCCGCGCGCCTATGCGCTGTGCGAGGAGACCGAGGTGATCGGCGCGCCTTTCGTGGTCTCGGAATATCGCAGCGGCGGCGTGGTGATCTTCGGCGAAGCGCCCGAATCCATGGCAGGCTTGCCCGATCTAGGGATGCGACTGGCGGCAGCCATGGCCGATGCTTTGGCCGATCTCCACCAGGTCGATTACACGGCGGTCGGCCTGTCCGACCTTGGCAAGCCGGAAGGCTTCGTCGAGCGGCAGGTCGCGGGCTGGCGCGACCGCTGGCGCCGCGTTGCCTCCGCCGAATGCGGCGCGCGCTACGAGGCAATGGGCGAACGGCTTGCCGAACAGATGCCGCGCTCTGGCCCGCCTGCGCTGGTCCACAACGATTACAAGCTCGATAATTGCCAGTTCCTGCCCGGCGATCCGGACCGTGTTGTCTCGGTGTTCGATTGGGACATGGCGACGCTGGGTGATCCGCTCGTCGATGTCGGCATCTGCCTGTCGTACTGGCGCTTCATGCGCCGCGCGCAAAGCCTCGGCCTGCCCGAGAGCCGCATTTTCGCGCAGCTTTACGCGGATCGCATGGGGATCGATCCGGACCGGCTGCGCTGGTACGAGGCCTTTGCCGACTGGCGCACGGGGGTGGCCGTGCAGCAGTTGTTCGACCGCTTCAGCAAAGGCAACAGTGCCGACCAGCGGCTTGCCAATCTGGGCCGATCGGTCGAGGAATTCATCGAAAGGGCAGAAGCGGTGATGCAGGGCAAACCGCAATGACGCACGAGGTCCCCCACCTGTCGCGCTCGATGCAGGGGCGCGTGGTGTTCATCACCGGCGCAGCGAGCGGCATCGGCGAGGCCAGCGCGCACGTGTTCGCGCGCGAAGGCGCAAGGGTCGCGCTGAGCGATCTCGATGGCGCGGGCGCGGAAGCTGTCGCCTCGGCGATCCGGTCAGAAGGCGGCGATGCCAGGGCGTGGATGCTCGACGTGACCGATCCGGTGGACATCGTCGCGGTGATCGGTGAGGCTGCGAGCCACTTCGGCGCGCTCGACTGCCTCGTCAACAATGCCGGCGCTGCACGCCTGACCGCGCTCGAAGCGCCGGATTTCGACGATGTCTGGCAGTGGCAGCTCGACGTGCTGCTCACCGCGCACCAGCGCACCTTGCGCGCCGCCCTGCCGTTCCTGCGGCAGAGCGACGCCGCGCGGATCGTCAACGTGGCCTCGACCGAGGCGTTCGGCGCGACCGCGCGCAACAGCGCCTATGTCGCGGCCAAGCACGGCGTCGCGGGCTTCACCAAGGCAATGGCGGTCGATCTCGGCAAGGAGGGGATCACCGTCAACGCCATCGCTCCCGGCCCGGTGCTGACCGGACTGACCGAGAAGATTCCGGAGAACGACCGCAACACCTTCGCCCATCGCCGCACCGCGCTGCGCCGCTACGGCCAGCCGGTCGAACTCGCGCACATGATCCTCAGCCTGTGCCTGCCCGCCGCCAGCTATGTCACCGGCGCGGTGATCCCGGTCGATGGCGGCATGACCGCCCGCAACGCATGAAACGGACCAAACGATGAAAGCATGGCTCAGCAGGAACCCCGGCCCCGCCGAAACGCTGGAACTGACCGAGATCGAAGCGCCCGAGCCCGGCCCCGGCGAGCTCAAAGTGCGGGTCCACGCCGTCTCGCTCAACTATCCCGATGCGCTGACGATCGAGGACCTCTACCAGTTCAAGCCGCAGCGCCCCTTCGTCCCGGGCGGCGAGGTATCGGGCGTGGTCGAGGCGGTGGGCGATGGCGTCACCGGGTTCGCTCCGGGCGACCGGATCGTCGCCATCGGCGGCCACGGCGGGCTCGCTGAATACATAGTGTGCAAGGCCGGCGGCATGGTGGTCAAGCTGCCCGGCACCGTGCCCTTCGATCTCGGCGCGACCATGATGATGACTTACGGGACGACGATCCACACTTACCTCGACCGCACCGGCCTCAAGCCGGGCGAGACGGTGCTGGTGCTGGGCGCGGGCGGCGGCATCGGCATGTCGGCGGTCGAGCTTGCCAAGGCGATGGGCGCGCGGGTGGTGGCGGCGGTGTCCTCGCCCGAAAAGCGCGAGGCGGTGCTGGCGGCAGGCGCGGACGAATGCATCGTCTATCCGCGTGGGCCTCTCGACAAGGCGGCCTCGCACGCGCTGGCGGACCAGTTCAAGGCAGCCTGCCCCAAGGGCTATGACGTGATCTATGATCCGGTCGGCGGCGACTATTCCGAACCCGCGATCCGCTCGATCGGCTGGGAGGGCCGCTATGCGGTGATCGGCTTTACCGCCGGCATCCCGAAGCTGCCGCTCAACCTGACGCTGCTCAAGGGCTGCCAGGTGATCGGCGTGTTCTGGGGCGCGTGGGTCGGGCTCAACCCAGACAAGTTCGCCGAACAGATGCAGAGGGTGTTCGATTTTCTCGCAACTGGAAAGCTCAAGCCACTGATTTCAGAGAAGTTCGCTTTCGGGGATGCGCCCGCTGCGCTCGCCCGGATGCGCGGCCGCGGCGCGATCGGCAAGCTGGTGGTGACGGTGAGGGAGTAGGGGGGCAAGGGAGAACGGAAATGGAGCAGTCGCCGCAAAACCAGATTGAATTGGCCTCGGATGCATGGCGTCGCTGGTGCCGAACGCTCGAGGAAACCGGCGTTGCCGCTCTCCGGGCAACGATGACGCACGACGAGATCGACCTTGCCGAGGGCCTTCGACATCTAGGGCGCATGTCATGGCTTGCGCTGAGCGGCGCAACGGAGAACAAAGACAGTAAAGATCCCTATTTCTGGACTGCGCTTGACCCGCATCTCAAGATGGGCGGCGATAACCCGCAAGGCCTTTATCTTTCCGCGCCGATCAATCCCCACGACACGTTCCGTATCCGCGGTTCGCGCGGTTCAGCGATCTGGGTGTCGGCCATCCTGGGCCGCTCCCCGGCCGCGATCAGGGAAGGACTAAGTTCGTTTGGCGAAGCCTTCTTCCTGCCCGATCTCGAGCTTGTTGCAGACGGAACCTTCGAATTGCTGATTGCTCCCACCAAGCCGACATCGGGTCCAGTAAACTGGCTCCGCAGCGACGAATGGAGCGAGCGAGTGTTGCTTCGCCAGTTCTACCCGGCCCCCGACGAAGTCGAACCGATGCAGGACCTGACGATCGAGAACCTATCATGTCCGGAGGCACAGCCGCACACTCTCGATCTTGAGTCCGCCCTATCCATGCTCGACCGGGCAGGTGCAATGTATTCGCGCTTCATTCCCATGTTTCAGTCTGAAATGGTGGAGAAGGCGAAGAACACCTTCGTCACGGATATTGGCGATCCAACCTCCACGAGTGGCGGAGTTCCAGGCGGAAATGCCGTGACGGCCCGCTGGTCCCTCGAAAATGACGAGGCCCTGCTCGTCGAGGTCACTCCGCCCGCGCCCTGCGCCTACTGGGATGTTCAGGTGGGCAACGGCTGGTACGAATCTTTCGACTACCGCAGGTATTTCTCCGGTCTGACCTGTGCCGGCGCTCATCTTAACGACGATGGCTCGGTGACTTTCGTGCTGTCGCAGGATGACCCCGGCACGGCCAACTGGCTCGAAACCGCCGGCCATCGTGAAGGCCACATCGCGATCCGCTGGCAGTTGACCGATGGAAATCTTCCGATCCCGCACTGCACCGTTGTGAAGACGGCTTCCGTTCGTGACCGCACGAGTTTGCCGGTGGTTAGCGCTGAACTGCGCCAGCGGCAGCGGCGGGCCTTGCGCGATTCGGCGGACGCGCGGTTTGGCTGGTAAGCGCCCAAACTGGTTTCCGGCGAGATTCCGCAGCCTAAACCTCCACCGTATAAACCTCGTTATGGGCGATCAGCCCGTCCTTCAGAATAACGAAGTCGAAGCCGCGCATCCGCTTGCCGCCCATGTCGAGGAACCAGTGCGCACAGAAGCCCTGCTCGTTCGGCCAGATCGTGTCGGGATGATAAGTCCATTCCGGCACCGCCGCGAACATTTGCGCCAGATATCCGCGCAGCGCCTCGCGCCCCGTCAGGCCCTTGCACGACGAATCCCAATAGGTGCAGTCGGGCGCATACATATTGGCGACGCCATCGACCTGCTTATCGGTCCATGCCTTGAGCCACGCGTCGTTGAACGCGCTCTTTTCCTCAGGCGCCATCATCCAGCCTCCTATTTCGCCCCATCCGCGAGGCCAGTGAACCCGGCAGGCGCGTATGGCCCGATCACCACCTGTTCGAGCACGCCGATACCCTTGCGCGCGCCGTCGCTCACCCGGCAAACCTGCTGGGTGTGGAAATGCGAAGGGTGCAGCAGGTCGATCGTCGCGGGATCGAAGCTCTCGTGACCCACGGCCAGCTCGCCCTTCCACATGCCGTGGCCCCATTCGGGATGGGTATAGCCGATGCCTTTCATGTGAAAACGCAGGATCGGCTCGAAGCTCACCGTGCGCACGGTCTCATCGTGGCCCACGAGATCGATCTCGGCGCTGTCCGCCAGCCGCGTGCCGGGGCGATAGCGGACGCGGTGGCGCGCGCTGGCGAGCCTGACCATGCGTCGGTCCTCGGCTTCCGGGCCTTGCGGCTCGGCGTTGTAGAACGGCGCGGTCATACCGTCGCGGATCAGCGGGCTGCCGTCGATCCCGTCATAGATGACCGCCTGGCTGATTTCGTCGCCCCAGAACAGCGGCGCCCACAGGAAGAACGCGCCGCCCGGCTTCTGCGCGGGCGCACCACCGATATCGGGTTCGCCAAGCTTGCGCACGCCCCACGAGCGATCCTTGACGCCGTAGGTGTGCGCCGGATCGACCGCGATATCGCCATCAGGGCTGCGGATCGTGCCACTCCAGCGGCCGAACTGGTCGAAGCGGGTGCAATCCATCACCTTGCGCGGCCCGCTCCACAGCACCTGCCGCGCTTCCTCGATCGCGCCGGTGCGGGTGGAAAAGGTGAGATCGCAGCCGAGCCCGCTCTCGTTGTCGTCGAGCACCACACGCGTGCGGCGCATCGGCTCCTCGACGATCAGGCGGAAGGGGCCGACGCTCATGTCGGTGCGTTCGGAGGGCGCGCGGCGCGAAGCATAGAAGGTGCGCTGCAAGCCGTCCTTGCGCACCAGGCTGAACGCGCAGTCGAGAATGCCGCGATGCGGATAGAGCCCCATCGCGATCCCGAAGAACCATTCGCCATCGTCGGAAAAGCCGTCGAAGAAGAAGCGGTCATAGACGTTCCGGTCAGCCGTGGCAGGATGCGCGATCGGCTCGGGGGTCTGGTGGATCGGGTAGTCGTCGAGGAAATTCAGCACCGCAATTCGCTCCCGTTCGCCGGTCTCACTGCCTTGCCGACGCCTGTCCCGGCTTCGCCCAGGCGAAGCTGCGCGTCAAGCGAGGCGCGCAGGTGTTTGACGCGCGCGGCGAGAGTGTTAGGCGAAGGCCAAGAACGAAAGGGACGGGCTTGAGCGATCTTGAAATTGGCCTCGCGCGCTATCTCGCGCACCGCATGCCCTCGGCCAGCGGCATCGAGGTGTCGGGCCTTTCGCGTATCCATGGCGGCTCCAGCCAGGAAACTTACCGCTACGAAGCAAAGTGGAGCGAAGCGGGCGAGGCGAAACAGGGCTGGTTCATCCTGCGCCGCGCGCCCGAGGCCGGCCTCGTCAATGCCGAGCACGATCTCGAATACACCGTCTATTCCGCGCTGGCCGGAAAGGGCGTGCCGATCCCGCGCGTTCATTTCCTCGAGCTTGACCGGCAATGGCTCGAACGCCCGTTCTTCATCATGGACATGGCGCCGGGCAAGCCGGGGCATTTCTTCAACTCCGAGGATCCTTACGAGGGCGAGTCGGGCGCAGTCGGCCGCAATTTCTGGACTCACCTTGGTGCTTTGGCCTCGCTCGATACGGGCGGACTTGGCCTCGACATGCTGCGCGGTGCAGGCGACCCGCGCCCCGCCTGGCAACGCGAACTCGACCACTGGGAGCAGCGGCTGGACGAGGGCGAGGATATCGTCGAGCCGCTGCTGCGCGGCGCGATCCGCTGGATGCGGCGCAACCCGCCCCCTCGCCCGGCGCGCTTGTCGGTTGTGCACGGCGACTACCGTTCGGGCAATTTCCTGTTCCTGCCTGACGGGGCGATCAGCGCGGTGCTCGATTGGGAGATGTGCCATCTGGGCGATCCGCTTGAGGACATCGCCTGGGCGCTTGACCCGATGTGGTCGATGGGCAGGTATTTCGACGAGGAGCGCGGACTGGAGCTGTGGCAGCAGGCGAGCGGCATCGCGATCGACCGCGAGGCGCTCGACTGGTGGCGATTGTTCGCCGCGATCAAGGCCTCGGCGATCTGGACCACCGCCGAAAAGAGCGTGGAAGAAGGGGTTAGCCAGGAAATGGTGCTGGGGCTGACCGTTTCGCGCGCCGGCCCGTTCCACCGCGGCGTCGTGCTCAGGGCCATGGAACGGCGCGGAGTAATGGGATGAAACTGCGCCGCACCACGATCCTGCAGGTCATCGAGACCAAGCTCACCCGGGACATCATGCCGCTGCTGTCCGACGATTTCGCGCACAACGATCTGCGCATGGCTGCCTCGCTGCTCGCGATCGACCGCATGGAGCGCGAGAACGCGGTCGCTCTGCAAGTCGAGGAGCACGAGCGTCTGCGCGCGCTGTTTGCCGACGCAGCCGCGATCGTCGATGACGCGGCTCTGCGGGAAAGGCTCCAAGCAGCCGCGTCCGGACGCACTGCGAATTTCCGGCTTTCCGCGCTGGAAGCCGAGACCGGCGCACTTCGCGGCCTGCTCGTCGCGCTGCACGAGCATGTCGAGGCGCGCGGCGATCCTGCGTCGCGCGAGATGGATCAGGCAATCTGGCGCGCAATCCGCGACACCGAGCGCTCGCGCAATCCGGCCTCCTGACGCACGCCTTGCGCAAGCGATCCGGTGCGGCTAGGGCGACGCATTCCTAACAGGCATGCGGAGCGGTGGCCGAGTGGTCGAAGGCGCACGCCTGGAAAGTGTGTATAGGTCAAAAGCCTATCGTGGGTTCGAATCCCACCCGCTCCGCCAATATTCATTGAATATAAACGATAATATGCCCTGAAGGGCTACAGTTACCATAACCGCTCCCCGATAGCTCGTGGACTTTAGCTGTATGGCAGCGGATGGCATTCTGGTTTGGCGCCCAAACGGCCAAACGGCACTGGCCAGCCATCTTTCATGTAAATTCAAAAGCCTCGCCTACCCCCCCGGGGGGTATGGGCCAGTGCACTGGTCATCAGTCACGCGATGGCGCCGTGAGAAATTTTTGCTGAGCTAAAATTTTAAATTAGGATTACCTGCTCAGAGCGAGCACTTGGGGCAATCACGGTTTCCCGGCGAGGGTTCTGGTCGGGGTATCAACCCGGCACCCCCCGTTTTGCTCAGATGGGACCCACGCTTCCTGCTACATACTGTTTCGCTCGTTGGGTCACTTCTTCCGCCATGCGCTAGCAAGCCGCTGCGCTTCAGCGATCTGCGCAGGTGTCATCTTGGAGGCGACTATGTCGCGGTTCTTCAGCCTGCTCAACTCAGGGCTATCGAGTATGGAGCCGTTTCCGCTGACGAGCTTTAGCAGCGAACGACGGCCGGCCCCTTTTTAAAACGGGGAATGGCCCATTTTTATACCGCGCTTTACACAGTATGCTCAAATTCAGCGGACTGAGAAGTCAAAAAGTTTGGCAGTTAGCGCTCCGCCGGTGCCGCCGCCAGAAAGTGGAAAAACAAAGGCGTATTCGCCAGAAGATAAGGTTGGGATATCTATCCTATAAACGCCAGGTCGTAGCATTTCGCTTGTGTAGGATAATCTGTCCTTGTCCATGATGCCAACCTTGGAGCCACCAATATTGATGCTGCCAACGCGCGCCTCGCGCCTGCCCTTTTTTCTCGTTAGTTTTACGAGCGTAAATTCTGAGGGGGATGTAGCGGCAGCGTTCGCTCCACTGCCCATTACGCTGGAGCCAGTCTGATCGTTGCTTTCATCAAAGAACATGAAAAAGTTTGTTGATCCGCCAGTTACGAGACGGGCACTCTCGTTCGCGATAGAAACCTTAACACTCATTGAACTGATACCTCCGGTTAGAGCATAACCAATTATACCCCCGGTTTTGGCTTGGCTTGATACGGTCGGGTCAATCCGCGACATGCGGCTGACGCCTTCGGAAAGTGAGTAAACACCGGAAGGATGGGGGATACGCCAATCTGGAGAGTCCATCGACATGGCTGGGGCGCCTCCGGTACTGGGGTTAATCATGGCCGCAATCACAGCCGAAGACACGCCTTGTTTCTTCAAGGCGATCATTTGATCGGCCGAGAGTTCAAAGGCAGCCAGTTCTGAACGGATTTTGGCAATGATTGCCTCGTCACCCAGACCTGCTTTTGTAAGCGCGATGACATTATCAAATGTCATTGACTGTGCTTGTGCTGGGATTGAAGCAGTTAAAGCAAGTGCTGCGACGGTGAAGGCGGCGGCGATTATACGCAAAATCCTATCCTCTCAAAATTGTCCGTCGCCAGATTATTTGGGACAGCTAGCTGCTTAAATTAGCGGAGTGCAGGCCTCATCTGGGGTTGATATTAGGCCGCGAGCTTGCGGTTTTGCAAGCGGCGATGTTCGATGGCCTACTACGTACTGTTTTGCTCGTTGGACGGGGTTTGTGTCACTTCTTCCGCCAAGCGCTAGCCAGCCGCTGCGCTTCAGCGATCTGGGCGGGCGTCATCTTGGAGGCGACTAAGTCGCGGTTCTTCACGGCAAGCGCATTTCCTGACGTTGCGCCGAGGTTGAACCACTTATGCGCCTGTACGTAGTCCTGCGCCACACCTTGGCCGAT
>CANJUF010000051.1 GCA_947477745.1 Sphingomonadaceae bacterium | reverse complement strand
GCAACCCGCTCCAGATCATTCGTTTGTGATGTAGTTCGAAGTCATTACCAGGAGAAATGCCGGTGTCCCGCCTTCACAAACATCCGGAAAGCCATCTCGTCTCTCGTATAGGTTGGCTGCGGGCGGCCGTTCTCGGGGCCAATGACGGGATCGTTTCGACCGCCAGCCTGATCGTAGGCGTGGCAGCAGCATCCGCCGCTACCTCCGAGGTTCTGATCGCAGGCGTCGCTGGCCTTGTTGCCGGGGCCATGTCGATGGCGGCGGGTGAATATGTCTCCGTCAGTTCCCAGTCGGACACCGAACAAGCCGATCTCGCTCGGGAGGGGGCGGAGTTGTCCGCTCAGCCGGAATTCGAACGTCAAGAACTGACTAGTCTCTACACGGAGCGTGGCGTCGAGCCTGACCTTGCGCGGCAGGTCGCCGACCAACTTATGGCGAAAGATGCGCTCGGCGCCCATGCGCGGGACGAACTCGGCATTTCGGAAGTCACCGCCGCTCGCCCGATCCAGGCGGCCCTGACTTCGGCGGCAACATTCGCGGTTGGCGCCGCGATGCCCCTTGCCATGGTCTTGCTGATGCCACGCGCTTTACTGGTTGCGGGTGTCTCAATCGCCTCGCTGGTTTTCCTCGCTTTGCTCGGAGGCATCGGGGCACGGGCCGGCGGTGCCAATGTTTTCAGAGCCACCTTGCGCGTGACCTTCTGGGGCGCTCTCGCCATGGCACTGACGGCGGGTATTGGGGCGATCTTCGGCACAGTCGTATGATGATCGGCATTTTTACGTAGGGTGAGGCGACCACGTCTCACAGTACGCGCAACATGTCAGGGCTCGTAAAACAGAGTAAGTCCGACAATGCCTGGATTTCGGATATGAGAGGATCAAATATGACCTACTATATGGCCGCCAAGCTGCAGGTTCCGTTCGATGACGCCATCGCGCGCACCGAGGCTGCACTCAAGACCGAGGGGTTTGGTGTCATCAGCCGGATCGATATCCAGCAGACCCTCAAATCGAAGATCGACGTAGATTTCCGGCCTTACACGATCCTCGGGGCGTGTAATCCGGGCCTGGCCCATGAGGCATTGCAACTGGAAGACAAGGTTGGGTTGATGTTGCCGTGCAATGTCATCGTTCAGCAGTCACGCACCGGCGAGGTTGAAGTGGCCGCAATTGACCCGGTGGCCTCGATGCAGGCTATCGATAATCCTGAATTGACGAAGGCCGCACAAATCGTTCGTGAAAAGCTCGCACGGGCAATCGGGCTATTAGCCGAACCCGCACCTTCATGAGCCTTCGGCCTAACACCTACGAAAGTTAGATCCGAAACACCGTTGGCAACGACGTCTCGCCGCGGCCAGGGATAAATCCTAAGCAGAGAGGCCCTAACTTACCTAGGCGACAATGGCAGTAGTTGGCATCGCGCCAGACTGGCGGGCAACCTCACGCCCTTTTAAGAACAGGATCAGGGTTGGGATCGAGCGGATGCCATACCGGGCAGCAACGGCCTGTTCGGCTTCCGTGTCTACCTTGCCTAGACGCACCTTGGGTTCGAGTTGACCTGCGGCGGGGGTGAAGTCGGGAGCCATCTGCTGGTAGGGACCGCACTAGGATGCCCAGAAATCGACGAGCAGGGGAATGTCGCTCTTTGCGACGTGCGCATCAAAATTGGCTGCGGTGAGGACGATGGGCTGCTTCCGCCGCAGCGACCACAGGTTTTACCCACTAGAAGCAAGTAGGTGGACGGAGGCAGAGAGTCGAACAATACCTGTAACCGCGTTTCGGTCAGCGCACGCAGAATGCCGGTCAGCCGGCCCGTGACTAGCTCGCTTGCGGCCCTGCCGCGTGTTTCGCGGCGCGCTGGGGAAGTACGAGGATAAGGGCGATGATCGCGACCGCGAGAACGAGCGACGCCAAGGGGCGGCTGAACGCCAAACCGCCATGGTCAATCGGCTTGTCGAGATAGTCGCCAACCGCCGCTCCGAGTGGGCGGGTCAGAATGAAGGCGGCCCAGAAGAGCACAATGTGGCTCACGCGGGTCCAGAAGAATAAGCCCGCGGTTACGAGGAGACCTCCGCCGAAGACCAGCGCCGCCCCGGCGTAGCCAAGACCGCCGGTGTCGGCCGCCCAGTCACCGAGCGCGGTACCGAGCGTCTGCGAGAAGGTGATCGTCACCCAGTAGAAAAGTTCGGCCTTGGGCTCATGGACCGTCTGGACAGAGATCGAGCCAATGCTTCGATACCAGATTGCCAGCGAACCGAGGACGCAGACAAACAGCAGCGCCGATCCACCGGTATAGCCAATGCCGAGCGAGCGGGTCGCGAAGTCGGCCATAGTCGTGCCAGCGGTCGTGGAGGCGATGATCGTCGCCCAATAGAGGAATGGATGAAACGCTCTGGCGGCGATCTGCCACCAGATAAAGCCGACCAGAATCGCAATGAAGACTACGGACGCCATGAGGTAGCCGAGATTCAGCGTCATACTGAGCGTATCGCCACCCGTCTCACCGAGCGTGGTCGCGAGGATCTTAATAACCCAGAACCCCAAGGTCACGGCAGGAACTTTAATCAGGAGATTTTGCTTCTGCTGGTCCATTAGGCTCGCTTCCATTCAAACAGTTGAGCGAGCGTCCACAATATCGCGCTCCGTTAACCTCCCACGATATGACCTATGCCGGACGTCGCGACCAGCGCCATCATGCCCCAAATCATGAGACGCATCATTGGGCCAGCTAACGTCACTCCGCCCAATTTTGCAGAAATTGCGCCGAGAGCCCCGAGACAAACCAGCGCGACAAGCACGATCAGCGGAATCATCCAAAGGTGCGGTGAGGCCAGCACGATCAGCAATGGGACAGCGGCCCCGGCTGTAAGCTTAGTGCTGAAGCAAAGGCCGCCTGCAGGGGGCGAGACTGCAGAACGGCCGTCATTCCCAGTTCATCTCGGACCCAAACGATATGGCAGAACCGTATCGCCGCAGTCTGTGCACGGATCGTCGCACAAACTAGAGTTGGGGGTATTGCTGGGGGTATTCTTCGCGACGTACCAATATAAAACCTTCGTTTTTCAATTATTTAACATACCTAGGTGGATCCCTCCTCCACTACCGAACAAAGGCTTCCGCTTTTCGAGCGTCAGAGGCGGCCAAACTTTCTACCCTTCGGCTTCGCTCCCGCTTGAAGGTGGTCAAGATAGTCCGACCAGGTCTGCATCATCTTGACCCGCTCATCCCAATGCTCGCCTCGCGCATATGCCCGTCTGACCTCGTTGGTTTCGATGTGCGCAAGCTGCCTCTCGATTGCGTCGGGGTGCCACTTGCCCATCTCGTTCAACAAAGTGCTGGCCATCGCGCGGAAGCCGTGCGTGGTCATCTCCGTCTTATCGTACCCAAGTCGGCGCAATGCCGCATTGAGCGTGTTGTCCGTGATTGACCTCTCGGTTGAACGGATGCTCGGGAACAGGAACTTGGTCTCACCGCTGAGAGGCCGGAGCTGCTGGAGCAAAATCAGGGCCTGCCGGGAAAGTGGCACTCGGTGAGAGCGCCGCATTTTCGTCTTATGGGCCGGGATTGTCCAAACCGCTTCTTTCAGATCAAATTCTAACCATTCTGCCATTCGAAGCTCACCTGGGCGCACAAACAGGTGTGGTGCCAGCATCAAGGCAAGGCGAACGGTGGGTTGCCCCTCATAGCCTGCCATCGCGTTCAGCAGCCCGGTAATGGCCTTCGGATCAAGCAGGGCGGGGCGGTGATTCGTTTTTGGGTTGATCAGCGCACCACGTAGGTCGAAGGAGACGTCGCGCTGCGCGCGGCCGGTCGCGATCGCGTAACGCAGGAGAGTTCCGAAGATGCCGCGGAGTCGGATTGCAGTCTCATATCGACCGCGAGCCTCGATCTTGCGTAGGACCTCAAGAAACTCCGGGGCAGTGATCTGTGAGATTGGGCGCTTCGCGAGCGTGGGATAGGCGAACTCCATCATCCACCTCATCTTCTTCATCGTGGATAGAGATCGGCCTTCAAGCTCGAGGCGGGCCAGCCACTCTTTGGCAATCTTCTCGAAAGTCTCGCCCGCTATCAGCTTGGCTTCGCGCTTCTCGTTCTCGCGGCGCTCAACCGGATCTTCACCTGCTGCCAAAACCTTCCTGGCGGCGTCTCGCTTCTCACGGGCATCAGCGAGGCTGACATCGGGGAAAACCCCGAAGGCCAACGTCTTGAATTTTCCTTCAAATCGATAATTGAAGCGCCAATATCGGTGGCCCTGTGGATTGACCAACAGATAGAGGCCAGCCGTGTCGGCAAGCTTGTATGATTTTTCTTTGCCTTTTGCGTGACTTACAGCAGTTGCAGAGAGTGCCATGAGGGTATCTCGTTTGAGGGTATTTGGCCGATACCCTCAAAGATACCCTCATATTTTCCGGATGCAAGCCACCCCATGCGGAGCCATATGGATCATAAATGCATGAAAAACCGTAGTTTTATGGACTAATCCGGAAGCTTGTGGACCCCTGCGGAAGGCCCAATGGTGCCCGGGGGCGGGATCGAACCACCGACACTACGATTTTCAGTCGTATGCTCTACCAACTGAGCTACCCGGGCATCGCCGCAGCGACGGTCTTTCAGGACCGGCGAGCGATTGGAGCCGCGCCTATGGCCTCGCGGCGCAACCTTTGCAAGCCCTTCATGCCAAGGTGCAAGATGCTGCGCATCGCACCTTGGATATGCTCAATCGCCGCACGGGCTCAGCCTGGCCACCACGAACATCCACATCGTGGCCTGACGTCAATCCTCTTCCGGATCATCCGGGGGGACGGGCGGGCCGGGGACGGCATAACCGTCGTCGAGCCATTTCACCAGATCGCGGTCGCGGCAGCGCAGCGAACAGAACGGGGTGTGCTGTTCGACACGGGGCTTGCCGCAGATCGGGCATTTGCGAAGTTTTGCAGTCATAGCGGCACGGCTTGCGCGAAGCCTGCCTCGATCGCAAGCGCCGGATCGCTCGAAAGGCGAACCTCGCGCCCGGTTCGCCGGGTCAGTTCGTCGAGCCATTCATTTCGCAGCCGCGCCTTGATCGCCGGGTGGCAGGTAAGGAGTAGTGCGCCCGGTTCCTCCACCCTCTCGGCCTGGCGCAGTAGCAGGCGGGCGGCCGCGCCGACGCGGTTCCCGCCAATCCGGTGCAGCAGGCTCGGCCGCTCGAGCCGCGCGACGATCTGCACAAAGCCGAAGCCGTTCATCGCGGTTCGCTCGTGCGGCCATCCGTCCAGCGCCGCTCGCAGCGCCTCGTCGGCGGCGCGGCGGTCTACCTTTGCCTCCAAAGTGGGAAAATCGACGCCGATCGAGCCGCCAAGGTCAAACCGGCGCAACGCCAGTGCAAGCGGTTCGACGCTTGCCATAGCGAGGTCGCGCGGCGGCAGGGCGCCATCGACATCGATCAGCGTCATCGCTGGCGTTGGCGAAAAGTGCAACGATCCGCCCGAGAAATCGATCACGCCAGACCAGGCCTCTGCCCAAAGCTCCTCCCACTCTCCGCCGGGAAATCGCCGCACCGTGGTCACCCCCACGCCGCTTGCTTCCAGCGCCTCGGCGAGACGCGGGGCAGGGCGCGGCGCAAGATCGGTGGGGCGCGCCGTGGCGAGTTTGGTGCGGCCGCGTTCGCTAAGCCTCGGGCGGCGCACCTCAAGCCGGATCGCGGCGCCTTCACTGGCATTGGCCGGAAGGCGATCGACCAGCGCTTCCTCGCCGCTGGCAAAGCGCGCCACACCGCGCGGCGAGCCGCGCACGCGCGAGACCAGCACGGCATCCTCGACCTGTCCGCTGGCGAGCACGCCGGGCCAGTCGATCCGTGCAGCAATCACTTCTCCGGCATCCACGCAAATCGCGCGGTCCTCGCCGATCCCCTGCTCAACCAGCCACTCAGGCAATGGGAAATCCCGCCGCCTTGAGCAGAGCCCGCGTTTCGAACAGAGGCAGACCGACCACGCCCGAATGGCTGCCCGAAATCCACGCGATCAGGCCCTCGGCGCTGCCCTGGATGGCATAGCCGCCCGCCTTGCCCTGCCATTCGCCGCCGGCGAGATAGGCGGCGATTTCCTCACCCGAGAGCGGCTTGAAACGCACCTGGGTCTCGCTCAGGCGCTCGCGCAGCGTCCCATCGGGGTGAAGCAGCGCCACGGCGGACAGGACCCGGTGACGGCGGCCCGAAAGCAGTTCGAGGCAGCGGCGCGCCTCGGCCTCGCTCTCGGCCTTGGGCAAGATGCGCAGCCCGGCGGCAACCACAGTGTCGCCCGCCAGAACGTAGCGATGCGGATCGGCGCAGGCGGCCGCCTTCTCGCGCGCCATGCGCATCGCATAGTCGCGCGGGCGTTCCTGCTTGCGGGGCGTCTCGTCGATGTCGGCAGCGCGTACTTCGGCCGGCACGATGCCGAGCCGCGACAGCAATTCGCGGCGGCGCGGCGAGGACGAAGCTAAAACGAGTTGAGGTTCGGGCACCAGCCCAGGGCCAACGGTGCTCAGCCGAACTGGCCCGGACCACCGCGGCCGGGCATGAAGCGGTAAGTGATGCGTCCCTTGGTAAGATCGTAAGGAGTCAGTTCGCAAAGCACTTCGTCGCCGACCAGCACACGAATGCGGTTCTTGCGCATCTTCCCGGCGGTGTGTCCGAGGATTTCGTGGCCATTTTCGAGTTCCACCCGGAACATGGCATTGGGGAGGAGTTCGACCACCTTGCCCCGCATTTCGAGAAGCTCTTCTTTCGCCATGCGCGATCAGTATCCGCCTGTATTTTCATTCATCGCGGCGCGCCATAGCGGCGACTTGCGCAAAAGGGAAGTCCACCCGTTCATCGTCTCGTTATCGTTACGCGACAAAATGATACCCGGCGGCATATTGAAAAGATGCTCCATTTGGGCGAACCGACTCCGTGAACTGCGGAGGGGAACGCCGCCTAGTCCGGAGATTTTGCCCTTGCGTTTCCTTCTCATTGCTCCTCTGATGCTGACTGCACCTGCCATTGGCAACGCGCAGGAAGCGCCGCCGACCGAGAGCGAAGGCGGCACCGAAGGCGAAAGCGATTCGCAAACGATCGTAGTGGTTGCAACGCGATTTGCGGGTCAGGTCGATACTGACCTGCCGCCGGTGCTCACGCTCGACGAAGATGACATCACCACTTACGGCGCAAGTTCGATCGGCGAGCTGCTTGATGCCGTCAGCACCCAGACCGGCAGCGGGCGAGGGCGGGGCGGCGGTCGTCCGGTGATCCTTGTCAATGGTCAGCGGATCTCCAGCTTTCGCGAAATGCGCTCGATCCCGCCCGAGGCGATCCGCCGCATGGAAGTGCTGCCCGAGGAAGTCGCCTTGCGATTCGGCTATCCGGCGGATCAGCGCGTGGTCAACCTGATCCTCAAGGACAACTATTCGAACCGGCAGATCGCGGGGGAATACAACATGCCGACGCGCGGAGGCTATGCCAACCGCGAGCTTGAAGGCAGCATGCTGCGCATCGATGGCCCGAGCCGCCTGAACATCGAGGCCAAGATCACCGGAACCTCGCTCCTCACCGAGGCGGAACGCGGTATCATCCAGGATCAATCGGACCTGATCGGGCTTCCCGTCGGAACTGATCCGGGGCTGTATCGCAGCCTTGCTCCCGTGAGCCAGGAAGTGTCGCTGAACGGCACCTGGTCGACCGGGCTGGGCGAAGGTGGGCTTGGCGGATCATTGAGCGCGAACGGCGCCTATACGCGCACCGTTTCGCGCTCGCTTTCGGGCCTCGACGATCTGCTGGTGCAGGGCAGCCCGCAGCAGTTGCGCGCGCTTGAGCGCGAGACCAAGACGGACCTTGTGCAAGGCGGCGCGGCGCTCAACAAGCCGCTGGGGAACTGGCTCCTGAGCGTCACCGGCGACGCGGGCTACACCGACACGACCACGCGCAGCGATAATCGCGGCGGAGACCTGGCTGGCCGTGAACGGGCGCGCTCGAAGGACCTTGCGCTGTCCTCCCTGGCGACATTGTCGGGGCGGCCGTTTACCCTGCCTGCCGGCGAGGCGGCGCTGACGGCGAAAGCGGGCTTCGATTTCGACCGCAGCGACAATTCGGGCGGCAATGGCGGATTTACACAGCGCACCGTCCTAAAACGCGGCGACCTGTCGGCAGGCGTAAACCTGTCGCTGCCGCTGACCAGTCGCAGGAACGACGTGCTTGCCGCCATCGGCGACCTTTCGGTCAATGCCAGTGCGGGCATCAACCGTCTCTCGGATTTCGGCACGCTGACCGACTGGAGCGCGGGGCTGACCTGGAAACCGACCGAGAAGCTGACGCTCCAGGCCAGCTATCTGGTGAACGAGGCCGCGCCCTCGCTGTCGCAGCTGGGCGCGCCGCAAATCGTCACCTTCAATGTCCCGGTCTACGATTTTGCCCGCGGCGAAACTGCCTTGGTCGCGGTGACCAGCGGCGGCAACCCGGACCTGCTCGCCGAAAAGCGGCGCGACTGGAAGCTGTCGGCCCAGTGGGAACTGCCGTTCATCAAGCGCGGCAACCTTCTTGTCGAGTATTTCCGCAACAATTCGCGCAACGTCACCGATTCGTTCCCGCTGCTCACGCCCGCGATCGAAACCGCGTTCCCGGACCGCGTGAGCCGCGACGCGAGCGGACAATTGCTTGCAATCGACCGGCGTCCGGTAACCTTCGACCAGATCGAAAGCTCGCGCCTGCGCTGGGGTTTCAACCTGTCGGGCAATCTCAGCAAGGAGCGCGGCGAGGATGGCGAGGGTCGCGGCGGTCCGGGCAGACGCGGCGGCGCTGGGCGCGGCGGCGGGCCGGGAGCGGACATGGGCATGGGCATGGGCATGGGCATGGGCATGATGGGCCGTGGCGGACCGCCAGGCGGGCGGTGGAACCTGTCGGTCTATCACACACTGCGCTTCACCGACCGGGTGACAATCGCCGAGGAGGGTCCGGTGCTTGATCAGCTCGCCGGCGAAACCCTCACTGCTGGCGGAGTGCCGCGCCATGAGCTTTCCTTCGAAGGCGGCGCGTTCAAGAACGGCTACGGCCTGCGGCTCAACGGCACCTGGTCCGCGCCTTCGAGGCTCATCGCCAGCGGCGGGCCGGGCGCTTCGGACCTGCGCTTTGGCAGCGTGTTCAGGCTTGGCGCCCGCTTGTTCGTCAACCTCGACCAGCGCAAGTCGTTGATCGAGAAGCGGCCCTTCCTCAAAGGTGTCAGGATCGCGCTCGACGCCAGCAATCTGTTCGATTCGCGCCAGGAAGTCACCGACAGTCAGGGCGGCGTCCCGCTCGCCTATCAGCGCGGCTACCGCGAGCCGCAGGGCCGGGTGATCGGCATCGATATCCGCAAGATGTTCTGAGGCTAAGCCCGCAACCCTTTTCAATTTGGTGAGGCTGGCCCTATCTGGGCTGCATGAGCCGCACGCCCGCCGGAACTCCGCATAACCCCAAAGGTGCCGAGCGCTTCCACGAGGAGCGCCAGACCGATACCGTGCGCGGTTCGGACAAGCCCGATCTGCAGAAGGGCTGCGAAGTCATCCGCGATACGGTGCGCACCCTGCCGACCCGCCCCGGCGTTTATCGGATGAACGATGCGCGCGGCGATGTACTCTATGTCGGCAAGGCGCGCGTACTCAAGAACCGGGTGGCGAATTACACGCAGGTTGAGCGGCTGCCTTCGCGGCTCCAGCGCATGGTCAGCCAGACCCGCTCGATGACCATCGTCACCACAAATTCGGAAGCCGAGGCACTGCTTCTCGAAGCGCAGTTCATCAAGCGCTACCGCCCGGCCTACAACGTGCTGCTGCGCGACGATAAGAGCTTCCCTTTCATCCTGCTGCGTTCGGACCATGCAATCCCGCGCATCCAGAAGCATCGCGGTGCAAGGCGCGCCAAGGGCAATTACTATGGCCCCTTCGCCAGCGCCGGATCGGTCAACACCACGATCAACGCCTTGCAGAAGCTGTTCCTGCTCAGGAGCTGTACCGACAGCTTCTTTTCGCGGCGCGACCGGCCTTGCCTGCTTTACCAGATCAAGCGGTGCTCGGCGCCCTGCGTGGGGCGGATTGACGAGGCGGGTTACGGCGAACTGGTGCGCCAGGCGAAGGATTTCCTTGGCGGCAAGTCCTCCGCCGTGCAGCGCGAGATCGAGGTCCAGATGGCCTCGGCAGCCGAATCGCTCGATTTCGAGACTGCCGCCATGCTGCGCGACCGGCTTCGTGCCGCGACCTTTATCCAGGGTAGCCAGGCGATCAACGCCGAGGGGGTCGGCGACGCCGATATCTTCGCGCTTGCGGGCAAGGGCGGACAGATCAGCGTGCAGGCCTTCTTCATTCGCGGCGGGCAAAACTGGGGGCACCGCGCCTTCTTCCCCAGCCACACCGAGGGTCTCTCGGAAGAGGAGGTGATGCAAAGCTTCCTGGCTCAATTCTATGAGGAAGTGCCGCCCGCGCGGCTGATCCTGATCGACCGCGAACTACCCGAAGCCAGGCTGCTGGAAGAAGCTTTCTGCGAAAGCACGGGACGCAAGGTCGAGATCGTAATGCCGCAGCGGGGCAGCCGCCGCCGTCTGGTCGAACAGGCGAGCCGCAACGCGATGGAAGCGCTTGAACGGCGCATGGCAGAACGCGGCTCGCAGGCCAGGGTGATGGAGGAATTGACCGAATTTCTCGAACTGCCCGACGTGCCGCGCCGCATCGAGGTCTACGACAACAGCCACATTCAAGGCGACAAGGCGGTGGGCGCGATGATCGTGGCCGGGCCTGAAGGCCTGGTGAAGAACCAGTACCGCAAGTTCAACATCAAGACGGCCCGGACAGATGACGACTTCGCAATGATGCGCGAGGTGATGACCCGCAGGTTCGGGCGTGCGCTCGAGGAAGATCCGGACCGCGCAAAGTCAACGGGCGGCGGCGTCACAACATGGCCCGATCTCGTGCTGATCGATGGCGGCAAGGGGCAGATGAGCGCGGTCAAGGACGCGCTGGAGGAACTCGGCGTCGAGGACGTGCCGCTGATCGCCATTGCCAAGGGTCCGCACCACGGGCGCGAAGGGCGCGAGGTGTTCCATTTTCCCGACGGGCGTGAAAAGACGTTGCCGGTCAATTCGCCGGTGCTGTTCCACTTGCAGCGCCTCCGCGACGAGGTTCACCGTTTTGCCATCGGCGCGCACCGCGCCAAGCGCAGCCGGGCGATTCAGGCGAGTCCGCTGGACGAAATCCCCGGCATCGGCCCGTCGCGCAAGCGCGCGCTGCTGCTCCATTTCGGTACCGCTGGCAAGGTGCGCGCGGCAAGCCTTGAGGACTTGCAGAAGGCAGCAGGCGTCTCATCGTCCGTGGCGCAGACGGTCTACGATTTTTATCATCCCTCAGGATAAACCACTGAAATGTCGCGGTGCCGGGCCGGTGGTTAGGCAATCTTAACCATGAAGCCCGTATCTCTCCCTATCCGGGAGCGCATCGTCGCCCTCCCGCCGGGGACGGAGCGCCGCGCGAGCCATGATACGCAGCAAGACCACGCTTGTCGTCGGCGCCGGGGCGAGCTGCGAATTGCAGTTTCCCGGCAACGATGAGCTGCTGTCGCGGATCGGTCAGAGCTTCGATTTCTCGCGTTTCGGCACCGGGGTCCAGTTGAAGGACTCGGTGCTGCTCGCGCAGTATCTGCAGAAAACCGCGGCGCGGCTCGGCAAGAACGACAACGACATCCATGCCGCCGCCGATCGCATCCGCATCGCCGCCAAGCTGACCCGGTCGATAGACAGCCTGCTCGACCAGCACGACACCGATCAGCTCATCACCGTGGCGGGCAAGCTCGCCATCGTCCATTATATCTGCCAGGCCGAGTCCAAGTCGATCCTGCGCAT
>CANJUF010000050.1 GCA_947477745.1 Sphingomonadaceae bacterium | reverse complement strand
CTTGCTGTCCTGTTGCGGCCCGCAAGTCAAAGTTCGCCGCTGCAAACGGAAACAGGAAATTTACTCCCTTGCGCTAGACCCGCTGCGACACCGGGCCGAGACCCGGCGAATCCTGTTCACGGAAAGCCCGACGATGATCCGCATCCTGCTCGCCGAAGACGACGAAGCCATGCGCACCTACCTTGGTCGCGCGCTTGAAAATGCTGGCTATTCCGTGGTTTCCGTCGATTGCGGCGTGGCTGCCCTGCCGCATCTTGAAACCGAACATTTCGACCTGCTGCTTTCGGACATCGTAATGCCGGAAATGGACGGCATCGAACTCGCGCAGAAATGCGCCGAGATCAGCCCGGCGACCAAAGTCATGTTCATCACCGGATTTGCGGCCGTGACCCTGCGCGCCAGCCGCGAGGCGCCCAGCGCCAAGGTGCTGTCGAAACCGTTTCATCTGCGCGATCTCGTGCTCGAGGTGCAGCGCGTATTCGGCCACGACGACCGGGCGAGTCTCTAGAGGATAACTCGGCATACAAGCGGGTTGCATCGCTGCTGCACCCTCGCTACATGGCCTTTCCGCGCGGGGTGCGAAGCCCCCGCACGGCGCTGGAATGGTGCGGGCGTATAGCTCAGTGGTAGAGCACTATGTTGACATCGTAGGGGTCGCAAGTTCAATCCTTGCTACGCCCACCATTCCCCGCAGCCCTCACCGATAATCCGCGTTCCTACTTGCCCTTCCACACGGGCTTGCGCTTTTCGGCAAAGGCGCTGGCGCCCTCGCGCGCATCTTCCGAAGCGAACACGTCCTTGATGATCGGGCTCTGGCGTTGCTCCATTTCGCCGTGCTCCCAGTTCCACGAATCGCGCATCAGCGCCTTGGTCGCCATAAGCGCCAGCGGACCGTTCGCGGCGATAGCCTCGGCCAGTTCGCGCGCGGCTTCGATTGCCGGCCCGTCGGTGATGCGGTTGACCACGCCAAGCTCCGCCAGCCGCTCGGCGCCGATGGGATCGCCCGTCAGCGCGAGTTCCATCGCCAGCTGGCGCGGCAGCAGGCGCGGCAAATAGATCACGCCGCGCGCACCGGCCACGAGGCCGCGCTTTACCTCGGGAATGCCGAAGGTGGCATCGCGCCGCGCCACGATCATGTCGCAGGCCAGCGAGATCTCGGTCCCGCCCGCCAGCGCATAGCCATCGACCGCCGCGATGATCGGCTTGTTCGGCGGCCTTCCGCAGATACCGCCAAATCCGCGTCCGCCTTCGGCCGCGCTTTCCCCGGCGAGCCAGGCCTTGAGGTCCATGCCCGAGCAGAACGTCCCGCCCGACCCCGAAAGGATCGCACACCGCAGGCCGGTTTCGCTGTCCAGCCGGTCGATCGCGGCGGCAATGCCGCGCGCCACCGCCGCATTGACGCAGTTGCGCTGCTCCGGACGGTTGATGGTGATCTCCAGCACGCCATTGTTGTCACTGGTCAGGACGGCATCGCTCATCGGCAGGTTCCTCTCTTGATCGGCCCGGCAACCGCCTGCCATCCCCTTTGCATTGTGTCCAGCATTGGCCCGGCAGCAGCCGATTCGACGCTATTGCGCACCATCAATGCTCTGCTAAGAGGCTGGCCAAATCCACCCTTGGGGAGCATTCACTGACATGGCAAAGATCAAGGTAAAGAACCCCGTCGTCGAGATGGACGGCGACGAGATGACGCGGATCATCTGGCAGTGGATTCGCGAACAGCTGATCCTCCCCTACCTCGATATCGACCTCAAGTATTACGATCTCTCGATCGAATATCGCGATGAGACCAACGATCAGGTCACCGTCGATTCGGCCGAAGCCACCAAGAAATATGGCGTCGCGGTCAAGTGCGCCACGATCACTCCCGATGAAGCCCGCGTCGAGGAATTCAAGCTCAAGAAGATGTGGAAGTCGCCCAATGGCACGATCCGCAACATCCTGGGCGGCGTCGTCTTCCGCGAACCGATCGTGATCAACAACGTGCCCCGGCTGGTTCCGGGCTGGACCGATCCGATCGTCATCGGCCGTCACGCTTTCGGCGACCAGTACCGCGCTACCGACACCCTGATTCCCGGCCCCGGCAAGCTGCGCATGGTCTGGGACGGCACCAACGGCGACAAGATCGACCTCGAAGTTTTCGATTTCCCGTCCTCGGGCGTGGCGATGACGATGTATAATCTCGACGATTCGATCCGCGACTTTGCCCGAGCCAGCCTTACCTACGGGCACAATCTTGGCTGGCCGGTGTACCTTTCGACCAAGAACACGATCATGAAGGCCTATGACGGCCGCTTCAAGGACCTGTTTCAGGAAGTGTTCGAGACCGAAGGCTTCAAGGAAAAGTTCGCCGAAAAGGGCATCTCCTACGAGCACCGCCTGATCGACGACATGGTCGCCGCCGCGCTGAAGTGGAGCGGCAAATTCGTCTGGGCCTGCAAGAATTACGACGGCGACGTGCAGTCCGACGTGGTCGCGCAGGGCTTCGGCTCGCTCGGCCTGATGACCTCGGTGCTGCTCTCGCCCGACGGCAAGACCGTCGAGGCCGAGGCCGCGCACGGCACCGTCACCCGCCACTACCGCGAGCATCAGAAGGGCAACGCGACCTCGACCAATCCGGTCGCCTCGATCTTCGCCTGGACCCGCGGCCTCTACTATCGCGGCACTTTCGACGAGACGCCCGAAGTGGTGAAGTTCGCCGAGACGCTCGAACGCGTCTGCGTCGAGACGGTCGAGGCCGGTTTCATGACCAAGGACCTCGCGCTGCTGATCGGCCCGAACCAGAGCTGGATGACCACCGAGAAGTTCTTCGAGAAGATCGTCGAAAATCTCGAAACGGCGATGGCTAAGGCCTGAGTGCGATCTCCCCTTCCCGGACTCGGGAGGGGATTTACGCCGCCGGCGACCGTACCCGCTCGCGCCGCACGCCGAGGCCGATGATCCGGCCCGGTATGCGGCGCAGCAGGGCAAACCGGTCGAGCAACCTGACGGGCAGCGGTGCCCGCGTGATCGGCTTGCCTGAGAGCACCGCGCCGATCACGTTGTCCTGTGCCAACTTCTGCCCGCGCTGGATTACCCGCGTCGGCCATTCGCGCCGCTGCTGCACCTTTGCCAGCAGACCATCGACATTCTGTCCGCGCGCCAGCGGCTCGGCGAGAATGTTGGCCGCCGCCACCGCATCCTGAATCGCCAGGTTGATGCCGATACCGCCGATCGGGCTCATCGCGTGTGCGGCGTCGCCGATCGCCAGCAGGCCGGGCCGGTGCCAGGTGTCGAGCCGGTCGAGCGCAACTGACAGCAGGAACAGGTCCTCGGTGCTGTCCAGCCCGCCAGACAGGTCGAGTTCGGGAAACAACGCGGCGAACTGGTCGCGCAGCCAGCCGATACCGCGCGCCTTCACCAGGTCGGCACTGCCCTTGGGGATGAGAAAGGCCGCCTGCCAGTATGTCCGTCGGTCGATCAGCACCGCCATGCGTCCGGTATCGAAGGCACCGCGCAGCAACTCGCCACGGTGCGGGGCCTTGGGGAGGCGGAACCAGAACACGTCCATTGGCGCGCCGAGCTGCGTCAGCGGCAGCATCCCCAGCCCGCGCAACAGCGAGCCGCGCCCGTCCGCCATCAGCACCAGCTTGCCTGCCCGCACCTCGCGCCCCTGGGCCAGTCGCACCCCGGCGATCCGCCCCTGTTCCTCGATGAACTGGCTTGCCTCCGCCTCCATTTCCAGCCGGAAGGCGGGGAACGCCGCCGCTTCGTCGCGCAGGAAATTGAGGAACTCCCACTGCGGCATCATCGCGATGAACGGCGCGGGCGTGTCGAGATGCGAGAGATCGCCGATGGCATAGTCGCGTCCGGCGATCCTGACCTGCGCGCCGAACACCTTGTCGTGCGGTCGCTCGAGAAAGCGGCCCAGCATCCCGAGCTGATCGAGCACTTCCATGGTCGAAGGGTGGACGGTGTCGCCGCGAAAATCGCGAAAGAAATCAGCATGTTTCTCGAGCACGAGCGTCGAGACGCCCGCGCGTGCAAACAGCAGCCCCGCCATCATGCCGGCAGGCCCGCCGCCCACGATCACCACGTCCGCATCGGCCATCGGTCTATCCTCCGCCGCCCCGGCCTGTCATAGTCGCATTCATGGCTGCAAGCGAGTTTTCCACCTCCGTCCTCTCCGATGCACTCGTCATCCTGGGAGCGGCGGGCATCGTCATTCCGGTATTCGCACGCTTCCGCATTACGCCGATCATCGGCTTCATCCTGGTCGGACTGCTGGTCGGCCCCTATGGCTTGGGGCGCTTCGTGTTCGAAACGCCGTGGCTTCACAATGTCACGATAAGCGATCCCGAAGGGCTGGAGATATTTGCCGAGCTGGGGATCGTGCTGCTGCTGTTCTCGATCGGGCTGGAGCTCTCGTTCAACCGGCTGTGGGCGCTGCGCCGACTGGTGTTCGGGCTTGGCTCGCTCGAACTGATCGTATGCGGCGCGTTGCTTTCGTTCGTCCTGGCGGCTGCCGGACAGCCGCTTGGCGGCGCGATCGCCCTCGGCCTTGCCCTGTCGCTGTCATCGACGGCGCTGGTGCTGCGCATCACCGACACCAACACGCCGGTGGGTCGCGCGGCGCTGTCCATGCTGCTGTTCGAGGATATCGCGATTGTCCCGATCGTGTTCCTGCTGGGCGCGCTCGCACCGCAAGCCGCGCTCGAGAACGAAAGTCTGGGACGGACGCTGCTGATGGGCGCGCTCGTGATCACGGTGCTGCTGGTCGCCGGCCGGCTACTGCTGCCGCGCCTGTTCGCGCAGGCCGCGCGCACCAAGGACCCCGAGCTGTTCCTCGCCGCCAGCCTGCTGGTCGTGATCGCCGCCTCGCTGGCGACTGCTGCGGTTGGCCTCTCGCCGATTGTCGGCGCGCTGATCGCAGGGCTGCTGATCGCGGAAACAGAATACCACACCGCGGTCGAGCATATCACCGAACCGTTCAAGGGCTTGGCCCTTGGCGTCTTCCTCATCACCATCGGCATGAGCATCGATCTGCGCACCGTGTGGGAAAACCTGGGCACGATCCTTGCCGCGACGGTCGGCGTGGTGCTGCTCAAGGCCGCTGTCACCGGCCTGCTGCTGCGGCTGATGGGCGCGCGCAGCGGCACCGCGACCGAGACGGGCATCCTGATGGCGAGCCCTTCGGAGACCACGCTGATCGTGCTGACCGCGGCGACCGCGGCGCAGCTCATCCAGCCCGGCACCGCCCAGTTCTGGCAAATCGTCACCGCGCTGGGCATGACCGTGACGCCGATCCTCGCGCTGGTCGGCAAGCACGCGGCGCGGCGGGTCGATGCCGGTAGCCCCCTCCCCCCGGCAGATACAGAACCTGCGGCGGAGCGCGCGATCATCGTCGGTTTCGGCCGGGTCGGCAGGCTGGTCGCCGACATGCTCGACAAGCACGACAAGCCCTATATCGGGATCGACAGCGACAGCGACCTCGTCGCGCGCGGGCAGCGCGATGGCTACAAGGTGCTGTTCGGCGACGCCGCGATCGGCAATGCGCTTGCGAAGATCGGCATCGATCAGGCCAGCGCGGTGATCATCACCATGGACGAGCCAGTGGCGTCGCGCCGCATCGTCAAGCGGCTGCGCGCGACGTCGCCCGATCTGCCGATCATCGCGCGCGCTCGCGACGCCAGCCACGCCGCCGCGCTTTACCGCGACGGCGCATCGCACGCGGTGCCCGAAACGCTCGAGAGCTCGCTGCAATTGTCGGAAGCCGTACTGGTCGATCTCGGCGTGCCGATGGGCCCGGTGATCGTCTCGATCCACGAAATGCGCGATCAGATGCGCGACAAGATCATGGAGGAAGGCGAGCTTGACGAACGTCCCCGGCTGAAATCCGCGAGTCTTCAGGAACGCGCCACGCCCTCCGGGAGTTGATCTCTACAACAAGGAGATCGGCGATGAAGAAGCAGACCGGAGCGCGCGGCAAGGACAAGAACCCGGCCCGCCAGACCGACGAATCCAGCGGCGTGATCAAAGGCCGTCAGGTCACCGACGCGACCATGCCCGAAAAGGACCTCGCTCGCGGATCCGAGAAAGAAACGCACGCCCGCAAATAAGCCGGCTTGGCGGCTTGCGGGCCTTTGCTAGTTCGCGAGCGCCGCCCTGACCGCTGCGATGGCCTCCGCCGCCTTGTCTCCGTGAGGCCCGCCGCCCTGCGCCATATCGGCGCGGCCGCCGCCGCCCTTGCCGCCGAGCGCCTCGACCCCGGCGCGCACCAGGTCGACCGCGCTGAACTGGCCGGTTAGATCGTCGGTAACGGCGACGGCGAAGGCAGCTTTGCCTTCGTTCACGGCGCAGATCGCCGCCACGCCCGAGCCGAGCTGCTGCTTGGACTGGTCGAGCAGGCCGCGCAGTTCCTTGGCGTCGAGTCCGTCGATAACCTGGCCGGAGAACTTCACCCCGCCGATCTCTTCGACTTCGCTACCCGCTTGCGCCCCGCTGCCTGATGCGCCGCCGGCGCTGCCGCCCGCCAATGCCAGCGCCATCCTGGCCTCGGCAAGTTCGCGGTCGAGCTTCCTGCGTTCGTCGAGCAGCGTTGCCAGCCGCGCGGCTACGTCGTCGGGAGCGGCGCGCAGCAGGCCCGCTGCCTGCTTCAGCGCCTGTTCGCGGCCAACCAGCCAGAGCCGCGCCGCCTCCCCGGTCAGCGCCTCGATCCGGCGCACGCCGGAGCTGACCGCGCTTTCGGAGACGATGCGTATGAGGCCGATGTCGCCGGTGGCGCGCACATGGGTGCCGCCGCACAGCTCGACCGAATAGGCGCGGCCCCCGTCCTCGCCGATGCGGCCCATCGCGAGCACGCGGACCTCGTCGCCGTATTTTTCGCCGAACAGCGCCATGGCCCCGGCGGCAATCGCGTCTTCGGGCGTCATCAGCCGGGTGGAGACCGGCTCGTTGGCGCGGATCTCCGCGTTCACTTCGGCCTCGATGACGGCAATGTCCTCGTCGCTGAGCGCCTTGGGATGCGAGAAATCGAAACGCAGCCGCTCGGCGGAAACCATCGAGCCCTTCTGAGTGACGTGATCGCCGAGCCGGCCGCGCAGCGCGGCATGCAGCAGGTGCGTGGCCGAGTGATTGGCACGAATCGCCTCGCGGTGTTCGGAATCAACCGCGAGGTGCACCGTGTCGCCCACGCGAATCGTCCCCGACTCGACGCGCGCGCGGTGAGCATGGAGCCGCCCGAGCGGTTTGGCCGTGTCAGTAACCGCGAGCCGCAGCCCGTCCGCGCCGGTGATCTCGCCGATGTCACCGCCCTGGCCGCCGCTTTCGCCGTAGAACGGGGTCTGGTTGGTGAGGACCACAACCTCTTCGCCAGCAGAGGCGGCATCGATCTCGCTGCCATCGCGCACCAGCGCGACGACGCGCCCGTCCCCTGCCTCGGTAGCATAGCCGGTGAACTCGCTGGCGCCTTCGCGGTCGGCGATGTCAAACCAGACCTCGCTGTCACTCGCCTCGCCTGAACCCTTCCAGGCCGCGCGCGCCGCCGCCTTCTGCTCGGCCATGGCCGCATCGAAGCCTTCACGCTCGACGCCGATGCCGCGCTCGCGCAGCGCGTCTTCGGTAAGATCGTAAGGAAAACCGTAAGTGTCGTAGAGCTTGAAAGCGACTGCGCCGGGCAGACTTTCACCCGAGGAAAGTCCGCTGGTCGCCTCGTCCAGCAGCTTGAGCCCGTTGGCGAGGGTGCGCCGGAACTGCACCTCCTCGCGCTCGAGCACTTCCTCGACCAGCGCCTGTGCGCGCGAAAGCTCGGGATAGGCGTGGCCCATCTCGTCGACCAGCGAAGGCACGAGGCGGTGCATCACCGGATCGCCCGCACCCAGCAGGTGGGCATGGCGCATGGCGCGGCGCATGATCCGCCGCAGGACATAGCCGCGCCCCTCGTTCGAGGGCAGCACCCCGTCGGCGAGCAGGAAGCTGGTCGAGCGCAAGTGATCGGCGATCACGCGGTGGCTGGCGCGCTGCGCGCCTCGCGCGGGGACCCCGATCAGGTTGACCGAGGCGTCGATCAGCGTGCGGAAGATATCGGTGTCGTAATTGTCGTGGACGCCCTGAAGCACGGCGGAAATGCGCTCGAGCCCCATGCCAGTGTCGATCGAGGGGCGCGGCAGCGCGAGCCGTTCGCCATCGGAGCGTTGGTCGAACTGCATGAACACGAGGTTCCAGATTTCAACAAAGCGGTCGCCGTCCTCGTCGGGGCTGCCCGGAGGACCGCCGGCGATGTGTGCACCGTGGTCGTAGAATATCTCCGAGCACGGCCCGCACGGACCGGTATCCCCCATTGACCAGAAATTGTCCGAGGTGGCGATGCGGATGATCCGTTCGTCAGGAAGCCCGGCAATCTTGCGCCACAGCGCGTGAGCCTCGTCGTCGGTGTGGTAGACCGTGACAGTGAGGCGATCGGCGGGCAGTTCCCATTCGCGGGTCAGCAGGGTCCAGGCGTGATGGATCGCCTGTTCCTTGAAATAGTCCCCGAACGAGAAATTGCCGAGCATCTCGAAGAAGGTGTGGTGCCGCGCGGTATAGCCGACGTTGTCGAGATCGTTGTGCTTGCCGCCGGCGCGCACGCACTTTTGCGCCGATGCAGCGCGCTGGTATGGCCGGGTCTCAAGGCCGGTGAACACGTTCTTGAACGGCACCATCCCGGCATTGACGAACATCAGCGTCGGATCGTTGTGCGGCACCAACGGCGCCGAAGCGACGGCTTCGTGATCGCCGGCGGCGAAATATTCGAGGAAGGACCGGCGGATGTCGTTGGTCGAAATCATAAGCGGGCCGATAAGGCACGCGCGCGCGTGCGACAAGCATGAAGGCGCGCAAACCGTGTCATCGCCATCAGGCGGCCAGTCGGCGCGCCGTGCCAGAACAGAAATGCCGGCGATGGGGGAGCGTCCACCGCTGGCATACCTGTCAAATCAAGTGCAGATCTATTCGTCTTCGTCCTCGGCGACCGGACCCGTCATCATCACTTCGGCAAGGCCTTCCTGCTGATCGCGAATCGCCTTTTCGAGCCTGTCGCAGACTTCAGGATTGTCCCTGAGGTAGGTCTTGGAATTCTCGCGGCCCTGGCCGATGCGGATCGAATCGTAGCTGAACCATGCGCCCGACTTCTCGACGATCCCCGCCTTGACGCCGAGATCGAGAATTTCGCCGACCTTGGAAATGCCCTCGCCGTACATGATGTCGAATTCCACCTGCTTGAAGGGCGGCGCGACCTTGTTCTTGACCACCTTCACCCGCGTGGTGTTGCCGACGATATCGTCGCGGTCCTTGATCTGGCCGGTGCGGCGGATGTCGAGACGTACCGAGGCATAGAACTTGAGCGCATTGCCGCCGGTCGTGGTCTCAGGATTGCCGTACATCACGCCGATCTTCATGCGCAGCTGATTGATGAAGATCACCATGCATTTCGAGCGGCTGATCGATCCGGTCAGCTTGCGCAGGCTCTGCGACATTAGGCGCGCCTGCAGGCCTACATGGCTGTCGCCCATCTCGCCCTCAATCTCGGCGCGCGGCACCAGTGCAGCGACGGAATCGATCACCAGAACGTCGATCGCGTTCGAGCGGACCAACGTATCGGTAATTTCCAGAGCCTGCTCGCCGGTGTCGGGCTGCGAGACGATCAGTTCGTCGATATTGACGCCAAGCTTCTTGGCATAGACCGGATCGAGCGCGTGTTCGGCGTCGACGAAGGCAGCGGTGCCGCCGCTCTTCTGCGCCTCGGCAATCACATGGAGCGCCAGCGTGGTCTTGCCCGAGCTTTCCGGACCGTAGATTTCGATCACCCGGCCGCGCGGCAACCCGCCGATGCCGAGCGCAATGTCGAGCCCCAGCGAGCCGGTCGAGATCGATTCGATCTGCATCGCCTCGCGGCTGCCCAGCTTCATAGCCGAGCCCTTGCCGAAAGCACGGTCGATCTGCGCCAGTGCGGCTTCGAGAGCCTTTTCGCGATCCACCGAGTTCTCCTTGCCTTCCTGAATCAGCTTGAGCTGTGCTGCCATGATCGTTCCCCTTTGCCAACAGGCTGACCGGAAAGGTCAACAGTCGCCTTCGTATCCGATTTGTTCTGATGGAACAAGTAGGGAACATGAAAAATTTATGCTTGAGTGGCCTGGCGTCCGGAAACCCGCAGAATTTCGCCCACCTTGTCGCCGATCTGCGCGATCGAGAACGGCTTGGCGATGAAGTGCATTCGCTCGATGTCGATCTCGTTTCGAAGCTGGCTTTCGGCATAGCCGGACATGAACAGCACCGGCAGGTCGGGCGCGAGCTTGCGCAATTCGCGCGCCATCGCCGGTCCGTCGAGCCCGGGCATTACCACGTCGCTGACCACCAGGTCGAACGCCTCGCCCGCTTCGAGCGCCGCACGCATCGCCGCCAGTCCGTCCTCGCCGTCGCTCGCGCTGGTAACATCGTAGCCCTGGCGCGACAGCGCGCGCTCGGCCACCAGCCGCACCGAATCCTCGTCCTCGACCAGCAGGATGCGCCCGCCCCCGGCCCACTCGCTCTCGTGCTCGGCGACGGGCGCGGTGATCCTGGCGGGCGTGCCCGGCGCTTCGCGGTGGACAGGAAGGTAAACGCTGAAGCGGGTTCCCTTGCCCACTTCGCTGTCGGCGAAGATGAACCCGCCCGATTGCTTGACGATGCCGTAAACGGTCGAAAGGCCAAGTCCGGTCCCGCCCATCGCGCCGCCGCGGCCCTGCTCCTTGGTGGTGAAGAACGGCTCGAAGATCTTGCCGAGATGCTCGGGCGCAATGCCGCCGCCGGTATCCTCGACCACCAGCGCGGTATAGTCGCCCGCCGGGATGATCTCGCTGCGCATCGCGCGCACGTCGGCCGAAGTGATGCGCCGCGTCGCCAGAGTCAGGCGGCTGGTCACCGGGAGGCCGGGCGCGCTCTTGTGCGAGAGCATCGCGTCGCGGGCATTGACCGCAAGGTTGACGATAACCTGCTCAAGCTGGCTGGGATCGGCGCGCACCGGTCCGAGATCGCGGTCGTGAGTGACCACGAGCTGGATCTTCTCGCCCAGCAGCCGGCGCAGCATCTGCGACACGTCCGAGACGACATCGGGAAGCTGCAGCACTTCGGGGCGCAGGGTCTGCTGGCGCGAAAAGGCGAGCAGTTCCCGCGTCAGCGAAGCCGCGCGGTTCGAATTCTGGCGGATCTGCTGGATATCGTCATAGTCCGAATCGCCGGGCGTATGGCGCATCAGCATCAGGTCGCAGGTGCCTAGGATGGCGGTGAGCACATTGTTGAAATCGTGCGCGACTCCGCCCGCAAGCTGGCCCACGGCCTGCATCTTGGTGGCCTGCGCGACTTGGCGCTTAAGCCGCGTCTCCTCGGTCGAATCGGTCAGGCCCAGCAGGACCGCCGCCACGCCCAGTCCGCGCACCCCGGCAAGGCTGAGCGACACCGGCTCCTCAGGCTGCGCGGCAAGGCGCACAGCGATATCGCCCGATGCCGCCGGGCCCTGGCCGAAACGGCGGATCGCGTCAGACAGCGCGGACTTGTCATCGCGCGCGACAAGATCGGTGGGATAGCGCGGCGGCGCTTCGCCCTCGCGCCCGGCGGCGCGCATGAAAGCGGCATTGGCGAACAGCAGCCGCCCGTCGCGGTCGGCCATGGCGAGGCCCAGAGGCAGCTGGCTGAGCAAAGCCTCGAGATGCGGCGCTGCGGCAGCCGCCTCGCCGGGCCCGCTGCCGATGCCGATTCCGGCCTCGACCAGCAGCATCAGCGAAGGCGTGAGGTCGGGGTCGGGCTCGGTGCCGTCGGGATCGGCGGCCGGCACATGATATAGTGTAAGCGCTGGGCCGTTCTTGCCCTCGCGCGCCCAGGAGATGCGGTCATGCTCGTCCTGGCTGAGGAACGAGACGAAATCGCGTCCGGTGAGATCGGCAGCGCCGTCGCCGGTGGCGGCCTGGGCGAAGCCCGCACTTGCCCCGCGAATCGTCCCGTCGGGATCAACCAGCGCGGCAGCGATGCCGGCCCGGGCGAGCGCGCGGCCCATCTTGCCGTCGAGCCGCGAGGCCAGATCGCCGACCGGATCGGTGGTCTCGATCGGTTCGATCCGCCACACCTGATAGTCCTCGCCGCGTCCGGCGCGCTCG
>CANJUF010000049.1 GCA_947477745.1 Sphingomonadaceae bacterium | reverse complement strand
AGGCGGCGAGCGCGGTGTTTGGCTCGCACCAGTTCCAGGGTAGCAGATCATCGAGACGTTGAGCGGGATGCCCGGCAATGCGGGCAAGGACGTCAGCGAGCCAGGCTTGCGGATCGACATTATTGAGCTTGGCGGTGCCGATCAGGGTAAGGAACGCGGACAGCTGACGGTACATGAAGAAGCTGCGCAGGATCGTCACCACCTGTTTGCGCAGAAAGGCCGACATGCTGGTGAACAGGCGCGAGGGGCGCGTGGCAGAGTTGGTCTCGACCGGGACAGACAGCACGGTCAGCCCGCTTTGCCCGGCATGGATCAGCGTTTCGGTGGTATAGCTGAAGCGCGTCATCACGTTGATCTTGAGCGCGGCGGTGCGGCTGTAGGCGCGAAAACCCGAAACCGCGTCCGACACGGTCTCGACGCCCGAAAGATGGCGCACCACGCGCGTGCCGAAGCGCTGGAGAAAGCGCTTGAGCAAGCTGAACTCCAAGTTATCGCCCGGCCTGCGGTCTCCCACCACGACATCGGCACGCCCTTCGACAATCGGGCGCACGAGATCGGCGATATAGCGGCCAGGATACTGGTGATCGCCGTCGGTATTTACGATGATGTCCGCACCCTGGGCTATGGCGTTGTTGACGCCCGCCTGGAAAGTGCGGGCAAGCCCTTTGTTGCCCCGATTGCGCACGATGTGATGCACGCCATTGGCCAGCGCGATCTCGACGGTGCGGTCGCTCGATCCATCGTCGATGACTTGAATCTCGATTTCGGCAATGCCGTCGATTTCGCGCGGCATATCCTCGAGCACGCGCGCGAGCGTTGCTTCTTCGTTGTAGCAGGGAACCTGGATGACGAGTTTGAGACCCGCCGCGCGCAGAGGCGCGGTATCGCCGGCAAGGCCCTCGGCCTCGATCGACCGGTCCATGAAACTCATCGCCAATCGCCCCTTGTTGCGCGTCTCGCCAGCCGCGAATAGTCCGCAGCCATGCCTTGCCCCGTAGTTTGCCCTAATCTGATGGCAGATCGTGGTTAACGACCTGTTACCCCATGCCCCGCTTTTTCGCCGGAACTGCGCACTTGCCGCGCCGCGCCCCACCCGTTAGGCGCAGCCGCGAACCGACAGGGAGCCGATCGAGACATGACTGAGCTTGAAACCGCCATCGAAGCCGCCTTCGAAGCCCGCGACAGCGTGACGCCCGCCAGCGATCAGGTTCGCGGCATCGTCGAACAGGCGCTCGAACTGCTCGATTCTGGCAAGGCCCGCGTCGCCGAGCCGGACGGGAACGGCGGCTGGAAGGTCAACCAGTGGCTCAAGAAGGCGGTGCTGCTATCGTTCCGGCTCAATGACAACGCGGTGATGGAGTTCGGCTCCGCTGGCGCTCCCGCCTTCGACAAGGTGCCGCTGAAGTTCGATGGCTGGGGCGAGAACCGCTTTCGCGACGCCGGCATCCGCGTCGTCCCCGGCGCGGTGGTGCGCCGTAGCGCCCACATCGGCAAGGGCGTGGTGCTGATGCCCAGCTTCGTCAATCTGGGCGCGCACGTCGGCGAAAACACGATGGTCGATACATGGGCGACGGTGGGCTCCTGCGCGCAGATTGGCGCGAACTGCCACATTTCGGGCGGCGCGGGGATCGGCGGCGTGCTCGAACCGCTTCAGGCCAACCCGGTGGTGATCGAGGACAACTGCTTTGTCGGCGCACGCGCCGAAGTAGCCGAAGGCGTGATCGTCGGCACCGGCTCGGTGCTGTCGATGGGCGTGTTCATCGGTGCATCGACCAAGATCGTCGACCGCGCGACTGGTGAGGTCCACATCGGCCGCGTCCCGCCCTACTCAGTGGTGGTGCCCGGCAATCTGCCCGGCAAACCGCTGCCCGATGGCACGCCCGGCCCCTCGCTGTACTGCGCCGTGATCGTCAAGACCGTGGACGCGCAGACCCGCTCAAAGACCGGGATTAACGAATTGCTGCGCGACTGAACGGCAGCAGGGCTGCGCTGCGTATCGCTATGCCTGCGAAGCGCGCTCTGCATCTCAGGGAACACAATCGTTACGCCGCACGTTTCTTGGAAGTCCGCAACGCAGGAGACTTCCGTGGAACGCCAAGGCGACGAAGTGCATGTCAGTGAGGAAGAAGCTCGGTCAGGGTCGACGCCGCACATTGTCCGCTACGTGCTGGTGATCAGCCTGCTGCTTGCCATCGCCGCGCTTTCGGCGATCTGGATAATCGGCGCGGTAAGCTCGCCAGAGCAACCGCCGGACAATGCGACCGTCAACGAACAGAGCGAACGGACGCCTTAACCCGCATCAATCCAAGGTTTTAGGCAGTGGCGATTCGATCGGCGGATCGCCCAGGTGCGCAGCCGCATAGCGCTCTGCAGCACGCATGACGCGCATCATATTGCGGCTGGCGATCTTCTCCAGCTCGCCCTTGGCATATCCGCGCCGAGCGAGTTCGGAGAACAGCAGCGGATAGCCCGATACGTCCTCCATGCCTTTCGGCCCGGCGCGCATCCCGTCATAGTCGCCGCCGATGCCGATATAGTCGATCCCCGCGATCTTGCGGATGTGATCGACATGGTCCGCCATTTGCGCAACAGTAACGACCGGTTCCGGATTGGTGCTCTTCCAGGCTTCCATTGCGTCGCTCGCCGCCTTCGGCTCGCCGGGGAACAGCGCCTTGGCCCGGGCGGTCTCGGCCTCGAGCGCAGCGCCCCATACCCGCCGCTCCTCACTGACGAAGCTGGGAAAGGCTATCACCATCACGATCCCGCCGTTCTCGGGCAGGCGGCGCAGCACCGTATCGGGCACGTTGCGCGACGAATTGGACACGGCGCGAGCGCCCGAATGGCTGAACATCACCGGAGCCTTGGCTTCGTCAAGCGCGTCCATCATCGTCGCTTCACTAGTGTGGCTGAGATCGACCAGCATGCCGAGGCGGTTCATCTCGCGCACCACCAGCCTGCCAAAATCGGACAGACCCTCGTTCTTGGGCGGATCGGCCGAACTGTCGGCCCAGCCGTTGTTCCGGTAATGGGTCAACGTCATGTAGCGCACGCCCAGCGCGTGCATCTGGCGCAGCGCGCCAAGGCTCGAGCCGATCGAATGGCCACCTTCGATGCCCATCAGCGAGGCGATGCGCCCCTGCGCCATGGCGCGCGCGACTTGCCGCGAGTTCAAAGCAAGCGCGAGATCGCGGGGATATTTCGCGACCAGCCGCTTCGTCACGTCGATCTGTTCGAGCGTCGCCTGCACCGCTTGGGGCTCGGGCAGTTCCGGGCTGACAAAAACCGACCAGAACTGCGCCCCCACCCTGCCCTTGCGCAACCGGGCAAGATCGGTGTGCATGGTGCGGCCCTTCCAGGTGCCTTCCGCTTCGTCGCCGCCGGTCTTGCTGGTGTCCTCGAAATCGAAGTCACCGATCACGTCGCTAAAGCGGCCGCGAAGCTGGATCGGAACGTCGTTGTGCCCGTCCCAAACCGGCGCTGACCGCAGCGCATCTTCGGCGACCTGCTCGGGCGTGCGAGCCTGGGCTGGAACGGCAAGAGTCATCGCCAGCCACACCGCAGTCCAGATCGCTGCAAGTTGCATATTTGGTTCAGCCTTCCGCTTCGCGTTCGAACGCTGCCTGACCGCCAAGGCGCGAAGCGGCCCTGCCCAGCAACGAAAGCACGATCACTGCGATCGCCGTGGCAATGATCGCATAGGCATATAGGCCGGCCAGATCGTCGCTCAGGCCCAGCTTGGCCAGCGTCGCCTTGATCGCTTCATTCCACGCCAACGCAGCAACGAGGCCGAAGGATGCGGAAGCAAGTGCGATCATCGTCTGGATGAAGGCGCGCGGATCAGTCATGCAAATACCCTCCCTTGTTTGCACGGCGACACTAGCCGCCGCGACCAGCAGGCGAAAGTGCGTTTGCTCGATTGATAGAACGAAGAAGGCTCAGGCCAGCGCCTGCGCAATCTGCCGGAACCGTGCGGCCAACGTGGCGAAATCGTTTTCACCCTCGGCCGAAATGATCTGCACGCAAACATGGTCTGCTCCGGCCTGCCAATGTTCGCGCACGCGCGCGGCCATGGTCGATACCTCGCCGCAAGCGACGATACCGTCGATGAAGCGGTCGGCGTCGGCATCGATCTCCGCGTCGGTATAGCCAAGCCGCAGCCAATTGTTCCGGTAGTTCGGCAGGGTCTTGTAGAAGCTCACGCCTTGAATGGCGGCCTTGCGTGCTTCTTCGATGGTCGCGCCGAAAGCCACGCCTTGCTCAGGCGCAAGCAGTTTTCCGGCGCCCAGGATCGCGCGCGCCTGACGCGAATGTTCGGGATCGACCAGATAGGGATGCGCGCCCGATGTCTTCTCTCCGGACAGCGCCACCATCTTCGGACCAAGCGCGGCAAGGCTGGTGTTGTCCATCGCCATTCCCGCCGCTTCCAGCCCTTCGAGGAACTTGCGGGTGTTGGCGAGCGGTCTCGAATAGTCCTCGCCGATCAGCGCCGAATGGCTGATGCCGATGCCGATCATGGTGCGCGCCTTATGCTCGGCCGGCAGCGCGGCGAACCAGTCAGCAACCTCGGCAGGCTGGTATTTCCACAAGTTGAGGATGCCGGTGGCGATCACTGCCTTCTGCGTCACCGACAGCAGGCGCGAGACGTCCTCGAGGACCTTGTCGTCGAACCCGCCGGGCACCCACAGCGCGCCGTAGCCCATGCCTTCAAGATCGCGGGCGAACTGCTCGCCGCCGGGACCTTCGGCCCAGCGCAATTCCGAATTCCAGACGCCGAGTTTGCCGAGCGCGGGTACTGCCATTTGTTTCTCTCCCAGCTTCCCCGCCATGTGTAACGGACCAAGGCAGGGCCGCAAGTGCGTTCCTGCTTGATCGCACGCGCCCGGCCCGACAATGCTCGCCCGCAGCATGGACGAGTTCGATTTCATTATCGTCGGGGGTGGCAGCGCCGGCTGCGTGCTCGCCAACCGGCTGAGCGCCGATCCGCGTACGCGGGTGCTGCTGCTCGAAGCGGGCGGGAGTGACAATTACTTGTGGGTTAAGGTCCCGGTCGGCTATCTCTACTGCATCGGCAACCCCCGCACCGACTGGTGCATGACCACCGAAGCTGACGAAGGACTTGGCGGGCGATCGCTCAGGTACCCGCGCGGCAAGGTGCTCGGCGGCTCATCCTCGATCAACGGCATGATCTACATGCGCGGCCAAGCGGCGGACTATGACGACTGGCGGCAAGCCGGCCTCACCGGCTGGGGCTGGGATGACGTGCTGCCATTGTTCCGCAAGGCCGAGGACCATTTCGCGGGCGAGAGCGCATTTCACGGCTCAGGCGGCGAAGTGCGGATCGAGAAGCAGCGGCTGCGCTGGCAAATCCTCGACGCATTCCGCGATGCCGCGATCGAATACGGCGTTCCGCCAAGCGACGATTTCAACACCGGTGATAACGAAGGCGTGGGTTATTTCCAGGTGACGCAGCGCAGGGGCTGGCGCTGGAGTGCGGCGGACGCTTTCCTCAAACCGGTGCGCAGCCGCTCGAACCTCAAGGTGGTCACCGGCGCAATGACCGACCGGCTGGTGATCGAGCAGGGCCGCGCCGTCGGCGTGCGCTATTTGCTCGGGACGGAGGAGCGCGTGGCCCGGGCACGCGGCGAAGTGCTGCTGGCGGCCGGCGCCATCGGCTCACCCGCAATTCTCGAACGGTCGGGGATCGGCAGGGCAGAGCGCCTGGCTGCGCTGGGCATAACTCCGCTTCTCGACATTCCCCAGGTCGGTGCAAATCTTCAGGACCATTTGCAGATCCGCTGCGCCTGGCAGGTGTCCGGCGTGTCCACGCTTAACCAGCGCGCCTCAAGCATCTTGGGCAAAGCGCTGATCGGTCTGGAATATATCCTGCGCCGCACCGGACCGATGGCCATGGCCCCAAGCCAGCTTGGCATGTTCGTCAAAAGCGATCCGCACATGGCCAGCGCCAATCTGGAATACCATGTCCAGCCGCTCAGCCTCGAGGCTTTCGGCGGCGCTCTCGATGCATTTCCCGCCTTCACCGCGAGCGTATGCAACTTGCGGCCCGAAAGCCGGGGCACCAGCCATATCTCCAGCGCCGATCCCCACAAGCATCCGGAAATCCGACCGAACTACCTGTCTAGCGAAGAGGACCGGCGCGTGGCGGCGCAATCGATCCGCATCACCCGTGCAATTGTCTCTCAACCGGCGCTCAGGCGCTTTGCACCGATCGAAGTGCGGCCGGGCGCTGGCCACGAGAGCGAGGACGATCTGCGCGCGGCGGCAGGCGCGATCGGCACGACCATCTTTCATCCCGCAGGCACTGCCGCAATGGGGCGTGTCGTCGATAGCGAACTGCGCGTCACCGGGATCGGGGGCCTGCGCGTGGTCGATGCATCGGTCATGCCGACAATCACATCGGGCAACACCGCCGCACCGGTCATGATGATTGCGGAGAAAGCCTCTGCAGCGATTATCGCATCAGGAAAATCATGATACGGCGCGTCAGCAATTCCTTAGCATCCTTGTGCTAGGAACGACGCGAAACAGGGAAAGACAGAGCAATATGTCCTTCGTCAAGGCCCTCCTTCCAGGCCTCATCCTGACCTTTGTGATCTGCATCATCATCGGCTCGAACGGGTCGCATGGAGGATGGCTGGAGATCCATCGAGCCTCGATCCAGGGATATGACTTCTACTGGTCGTGGCAATTGTTCGTCGCCTCCACCGGGCTTGCCTGGGGAATCTTCTGGATGATGGAATAGCGCGCAAGTTTCAGGGCAACTTCGGCATTCCGACATCGCCCGCGGCAAATCCGGCGATCTTGCCGCGCGTGAAGGCGTCAGGATCGGCGGCGCGCTGGGCGATGATTTCGAAGGCCACGGGATCGGAAGGAATGAGGATGCGCCCGTCGCGCATACCGTCGGCCAGCACCCGCGCGACTTCGCCTGTATCCATCAGCGCGGTCTCGCTGCCAGGACCGTACATCGGCAGGTCCGGCGTCCAGTCCTTCATTCCCGCCGCAATCCCGGTCATTACCGGACCGGGAACCAGACAGCTCACCCGTACGTCTTGCGGCTCCAGCAGCAGCGCAAGGTTCTCGCTCATCGAGATCACCGCCGCTTTCGACGAGGCATAGGGTATGCGCCCCGCCGCATAGGGATAGAGCCCCGCGAAGCTGGCGGTATTCACCACATGACCAGAACCGCGCTCGAGCATCGCGGGCAGGAAGATCGCGTTGCTGCGCACGATCGAGAAGTAATTGAGCTCGAAGATACGGTGCCACTCTTCCGCCGGTATATCGAGCGGATGACCGTTCAGGATCGCGCCCACATTGTTCATGACGATGTCGGGCGGTCCAAACTCCGCTTCGGCTTCACCTGCTGCCGCCTCGATCGAGGCCTGCGAAAGCACATCGACCTGCAGGCCCAGCGCCTTACCGCCCGCTTGCACGATCTCGCTTGCGGTTTCGCGCGCGGCGACATGATCGAGATCGGCCACGACGACGCGCGCGCCGCGCCGCGACCATTCGAGCGAGACCGCCTTGCCGATCCCCTTCGCACCGCCGAAAATGATCGCACTCGCGCCCGCGAAAGGCGCTTCCCCCACCCCCGTCATCGTTCAGGGTCTTTCGGGAAGACGGCGAATCATGCTGACCGGGCAGCGCTGCGGCCCGATCGACGTCGGCACGATCAGATCGACGTCCATCCCTCGGCAGATCGTGCCTGGACCGTTCTGGTCGAAGGCGATCGCGTTGGCATAGTCGATGTCCGGGCATGACCCGAAGGTCTTGAACTCATAGTCTCGGCGTGGGCCCACGCTGACCTTGATGCTATCGCGCCCTGCACTGGAGAAGCCGCTGACCTGCGAAAGGAAGAAGCATTCGCGGCCATCTTCGCGCGCGGAGGCCATCGGAACCGGACCATCGGATGCGGCGCAGCCAGCTAATAACACGGCGCCTAGAAAGGCCGGGGCGGCAATCAGGCGATTCGACATTTCTAATCTCCTTGCATCAAGGGTTCTCTGGTCCGGAGAAGCGCTTTGCATCGGTCCATGCGCAGCCATTGCGGGTCTCTCCGGCAAGCATCAGCGTCGCAGTAAACGGATAGGTCCGGTCCGACATTCCATCCGAGCATTGGCCAGATGTCACGGTCAGATCGAAGGCCTGTCCGCCGAGCATGCCCGAAAGCGACACTCCGCCTCTCCCGGCAAAACGCTTCACAGCAATGGTCGTTCCAGCGGGTGTCTCGGGAGTGGTATAGATGAGCTGGCCGCCTTGCGCCGTTCCGCCCCAGAACGGCTCGGTGCCCGTGAAGCGGATCGTCTCGTCCTCAGCGATGCCTGCGAAAGGCGCGTGTTCCTTGCTGTCGCCCGGGACCAAAGTCTGGTGGCCGCCGCCCGGCTGGCAGGCCGCCAAGCCTAGGGCGCACATGGCAAGCGTGATCGAACGCATCATGCTGCACCTGATCGTTCAAGGAATGCCTCGGCCATGCGCAGCAGTAGCGGCTCGCTGTCCGGCGGCCCCCAGAACTGCACGCCGACCGGCATGCCCTGAACGAGGCCGGCAGGGACCGAGATCGCCGGATAGCCGGTGAGGTTCGAGGCAGCGGTGTGCGCGGCATAGGTCAGCATGTACCCGGGATCGTTCCAGGCCTGGGCCCATTCCTCGCGAGTGGGCGCGACGTATTGAATCGTCGGCGTGACCAGCGCTTCGTAGCGCGTGAACATTGCGTTGAACCAGTCGATCGCCTGCTTGCGGGCAAGCTTGGCGCGCATCACGACGTCGCTCGCTGCTTCGCTGCGGGTCGCCATGGTTCGGTCCGCACCTAGGATCGCCATGGCAGCTGGGCCTGCACCGGTCAGCCGGTCCGCTACAGGCTCCAGCCGCGCCCCGCCCTCCACCAGCCGCTGCGCGGCGCTGCGCACCATGGCTATCACCTCCGCCGCCTGCTGTCCTGCGCAGGCCGAAGCCTCGAACGGATCGTCGCTGTACGCAAGGTTCAGACCCGCCAATCGCTTGCCCAATCCGGCCATATAGTCAGGAGGCGCATCCGGCCTGCTCATCAGGTCACGCCCGTCCGGCCCGGCGAGGACCTGCATCAGCAGCGCAGCATCGCGTGCATTGGTCGTGAGCGGGCCTGCGTTGGACAAAAGGCGGGGGTTGATCGCTGAATCGCTCGTCCAGGGTATCCGCCCGCGTGTGGGGTTGAGTCCAACCAAGCCGCAAAACGCGGCAGGCAGCCGGGTCGAGCCGAGGCCGTCAACGGCCACCGCTGCGGGAACCATGCCCGCCGCGACCGCCGCCGCGCAGCCCGACGAGCTGTCGCCGCAGACGCGGGCATTGTCCCATGCATTCTCGGGCTGGCCGCGCTCGGCTCCGAACTCGCGCGCAGTCAGTCCTGCGACCGTGGTGCCGACAAGGATCGCGCCCGCCGCGCGCAGGCGTTCGGCCTCGATCCCGTCATGCTGCGCGATCGAGTGCGAACCATCGAAGCTGTTCCAGTAATTGCACCCGGCGACCGGGATGTGCTCCTTGAGCGCCAGGGGCACGCCGTGCAGCGGACCAAGCACCCGGCCCTCGCGTGCTGCCCCTTGGGCCTCCTGCGCCGCCTGCCGCGCCGCATCGGCGGCAACGGTGCGAAAGGCGCGGACGTGTGGATCGCGCTCGGCAATGCGGGCCAAGACGGCCTCGGTCACCTCGACGGCTGAAACTTCGCCATCGGCAATCCGCTCGGCAAGCCGCCAGACGGGCTGCGCAGCAAGATCGCCGTCGCCGCGCGGACCAGCTAATGGTCCTGCCGGGGCAAGCACCTGTTCAAGCATCGCGTTCTCCTCTCCCCAGGGCAAACCTGCGCTTCGCGCAGATGGGAGCATCTACTCTCCCGGTTTTCTCCGCCGTTTCGACAGCCGCTTGCGATTGGCAGTGACAATCTTGCCATAATGGGCGACCGATATCTGCGCGGCCTTGGACGGGCTTAGCGGTTCCGACGATGCAAAGCGCAAAGCCAGATCCACGTTGGCGCGGTACTTTTCGGCCACCATCCGCACTGCTTCGTTGCCCGCGCCGGGTTGGCCGGTCAGTAGCAGCCACGATCTCAAACCGATGACGCTCGCGGTTTCGACCCAAAGGTAGCTTGCGGCGGTGGACAGGCGAATCCAGTCACCGATCATGGTCTTGTCTTTCATCGCGCGGCCCTATCAGGTTCTTCGCCTGATTGCATCACGCCGCGCGGGCATATAGGCCCTGCACAAACAATCGGGAGAGCATGCATCATGGACCTTGGACTGAACGGCAAAGTCGCGCTGGTAACCGGCGCGGCAACGGGGCTCGGGCTTACCTATGCCGAGGCGCTGGTGAAGGAAGGCGCCCACGTCGCGCTGACTGATCTTGACGGACCGGGCGCAGAAAGAGCCGCGCAGGAGCTTTCCCAGCATGGTACGGTCATCGGCTTTGGGCTCGATGTCGCCAGCCAGGCCGACATTTCCGCCGGCGTCGCCCGCACCGTCAGCGAGCTTGGCGGGATGGACATCCTCGTCAACAATGCGGGCCTCGCGCGCGGCCGCTGGCAGGCGCTGTCCGACCTTGCTTTCGACGAGTGGGAGACGCTGCTTCGGGTCAATGTCGCCTCGCTCGCGCGGTTGGCCAACGAGGTGCGCCCGCACATGGTGGCGCGCGGCGGCGGGGTGATCGTCAACCAGTCAAGCAACTCGGCTTATTTCAAGCTCTCCAACTCTTACGCCGTCTCCAAGCTGGCGGTAAGCGGCCTGACCATCGGCCTCGCCGAGGAACTCGAGCCTGACCACATCAGGGTCAACGGCATCGCGCCGGGGATGATGACAGGCCGCGTGCCGCAGGAAATCATTGATATGGTCGTGGGCCGTCAGGTGATGAAGCGGCGCGGCCGGCACGAGGACCTTGTCGGTGCACTGCTCTATCTGTGCTCCGACATGTCCTCGTTCGTGACCGGGCAGACGATCCTCGTCGATGGCGGAGCGGCGCTGCGGATCTAGGCTCCTCGCCAAAGCGCGCCAGCAGTGGCATGGCAGGCGCGAAGGGGAACCCGCGATGAGCGCTGAAGACGAGGACTATGTGTATGACGAGGACAGCGGCGAGTGGTTGCCTGCTTCGCAACTAGCGGAAAAGCAGGCCGCGAGCGATGCTGTCGAGGTGCGCGACGCGGTCGGCAATCTGCTCGCCGACGGTGATTCGGTGACGCTGGTCAAAGACCTTGAGGTCAAGGGCGCGGGCCAGACGCGCAAACGCGGCGCTGTCATTACCTCGATCCGGCTGACCGGCGATGCGCAGGAGATCGATTGCCGCTATCGGGGGATCAAGGGACTGGTGCTGCGCGCGGAGTTTGTGAAGAAGCGTTAGGGTCACGAGGCGGCTTGGCAGCACGCGCGCAAAGCCATACCCTAAGAAAACCATGGCCTTCCGATCCTTCCGCACCCGGCTGCGCGCATTCCAGGACATGCGCGGCGATCCGCCCGATCCCGGCTTCATCGCCGACCTGGAGTTCCTCGAAAACCGCGATCTTGACCTGTCAGTGCGGCTGGGCGCGATGCTGGCGTTCAACGCGTTGCTGATCACCATTGGCACGCACCCGGTTTCAGTCAGCCCCGGTGCGCCGCTCAGCCTCGATGCGGCAACCCACCCCGTGCTGACCTCGGCCAGCCTTGCCGCGCTGGCTCCACTGGCGCTGTCCAGCTGGTTCGTGCTGAAGGCGATGCTGCTGGGCGAGGAGATCGAGAACGACGAGCTGACTGGCGAGGCGCTGCGCATGCACCTGTTCGCCGCCTTCGTGCGCTCGATCGACGCGCAGGCCCGGCTGCTGACGCTGGCGATCCGCGCGACCCTGACTGGCGCGGCACTGACCATGATCGTGTGGGGCGTGATCCTGGCGCAGAAGATGTGAGCCGGCGCTAAAGGCGGCGCGGCGCTATTCGTTCGACATTGCAGGGGCAAAGGCGCAAGCCCGCCGCATCGGGCATTTCGCCCTGCAAGGACACGCGCCATGGCCAAGAGCCAGAAGAAATCGAGCAAGGAAATCCGCAAGCCCAAGGCCGAAAAGCCCCCCAAGGGCAACGCCAGCCAGCCGAGCCTCAAGCCGGGCGGGATCAAGGGCCTCGAGCACATGAAGCGCAGCTAAGCACCGACCCGCGTCCCTGGCGCGCTCCCCGCACCCTGCCCCCTTATACCAAGACTCGCTGATCAGAACCTGTGAGCCCAGCTTCGAAGCCCCAAGGTCATGATGCGCCATGGCTGATCGACAAGCTTGTTCCATGCGTGACAGGAATGATCGACGACATCGTCGTAGGATTTGAAGATGCGGTTCGACAGCCAGTTGTTGCGCATGAACTGCCAGACGTTCTCGACCGGGTTGAGTTCCGGGCACCTGGGCGGCAGCGGCATGAGCGTGATGTTTGGGGGCACGACCAGTTCGGCCGAGCCGTGCCATCCGGCCTGATCGAGCAAGACGACGGCGTGCGCGCCGGGCGCGACGTGGAAGGCGATCTCCTCGAGATGCATGCTCATGGCCTCGCTGTTGCAGCGGGGCATGACGATGCCGGCAGCCTTACCTTCGAGCACGAGCACGGCGCGGAAATGACGACGCGCTCGCGCGGCAGATGTTCGGGGAACGGCTTCTTCGCCGGCCGCTTGCGCTCGAAGGCGGAGATCTTCACCAGCGAACCGGCACGTCCGCGAAAGACAAACAGATCGCCGCCATGGGGATCGCGCTTAAGGCTCTGCTGAACCATCAGCGCCAGCCCCTGCATCCCCTTGCGCATATCTGTGTGGCCCATCGCGATCCACACCCGCGCACCGGGCGGGATCATCGCAGCGCCT
>CANJUF010000048.1 GCA_947477745.1 Sphingomonadaceae bacterium | reverse complement strand
TGGCGCTCCAGTTGAATTCCAGGAGCGTGGCTCATTCCCGCTTGTCACTGAGATGCGCGCAGGCGGCTACTTTCGCCTTCCTGCTGGCGCATGGACGGATGATACGGCGATGGCCCTTTGCTTGGCCGATAGCTTGATAGCGCATCCCGCATTTGATCCTGCCGATATGCTCAATCGCTTTCTTCGGTGGATGAATGATCACGAGAATACCAGCACAGGACGGTGCATAGGCGTCGGGCAAAATACGCTTGCCGTTATGGGGAATTACCATCGAACAGGAGCGTTGATCGCCCCACCTGTCAAAGGTCGGTCTGATGGCAATGGGGCGATCATGCGCCTCGCTCCCGTCGCTTGTATGCACTGGCGGGATATCGAAACTGCCCGTCGGATTTCTGTCCGCCAAAGCCAAGCCACCCACTGTTCGGAATTGTCGGCGGCAGCATCTGACATGCTGAGTTGGCTCCTATCATTGCTGATTGGAGGGGCTTCTTGGTTGGATGCTTTGGCATCTATTCGCAGTAACGAGTGGCATGAAGACATCCAGGCGATTGCGGCAGGCGCTTGGGCCTCCAAGTCAGCCGATGAGATTAGCTCGTCAGGGTATGTCGTTCACACGCTGGAAGCTGCGATGTGGGCTGTAGGAACGACGACGAGTTTTGAAGAGGCGCTAATCACCGCGGTCAATCTTGGTCGCGATGCTGACACGGTAGGTGCTGTGGCGGGACAGATTGCGGGCGCTCGATATGGGGTTCAGTCGATCCCGGAGCGATGGCTCAATGTGATCGCTAAGCGTGAAGCACTAGAGGCAACAGTTGATGCCCTCGTAGAAGGAACAGGATGCAGCGGGTAACCAGCGACACCTGTGCTCCGCGCCTTTCCTCTCCTTGCTGCCTCGCCATATTGCACCGATGGCGGGGGCAGGTCATTAGTCTTGGTCGAGGCGGTAGAGAGACAATTTGAAGCGCATCTCTCCATCCTTGTTTCCTGTTTGTAGGGGCGGCGTGGAATAAGTTTCTGACCAGGGCTGAAATAGCTCCGGGGAACCCTGCTTATGCCAAGCCATCAGATAGGCTGGCATGCCATTTGGATGCGAGGCCATGACCTCAAAAAGCACCTCTTCAAAGTTCGAGTAGTTACCGCCGAACGCTGTTCCTGGTCTTATTATGCAAACGGCATTCGGCAGAACTTGGTTCCGAACATACAGGCCTTGATAGGTAGCCGCGCCCTCGGCTCTCAAATGCAGCATACTAAAACGCTGAGGCCCAAGCTGGTCGCCCGCGTCATCAAGTCGCTCTAGGACAGTCCAAATGGCAAATGCAGAACCTGGCTCGTTCTGCGGTCTGTCGAGAGTATTTTTGTAAGCAACGGGGTCAAGACTTGTGGGGGGCAAAAATTTATGCATCTCGATAGACAGATCTTTTAGCTCCATGAGCCGCCTGGCCCAGACGCGATAACCTTTAAAGGGCCTAGCTTCGAATTCTTTGATGTAAGTCCGCTCAGATAGGCGAAGGTCAACATAAACAAAACTACACGTATCAACCCACCAGTGCCTCACTGGGCTGCCATCCGTCCCTGACGCAGGATAAAAAACAGAGTTCTCTAAGACTTTGCGCAACGGGAAATGGCAGGAAGAGAAGGTCTTTTGCGTTAGGTTATTCAGCCATGTGCAGTCAGTCATAGCCTCAGATATTCGGTTACATTCATCGATCTCACAAGACAAATGTCAGATAAAATTGTAAGATTTCCCCCATGCTCCTGCCCAACATAACTTCAGGAGGGACCTAGCGCTGCTCAAGTTAACATGGATGCTGAAGCGAAACCGGTTAGAGGATCGGCTGAGCTAACGTCAGGTGTTTGTTGAGGAGCAGATCGAGAAGCTGGCGCCGCTGGCGTTTTTAAGATTATGATCGACGCCAACGCAGCGCCGATGTTCGATGGGCTATCGCATCAGTCTTGGCTTGAACTTTGACGAGGTAGCCACCGCATGCTCAGCGCTCTACTTCTCCTTGCGGCAGTGCCGGTCGTCCCAGCCGGTGAGGTATTCACCTGCACCCCGGTGAGGGTCTGGGATGGCGACGGCCCTGTGTGGTGCGCTGAAGGGCCCCGTTTGCGGCTGGCAGGGATTGCTGCCCGAGAGATGGACGGAAGCTGCCGTTCGAACCAGCCATGCCCAGATGCCACTGCTGCCCAAGCTCGCGATGCTCTTGTCAGATTGATCGGAGTGCCAACCGGACGCAGTGTGGAAGGACACGTGCTGCTTAAGGGTCCCGCTATGCGCTGCACCTCAGTCGGCAAGGGCGTTGGGAATAGGACTGCGGCTTGGTGCGTATCTCCGGTAGGCGGGGATGTATCCTGTGCCATGGTCAAGGGAGGCTGGGCGCTACGCTGGGATCGCTACTGGCGTGGGCATGAGTGCTTGAAGCGCCACCCAAACTGAGATTAGCTGTCAACGACCCTTAATCGCGGTAGAGTTGTCCTATGATTTACAAACCAACGATGGCCGCCACTGCACTTGTCGTCGCTAGCTGCTGTTTTAGCGCTGCAGCGGCTGCTCCGGCGAAGGAGGTGCGCTCAGCCCCAGTACCTGCGGCAGCGCAAGCCGATACACCTTATGCGGCATACCTTCGCAAAGACGTCCCCGCCCTTACGGCTATGGCTGAAGCCAGAGATGTAGATGCGCAGTTCAACCTCGGCGTGATGTACGAGCGTGGAACGGGCGTGGCGCAGGACAGCGCTGCTGCTGTCAGCTGGTACCGCAAGGCTGCAGACCAAGGGAATGCCCCAGCGCAGAACCGCCTCGGCGTGATGTACTACAAAGGCACGGGTGTGCCGCAGGACTTCGCTGCCGCTGTTAGCTGGTACCGTAAGGCTGCAGACCAAGGGAATGCCAATGCGCAGTTCAACCTCGGCGTGATGTACGAGCGTGGAACGGGCGTGGCGCAGGACTACGCTGCCGCTGTCAGCTGGTACCGCAAGGCCGCTGACCAAGGGGATGTCTATGCGCAGACCAACCTCGGCTTGATGTACGACAAAGGCAGAGGCGTGCCGCAGGACTACGCTGCCGCTGCTGGCTGGTCCCGCAAGGCCGCTGACCAAGGGGCTGCCAAGGCGCAGTACAACCTCGGCTGGATGTACTACATCGGCCAAGGTGTGGCGCAGGACTACGTACAGGCGCATAAGTGGTTCAACCTCGGCGCAACGTCAGGAGATGCGCTTGCCGTGAAGAACCGCGACTTAGTCGCCTCCAAGATGACACCAGCGCAGATCGCTGAAGCGCAGCGGCTGGCTAGCGCTTGGCGGAAGAAGTGACCTAGTCCCCATCCAACGAGCAAAACAGCATGTAGTAGGCCATCGAACATCGGCGCTTGCAACACCGCAAGCTCGCCGCCTAACATCAACCCCAGATGAGGCCTGCACTCCGCTAATCTAAGCCGCCAACTGTCTCAAATAATCTGACGACGAACAGATCGCTCCAAAAAGGAAACTCTGAATTGCAGGGTCAAGGCTTGTCAGCTCCGGTCAGGACCGTGTTCTATATCGAAATTGAATATCAGTGCGCATATTGGCTGATGCGTCTGTTTTGCCCATGGCTCGGTACAGACTGGCGGAGCTACTACCCCAATCAAGACGATACCGGCGCGGTGATCGATGTAAGTGACTACAACTTGTTTCGGATGTTCGAAGAAGCTCAAAGCGCCTGCTTCGAACGAAGCAAAGAGGAAGGGCGTCAGTTTCGGCTGACGGGGCGCTGGCGCGTGGTGCGCAGGGCATTTTATAGCAACATACCCCCCGTTGACTGTGACCTTCTGATTGGGAGATGGGACTTCACCGCACGTATGGTTGGCGCAACGCCGCCAATGTAAGAAACTGCCCATGCCCCTTCCTAACATCGTCAACGGCACAACAGCCCCGGAACGTGTCAACGATTATGAGACAGCCGGATCAAGCGCTGCCTAGACGCCCTCGGCCCGGATCGTCCTCACATTCGCCCCATCAGCGACAGGTGAGATGCAATAGGCTGCCCACGCGGCCATCAGCTTGATACGCTTCGGAAACAGGGTGCCGCGCTGATAGGCCGCCTCGGCCTTGTTGCGGCCACACTACGTTGCTCCGGGCACAATTCGGTTGCCTGCCATGGCAGGATAATTCAGCATTAGCGGATGTATCGTTCTTATCTCTCCATCCCCGCCTCGGATGTCTCTGCCGCCGGTGACAGCGAGTTATACGGTGAACTGGCGCTAAAACTTCCATTTGCCGTCGAGCCCGCTCAACGAGCCGCTTGGGAGTATGAGGTCCAACACCTGCGAAGCCTTGCGCGGGATTTGCCCAGCGGGCACTTCTTTCTCGAGTTTCTCATCCCGCGCATGGGGCGCCGCGCTGACCTTGTCGTACTGCTTGGCGGCGTGGTTTTCGTGGTGGAGTACAAGATCGGTGCACGGCACTTCGAGCGATCCGGTCTTGATCAGGTCTATGGCTATGGGCTCGATCTGAAGCACTTTCACGAACCCAGCCATACCTTGCCCGTCGTGCCAATTCTGGTCGCTACAGAGGCTGCTGGAGGCGAGGATGAGGCGCTTCAGTGGCACGACGACGGCCTGGCTCGCCCATTGCGTGTGACGCCGGCTAGATTGGCCCACGTGATCGCGCAAATCGCGGGCGCCATAGCGCGCACGCCCGTCGTGGCACAGAACTGGCTTGAGGGTCGGTATCGTCCAACACCCACCATCGTCGAGGCCGCGCAGGCGCTTTACCGCGGCCATCAGGTCGATGAGATCTCGCGATCAGAGGCTGGTGCAGAAAACCTTACGCGTACCGCTGACTACGTCGCGCAGGCGATCGAGGCAGCAAAGCGCGAAAGCCGGAAGATCATTTGCTTCATCACAGGGGTACCAGGCTCCGGTAAGACGCTGGCCGGGCTCAATCTGGCCACAAGTCAACAGCGCGCCCACGGAGACGAGCATGCGGTCTTCCTCTCGGGCAACGGTCCTCTGGTCGACGTGTTGCGCGAAGCGCTCGCCATCGATGCCATAGCCGTTTCCAAAGAGGCGGGGGTCCGCACCTCCAAGGTGGCCGAAAAGCAGAAAACGGCTGCCTTCATTCAGAACATCCACCACTTCCGCGACGACGCCCTGGCCACGACACAAGCGCCGATCGAGAAGGTGGCGGTCTTCGACGAAGCCCAGCGGGCATGGGATGTCGAACAAACCTCCAAGTTCATGCGCGAGAAAAAGGGACAGATCGGCTTCTCGATGTCGGAACCAGAATTCCTGCTTAGCGTGATGGACCGCCACCCGGATTGGTGTGCGATTATCTGCCTGGTCGGGGGCGGGCAGGAGATCAATACTGGCGAAGCCGGCATCGACGAGTGGCTGCGCGCATTGGAGCGGAGCTTCCCGCATTGGCAGGCGCATGTGCCGTCAAGTCTGCGCCATGCCTTTCATATACCGCAAGAAGTAACGGCGTCTGACCTGCATTTGGCGACCTCGATCAGGTCCTTCCGGGCAGAAAAGCTATCCGATTTTGTGGGTCATGTTGTGGCTGGTAACGCAGCTAGCGCGCGAGATGTGTCGGGCGGACTGGCAAATTACCCCCTGCTGATCACGCGAGACCTCGGCGCTGCCCGCAACTGGCTGCGCTCGCAAAGGCGGGGCAATGAGCGTTCGGGCCTGCTGGCCTCGTCAAACGCCGCGCGTCTCAAACCGCACGGCATCTTTATCAAGGCCAAGATTGAGCCCGCGAAATGGTTTCTGGCTTCGCCGGATGACGTGCGCTCGTCCGACATGCTCGAGGACGCCGCTACAGAATTTGATGTGCAAGGCCTAGAGCTGGACTGGGCCTGCCTGTGCTGGGATGCAAATTTTCGCCACGGGGGGGCTAACGGCTGGGAGTTTCACCGCTTCAAGGGCAGTCGCTGGGAGGGCATCAATGATCCGGCCCGCAAGAACTACCTAACGAACTCCTACCGCGTGCTTCTAACGCGGGCACGGCAAGGGCTGGTCGTGTTCGTCCCGCAAGGCACCGACCAGGACCCGACGCGTCCGTCGGCATACTATGATGGGATATTCTCGTTCCTTGGGGCGTGCGGGTTCCAGCCGCTGGATTAGGCCATCACCCTTGACGGCGCAGAGTTCGGGCTGCCGACCTCACGCTGGAGGCACCATCAACCCTCAGTCCTGATCCGGGAGACGTTCGCAACAACTGCAACTGGTGAGGCGCAGTAGGCTGCCCATGCCTGCATCAGCTTGATGCGCTTGGGAAACAGGGCGCCGCGTTGATAGGCCGCCTCGGCCTTGTCAGCCAACTGATGTGCCATGGCGTGCTCCACCACTTCGCGCGGGAAGGAGGTGCTTTCGCCTGCCCAGTCACGGAATGTAGAGCGGAAGCCGTGAACGGTGATGGCGTCGCGCTCCATGCGCCGCAGCAGCATGGACATCGCCATGCCTGACAGCTTACCCCGACGTGGCCGGAAACAGTGATGCTGCTGCTTGATGAGGATGCGCGGCACATGGGAATAGCCGGGACAGCCAGCCTGATGCCTATATGATGCCTAGAGGCCCTCCGTGCCGAACGCGACATTAGGCTGGAGCCGGTAACTCATTGAAAACTATGGTGGACGCAGTAGGGCTCGAACCTACGACCCGCTGATTAAGAGTCAGCTGCTCTACCAACTGAGCTATGCGTCCACATCGCGTCAATGTCCGAAGACGACGCGAAAGCCCCGAATCACCGGGAGGGGCCGATATAGCGATTGCGCGAGCGGATCAAAGCGGAAAAATCGCCTTTAGGACAGCTTGCCCGCCGTCACGCCCGATCAGGTGATGGTGCCGCCCTTGCGGCTCCAGCGCTGCACCGCCATGATCACGCCGAAGCAGATCATAACCGTCATCATCGAACTGCCGCCATGGCTCACGAAGGGCAGCGGGATACCCACCACGGGAGCCAAGCCCATCACCATCAGCAGGTTGATCGCGGCATAGAAAAACACTGTAGCCGTCAATCCCGCAGCAAGCAGCATCGAGAAGCGATTGGGCGCCTGGCGCGCCACGTTGAGGCCCCAGCGCAGCACCTGAGCATAGACCAGCAGCACGAAGAAGCCGCCAAGCATGCCCCACTCCTCCGACATAGTCGCAAAGACGAAGTCGGTATGTGCTTCGGGCAGATAGTCGAGGTGGCTCTGCGAACCGTTGCCGAAGCCCTTGCCGAAGATCCCGCCCGACCCGATCGCGATCTTGGACTGGGTGATGTGGTAGCCGGTTCCCAGAGGATCGCTTTCCGGATCGAGGAAAACGAGCACGCGATTGCGCTGGTAATCGTGCAGCAGCGTGAAGAATGCGAGAGGCGCGGCGACGGCGGCGACCGCGCCTGCGCCCAGGAACCACGACAGCGGCAGGCCGGCGAGGAACATGACCACCACGCCGCCGAAGCAGATCGCCAGCGCCGTGCCCAGATCGGGCTGCAGTATGACGAGTACGGCCGGCAGACCCAGCAGGATCAGCGCAGGAAGCAGGCCGCGCCAGCTCCCGGTCATACCCGGCGGCAGGTTAGAGTAAAAAGCCGCAAGCACCAGCACGATCGTCGGCTTCATCAGCTCGGACGGCTGGAGCGTCATGAAGCCCAGGTTAAGCCAGCGCTGGCTGCCGCCGCCGATCGCGCCCAGCGCCTCGACCAGCACCAGCAGCACGAGCACCCCGGCGTAGGCCGGGTAGGCCATCTTCACGAAGAAATCCTGCGGGATGCGCGCGATGACGAGAGCCATCGCGAGAAAAACGGCAAAACGCATCAGGTGCGAGGCGGCATAAGGTTGCCACGAGCCTCCCGCTGCCGAATGGAGCACCGCGGTTCCCAGCAGAACCAGCGCCAGCAGCGGGGCGATCACGCCCCAGGGCTGCCGGGCGACTGGATCGGGCACATGCGCAAGCTTCATGGCGCGGGAGAGCCGATGGGGGCAGGCGTGACTGCCTGAGGGGCAGGGCCGGATGCCGCCGCAGTCGGAACAGGACTGGGCGCGGTGCTCCTCGAAGGCGATGCCTTGGGCGAAGGAGAGGGTCCAGGTGTCGGAGAGGCATCGAGAGCCTGCTTCGCTTCGGCCGCCTTCTTCTCGTCTTCTGCCTTCTTTTCGGCTTCTTCCTTCGCCTTGGCCTCCTCGGCGGCCAGCGCCTCTGCGGGAGTTAGGCCTAGGCCCGCCTGAGCGGAATACGCCGCGTACTTGCGGTCGAGACGCTGCTTGGGAGTGCCGCCCCACTGCTTTTCAAGCGCGTGAAGCGTTTCAAGAGCGGTCGGCGGGTCGAACAAGAAAGTCAGAACATCCTTGGCTATGGGAGCGGCAGCGCGCGCGCCAAAGGTGCCGTGCTCGACGACCACCGCCATCGCATAGCGTGGCTTGTCAGCCGGCGCATAGCAGACGAACAGCGCGTGATCGCGCGATTTCCAGGCACCACCAGTACCGCGCGAAATCATGGTCTGCACCTGTGCCGTGCCGGTCTTGCCGGCCATCTTCACGCCGTTGATGTCGATCCGCGACCGACCACCGGTGCCTGACCCGTTAACGACGTCGAACATGCCTTCATGGACGACAGCAAGCTGCTGCGGCGAGAACGGCAGGAGCGGCGCTTTGGGATTTACCTTGTCGAACAGCAGCGAAGGCTGGAGGTTGCGACCGCTGGCGATCCGCGCCGTCATCACCGCAAGTTGCAACGGCGAGGCGAGCACGTAACCCTGCCCGATCGACGCATTGAGCGAATCGGCGGCAGACCATTCCTGTCCGTACTTGCGCTTCTTCCAGGCGGCATCGGGTATGGTCCCGTAGCGCTGGTTGGTGCCCGGCAGGTCGTATTCCTGGCCGAGACCAAGCAGCCGCGCGACCGGGGCGATCGCATCGTATCCGACGCGGTGCGACATCGACCAGAAATAGGTGTTGCAGCTGTGTTCGATCGCCTGTCGCATGTCGACCGAGCCGTGCACGGCATCGCAGCGGAAGAACCGGCTCCCGAGCCGATAGCCGCCGGGGCAAGACACACGCTCTTCGGGATCGACCCCCTGCATCTGCAGGGCGAGCGCGGCCATCGGCTTCATCGTCGATCCGGGCGGATAGAGCCCGCGCACCGCTTTGTTGAGCAAGGGGATGTGATCGTCGTCGTTCAGCATCTTCCATTCGACGCGGCCGATGCCATCGACAAAGCTGTTGGGATCGAAAGAGGGCATCGAGGCGAGCGTCAGGATGCCGCCGTCGTTGCAATCGATCACCACGACCGCCGCCGATTCCAGCCCGATGCGGCGCGAGGCATAGTCCTGCAGCGGCCCGTTGATCGTAAGCTTGAGCGGCTTTCCCGACACGTCTTCGCGCGTGCCCAGATCACGCACAATCCTGCCGCCCGAGGTCACCTCGACTCGCCGCGCGCCCGGCTCGCCGCGCAGCGTCTCATCGAAAGTCTTTTCAAGCGCGTCCTTGCCGATCTTGAAGCCGGGCGTGATGAGCAGCGGCGATTTGTCCTCAGCCTCCCAGTCCTCGCGCGATGCGGCGCCGACATAGCCGATCAGGTGGCCGACCGAAGGCCCGGTAGGATAGTCGCGCGAAAAGCCGCGCTGGGTGACGACGCCGGGCAGATCGGGCAGGCGCAAGCTGACAGCGGCGAACTTGTCCCAGTCGAGCCCTGATGCAACCTCGACCGGGGCGAACCCGCTCGCCTTGGCGAGCCGGTCTTCCAGTTCGCGCACCTGCACCTCATCGAGGCCAAGCAAGGTGCGCAAATGGCCGATGGTTTCGCGTTTGTCGTGAATGCGCTCGGGGATGAGGTCGACCCGGAAGTCCGCCTTGTTCGATGCGAGCGGGTTGCCGTTGCGATCAAGGATCCAGCCGCGGCGCGGAGGAATTAGCGACAGGTTGACGCGGTTACTTTCGGCCAGAAGCTGGTATTTCTCGTTCTCTGCCACCGCGAGCCAGGTCAACCGCCCGGCGAGCAGCACGCCTACCATTCCCTGCAATGCACCGAAAACTGCCGCACGGCGGTCGAAACTGTTGTGCAACATGGACGAGGTAAACGTCCGCTTGCCCGAGAGCATCAGTCAAGCTCCATGATCGGAACAAGGCGCAAGCGGTCGATCAGCGCGACGAGGCGGCAGACCAGCGGATAAACGAGGATCGAGGCAATTATCTGGGGCACAATGGTCAACAGCGGGGTCGAGGCGGAATCGAGGTTGGCGAGCGACAGACAGGCAACGGCGTAAGTAGCCGTCATTGCCGCTGCCACCAACCATTCGGTTGCAAAATCGCGCCAGGGAAACCGCGTTTCGACAATATCGAGCACGATCGCGGTTATCGACCACAGCAGCACGGCGCTGCCGAATGGCTGGCCGCTGTAAAGGTCGTCCACCACGCCCAGCGGCAGACCCGCCCACATCGGCAGCAGACCAGGCCGCAATTGCCGCCAGGCGAGGTAAGTCAGGAACCCGAGCGGGGGCATCAAAGGCGCTGATGTGATCACGAGAATAGTCGACAGGATCGAACCCAGCGCGATCGACAGCCACACCAGTCCCACGGCAAGCACAGGCGACGGCGCGCGGTTAATCCGCTGGCCGGCCATGCGCCCTCGCACGCGGATACGCGGCGGCAGGATCATGGAGCCGCGGCTTCGGGTGAGGGGGCGGGGACGGGAGCAGCGCTGCTTTCCGGCGCGGGCCGGGCGCTGATTGGCTCGACGATGACGTAGTCGGTCGCCGCCGGATCGCTGAGCACCCGCGCGCGCGCGCCATCGGCGGTCAGGCTCGTTACCACGGCGACGGGAATTCCCGTCCGGTAAAGCCCGCCCGCGCCCGAGGTGACGAACACATCACCCTTCCTGAGCGGATTGATGCCCAGCGAAATCAGCCGCACTACCAGCGTGCCGTCCCCGCGACCTTGAGCGAAAGCGGCGACATCGTCACGCGCGCGGCGTACCGGCACCAGGCTCTGTGTATCAGTGATGAGCAGCACCCGCGAGTTACCCGGTCCGGCCTGCAGCACACGCCCGACAAGTCCAAGCTGCGAACGTACCGGCATGCCATTGGCGATGCCCTGGTTGCGTCCGACAGCCACGGTTGCGAAGCGGCGCGAGCTGGCAGCGGTCGAGGCGATCAGCCGGGTGACGGCGATGGGCTTCAGCTCGGTCTCGGTAATCCCGAGCAGGCGCTTCAGCCTGCGGTTTTCCGCCTTGATTGCCTGCGTTTCGGCAAGCTGAGCACGGGTAAGGGCCAGTTCACGGCTCAATTTGTCATAGCGGATGCCTGCAAGCACATAGCCTTCGACCACTGAGAACACGTCGCGCCCAGCCTCGCGGGTTCGCGAACTGGCGACCCCTGCCGGTTCGACAGCGGCGCTTGCGACCGCGCGCGGTTCGGAAAACAGATCGGGATTGCGGATCGACAGGATCAGCAGGACAATACCGACCAGCGCGCCCAGCACGCCTGCCAGATATCCGAAGAACGAGCTGTACTGCGCCCTGCGGGAATGGCCAGAGCGCCGGTTAGCTGGCGGCGCCATGAGCTGCCGTCTCCCTCGCTAGACCTTGATCGTCCCAGATCGAACTGGTCTGCAACGTGAATCAAGGTCTCAACAAATATCGAGAGCCCGCGAAGGCCCTTATGCCGTCATCAATACGCCACGGTAAACCGGATCTTCCATCGCCCGTCCGGTGCCGAGTGCAACGCACGACAGCGGATCTTCGGCAACGCTTACGGGCAGGCCGGTTTCCTCACGCAGGAATTCGTCCAGGCCCTGGATCAGCGCGCCGCCACCGGTGAGCACGATGCCTTGGTCGACGATATCGGCGGCAAGCTCGGGCGCGGTGTTTTCAAGCGCGATCCGCACTCCTTCGACGATTGCACCGATCGGTTCGGAAAGCGCTTCGGCGAGATTGGCCTGGGTGATGGTGATTTCCTTGGGCACGCCGTTGACGAGGTCGCGGCCCTTGAGCGTAATCGTCTCACCGACTCCATCGGCCGGCACCGTGGCGATGCCGTAATCCTTTTTGATCCGCTCAGCCGTGGCGTCGCCGATAAGGAGGTTATGGTGGCGGCGGACGTAGCTGATGATCGCCTCGTCCATCTTGTCGCCGCCGACGCGCACCGAAGTGGTATAGGCAAGACCGCGTAGTGAAAGCACCGCGACCTCGGTAGTGCCGCCGCCGATATCGACGACCATCGAGCCGACCGGCTCGGTCACCGGCATGTCAGCCCCGATTGCGGCGGCCATCGGCTCAAGAATGAGATAAACTTGGCTGGCCCCGGCATTGGAAGCGGCGTCGCGGATCGCGCGGCGCTCAACCGAGGTTGATCCCGATGGAACGCAGATGACGATCTCGGGATAGCGGAACATGCTCTTCTTGCCGTGAACCTTGCGGATGAAATGCTTGATCATTTCCTCGGCGATTTCGATGTCCGCGATCACGCCGTCGCGCAGCGGGCGGATTGCCTCGATATTGTCGGGGGTCTTGCCCATCATGAGCTTGGCGTCGTCACCGACCGCCTTGACCCGCTTGATGCCGTTAATCGTTTCGATGGCGACCACCGAAGGCTCGTTAAGAACGATCCCGCGGTCCTGCACGTAAACCAGAGTGTTGGCGGTGCCGAGATCGATCGCCATGTTCTGCGATCCGAACTTGAAAAATTTCGACAAAAAATTGGCCATCGTAGTTCCGCATTCCGGTTTTGAGCGGCTGCCGGCGCACGCGAATTGCGGCAGCGCGGCTGGACACGCTTGGAAGGCTGTGCCCTTAGCCGAAGGATTCGCGAAACGCCAAAATTTTGTGAGCAAACCGGGGGACGAAATTGTGCTCCGTCTCGAATTGCTGCGGCTTCGCAGCTAGCCTGCCATCCATGCCCATCATCCGCCGCCTTCCCGAGCATCTCGTTAACCGCATCGCTGCGGGTGAAGTGGTCGAGCGGCCCGCCTCCGCGCTCAAGGAAGTTGTTGAAAACGCGCTCGATTCGGGAGCCCGTTCTATCGCTGTGAGGCTGACAGGCGGCGGGCTCGAGATGATCGAGGTGAGCGACGACGGCTGCGGCATGGCCCCCGCCGATATGGCCCTGGCGCTGGAACGGCACGCGACCTCGAAGCTTCCTGACGAATATATCGAGCGTGTCACGACGCTGGGCTTTCGCGGAGAGGCCTTACCCTCAATTGCCAGCGTTGCACGGCTGACGATCGAAAGCCGCCCGCACGACGCTGCCGAAGGCTGGCGGCGAGTGGTCGATCACGGAGATCCGATCGCGGACGAACCTGCGGCGCTGCCGCCGGGCACCCGCGTGCGGATCGAGCAACTGTTCGCGCGCGTGCCCGCACGGCGCAAGTTCCTGCGCAGCGAACGCGCCGAATATGCCGCCTGCCGAGATGTGCTTCGGCGTCTCGCCATGGCGCGGCCCGACGTGGGATTCTCGCTGGAAAGCGAAGGCAAACGCGTGCTCTCGGTGCGCGCCGGCGACACTCTTGCCGAGCGAGTGGCGCAAATCATCGCGCGCGAACTTGCCGATGACGGCATCGCCATCGAGGCACAACGCGGAGTCCTCTCCCCTGCCGGGGGCTGGGCGCGGCTGACCGGCGTTGCCGGCCTGCCCACCTTCAACCGGGGCGTTGCCGATCACCAGTATCTGTTCGTCAATGGCCGCCCGGTGAAGGACCGGCTGCTGATCGGTGCCGTGCGCGGCGCCTATTCCGACATGCTCGCGCGCGACCGGCATGCGGTGCTGGCGCTGTTCCTCCAGGTCCCTCCCGAGGAGGTCGACGTCAATGTCCACCCGGCCAAGACCGAGGTACGGTTCCGCGATCCTGCGCTCGTGCGGGGCTTCATCGTCGGCGCGCTGCGCCACGCGCTAGACGACGCCGGGGGCAGGTCTGCCCAGACGCCCGCCGCTCCGGCCATGGCGCGCTGGCAAAGCGAGGCTGCCCGGCCGTCCTCGTCGTTGGGCGCGCTGTTTGCGCGCGAGCATTCGGCTCCGCAGTCGCGCGTCAGCGAGGCGGGGCGGGTCTGGCGCGGGTATGAGGCGCAGCTCATGGCGGGTCCTGCTGCCCGCGCCGAGATCGCCTCCGGAGACGCGCCCAACCTGGCCGAACACCCGCTCGGCGTGGCGCGCGGACAGATCGCCGATACCTACATCATTGCCGAGGCCGAGGACGGGCTCGTCCTCATCGACCAGCACGCCGCGCACGAGCGGCTGGTGATGGAACGGCTGCGCGCCGCCGGGGCGAGCGACCGGCTGGCCGCCGCGCAGACGCTGCTGATGCCCGAAGTGGTCGAACTCGACGAGGCCGACTGCGACCGGCTGGAGGAACAGGTCGAGGCGCTGGCGCGCTATGGCCTCGCACTCGAACGTTTCGGACCGTCGGCCATGCTGGTGCGCTCGGTCCCCGCAGCCCTGGCATCAGGCGACGCCCACTCGCTGGTGCGCGACATCGCCGATGATCTTGCGCAGAACGGGGATACGCTGCTGCTGGGTGAGCGGCTGGATCACGTGCTGGCAACGATGGCCTGTCATGGATCGGTGCGGGCAGGGCGCTCGCTCTCGGTCGCGGAAATGAACGCGCTGCTGCGCGAAATGGAGGCGACCCCGCGCTCGGGCCAGTGCAACCATGGACGGCCCACGTGGGTTAAGCTGGCGCACGAAGACATCGAAAAACTTTTCGGAAGGAAGTGATGCGCGCTCACGTCATCCTTGCAGCCTTGCTGGCCTGCGCTGCCTGTTCGCAGCCGCAGGCTTCGGCGACCAAGGCGCAAACGGATGCGCAGGACGTCGCGCAAGTGGAGCGGCTGAATACGCCGCCGGCAATCCCGATCGAGCCGCAGCCAATCACCATGGCCGACCTCGAACGCTATGATTTATTTGGGGTTGGCTGCTATTTCCTCGACAGAAGAGGGGACAAGCCGCCGATGCTGTTCCTGGCAGCGGACGAAAAGGGCTGGCTAAAGCTCGGCGGCGAAATGGTCCAGTTTTCGTCGGACCGCTCCTCAATTCAGTTGCCCTATCTGAGCTGGAGCAAATATGTCGGGCTGGCGCGGACGGTTGAGCTTGATCGCAAGGCGTCTGCTGCGCGCTCGACCGGGCCGGAAACCGAAACCGCACCCGGAACCATCATCATCCGCGACGAGCGCGATCAAGTGGTGTTCAAGCGCAGCGGCGCGATCGAGTGTGGGGCCTAGGCTCAGGACCCATTAAATTGCTTGCGGTACAGGCGAACAGTTGATTCAATGGCGGCGCGAGGAGGCGTTGCCATGTGTGACTTGATCTGGCTGACAGATGCGCAAATGCGCAGGATCGAGCCGTATTT
>CANJUF010000047.1 GCA_947477745.1 Sphingomonadaceae bacterium | reverse complement strand
TCGCCCAGCTTCGAAAGATCGACCTGGCCCGTCGCCAGACCGCCCATGAAGCCGCCATCGACCGGCAGCGCCACGCCGTTGACGATCGTCGCGAGATCGCTGTTGAGCAGCACGATCGGTCCGGCCTGTTCCTCGGGAGTCGAATAGCGGCCGAGCGGTTCGGCGAAGACGCCGATCACCGCCGCGCCCGCGGCTGCCTCGAAATCGCCCATCATCGGCGTAGCGGTCGGCTGCGGGAGCGAGCAGTTCATGCGAATGCCCTGCTTGATGAGACTCGCCGCGCGGAACTGGGTGTAGATGATCAGCGCTTCCTTCGAACGGCTGTAGCCTTCGTCGACATAGTCGGCGTTGTCGTTCATCCACTGAACAGTCTCGTCCCAGCCGGTGATCTGCAACAGCCCCATCAGCCGTTCGAGATTACCATGCCAGCCCATTCCGGCGGTCGACGAGATCGCGCAGATCGCACCGCTGCCCTGCATCCGCGGGATCACCAGTTCGGTGAGGTGACGGTTGCCGATGAAGTTGACCGTGAAGCAATCGAGCGGCGCGATGCCGCCTGGCATGCCCGCGCAACTGAACAGCTTGTCGATCTTCCCCGGAACGCCTGCGACTGCGGCTTCGATCGAGGCACGGTCACGCAGGTCGAGCTTGGTGAACGAGGCGAGCGGCAGGTCGCATTCCTTCATGTCGAAGCCGTGAACCTCGGCACCGAGATCGAGCAGCAACTTTGCTGCGGCGTGGCCCATGCCCGAAAAGCAGCCGGTGATGACAACCCGCTTGCCCTTGTATCCCAGAACGTCGCTCATGTTGGAAATCCTTCCCGTCAATGTGTGGGCATCGTCCTAGGTTTGCGGGGCGAGCTAATCAAGTAATCCGGCAAACGCGCGCCGCGTGATCGCCCACGCGAAAGCGGGGCTTGCATTTGTGCGGCGCTTGCTGACGGTAAGGGCATGGATATTCCTGCCGAACCCGTTCCCGATCGTCTCCGCGCGCCCGATGCCGCGAGCGCGATCACGGCGATTGCCGCAAGCTATGAGCGGCTGCTTGGCAAGCCGCTGGTCGATCCGGGTGCGGACAATGCGCAGGCACTGTGGTCTGCGCCGCGAGTCATCCTTGCGCACGGCTCGCAGCCCGACCCGGTGTTCTACTTCGGAAACCGTGCGGCGCTGATCTGTTTCGAGACCGATCTTGATTCGCTGCTGGCCATGCCCTCACGGCTTTCGGCCGAGGCGCCGCTGCGCGACGAGCGTCAGGCTTTGCTCGATCGGGTCGCCGAGCACGGCTTCATCGATGACTATTCGGGCGTCCGGATCAGCGCCAAGGGCCGCCGCTTCCGGATCGAGCAGGCGGTGGTGTGGACGGTGAGCGACGAGGCGGGCGAGCGGATCGGCCAGGCCGCGATGTTCGCGCCGTGAGCAAGGCCGATCCCAGCGTTGTCGCGGCCTTGCGTGCGCTGATTGACGGCGTAGCGGGGGAGGACGGGCGCCCGCTGGTGCTTGGCATTTGCGGCGCGCAAGGCAGCGGCAAGTCGACCCTTACCGCTGCGCTGGCCGAAGATCTGGCGGGCGAGGGCAAGACCTGCGCGGTGCTCTCCCTCGATGATCTCTATCTCACGAAGGCGCAGCGGCAGCGGCTCGTGCGCGAAGTCCACCCGCTGCTGGCAACACGCGGCCCGCCGGGAACGCACGACGTGGAGCTGGGCATCGAAGTGCTCGATGCGCTGCTCGCCGGAACCCCGGTGCGGTTGCCGCGTTTCGACAAGGCAAACGATGATCGGAGCGATGGGTCCGCGTGGCCGGAGGTGGCAGGGCGATGCGATGTGGTGCTGTTCGAGGGCTGGTGCGTGGGCGCACGCGCGCAGCCTCCCGAACCGCTTGCCGTGCCCATCAACAATCTGGAACTGAACGAAGATGCGGGGGGCCAATGGCGAACCTTCGCCAACGCGGCGCTGGCCGGGCCGTATCAGGCTCTGTTCGCGCGGATCGATCGCCTGGTCCTTTTGCAATCACCGAGCTTCGACATGGTGTTGAACTGGCGTCTCGAGCAGGAAGACGAGTTGCGCGTCAGGGCGGGCGACGGCCCAGGCGTGATGAGCCGCGAGCAAATCGCGCGCTTCATCCAGCATTACGAGCGGATCACGCGCCACATTCTCGCCGAAATGCCGGACCGCGCGGACCTCGTGGTGCAGCTCGATGGCCGGCGCAGACCGGTCCTGCCGACAGTCTGACCGAACGATTTGACGATGGCGTGCAATCGGCCGATGTCTGACCGCGATGCGTTCTGGCCTCAGCATATGACCGGGCACGGCAGCCACAAGACCCGGCTGGTGGCGCAAGCCGCCTGCGCGCTCGCGTTTATGCTCGCCAGCACGTCGCAGGCGCAGGAGAGCGACGCGCCAGTGGTCGTCCCGGCCGCTCCGCCCGGCGCAGGTCTGTCCGAAATCGAACCGATCGTGACCGACGAGGAGTTCGAGCAGACCGTGCCCGAACTCTCACCCCTCGACGATCCTGAGCTGGGCCGCGAGCTAGAATCGATCGAGCAATTCGAGCGCAGGCTCTCGCAGGGCGAAAATGCCGAAGCGATCCCCGACGCGGCGGTGCGCGACGCCGAGTTGTCCGCCGCTCTGCCGTCGCTCGAATCCTTCGAAGTAACCCCGGTCGAATTCGCACAGCCAGCTCCCGATGACGAGAACTCTACGGTCGCCTACCGTATCGATGTGACCGGCCTCGACAAGGTGGAAGGCGCGACCCCGAAGAAGCTGCGCTCGCTGTTCAACGGGCTGTCGGCTCTGCGCCAGGGCGACGGCAAGGCGGCGAACGTGGCGATGGTCCAGGCGCGGCTCGAACAGGATAGCGAGCTGATGCAGACGATCCTCGCTTCGGAGGGCTGGTACGATCCCTCAGTCACCACCCGCATCGATCTGCCCGCTGGCGAGGGCGAAAAGCCCGGCCCGATGACTGCGGTGATCGATGTGGTGCCCGGCAAGCGCTACGCGCTAGGGACGGTCGACGTGCAGGCCGAGCCGACTGTGCCACCCAGCCTGATAGCCGACAATCTCGCGCTCAAACCGGGCGAACCGATCGTGGCGGAGCGAGTGCAGGGGGCGGAAGCCAAGGTCTCGCTCGCCTTGCCCGAGCAGGGATACCCCTTCGCCGAAGTAGGTCAACGCTCGATCCTGCTCGACCGCGAAACCGGTCTGGGCGATTACACGCTGCCGGTGAAGACCGGTCCGCGCGCCCGCTTTGGCGGGTTCGCCACCGATGGCGATCTGGCGTTCGGGGCCAGCCATATCGAAGTGCTCTCCCGCTTCAAGCGCGGCGAGCTTTACGACAGCCGCAAGATCGATGACCTGCGCAAGGCGCTGGTTGCGACCGGCCTGTTTTCGACAGTAGCGGTCGAGCCGCGCGCGACCGGCGAGCCCGCGGGCGACGGCACTGAATTCGTCACCACATACGTCAAACAGGATGCCGGCCCGCCGCGCACCATTGCCGGAACGCTGGGCTATGCCAGCGGCGAAGGGTTCCACGCCGAGGCGAGCTGGACTCACCGCAACCTGTTCCCGCCTGAAGGCGCGCTGATCGTCAATGCCGTGGCGGGAACCAAGGAACAGGGCGCGGGCGTCACCTTCCGCCGCTCGAACGCAGGCAAGCGCGACCGCACTTTCGAACTGGTCGCCGAAGCGCTGCACAGCGATTACGACGCTTACAGCGCCTACACCGGGAGGCTCGCGGCACAGGTGCGCCGGGTGTCGACCCCGATCTGGCAGAAGCGGTATACCTACGCCGCGGGTGTCGAACTGCTCGGCACGTCCGAACGTTCATGGGATGATGCGCTGGGCCGCAAGGACCGCAAGACCTATTACGTTGCGGGTCTCAACGGCCAGGTCGGCTTCGACTATACTGACGACCTGCTTGATCCGACCAAGGGATTTCGCGTGACCGCGTTGCTCCAGCCCGAGGGCGCGCTGCGCGGTGGTTTCAGTCCCTACGTCAGGGGGAGGCTCGATGCCTCGGGCTATTTCCCGGTGAGCGACAGCCTCGTCGTCGCGGGCAGGGTGCGGGTGGGAACGATCCAGGGCGCAGCGCGCGAAGAAATTCCGCCCTCGCGCCGGTTCTATGCGGGCGGTGGCGGATCGGTGCGCGGCTTTGCCTTTCAGAAGCTCGGACCCCTCGATCTCGAAGGCGATCCCGAAGGCGGGCGCAGCCTAAACGAGGCATCGGCCGAAGTGCGTTACCGCTTCGGGGACTTCGGCGTAGTCGGCTTTGTCGACGTCGGGCAAGCCTATGAAGACACCGTGCCGCGCTTCTCCGACCTGCGCATCGGAGCGGGGATCGGCGCACGCTATTATACCAACTTCGGACCCTTGCGCATCGACGTTGCGACCCCGCTTGACCGGCGACCCGGCGAAGGGCGCTTCAATTTGTATGTCTCGATCGGGCAGGCGTTCTGATGTCCGATCCTGAAGCCGAAGCGCCTCAAAGCGAAAACGCTAGCAGCGCGGCTTCGCGCGGTCGCCGGATCGCGCAGATCGCCGGTTTCGCGTTACTTGGTCTGATCCTGCTTGTCGCGGCGGTGCTGGGCCTGCTGAACACGGCTCCGGGCAAGCGCCTGGTCGCGGACCAGATTGCCGCGCTTGAGTTCGAGAACGGGATGAAGATCAAGGTCGGGCGGATCGAAGGTTCGCTTTACGGCCAGATGATCCTGCGCGATCTGTCGGTAAGGGATCCCAAGGGCGAATTTCTCTATTCGCCGGCGGTCAGTATCGACTGGCGGCCATTTGCCTATCTGCGCAGCCACGTCGACGTGCGCAGCGCCACTGCCGAGCGGATGATGCTGCGCCGGGTGCCCGCGTTCAGTCCGGTGCCCGATACCGACGAACCGCTGCTGCCCGATCTCGATATCGACATTGGCAAGCTCAGGGTCGCTAGGCTGATTGCCGAAAAGCCGGTTACCGGGCAGGCGCAGGTCGCAACGCTGTCGGGCCGCGCGCATGTCGCGGACGGCCGGGCGCAGGTCTGGCTCGACGGGCGGACGCTGGCCGGTGCAGGCAATGGCGGCGGCGATCTGGTGAAGGTGATGCTAGACGCCGTGCCCGAGGACGAACGGCTGGCGCTCGACATCGATGTGAAGGCCCCGCAGGGCGGAGTGATCGCGGCGCTGGCGGGTCTGGAAAAGCCGGTCACCGCGAGCGTCAAGGGCAGCGGCAACTGGAAGAAGTGGGACGGCGCGCTCGTGGCTACCCATGACGGCAGGCCGATGGCCAGGCTCGCGCTGGCGGCGCGCGAAAGCACTGTGAGCGCCAAGGGCCCAATCGAATTGGCGGTCCTGCTCACCGGTCCAAGCGCGAACCTGCTGTCTCCTGCCGCCCAGCTCGACCTTTCTGCCGTACTTGAAGAGCGTAGCGCAGTGCTCGCCGGTACCGTCACCAGCGATGCGATGCGGCTCAATGCCAATGGCGGCATCGACCTTTCCGACAATACCTTCCGCGGCCTCAAGCTCGCTTTGGTGCTGCTGCGCCCCTCGGCTTTGGCGGAGAACCTTTCGGGCGACGGGCTACGCGCGATGCTCACGCTCGACGGGGCATTCGCGGCGCCGCGCATCGCTTACACCGTCAATGCCAACCGTATCGTCATCAACGACATGGGGCTGGAGCAGTTTGCCGCCCGGGGCGACGCGCGGGTCGATCCGGACCGCATTTTCATTCCGCTTGCAGCAAGCGCGGCGCGTATCACCGGGCTCGATACGGTGGCGGGCGGATCGCTCGCCAATGTGCAGCTGAACGGCGATCTCGCAATCCAGGGCGCGCGCGTACTGTCCGACAACATGCGCATCCGGTCTGACCGGATCGACGCCAAGACCGTGCTGCTCGCCAATCTCGAGACCGGACTCTATGCCGGCGCGATCAATGGCCGCATCGACGATTACCGCCTCGAAAGCGTCGGTATTTTCGATATCGATACCGACGTCGAGCTTGAAGCCGGCCAGCGCGGGTTCGCCCTGCAAGGCAAGGTCCGCGCCCGCTCGACCAAGCTGCTCAATGCAAGCGTCCAGCAATACCTCGGCGGCAATTTCGTCGCCTCATCCGACGTGCGCTACGGCGGCGATGGGGTGGTGCGCTTTGCCAACCTGCGGCTCGAAGCGCCGGACCTGCGCGTTACCGGAGGCAGCGGCACCTATTCGGGTGACGGACGGATTGCGCTGAACGCAAACGGCGTGTCGAACCGTTACGGGCGCATCGGCGTGCGGCTCGCCGGGACCCTCACCAATCCCGACGCGCGGGTCACCGCCGAACGCCCAGATCTGGGCATCGGGCTTGCCAACCTCGAGGCGCGGATTGTGGGCGCGCGCGGCGGATATCGGCTCGACCTCACCGGCGACACCGATTACGGTCCGCTCAGCGCTGATGTAACCCTGGCGACAGGCGGCGCGCTGCGGCTCGACATCACTCGCGCGAACCTCTCAGGCGTCGATTTCAACGGATCGCTGGTGCAGACCCGATCCGGCCCGTTTGCAGGCACGTTGCGGGGCAATGGCAACGGGCTTGCAGGCCTCGTAAATCTCGCGGGGGCGGGGCGTTTTCAAAGCGCGGAGTTCCATCTGCGGTCAACCGGGACCAGCTTTGACGGACCGGCGAGGCTCACCATCGGATCGGCAATAGTCGACGGCCGCGCGGTGCTATACGATCGGCCCGAAGTGGTCGCGAAAGTGCAGCTTGCCGAGACCCGCTACGGCGAATGGTTCATCAACGCGCTACGCGCCGATGTCGACTATCGCGGCGGGCGCGGCCACGCAAAGGCGCTGCTCGAGGGGCGCAGCACAGTGCCGTTCCGCCTCGGGATCAATGCGCAGATGGAGCCGAAGCTTTGGCGCGTGGCGCTGGGCGGCAGGGCGCGCGGCATTGCCTTCAAGACCGTGTCTCCCGCGCGAATTGTGCCGGGCAGGGGAACCTACGAATTGCTGCCCACAACCGTCGCGGCAGGGGGCGGGACGATCCGGCTAGCGGGTGACTATGGCCGGGGGATAAACCTGCAAAGCCGCATGGAAGGCATCGATATAAGCCTGCTCAACGCATTCATGCCCGGCTCGGGCTTTGGCGGGCGTGCCACGGGTAGCGTCGATTTCGCGCAGGCGAACCCCTCGGCCTTTCCGCGCGCCGATGCGCGGCTGCGTATCGCCAATTTCACCCGAACCAGCGCGTCGGTGGTCAGCCAGCCGGTCGACGTCAATCTTGTCGGCGAATTGATGCCGAACGGCGGGCAGGCGCGCGCGGTGTTTCGCCGGCGCGGCAGCGTGATCGGGCGGCTGGTCGCCAACCTGAGCCCGCTCGGCCCCGGCGCGGGCTCTTGGACGTCGCGGTTGCTCGCTGCCCCGCTCAGCGGCGGAATCCGCTACAATGGCCCCGCCGAAGTGCTGTTCTCGCTCGCGGGCCAGACCGGTCAAACGCTGACCGGCCCGCTTGGCGTGGCGGCCGATTTCTCGTGCAGGGTCAGCGATCCTTGCCTGCGCGGCGTAGTGCGCGGCAAGGGCCTGACCTATGTCAACCAGGAGTATGGCACGCGGCTCACCAACATGAATGTCGCGGGGCGCTTCGACGGCAACCGGCTGCAGGTCGAAAGCCTCGAAGCAGCAGCGGGGAACGGCACCGTGGCCGCGTCGGGCACGATCGGCCTGTCTGCCGACGCGGGCTATCCGATGGACCTTGCGATCACCCTGCAGCGCGCGCGTCTTGCCCGCAGTGATGCTCTTTCAGCGAGCGCGACCGGGCAACTGCGGTTGACAAAGGCGGCGGGGCAGAGCGCATTGCTATCGGGCCGGCTGCAGCTTCCTGAAACACGCTACAAGATCGTGCGCGAAGGCGCTGCCGCCGTCCCGCGCCTGACCGGGGTTTCGTTCAAGCCACGCCGCACGCGCCTTCGCATCACTGGCGACGAACCTGCCGACCCGATTGCCGGCATATTCGATGCCATACGGCTCGATGTCGCGATGACCGCGAACGAAAAGCTCTACGTATCGGGCATGGGGCTTGAATCCGAATGGCGCGCGAACTTCACGGTCAGCGGCACTAACGAGGCGCCGATCCTGGGCGGTAACGTGACGCTGATACGCGGCACGCTGGGCTTCGCCGGGCGCTCGTTCGAATTGCAGGAAGGCGTGGTCGATTTCACCGGCGGGCGAGAAAACGATCCGCGCCTGCGGATTGTCGCCAGTGAGGATGTCGAGGACGTGCTGGTGAACGTCAATATCGGCGGCAGGGCGACCGATCCGGAAATCACTTTCAGCTCGGTGCCGGGCCTACCGCAGGACGAAATCATGTCGCGCATCCTGTTCGGCAGCTCGATCGCCAATCTCTCCGCGATCCAGGCGGTGCAGCTGGCAAGCTCGCTCAACTCGCTGCGTTCATCCGGGAGCGGGCTCAACCCGCTCGGCAAGCTGCGCTCGGCCGCGGGCATAGACCGCCTGCGCATTCTGGGCGCGGACGAGGCGACAGGCAGGGGAACCGCGCTGGCCGCGGGGCAATACATCACTGACGACATCTATGTCGAACTCATTACCGATGCGCGCGGCTTCACCGCGACGCAGCTTGAGGTCGCGATCACTTCGTGGCTCTCGGTGTTGAGCGAGGCGAGCGGCTCGGGACTGAGCAGCGTCAATGTCCGCATCAGGAAGAACTACTGATGCGCGGCGCGCTGGTTATCGCCTTTGTGCTGCTCAGTGCCTGCAACCGCGAGCCGGACTTTTCCGAACGTTACGATGCCGCGTCGAAGAAGATTGGCGCCAGCGCCGGGCGGATCGATGCAGAACTCGAAAAACGGGCGAAGCAGGCCGGTGAAACCGCCAATCCCGACGATCTGGAGCCTGCCAAGCGGCAGGATGATGGATCACGGCCCCCGAATGGTCCATAACCGGCCAAATGACCTACGAAGTTGAAAGCCTTGGCCTGCTCGACGACGAGGAGATCGAGCTGGATTACGCGGCCCTGGCGCTGAGCGCGCTGGACCACGAAGGCATCGACCTCGATCCCTATCACGACCTGCTCGATGACATTGCCGATCGCCTGGAAGAGGTCTCCGCCGATGCCCAGACGCTTGAGCAACGCGGCGCGGCGCTCAAGCAGGTGCTGGGCGATGAATACGGCTTCATCGGCGATGCTGCGGGCTATGACGCCCCGATCAACGCCGACATGATCCGCGTGCTCGACCGCAGGCAGGGCCTGCCGGTGAGCCTGTCGATCCTCTATGTCGCGGCGGCGCGGCGCATGGGCTGGCAGGCGTGGGCGCTCAATACGCCGGGTCACGTGCTGGTGCGGCTCGGCCAGGAACGCTTCATGCTGCTCGACCCTTTTCATGGCGGCAAGGCGCTGAGCCGGGCAGCGCTCGAAGCCATGGTGCGCGGCTTTGTCGGGCCGGGTGCCGAAGTGCGCCCCGAATATCTAGCACCGGTGCCCAATCGCGGCGTGCTGGTGCGGCTGCTGACTAACCAGGCGAGCCGCGCCGCGCATAGCGGCGACAGCGACCGGGCGCTGGCGATTCACCAGCGCATGGTGCTTATCGCGCCCGAGTTTCCGGACGTGTGGTGGGCACTGGCGCAGCTTCAGGCCAGGCTGGGCGACAGGGAAGGCGCGCGCGCCAGCCTTCACTCCATGCTCGAAGTGACCCGAGACGAGGAGCGGCGCGCGGCAGCCAGCGATCTGCTCGAACGGCTCGCAGCCGGGGAGAGCTGATCGGGCAAGTCAACCGCTTAGGCGATCTGTCCGAGCAGCAGGCCGCCCATAGCCGCCACGGCCAGCACCCGGATAATGCTCCATTTGAGCCTGAATAGCAGGAACGCGGCGAGCGCGGCCAGCACCGCCGCCCGCCAGTCGAGCGAGGCCCAGACCGGCAGGCCGAAATGAAACGGCCCGGAAGTGATCTGTTCTACCCGCGCGAACAGGACATGGATGAAGAACCACAGGCTGAGGTTGGCGATCACGCCGACCACTGCGGCGGTGAGCGCGGCGAGCCCGCCCTTGAGGCGCGGAGAATTCTCCATCCGCTCGATCCATGGAGCGAAGGTGAAGATCCACAGGAAGCAGGGGGCGAAGGTGACCCAGGTGGTCAGAACTGCACCGAGCAGACCCGCGACCAGCGGCGTGAACGGTTCGGGAGAACGGAACGCGGCGAGCGTGCCGACGAATTGCGTGACCATGATCAGCGGGCCGGGGGTGGTCTCGGCAAGGCCCAGCCCGTCGGCCATCTCGCCCGCCGACAGCCAGCCGTAACCCTGCACGGCTTCCTGCGCCATATAGGCCAGCACCGCATAGGCGCCGCCGAAAGTGACAACGGCGAGCTGCGAGAAGAAGCTGCCGATGTCCCACAAGACATGGTCGCGCCCCAGCGTGACGAGGATAAGCACCATCGGCGCCGCCCAGATCGCGCCCCAGGCGAGTACCGTGCGCAGTGACTGGCCCCAGGGCCGGGGACCGGGCACATGGCTGCCGGTTCCCGCCTTGATCGCCAGCCACTCGGGCCGGGTCGCGGCGACAATCATGCCCAGCGCTCCGGCGCCCAGAACTACGAGCGGAAACGGCGCCGAAAACAGGAATAGCGCGAGAAACGCGGCAAGCGCGAGCGCCCGCTTGAATTCCGTGTCGAGCGCGCGTCCGGCGATGCGCAGCAGCGCTTGCACGACGATCGCCAGCACCGCCGCCTTGATCCCGAGGAACAGCGCCGCGAACCAATCGAGCTTGGCGGCAAAGGCATAGAGGATCGTCAGCGCCAAAATCACCAGCGCACCGGGCAGAACGAACAGCAGTCCTGCCGCCAGTCCGCCGCGCAGGCCGTGCAGCTTCCAGCCGATCCACGTCGCCAGCTGCTGCGCCTCGGGCCCGGGAAGGAGGTGGCAGAAATTGAGTGCGTGGAGGTATTGCGCTTCGTCCACCCAGCGCCGCTCATCGACCAATTCGCGGTGCATCAGCGCGATCTGCCCGGCTGGCCCGCCAAAGCTGAGAAAGCCGATGCGCGTGAACACCCGCACCATTTCGCGAAAATCGGGATTAATAGTCTCAGCCACTTACAGCCTCATGCCTTGCCGTCCGCCATCCGGCGGACGCGAAAGGCAACGCTTGGGCGGTGAGGCCTGACCGGGAGGTTGCTTTGTCCCGGATGGGCGAATGCTAGCGCGGTGATCGGGGTTCGCCAAGGCCGATTTCACACGTAATTCGCAACCCAGGCGATCAGGTATGCCGAGGGAAGCAACGCGGCCTGCGCGAGCAGCATGCCTGCCAGGCGGCTGAACGAGATCCACACGATCGTGCGCCGGAAGGTCGCTTCGGCAACCTTGCCGTCCATTACGTCGTCGGTCATCACCGAGAGCTGCGGGTCGATCAGCGCGAATAGCAGGATCGTTGCAACGCCGTTGATGACCGCCGAAAGCTGCGAGGCGGTCACGCGGAATTCGGGATTGAGGTATCCGGCATAAAGCGAGGCGATCACTCCCACCGTAAGCAGCGCCTGCGCCAAACAATTGGCGAGCAGCACGCTCCAGCCGACACCTTTGGGCTTGGCCAGTTCCTTGAGCTGTGCCGCGTGCGGCATGGCAATGGCGTCGCGGATAGTCCGCAGGCCGGATGGAGTCGCGCTGTGCAGCAGCATACGCGTCGTCGAGCGATGCTCCTGGAAATAGCCAATGGCGCGGGCGAACAGCCTCTGTCCGGTGGGCACCAGCAAGATACCCACCACGACCGAGATCGACGAAGCCAGCAGAACCAGCCTGAAATCCCACAGCAGCGAATCCCCGCCGCCGTCAGCCAGCCGGCTCTCGATCCGCTTGGCAAGGAACGGGCCGAGAAAGCCGTTCGAGGTGCGCGATACCAGCACTAATACGTTGAACAGCGCAAAGCTCATCGCGATGCGCCGCGTGCGCACGCCGGCGATGCGCGCGGCATAGGCGAGCGTGCCGATCAGGTTGATCAGCGCGGTCAGCAGGCAGATTGTCAGCAGCTGTGCATCCATGCGCCGCAGTTACGGGGGCGCGGCGATTATTGGCAAGCCCTCAGCTTGCATTCACGACTCGCATGGTAGACATTATGCCATGCTGTCGCAAAAGACCCGCTACACGATCAGAGCCATGCAGCACCTGGCCGACCATTTCGGCGAGGGTTTCGTGCCGCTGCAGGACATCGTGGCCAAGCAGAACATCCCCGCAAAGTTCCTCACCGTGATCCTGTCCGAGTTTTCGCGGGCAGGGCTTATCCTCACCCAGCGGGGCAAGGATGGCGGCTATGCGCTGGCTCTGCCGCCGGTCGACATCCGCTATGGCGACATCGTCAGGCTGACGCGCGGATCGCTGGCGCTGGTGCCTTGCGCCAGCCGCTATGCCCATGAGAAGTGCAAGAATTGCGTCGAGGAAAGCAACTGCCGCTTGCGCAGCCTGATGCTCAAGGTGCGCGACGAAACGGCCTCGATCCTCGATAGCCTGACGCTTGCAGACCCGATCGCGCTCGAGCCAGTCTGACCGTTTTGCCGACAGGCGCCATCAACCGCCGCCTTCGCTTCACCGCACAAAAGAAAAATTTCAGCGCATCTATATTGTCTACTTATTAAGTAGTGAATAACACCCTAGCTAATGCGAGCGACTCAGCGCTCGCGCTGCTGGGCAAACAGGGCGTGACCTTTCTCGATGTTGACGGCAACTAATGCACCGGCTTCTCGTCCAGCCCCTCACCGTCGGCCTATACCGAGGTGAAGGGCTATGCGCTGACCAATCTGGGCGCTGGATTCCTCACCGAATCCGGGTTGGAAATCTATGCCGTCCCATCGAGCAACACCGGCCTCATCGTCGGCCAACCGGGGCATCCGCGCACATGGGGGCTTACTGCAAGAGTCGAATTCTGACAGGGGATTTTCAATGTTCACTTTACCCGAGCTTACCGCAGCGCACATCGAGGCGATGCTCCCGTTCATCGGAGTTGGCTTCTTCGCCCAGTTGATCGACGGTGCGCTCGGGATGGCATTCGGCGTCCTCACCAACACGCTGCTGGTCAGCGTGGTGGGGCTTGCTCCGGCGCGGGCTTCCGCTAGCGTCCATGTCGTCGAGACCTTCACTACCGCCGCTTCGGCGGTCAGCCACATTCTGCACAAGAATGTGAATTGGAAACTCTTCTCCCGGCTCGCGATCCCCGGGATGATCGGCGGTGTCGCCGGGGCCTATCTGCTCACCAATATCGATGGCAACATCGCGAAGCCGTTTGTCATGGCGTATTTGACTGGCATCGGCATCTACCTGTTGTGGCGTGCTTGGGAGATGGACCACGGGCATGAGCACAAAGCCCCCAAAATCGTCGAGCCGCTGGGCCTGCTCGGTGGCTTCCTAGACGCTGCGGGCGGTGGCGGCTGGGGCCCGGTGGTAACCTCGAACCTGCTGGTGCAGGGGACCGAGCCGCGGACGACGATCGGTACGGTCAACACCGCAGAGTTTTTCCTGACGACCACGATTTCGGCGACCTTCATCGCGACCCTTGGCCTAGAGGCATTCAGCATCGCTGCGCTTGGCCTGATCATTGGCGGCCTGATGGCGGCGCCGCTCGGCGCGGTGATCGCAAAGCGCATTCCGGCAAAGCGCTTGCTAACAATGGTAGGGGTACTGCTGACCGCGACCAGCCTGTTCAGCCTGTACAAGGCGCTTGCGTATGATGTCAGTGTTCTTCCATGACGCCGAGAACCTTATGTTCGCTCTCGGTATGACTGCGCCGGGGTCGACCCGGACGCGTGGCAGGAAGCCAAACATTTCGAAGGGGTAACCCTACTCGAGCGTAACGCGGGGAAGTACGAAAATATCAAACGTATCACCATCGAACATCGGCGCTTGCAGCACCGCAAGCTTGACGCCTAATATCAACCCTCAGACGAGGCCGATCCTCCGCTAATCTACGCCGCGAGTTGAGCCAAATGTTCTGACGACGGACAGTGCAAGCTATCGCAGTGTTGCTCTTGGGTCACATTCATCTAATTAAACATATTTTTTAATGATAACAATTGCACTGTAAGTCTTCTAGACATAGGGGCGATTTTACAAATTATGGGGGTTAAATTATGAAGAATTATCTTTTTGCAGCGGCAATTATTGCCATTCCGAGCTCGGCGGTTGCCGCTGAAAATGCCAACACGCTCGATGGCTTCGTTTCTGCTAGCGTCGGCTATCAGGACAATGGAAACAATTTTGACGATATCGCGCCAATGGATGACTTGGAAGACAATAGCGACGACGTAAACTTGGCAATCCGCGGCAGTGTTGCTGTACCTCTGGAGCAAGACATAGGCTTGCAGGTAGATCTGGGTCACTCGCAGGAACCTTTGAACTTCGGCTATTACTCAGGAACCAGTAAAACGACCAGTGTTGCCACACACTTATTCTATCGCGGCGCTGGGAAATTTCTAGTCGGTGCGATTGGGCAAGTGAACTTCAATCAGATTGGCGTCTATTCCTCCCAGATTGACACCAAGCAGTACTTTCTTGGAGGTGAAGCTCAGGCCCGTCTCAACAACCTGACGTTGACCGCTCAGGCCGCATATCGCAAAGACGATTTTGGTTATGCCGATTATAAGCTGGACGGTGTAGCCACCACAGCGCAGGCCAAATACTTCATCGATTCAAATTGGTCGATCGCGGTTAAGGGCGAATATTCTTCCATGAACTTCGACCTCGCAGATCTGGATCTTGAGCAGTGGCGCCTTGGAGTTAGCACCGAACGTCGCCTTGCTTCGGTTCCGGTTAGTCTTTTTGGTAAGTTTGGCTACGGCGAAAGCAAGGCTGACGTTGCCAAGTTGCATGACACCCGCATGATGGTTGGAATCAAATTCCATTTTGGTTCGCGGACCCTGCAACAGCGTGATGACAGCGGCGCTTCACTTGATCCGTTTGAAGGTAACTCAATCCCCTTCGTTTACGGGCCGACTTGATTTCGTTTTTTGCCAGGTTTTGAATTTCATAAAAGGCGGCTGCTCTCAACAGCCGCCTTTTTTCATTGGCGCTATTATCTTGGGATCTCTGCGATCCGCTTATGCGGCCGAAAATAGTGCCAAATCTTCTGCGTGGGATGGAGTTAAATCACAGACTTGTTCGTCCTCGCGCGCAAGCGGAAGAAAACATTGGTGTTCGATGTTTTGCCGAGGCCCGCAAGCGCCAGAGAAGCCCAAGCGTTAGAAATATAACCACCCCCTCTCCGTTCACGGCGTGACGCATCACACCAAATGCCGGGCTCGCATTGTCGTTAAGGTTTTAGCTTTAGCCGCCTTTCCTGATCTGAATGTTGCGCCGGGAGCAATCTGAATTTTCGCTTTCTATTTTATTATTATGTGCGCCTCGGTCGTAGGGTCATATTTTTGAATTGCGGACGTGCCTGCAACTGGTGTGACGCGGTGCTGGAATGGTAAGGATCAGGTAATAAAAGCCCCCCTGCCGGTGGACAATCACTCCTCCAGCAAGTCCACCATCTGGGTCAGTTTTCTAAGTGCCGTTATCGCCTGTGCCGTATCGGCCTAACGTGCTACGTATTTGAAGGCACTGCGGTTGCCTTTAGGCGCCCCG
>CANJUF010000046.1 GCA_947477745.1 Sphingomonadaceae bacterium | reverse complement strand
TCTACAACTTCAATCGGCCACACGGTGCCTTCAATGGCAAAACACCCTATGAAGCGCTCCGCGAACGCCTATAATCTCATGCACTCGATGTCCCGCTAGATCGTCAACCTTACACCGAAGCTATGCGCGGCGCAATCACACGCCTATATGCAGCGCCACGATGACATCCACCAATCTCATGCATTCGCCGGGCCACATCGACCCGCTGACCGTTCCGCGCCCAAACGTGGTTGATGGCGTCACGCCGCGCGAGGATGGCCGGATCGACCTGATCGGCCTGCCGCGCCAGCGCATTGCCGAATTGTTCGCGCAAGCGGGCCTCGACGCCAAGGGGGCGAAGCTGCGGGCCAAGCAGGTGTTCCACTGGCTCTATCAACGCGGTGTCACGGATTTCGAGGCAATGAGCGACATCGCCAAGACCATGCGTCCGTGGCTGGCGGAGCGCTTCGTTGTCGGACGCCCCGAGGTAGTCGAAGCGCAGCACTCCAGCGACGGTACCCGCAAGTGGCTGCTGCGCACTGCCGACGGCCACGACTTCGAAATGGTGTTCATCCCCGACGCCGACCGGGGGACGCTGTGCGTCTCCAGCCAGGTCGGCTGCACGCTCAACTGCCGGTTCTGCCATACCGGCACCATGCGGCTCGTGCGCAACCTGACGCCGGGCGAGATCGTCGGCCAGGTGATGCTGGCGCGCGATGCGCTTGGCGAGTGGCCGAAAGGCTCGATGGCCGGATTTTGCGACGACCTTGACGACGACGATCTTGAGGAAGGCTCCTACAGCGCCGACGGGCGGCTGCTCACCAATATCGTGATGATGGGCATGGGCGAGCCGCTGTACAATTTCGACAACGTTCGCGACGCCTTGAAGCTGGTGATGGACGGCGACGGGCTTGCGCTGTCGCGGCGGCGCATCACCTTGTCGACCAGCGGCGTGGTGCCGCTGATGGCGCGCGCGGGCGACGAGATCGGGGTCAATCTCGCGGTCTCGCTCCACGCCGTCACCAAGGAAGTGCGCGACGAGATCGTGCCGATCAACCGCAAATACGGCATCGAGGAACTGCTCGAAGCCTGCGCCGCCTACCCCAAGGCGTCGAACGCGCGGCGAATCACTTTCGAATATGTCATGCTCAAGGACAAGAACGACAGCGACGAGGATGCGCGCGAGCTGGTGCGCCTCATCAAGAAGTACAAGCTGTTCGCCAAGGTCAACCTGATCCCGTTCAATCCGTGGCCGGGCGCGCCGTATGAATGCTCGGACGACAAGCGCATCCGCCGCTTCTCCGAGATCATTTTCGAGGCCGGGATCAGCGCGCCGGTGCGCACGCCGCGCGGCCGCGACATCGATGCCGCCTGCGGCCAGCTCAAGACCTCGGCGGAGAAAAAGAGCCGCGCCGAGCTCGAACGGCTGTGGGCGGAAAAGCAGGACGCTCTGAACGATTGAGGCTACTGCCGCGAGCGGATACAACGATCCATAATCGCGGGAGAGAACCGATGGCCGAGTTTGCCATACCCGATAGTGTGAAGCCCTTTGCCGGCCGCATCATCGATGCCGATGCGCACGAAATGTTGCCGGTGCAGGTCTGGTCCGAGCAGTTCGGAGCGGTGACCGACCGGCTCGCGCAGACCTTCGGCAATCATCCGCCCGACAATCCCGGCGGCCTCAACTATCCCGGATATGCCAGCGACGACACGGCCATCGACGAGCAGTCGGTCTGGACGCTCAAGGGTTCGCGCGCGCCGGGCGCGGTCGATTTCAACCGGCGGCTAGACGTCATGGATTTCACCGGCGTCGACCGGCAGCTGGTGTTTCCCGGCGGCGTCGCGATCATGGGCTCGTTCCTTTACAACTTCCCGGTCGAATACGGCTTCATGCGCGATTTCGACGGCGACCGGAAAATGTATGGCCGCCAGCTGATCGATGCGAACAACGAATGGGCGGTGCGCACTGCCGCCATCTCCAGCCGCCTGCGGCCGATCGCAGCCTTGATGGGCGACACGCCGGACGAATTGCTGCGGAACGCGCGCAAGCTGATCGAGCGCGGCATCCGCGCGGTCTGGCTGATGAGCTCGGTCCCGCCCGGCGGCGTATCGCCTGCCCATTCCGGCCTCGATCCCCTGTGGGCGCTGCTTGCCGACGCGCAGGTTACTGCCACCCTGCACATCGGCAGCGAAGGCGGTTTCCTCAAGACCGATGTTTGGGGAGATGCCGAGGCGTTCCATGGCTACAAGGTCGGCGTCGAGTTCGATCTGAGCCCGTGGCGGCTATCGATCCAGCACCTGCCCTCGCAGAATTTCCTCGCGGCGATGATCACCGGCGGCGTGTTCGAACGCCATCCGCGCCTGCGCTTCGGCGTGATCGAACTGGGCAGCTTCTGGATCGGCCCGCTCGCCCAGATGCTCGACCTGTGGCATGACAACGGCGAAACCTTCGGCCCGAATGCCGGGGAACGCCTGAGGTTGCGCCCGTCCGAATACATTGCGCGCAACGTGCGCGTCACCGCATTCCCGTTCGAGGCGGTCGACGACTATATCGACAGGTTCGGACTTGAGCATGTCTATTGCTACGCCAGCGACTATCCGCACCTCGAAGGCGGCAAGTTTTCGATGCACCGCTTTGCCGAGCGTCTGGAGCGGCTTGGGCCGGAGATCATGGAGAAGTTTTTCGTCACCAATGGGACATGGCTGGTTCCCGAATAGGCTGAACCCGCTTGCCTTTCCCGCCGCGCCCGGTCCACACTGCGCGCCATGCTGACAGACGCAAAGATTCTCGTGACGGGCGCCACCGGATCGGTCGCCGCCCCTTTCATCCGCTTCCTCGCCCCGCATAACGAGGTCTGGGGCGCGGCACGCTTCAGCCGCGAAGGCAGCAAGCAGCATGTCGAGGCCCTCGGCGCGAAGCCGGTCAGCGTCGATCTTGCCAGCGGCGACTTGTCCGCCCTGCCCGACGATTTCACTCACGTCCTGCATCTGGCCCACTATCGCGGCCAGCCCAGCGACGTGCACGAGGCGATCCTCAACAACGGCGAAGGCACCGGCCACCTGCTGCACCATTGCCGCAAGGCGAAAGCTGCGCTGGTGATGTCATCGGGCGCGGTCTACTCGGCGGTCGAGGATCCGTGGGACTTCCCCAGCGAGGACAGCGCGATCGGCAGCGCCTTCACCCCCTGGGCACCGACCAGCGGGCCGAGCAAGGTGGCGCAGGAAGCCATCGCCAGGTTCTGCGCCGCAGCCTTCGGCCTGCCCGTCGTCATCGCCCGGCTCAACACGATCTACGCCGATGCGCAGGGCTTCCTGCCGCCGATCAACATGGACATGATCATGCGCGACATGCCCATCTCGGTGCGCTGGGATCCGATGCCGCACAACCCGATCCACGTCGACGACGCATGCCTGCAACTCGAAGCCATGCTGGATGCAGCGGGCACCCCGGCCAATATCGTCAACTGGGGCGGCGACGAGGCTGTCACCGTGCAGGAATGGTGCGCCATGGTCGGCGAATGGTCGGGCAAGCAAGTCACGATCAAGACCGAGCCGATCCCGGGTTCGACTCATAGTGCCGGGTCCGACCAGACCAAGCGCAGGAGCATCACCGGGCCATCGACGATCCCGTTTCGCGAGGGCTACCGGGCGATTTTCGACGCTCGCTACGGCGCAAAAGGCTAAGCGACGGGCCGTTCATCGCGTCATACAAACGGTTCAGCTTCAAAGCTCTTTTCCTGAATCGCGCATTCATTTGGGGTTGTGAAACCGAAGCCAATTTCAAGGCGTTGTCTCGCGCAACACCCCTGAAAGAAGGCACCTCCGATGAAAACCCTGATACTCACAGCTGCCGCGGTCGGCCTCGCCCTGCCAGTCGCACCGGCGCTTGCCGATCCTCCGCCCTGGGCACCCGCCAACGGCTATCACTCGCGCTACGATGACGGCATTTACGACGCGCGCGGCCGTAATCTCGAACCGCGTACCGTTTCGCGCCGCAATGTCTGGCGTGGACGTGACGGGCGCTACTACTGCCGCCGCGCCAATGGCACCACCGGCCTGATCATCGGCGCTGCCGGCGGCGCGCTGCTGGGCCGCGAAGTCGATGGCGGCCGCAACCGTGCTGCAGGCACGATCGTCGGCGCGGCGCTGGGCGGCCTGCTTGGCCGCGAGATCGACCGGGGCCGCGCGCGTTGCCGCTAGTCGCACGGCGATCCGGCTCTTCGCATTGCCTGATCGCCCAGCCTCTGACAAAGACTGCCGGATGAAACCGGCAGTCTTTGTCACCGGCGGCGCAAAAAGGATCGGAGCGGCGGTCTGCCAGGCGTTCGGGCATTCGGGCTGGCACGTGCTGGTCCATTACGGCAGTTCCGCTGGGGAGGCCGAGGCGCTCGCCTCCAGCCTGCCGTCAGCCGAAGCGGTGCAGTGCGATCTTGGTGACAGCAGTGCCGCCGCCGCCATGGTCGATGGGCTGGCGGGCCGGCTTGGTGACTGGCGGGTGCTGGTCAACTGCGCCGGTGTATTCCGCGAGGATAGCGCAGCCGCTCTCGACCCGCAGGTTTTCGGCGAAGCGATGCGGGTCAATGCCGCCACCCCTGCCAGAATGGCGCAGGCGTTTCTGGCCAGCGCGCGTGCAGAGGGAGGCCGGCGGGTCATCCAGGTTACCGACCAGAAGCTGCGCAATCCCAACCCCGATTTCTTCTCCTACACCATGAGCAAGCACGCGCTCGACGCGACGGTGCCGATGCTGGCCATGGCGCAGGCGGATCCGCGCGACCGCGTTTACGGCCTTGCGCCCGGAGCGATCCTCGCCAGCCATGACCAGACCGAAGGAGAAGCCGACATCTCGCACCGCCTCAACCTGCTTGGCCGCCGCACCCATGCCGAGGAAATCGCGCAGGCCGCGCTGTTCCTTACCGAGGGATGGCTGGCGAGCGGCGAAACGCTGTTCATAGATTCGGGCCAGCACCTCGTCCCGCAGCGGCGCGACGTGCTTTATCTGGTCCGCGAATGATCGAAGCATTCCTGGCGTCGCTCGCCGTCGTCGCCTTTGCGGAAATCGGCGACAAGACCATGCTGCTTGCGATCGTGCTCGCCGCGAGGCTGCGCGCGCCGTGGCAAATCCTTGGCGGGATATTCGCGGCGACAATCGTCAATCACGGCCTGTCGGCCCTGATCGGCCGCGAAGTTGCGGGGCTGGTCGATTCTCAGTGGTTCCAGATCGCGGTCGCATTGGGTTTCATCGCCATGGCGGCCTGGACCCTGGTGCCCGACAAGTTCGACGACGACGAAGACGCCGTCAAACATCGCGGCGGGCCGTTTCTGACCACGCTGGTCGCGTTCTTCCTGGTCGAGATCGGCGACAAGACGCAGGTGGCGACAATTGCGCTGGGCGCGCAGTATGACAGCGTCCTCGCCGTGGCCACGGGCACTACGCTGGGCATGATGATCGCCAATACCCCCGCCGTGTTCCTGGGCGAGGCTATCGTCGAGCGCGTCTCGCTGAGGGCCACGCGGATCGCAGCGGCGGCGATTTTCCTGATGCTGGGCCTGCTGCAGCTCGCGCGGGTGTTCGCGCTGATCTGAGCCCGCGTGACGGCTTGAACCCCGCGTCGGGTTCGTTAGACTCGGCGTCTCTGGTATCCTCAAGGGAGCTTGCAAGCGCGTGTTCGAACGGCTGCTGGACAAGGTGCTCGCCAGGACGATCCGTCAGGGGCGGCTCGAGGTTACTCACGCCGATGGTCGCAAGGCCGTGTTCGGCGAGCCGCAGAGCGGTTTTCCCGACGTGGCGATCCGCTTCACCGATGCCGGGGCGGCGCGCGCCATCGTTTCCGATCCCCGGCTCGGCGCGGGCGAAGCCTTTATGAACGGGCGCCTTGTGATCGAGCGCGGAGACGTGATGCAGTTCGTCCAGCTCGTGCAATCGAACAACCGCTGGGAGCGCAAGGATGGCAAGCTGCGGCCGTCGCGCGCAAAGCGCTGGCGCAACGCCGTCCGGCACCGGCTCGCGTCGGTCAATGCGGCGGCGAGCTCGCGGCGCAATGTCGCGCATCACTATGACATCGGCAATGCGCTGTACGAGCTGATGCTCGATCAAGAGCACATGCAGTATTCGTGCGCCTATTGGCCGCGCGAGCAGATGACGCTGGGCGAGGCGCAAGGCGCCAAGCTGGCCCACATCGCCGCGAAACTGGCGCTAGCTCCGGGGCAGCGGGTGCTCGACATTGGCTGCGGATGGGGCGGCATGGCGATATTCCTTGCGCGCCATGCCGGGGTCAGCGTGCACGGCATCACGCTGAGCAGCGAGCAGCTTGCCTTGGCGCGCGAACGCGCCGAGCAGGCAGGCGTCGCCGACAAGGTGAGCTTCGAGCTTGTCGACTACCGCGACCTGGCCGCGCGCGGCGATCGGTTCGACCGGATCGTCTCGGTCGGAATGTTCGAGCATGTCGGCAAGCCGCAGTTCGAAACCTTCTTCCGCGCCTGCGCCCGGATGCTGGCCGAGGACGGGGTGATGCTGCTTCACACCATCGGTCGGTTTGGCGGACCGGGCAAGACCGACGCCTTCACGCAAAAATACATTTTTCCCGGCGGTTACATCCCGGCCTTGAGCGAAACTCTTGCCGCCAGCGAGAAGGCGCGGCTGCTTGCCAGCGATGTAGAGACGCTGCGCCTGCACTATGCTCGCACCTTGCGCGCATGGTACGAGCGTTGCACCCGGCACCGCGAGGAGATCGTCGCCATGTTCGATGAGCGCTTTTTCCGGATGTGGACATTCTACCTTTCTGGCGCGACCGCCGCCTTCGAAAGCGGCGGCATGGGCAATTACCAGATCCAGTTCGTGCGCAGCCGCCATGCCCTGCCGCTGACGCGGGACTACATGGGCAAGGCGGAAGCGGACCTGATGAACAGCCCGACCAGGTGAGACACCCCCGCATCCTGCTCGCCGGCGCAGCCTTAGTTCTCGCCCCGCTGGCGGCGATCTGCCTTGGCAATACGGCCCCCCCGCCTCAAAGGCAGGGCTTCGCCACCAGCCTGCGCTCCGGCACGCCCGGGGGCGAGGCCTATGCCTTTGTCATGGCCGAAAGCCCGCCCTCGGCGTTTGCCTTCCGGCCTTCCGCGCCCGGCAGCAGCATGCGCCCGGTCATCGTCCATTATTTCCCCCCCCTATCCGCTGACGATCGGCGGGCGCGATCCTGCAAACGACTATTACGAGAAACACTACCTGCGCCGCGACGGCGAGAACGGGAAATTCGCCGCCTATGGCGGCCTGCTGCGCGAACGCCCCCTGCCCGGCCCGGTAGGCAAACCGCAGGCGCAGTCCGATCTGCGCACCGAAGTGGCGCGCGCGGCGCGCATCGGCGTGGACGTGTTCGGCGTCGATCTGCTGACGATGGACGGCAGGCTCGCCGCCGCCGTGCCGGGCCTGCTCGATGCCGCGCAGGAGACCGATCCGCGTTTTCGCATCGCCATCGAGCCGGACATGAACAGCCTGCGCAAGGTCACGCTCGACCAGCTCGCAGCGTACTTGCTGACTTTCGCCAAGCACCCTGCGGCCTTCCGCGCGGCCGACGGGCGGCTCGTGGTGATGCCATTTCGCACCGAGGCGCGCCCGCCCGAATTCTGGAAGGCGCTGACGGACCGCATGGCGCAGTCTGGAGAGCCGATCGCGTTCATTCCGACCTTCGTCGATCCTGCCACCGCCGGGAAATATGCAGGATTCTCAGCTGCGGCGGCACGCGGGATCACCGGCGACGCCAGCGCCGGTCCCGCCCAGCGCAACTTCGGCAGGAACGCACTGGCGCATGGCTATCCTGCCTGGATCGCCTCTGCCGCGCCGCAGGATTCGCGCGCCAAATACGGCATGGCGTCCGAGGCGGAAGGCAGCGTTTCGTTCACCGATGCGATCAGGGCGGGCATCGAGGGCGGCGCCAACGCCCTGCACATCATGACCTGGAACGATTACAGCGAGATGACCGAACTGCAGCCGAGCAGCGCCACCCGCTTCGCCTATTACGATCTGGCCGCCTATCATATTGCCTGGTTCAAGACCGGCGCACCGCCGAGGATCGAGCGCGACGGCTTTGTCGGGCTGCACCGCAGGCAACTGTTCCGCCCCGGCAACGTGGCGCTGGGCAAGCCCTGGCGTATCCATGGCAGGCCGCCGGTCGATCTGGTGGAAATGACCACATTCCTCACCGCGCCCGCCGAGCTGTCGATCACCAGCGGCGGCCAGACGTTCCGCGAGGCAGCCCCGGGCGGCCTGCACCGCTTCACCGCGCCCGCCGCTGTCGGCCCCGTCTCGATGAGCATCCGCCGCGCGGGGAAAATCGTTGCCGCCTGCAGGAGCCCGTGGACGATCGAGGCCCAGCCTGATCGCCAGGATCCGATCTATTCTGGATTTTCGAGCCTGCGGGGGTGCAATTAGGGAGCGCCTTGGAGCGGAGATCGAACCCACCAGGGTGACACAAGTGACACCTTGACCAGGTGGTGTCCGCCCCTCCAAACACGCGGAATCCGGGCGTTTGTGGCCCGAGAGTGACACTCGGTAGAGATAGAGAAAAATCGAATGATGAAATCATCCCTCTGCGAGGAACAGCGGGGCGATGGGAAGAAGGTCAACGGTGTCAAATAGCGTGGGGATGGTAGCGCGCGGCGACCTTGTAGGACAGGGCGCAAGCGGAGCGGAAGAAGGTGCGGAAGAATATTTGATATGGCCTTCTCGACTTTGGGCTTGCCGACTTGGGTCTCCAGATTGCAATTTATTAAAATATTTTAATAACTTTCCTTACGATATTTCAAACAAAGAAAATATCCAGAGGCCATTCCCGTCAAGAATCCGCAAAAAACAGCTAGCTTATTAAAATCATTTTTAAGGAAGTATATCGCCATTACCTAAGCAGGAACTAGAATTGCTATCGATATGCGCATAGTCATCACTCTATCAATTCTCATGATATCACTCCGATATTTCATATATTTGCAAACATCTTTCTAATTTCCGAACTTCGGAATGCCCATCCCACCAATTGCACGGACCTCACTCCCCGCCTGAAACCCTGAGCCACCACCCTTACCGCTTCGCCAGCCGGTAGACCGGGCCAAACCGGATCAACGCCGCGCCGACAAACGGCAGCGCCACGACCCACAGCCGCACCCCGGTCACGCCCAGCGGACTGGCGATGCTGATCGCCGCCGTCATTGCCAGGCCAAGGCAGATCATAGCAAGGCCGGTCACCAGCCGCCAGTGCGGCACCTGCCGGGGATCGACCGCTTCGCGTCCCGGGCTCTCGAAACGCACGAACAGCGCGACCAAGGGCAAGGTGAGCGCGATGTAGAGCGCGAACCACACCGGCCGCGCCAGCCACCAGTCTCCGCTCGCCGGAACCGCGTGCAAGCCAATCCCGCCCATCAGCCAGGCCCCGGTTATCACCGCAACGAAAGCGGTCAGGTGCCACAGGTAGATGGTCATGATCATGCCGTTGACCATGACCACGCCGGTCCACACCCGCTCGCGCGCCAGCCAGCGCTTCAGAGCTGGTTCCAGCGCCAGGGCAATGCCCGCCTGCGCCACCCCGAGCGCCAGCAGCGCCAGCGTCGGCGGCATCGAATTGCTCAGTTCCGCTCCGGGGACGCCGATCATCGCCACCGGATAAGGGCCGAAGCGCACCAGCATCGCCAGCGCGGCAAGCCCGGCAAGGCCCATGGCGAGCGCCCTGCCCCGGCCTGCGAAGCGCTCTTCGCTCCATGCGTAGCCAAGCTGGTGGATCGCCAGCCAGACGAACAGGAAATTGGCGAAATTGACGTAGGGCACGCCGAAGTGCAGCGATGCCATGTCCACTGCGGCCGCGCCCGCCATCAGCAGGACCACGCTCAGGAAACCGGCCCGCCGCCATGCCGCATGGCTCAGCGGGCTCAGCGCGGTGACGATCAGGTAGACGGCCAGGAACCACACCGGGATCAGAGCAAGCTGCGCCGCCATCTTCACGATCCCGCGCTCGACGCCCAGCACGGTGCCGAACAGCGCGAACAGGGTCCAGACAAGGAACAGCGGCAGGACCGGCGCGATCAGGCGGCGCACGCGGCTGGCGAACCAGTCGGGCCAATTGCCGCCGCCGCGCTGGCTCGCCGCCCAGGACACGCCGTTGGAAAACCCGCCGACGAGGAAGAACAGCGGCATCACCTGGAACAGCCAGGTCAGCCACTGCGTCCACGGCGCGATGCCGAGCAGGTGCCCCCCGGTTACCGCGCCGTTCTCTACATAAGGCGCGGCGACCAGCCAGTGCCCCACGACCACGGCGAGGATCGAGACCGCGCGCAGCAGATCGACCACGCGGTTGCGCTCGGGCGGCGCCTTTGCCGCAATCGCGGCGGCGCGCTGCCACATCCCGGTCCTTGCCAAGCCCACCTCCTCTTGCCGCGCCTATAACCATGGGTTAGGGGCGCGCTCAAATCCTAGCGGCAATCCAGCGGAAAACCATCCATGTCGGACATCAAGAAGGTCGTTCTCGCCTATTCGGGAGGGCTGGACACCAGCGTCATCCTCAAGTGGCTGCAGGTCACCTACAATTGCGAGGTCGTCACCTTCACCGCCGATCTCGGCCAGGGCGAGGAGATCGAACCGGCGCGCGCCAAGGCGCGGCTGATGGGCCTGCCCGATAGCAACATCTACATCGAGGATCTGCGCGAGGAATTCGTAGGCGATTTCGTCTTCCCGATGATGCGCGCCAATGCCCGCTACGAGGGCGATTACCTGCTCGGCACCTCGATCGCGCGCCCGCTCATCTCCAAGCGGCTGATCGAGATCGCGCACGAAACCGGCGCCGACGCGGTCGCTCACGGCGCCACCGGCAAGGGCAACGATCAGGTGCGTTTCGAACTCAGCGCCTATGCGCTCGATCCCGACATCAAGATCATCGCTCCGTGGCGCGAATGGGACCTGACCAGCCGCACCGCGCTGATCGCATGGGCCGAACAGCACCAGATCCAGGTGCCCAAGGACAAGCGCGGCGAAAGCCCGTTCTCGACCGACGCGAACCTGCTGCACACCTCGTCAGAGGGCAAGGTGCTCGAAGACCCGTGGGAGGAGACCCCCGGCTATGTCTATTCGCGCACGGTCGACCCGGAGGATGCTCCGGATCAGTCCGAATATGTGACCATCGATTTCGAGCGCGGCGACGGCGTGGCCCTCAACGGAACGGCGATGAGCCCCGCAACGCTGCTGACCGCGCTCAACGAGCTTGGCCGCAAGCACGGCATTGGCAGGCTCGACCTCGTCGAGAACCGCTTCGTCGGGATGAAATCGCGGGGCATGTACGAGACGCCGGGCGGCACGATCTATGCTGCCGCGCACCGCGGCATCGAACAGATCACGCTCGATCGCGGCGCGGCGCACCTCAAGGACGAGCTGCTGCCCAAATATGCCGAGCTCATCTACAACGGCTTCTGGTTCGCGCCCGAGCGCGAGATGCTGCAAGCCGCGATCGACTATTCGCAGGCAAAGGTTTCGGGCACGGTTCGGCTCAAGCTCTACAAGGGCAGCGCCTCGGTGGTCGGCCGCAAGAGCGCCAATTCGCTCTATTCCGAACGCCACGTCACCTTCGAGGACGATGCCGGCGCCTATGACCAGAAGGACGCGGCGGGCTTCATTAAGCTCAATGCCCTGCGTCTGCGGTTGCTGGCGCAGCGGGATCGATAAGCCCGCGAGCCCTGGCCCAAAGCCGCAACTTGACCGCCGGAATGGGGTCAAACGAGCAGGTTCCGGGACGGAACGTGTTCAATAGGGTGCACTTTCAGGACATTGGCCTGTAATGCCCATCACACGTTGGTGGACATCAGGAGTTTGTCCCATGTTCAACCGGAATGGTCGCAGAGCGGCGCGCGAGCGCCGCCTGGCCATCATTGCCGGGGCCGCGATCGCCATTTCGGCAATCGCACTTTCCGCAAGTTTCGAAGAGCCCGCCCGCGCTGCCGAGCACGTTCCGCAGCCGCTGTTCGATCAGACTTTCGCGCCCTTCGCGCTGACCCCGGCGGACCTGGCGGCAGACGCGCAGGCGACACTCGCCTCCCAGACCCGCTTATCCGAAGCGCCGGGCGATAGCGGCGAAAGCCGCGCGATCGGCGGCGGCATGGCCAGCTACTACGGCGCCGGCTTTGCCGGACGTCCCACCGCCAGCGGCGAGCGTTTCAATCCTGGCGCACTGACTGCCGCACACCGCACGCTCCCGTTCGGAACCCGGATCAAGGTCACCAATCCGCGCAACGGCCGCTCAGTCGTGGTCCGGGTCAACGATCGCGGGCCGTTCAGCCGCGCGCGCGTCATCGATCTCTCGCAGGAAGCCGCGCGCCAGATCGGGCTGATCCAGCAGGGCCAGGGCGTGGTTCAGCTCGCCGCGCTCACATCCTGAGCGCGATCAAGTTCACGGACTTTTCGAAAGCTGACCGCGCACGGCTCCCTTGGGGAAGTCGGCGGTATGGATATTGACGTAGTAGCCTTCGGGCGCCGCGATGATCAGCTTGAGCAGGTCAGGCTCGGCAGCCAGGCACAGGTCGCCATCGGGACCGGTCACCTCGATCGTCAGGGCCGGAGCGCCGTCGGTGCCCGCAGCACCGGTATGGATGTGCGCCGCGACCGGTTTTGCGATCTTCTCGGTGACCAGTACATAGCACACGTCGCCCGTCTCGGCATCGATCTCGGCGGAGAAACGCCCGGTCCCGTCGGCATCGCCGCCGCCGGTCTCGTTCGCGCCATTAAGCGTCGCCACGAACTTCACCCCCGCCGCCATGGCCGCGCCGGGAACCATGGCCAGTCCGGCAGCAGCAAGGATTGCCAGCGAATTCCTGAGCATAGCATCGTCTCCTCTCAAACGTGGGGCAAGCTGCGCGAGCCCTCGCGAGTCGAGACGATACATCGCGCGCCGCGCGGAGCAAATGGCAATTGCCGGTTCAATGGAGGATGGTCAGGCCGATGCGCGCAGGGAGTGGATGGACTTCGCGCATCGACCTGTCCCGCAGCAAGCCCTCACGACCCTGTCAGTTTCCTGAACGAGTCTGAAATCGCGCGTCTATCTGACAGACCGTTGCCCAGATGCGGCAGAACGAGTCGCACCCGGGCGTCGTGACGTCAGCTCACGAAGCGCCCGAGGCGAAACCGGCGGTATCGAAATAGTCGCGCCAGGCCATGATCTTGCCTTCCTTCACATCGAACGCGCCCATCACCCGGATCGACATCAGCGTCTTGCCCGAGCTGTCGCGGACATGGTCGATCCGCTCGGTCAGCACGGTGTCGCCCGCAGCCGCAACGTGGAGGTTCTCCACCCACATCGTCGCCATGCCGAGCGAGGCGGAGAAGCCCGCGAACACCGCCATCGCCTGATCGACCCCGGTGGTGACCGACAGGCCAACATTCTCGTAACGCGTCTCGGGGGTGAAATAGTCGCGCAGCGATTTCTCGATGCCGCCGGGCGTCTCCCACATCGCGAGGAAGGTCTTCACGATATCTGCCGGTGTGCTCATGAATTTTCTCCGATGTTTGTGCGTTAACCCAGCGCCCAAAGGGCCAGCATGACCAGCCCCAGCGGCCAGAGCCAGCCCAGCGCGCCCCACGCCCGCAGGCCCGCGCGCTGGTGGTTCCACAGGCCGAGCGCGCCCGCCGCGCCCATCGCGCCCGCCGGCGGGACAAGGAAACCGATCAGCCCGGCAAGGCCCAGCAACCCGCCCACCTTGCGAATGCCCGCGCCGCTTCGCGCGGCGTCGACCGGCGCCTTCAGCGCCACCAGCCCGCCCAGCCCGATCAGGCCGACAAGGCCCAGCAAATCCGTGTTCATTGTCGTGTCCCTCTCCCGGCGTTGATACGCTCTGAGGGCAGCTTGGGGCAGGAGCCGCGCGACTGCAAGCGCCAAGCCCGCCCGCCGCACAAGCACCGATAGCCCGGCCAGCCCAAGGCTGCCGGGGGGAAGAGAACGAACGACCGGCGCGGGGTTGCCGCATTTCATGCCCGGACTCGACGACGCTTTGGGTATTTCAGAGTAGAAAGAAGTCGCGTCGAGATTTGATGCCACCGGCCGAGGGTTTCCGCTCCAGCTTGAGATGCGACGGAACGGAGCCGTATCGTGGTGGTCAGCCATTGCGAACGTTCGGCTTGTCTGCCGGGACGCCCGCGCCGGTCGTCTCCCGCGCGCATGTGCTCCAAGAGCGAAAGCCGCGGGACGGTCCATCCGCCGCGCTGGCCAGCCACGGGGACGCGCTGGGTGGTATGCGAAGTATAATGCTGTAGGAAAGTGGTTTTTTTGAGGGTAGGATGGAGTCCCTGCGCAGGCAGGGACCTTACTCGAGGACACGAATTGCCTGGGCGTGTCCCTGCGCAGGCAGGGACCTGTTCCAGAAACCACTAAGTCCCTCCCTCGGCAGGGACCTCGCACAAAGCCGCAAAGACACAAAGGGCGCGGACAATCGGCGCATTCCCTCCCGCCGTCATCCCGGCCCCGGAGCCGGGGTTTGGACTTCTCTTTTTCTATGGTTCGCGCAGAGACCGCAAAGACCCGCAGGGAGTGACGAGATACAGGCGACCCCTTCGCGCCCTCTGCATCCTCTGCGCGAAACTATTCCGAGACCCGCTTAACCGACCGCACCTCGCCCAGCACCGCGCGCTCCATCTCCGCCATGCGGCGGAGAAAGTCCTGCTCCTGCTCGGGAGGAATGGCGGGAGCGCCGATCCTCCCGGCTCGGACGTGACCCAGCCACCGCCGTCCGTGCTCGCGCATGTCGGGATCGGAGCTAGCGGGAATGGGAAGGCCGAAATGGCGCTGCGTGGGATCGGGCTGCATGGGTTCACCTCTTGGAAGAGTGGAGGGAACCGGGGAGTTTATCAGAGAGTGAAGCGAGTAGGAAAGCTGTGTTTAGAACTGCCTGACTTTTCGAACCCCATTGACCTCACCAAGCCAAACTGGAATCATACCTTCAAGTCCGTGGGCAGACCTTTCCGTTGTGCCTCGCAGCGGTTGAGAAGTGCGCGTCCATCGCATGCTTCTGTTTAAAGCCATTATGATGGTCGAATCGATTATGAGTACGATCATCGGTGATCGCATAGGAGTGCCCACGGACCACCATGATTGCAGATCTTCAGTCCAGTAAAACTATTTACGACTTAGCGTCGCTTCTTGAAATCCCAGCAAAGACGCTTGCGTTCCTTCTTTACAAGCTGCCTGATGATAAAAAGTATCACGAGAAAAGCCTCAGCAAAAAAGGCGGCGGCACTCGAGTCATAAAAGCTCCTGATTATCGCTTAAAAGAGCTCCAGAGAAAATTATCAGATTTACTTTATACGTGTCAGTCCGAGATTGGAGAAAGCCACGCACAACGTCGATCTTTTGGTTTCGAGCGAAATGTGGGAATTTACGAGAATGCACTATCGCACGCAAACAAGCGATGGGTTTTTAATATAGATCTATTAGACTTCTTCCCGAGCATAAATTTCGGACGAGTGCGAGGTTACTTTTGTAAAAATGCAGATTTTTCGCTCGAACCAAGGATTGCGACCTTAATATCTCAGATTGCCTGTCATGATAACTCCCTTCCTCAAGGAGCGCCGTCATCACCAGTCATTTCGAATCTCATTTGCGGAAGCCTTGATTACCGCCTCTCAAAGCTAGCTAAGCGTGCCCTCTGTAATTACAGTCGTTATGTCGACGACATCACTTTCTCTACAAACCAAAAGAACTTTCCAGATCTAATTGCGATCGAGACATCTGACCCACAAGGTTGGGCAGTTAGTGATGAGCTTGTCGCAAGAATTTGCGGAGCTGGTTTTTTGATCAACCCTTCAAAAACTAGAATGTCATTCCGTCGATCTAGGCAGGTAGTTACCGGATTAGTTGTAAATTCAAAACCTTCGGTAAAACGGGAGTTTTACAAAAACACACGCGCCACGATTCATCGAATGATGCGAGGTCAGCCTTGGTCTCTTGAGCGTTTCAGCGATCCATTCCGATTAAATTGTGAAAACGAGGAGGTGCAAACTGACGAGTTTTCTGCAATTGAAGGCCGAATTGCCTTCGCCTACCAACTTGACGATAAAAAAGACCGCCGAAAAGCCAGTGCAAAATTCTTCCATCCGACAGGAGTTGCGCGAACTTATTCGAATCTTCTTTTTATGAAATATTTCACTAATTTAGGCTAAGGACCCATTAAATTGCTTGCGGTACAGGCGAACAGTTGATTCAATGGCGGCGCGAGGAGGCGTTGCCATGTGTGACTTGATCTGGCTGACAGATGCGCAAATGCGCAGGATCGAGCCGTATTTCCCACTTTCGCATGGAGTACCGCGT
>CANJUF010000045.1 GCA_947477745.1 Sphingomonadaceae bacterium | reverse complement strand
GATCTCGAAGCCAAGCTTGCCGAGTGGGAGAACTTCTACAACTTCAATCGGCCACACGGTGCCTTCAATGGCAAAACACCCTATGAAGCGCTCCGCGAACGCCTATAATCTCATGCACTCGATGTCCCGCTAGATCGTCAACCTTACACACAAGCTCTACGCATCATTGCGCGGACGCCTGACCGAGGAACGCAACGACCGCGTGATCGACCGCCACTGGAGCAACGCGGTTGCCGCCTGGTACGATGGCGGACGGGACGATCCCAATATGATCATGCTGCGCTTCGACATTTCGGATGCCGAAATCTGGAAGTCGGATACCTCTATCAGGGGGTTCTTCAAGATGCTAACCGGCACCAAGATTTCGCCTCAAGAAATCGGCAGCCATGCCGAAGTGTCGATTTGAAGCCCTGCTGACGGCGAGGATCTACTGGCCAATCTTTTCCGAGCCAAGCGCCTGCATTAATCGGATTGCGATTTGCGCAGGCACACGCCGGTCGGGCTGACTCAATCAATTTGACTTAATCGTCGGCCGACCCCGGCTCAGCCATCTTGCGGTGCTGCTCGGCAAGTATTCCCGCCGGCGTTACGCTTGCCATGGCCTGCTGGACCTTGTTCTTCCAGCCGGACACGATCGATGCCTTCCCGCTCATCACCGCATCGTAGCCGTCCCTGGCGACATCGGCCGGATCGGACTTCTTCGGGTCTTGTCCGACCTTCGTGTCCATCATGTCGCCGCGCTCGAAAAATTCGGTTTCGACGGGGCCAGGCATCAGCGTGGTAAGCGTAACGCCGTCGCTGTCCTTGATCTCGTTGCGGAGTGCATCGGTGAAATTGTCGACGAAGGCCTTGGTGCCATTGTAGACCGCGTTGAACGTGCCGGGAATGAAGCCCGCGATCGAGCCGGTGACCAGCACCTTGCCCGAATTCCGCGCGGTCATGTCGATGAGCACTTTCTGGAGCAGATACAGTGTTCCGGTGACGTTGGTATCGATCACATGGCGCCAGGCGGAAAAGTCCTGTTCGAGAAACGCATGGCCGAGCCCGTGGCCGGCATTAGCACAGAGCAGGTCGATGGGGCGGCCCCGGGTGGTACCCAGTAGGCGGTCGACGCCTTCCAGCGTCGCCAGATCGGTTTCGAGCATTTCGACCTGCACCCCGAGGCCGCGAAGATCGCCTGATTGATCGTCGAATGGGGTGTCCGCAGCGAGCAGAAGATCGTACCCGTCGCTCGCTGCGATCCTCGCAAGTTCAAGCCCGATGCCCGTCGAAGCGCCGGTGATTACCGCAAAATTGTCTTCCATGGAATCGTCGCCTCCGGGAATTGTTCGGTGCAGAATAACGACCGAACAGTCCCCTCGGTTTCACGCCTAGTCCGGCGTTTCGCCTTGCAAGCGGGTCACTTCGGCAAGGTCGCCGTCTGGCGCAAGGCCTCGCCAAGCGCGAGCGCGGCCGAAGTGGCCAAATTCATCGAGCGAACCTGCGGCCGCATCGGCAAGCGCAGCCGCGCATCGCAGGCCCCTGCAACGGCGAGGGGAACGCCCGCGCTTTCCTTTCCGAACAGCAGGACGTCGTCGGCCATGAAGCCGAAGTCATAGGCGGACCGATTGCTCTTGGTGGTGAACAGCAGTAACCGTCGTCCGCCGATGGTGCCTTTGAACGCATCGAAACCGGTATGACGCGCGATGTCGACGTGATCGATGTAATCCATCGCCGTGCGCCGCACCCTGCGATCATCCCATTCGAAGCCCATCGGCTCGATCAGGTCCACGGCCGCCCCCAGGCAGGCTCCCAGGCGGAGCACGGCTCCGACGTTTCCGGCGATCTCGGGTTCGAACAAGGCAATGCGCATGGCGGTTGCTTGGCGCGGGCGGACAAAGCATGCAAGCATCTGAGCGATTGCCAGTCCGCCCGCCTGGGTCCATTCGGGACAGCCACGCGCAGATTGGCCGTGCACGCCGCGTCTGCAGAGCTGAGCGGGAAGGGAGGATGCGATGGGCTATACGGTCGGCGTCGATATCGGCGGCACCTTTACCGACTGCGTTGCCATCGCCCCAGATGCGCGCCTGCTCCACGCCAAGATTCTTTCGACTCATGCCAGCGATCCGGGCGAGGGGGTGCTTGACGGGATCGCGATGCTTGCCGCTCTCGATGGCCTTTCGGTCGAGCAGTTTCTCGAACAGGCGGTGCGGGTCAGCCACGGCGCGACGATCGGCACCAATCTGGTCGTCGAACGCAAGGGCGCGCGCACCGGCCTGCTAGCCACGGCAGGCCATACCGAGGCGCTGGCGATGATGCGCGGCGGCGGGCGAACGGCGGGCCTGCCTTACGAGCAGATTTTCTCGGTCCACAATACCGCCAAGCCCGAACCGCTGGTGTCGCGCGAATGCGTGGGAGCGATCCATGAACGGATCGACCGCAACGGCATGGTTGTCGCGCCGCTCCACGAAGCACGCGCAAGAGAGACGATCCGCAGCCTGCTCGAAGACCAGCAGATCGAGGCGCTGGCGATCTGCCTGCTGTGGAGTTTTCGCAACCCCGCGCATGAACAGCGGCTCGCCGCAATCGCGCGCGAACTGAAGCCCGGCCTGTTCGTCAGCCTGTCGAGCGAGGTCGCGCCCCAACTCGGCGAATACGAGCGGACCGTCGCCACCGTGATCAACGCTTATGTGGGGCCGGCTTCGGTGCGATACCTGCGCGACACAGGCGAGCGACTGGCGGCAAGGTCGCTCGCCTCGCCGTTTCTCGTGATGCAATCGAACGGTGGGGTGGCGCCGGTTTCTGCAGCCGAGCGCAAGCCGCTGGTCACGCTCGATTCGGGGCCTGCGGGAGGGCTTGCCGGGGCCGCTTTGCTGTCGCGGGTGCGCGGCGACGCCAACGTTATCGCCACCGATATGGGCGGCACGAGCTTCGATGTCGGGCTGGTGGTGGCGGGCGAGCCGGTCATGGCCGAAACGCGCACACTGAGCCAGTACACCTATCGCATGCCGCATCTGGACGTGCGCTCGATTGCCTGCGGCGGAGGCTCGATCGCCTGGGTCGATCCGCACACCCGGGCCTTGCGGGTCGGACCGCATTCCGCCGGTTCCTCCCCGGGGCCTGTCGCCTATGGCCGGGGAGGGACGCAGCCGACCGTGACCGATGCCGACGTGGTGCTGGGTCTGGTGCGCGCCGATGGCTTTCTCGACGGACGCATGCCGCTCGACGCACAAGGCGCGCGCGACGCTATCGCTCGGCTGGGAGAAGAGATCGGCCTTTCAGTAGAACAGACGGCGGCGGGCATCCTCCAGGTCAACAATGCAGCCGCCGCCAACCTGATCCGCCAGCGCACCATCCAGCAGGGCCTCGATCCGCGCGATTTCACGCTTTACGCTTTCGGCGGCGCGGGACCGGTTCATGTCTGGGGCTTCACGCGCGAACTGGGGGTAAGCAAGGCGGTAATCCCGCTGGGCAACGGGGCATCAACGCTGTCGGCCTACGGCATCGCCACCAGCGATGTGGTTCTCCAGCTTGACCGGGCGTGCGATTTCAGCCTGCCGGTGGCTCAACATGCGCTACGTGAAGCGCTGGACGAACTTGACCAGAGCGCAGCATCCGAAGCCCGCGCGGTCGGACTCGATCCGGCCTCTTTGACGGCTGAAAGCACCTGCCTGTTGCGCTATCGCGGGCAGTTCTTCCAGAGCCTTGCCTTGCCGCTGCCCGATCCGGGCGAAGCCTCGTTCAACCTGATGCTGCGCGAGGCATTCGAGCGCGAATATGCCCGGCTCTACGGCAAGGGGGCGCTGGTCCTGCTACAGGACGTCGAACTGTTCGCGCTGCGCACGCGCCTGAGCCGATCGCTCGGCGTCTCGGTCATGGCGGAGCATGGCGAGCGCCCAAGGCCAGCGGCGCGCGAATCGCGCCAGGTGTTCTGGCCCACGCATATGGACTGGGCGGAAACCCCGGTGTGGGACGGCCTCGATTTGCGCAGCGGTGATCGGATCGACGGCCCCGCTATTGTCGAGCTGCCGCATACCAGCGTCGCACTCGCGCCGCAGCAATCTCTCAAGGTCGATCCCTTCGGCAGCTATTGGGTGACAGGCGCATGAGCGAGGCAGACCCCAAGGCCTCCGGCCAGCCAGTCGTATGGGACGGTGTGGCGCGCAGCTACATGCCGCCCGCCAAGCTGGTCATCGACCCTTCGCTCAAGCTGTTCGATCTGCGCAGCGGGCAGGTCGATCCGATAACCTTCGAAGTTGTCCGCAATGCCTTGATCAGCGCCAATTTCGAGCATGGCGCCTTGCTCGAAAAGCTGTGCACCTCACCGGTGCTGCTGTTCGGACGCGATTTCCAGACCAGCCTGCTGAGCGCCGACGGCGAACTCGCCTGCATGGGCCCCAACCTGCAGTATTTCGGCAATTCGGCAGCGCGTACTGCGCAATGGACGCTCGAACGGCGCTCGGCCAATCCCGGCATCCGGCCCGGCGACATGTTCTTTTCCAACGACGCCTATGTCGGCAGCCCGCATCAGAACGATTGCGTGCTGCTTGCGCCGGTATTCGTCGGCAATGAGTTGTTCGCCTGGGTCTCCAACATCATCCACCACATGGACGTGGGCGGCGCGGTGCCAAAGCAGAACAGCGGCGCGCGCGAGGTGTGGCAGGAAGCGCCGCTGTTCCCCTCGTTCCGGCTGGTCGAGGAGCGTGTCCCGCGCGAGGACCTGCTTGCCATGTTCATCCGCCAGAGCCGTCTGCCGCTGATGATCGAGGCCGACATGCGCGCTGCCATCGCCGCCTGCGAGGCGACCCGCGGCAAGATCGAGGCGCTGGTCGGACGTTACGGGGCCGGCACGGTCGGCGCGGTGCTGGCGGGCGGGCTCGATGCCGGCGAGCGCATGTTTCGCGCCCGGCTGGAAACGATCCCTGACGGGCGCTGGAGCCACCGGGTCTATACCGAAGCCGCGGTTCCGGGCGACCGCAACGTCTATTGCTACCAGATCAACCTGACCAAGACAGACGGCAGACTGGTGGTAGACAACCTCGGGACAGACCCGCAGGCGGGCGCGATCAGCCTGACGTTCGGCCCGTTTTCGGGCGCGGTGTTCAGCGCGCTGACCTCGCAGCTTGCTGCCGACCTCGCGGGGGTCAACGGCGGGGTCTATCGCTGCGTCGAATTCGATCTCGAGCCGGGCCTGCTCTCAAGCCCCAATCATCCCGCGCCGATCTCCTATACGGGCGCGGCCCCGGTCGGCGCCTGCATCTATGCGGCGGTGATCGCAGTGGGCAAGATGATCTCGTGCAGCCGCGATCCCGAAGTGCGCGCGCTGGCGCTGGGGCCGACAATCCCGCATTTCTACACCAATGGGCTGGAATTCGACCGACCCGGCGGAGGGCTGGAGCTGTTCAGCTCGTTGGACGGCATGTTCGGGTCGCTCGGCGCGATGCCGGGGCGCGACGGCGTGGCGGCTGGCGGACATAGCTGGATCCCCGAAAGCGTCGCGCCCAACATCGAGAACTACGAGCACCAGTCGCCGCTGCTGTTCCTCTATCGCCGCCATCTCGACGCCGGGGCCGAAGGCGCGGGCCGCACGCGCGGCGGGGTGGGCGTGGAGCAGGCGTTCATTCCCTATGGCGCGGCGCATGGGCGCGCCTCCTCGCACATGAATGAGAGTTTCCCCAAGAGCCAGGGCCAGTGGGGCGGCAATCCGGGCTCGCGATCGTTCTTTCGCTTGCACCGCCACACCGGGATCGCGGAAAGACTAGCTCAGGGAGAGGTGCCCGAAAGCTCCGAGGAAATCGGCGGCGAGGTTACGCCGCTCGCCTACAAGGGGCCAAGCGAGCCGCTCGGGCCTGACGACGTGATCGAATGGGCGACGCCGACCACGGCCGGCTGGGGCGATCCGCTGTCGCGCGATGTCGCGGCTGTGTCAGCCGATGCGGCGCGCGGCGATCTGCTGCCCGAAGTGGCAAGCCGGGTATTCGGCGCGGTGTTCGCGCCGGACGGGACACTGGACCAGGACGCTACGGCACTACATCGCCGGACTCTGCGCGCCGCACGCATGGGCCGCGAACCCAAGCGCGATCCCGCACCGGCCGGCGGCCCGTGCGACGGGCTCGCTGTCGGCGATATGCTGGTGCTGCATGAAGGCCGCTGGGCTTGTCGCTGCAGCGAGGATCTCGGCGCGGCGGCGCACAACTACAAGGACAGCGCGATCCTGAGCGAAGCGCCCGTCCAGCAACTGGCCTCTGAATTCATCTCGGACGATCCCGGGATGGCGGACCTCATGGCCCTGCGGCAATGGCTTTGCCCCGGCTGCGGAGTGCGTTTCGATACCGAGCTAGTCCGCGCCGGCGATCCGGTGCTGCATGACGTGTTCATCGAAGGGCTTTGAGGCGGAAAAGCGTGAAAGTAATGCGGCCTGGCACTGAACAGACTGCGCCTTTGCATCCATTGCGAAGCCCGAACGTTGCGGGGGGTGAAGGAGAACCGCAATGGCCGATCTTACGCAAATCACGGAGCATATGGATATCATCGGGGCCGACGGCGTCTACATCGGAACAGTCGACAAGGTCGAAGGCGACCGGATCAAGATGACCAAAGCCGACAGCGGCTCGCACGATGACCATCATCATTATCTGTCCGGCGGACTGGTCGCGTCGGTGGATGGCAACCAGGTCCGTCTCTCGGCCACGGGCGCCTCGGCGCTTCTGTTCGAGGAAGAATCCGATGGCGGCGCATTGGCAGACAAAAATCCCGACTGATCTGCCGGTTCGTGTCACATGGCACTTTTGTTCATCGTAGAAGGTGCAAACCTGAACGCAATCTGCAAGGTCGATCCTTATTCCGTTCAGGTAATGCGCTATATAAATGAACAATGAGGAGTGCAGGCGGTAAAGGGCAATCGGGCCGTCCCGCCAATGCAGTCCCCAGGAGTTCTGTGATGAACATCGTCAGGAAGGCATTTCTCGCTACCACTCTGGCCGCTACCGCGCTGGTTTCCGCTACTCCGGCCATGGCCCGCGATGGCCATCACGGCCGCGGTGATGACACCGCAGCGATCGCTGTCGGCGTCGGCATCCTCGGCCTTGCGTTCGGTGCGATTGCCGCATCTGGCGGACGCGATCGGTACGACGACCGCTATTACGTGAGCGACGGCTGGTACTACAACGACAACTACTACTACAATCGCTCGGGCGAGCGCTACAGCCGCAACGACTGGCAGCGCCGCTACCGCCACGGCGATTACCAGCACCGGCGCGAATATCGTGACGGCTGGCGTGGACAGCGCGGCGACCGTGATGGCTGGAGCCGCGGCGGTGACTATCGCTACGGCGGCGAATACCGCCATGGCGGCGACGAAGGCTATTACCAGCGTCGCGGCTATTGATCTGATCCGTACCGGGCCGGTTTCGCTTCCTTTTCCGGCCCGCAGAGCGCTCGGTCCATCGCGGCCGAGCGCTTTTGCGTGGAGAGGGGCTGCCTCGTGATCCGCAATGCTAATCCCAAGGCCAATCTCAAGGTCGGCTAAAGGTGAAAACCCCGTACCGCATGGCGCGGGTGTCCGCCATGTGCTCGGTGCTTTCGATGGCATAGGCCCGGTCGAACGCGCCATCGTCGCAGGTGTTGGTCAGCCAATCGTGCAGATTGAACGTGAGCGGCCCGGGACGCGCCGCCGCGAACCCGTGCTGCTCGGCCGATAGCGTGAAGCCGGTCACCTCGACACCGAAGCGCTTCGCAAAGTGTTCTGCCGTGGCGCCATAGCCGCAGCCAATATCGCACAGATGCTGGCCCGGCTGCGGCGCCAGCCGGTCGCCGACAAGATCGCTCAGCGCCACCACCGCATCGCCGCTGCTCTCGCGCCCGGTCACCCAAAATCCGTGATGGACATGGTCGCCCCAGACTTCGCGGTAGACGCGGTCCAGTTCGTTGTAATGGTCGGCGACCTCCGCGCGGCCCTGCATCGTTCCCGGTTCGATCATGGCCCCCCTCAGTCCTCGGCATTCTCGCGGCGCGCGCCATCGACCACCGCGTCCAGCTTTTGCCGGATCGCTTCGACTTGCCGCACTTCGGACTTGCTGCGGCCATGCTTGAGCCGGTTGGTTTGCGCCTGGCTTTGCTGGTCCTCGCGTGCCTTGGCCTTGCGCGCGCGCCGCAGATTGATGATGTCAGCCATGAGACGCCTTTAGCATTTGCCGCGAAGCGCTGACTAGAGCGACCGCAGGAAGCCAATGATCGTCCGAGCGACGAATTCGGGCTGTTCGGGCAGGATCGCGTGGCCGCAGTTTGGAATCTCGACATATTGCGCACGCGCGCCGAAAGCGTCCCTCGACGCCAGCCCCTGCGCCGGCGGCGCCATGGCGTCCTGCAGCGGATGGAGGATAAGCACGGGCTTGTCTCCCGCGCGCCACCACTCTTCGGGATCGGCCTTGATCGCGGCGGCGCTGATGCCGCCGGCCGAGGGCCACCAGCCATCGAGCCACGATCCGGGATCGTTGCCGGGCGCGAAAAACGCGACGCTCAGGCTTTCGCGGCGCTCCGCTTCGCTCAGATCAAACTGATGGCACCGCGCGAAATGGTGCATCACGTGATCGGACACCGGGAAGCTGCCAAGGTTGTGCCCGCCGCACGGCATGACAGTCACGCTGCGCACCACTTCCGGCCGGTAGCTGGCGGTAGCGCGGGCCATGATGTTGCCCAGCGCGTGGCCGACGAGATGGGCAGGCCCTTCGCATAGCTGGCCGATCGCGCCGGCAATGTCATCGGCGATGTCCTTGAGCGTGAAGTCGCCCTCGGGCCCCTTGCTGCGGCCTGCGCCGCGCATGTTGAGCGCGATCGAGCGGAATCCCGCCTCGGCCAACCTTTCCTGGAAGTCGGCGAAATCGGCGGCTCCGCGAAGGGCCGAGGCGAGCAGCACGACATCCGGACCTTCGCCTTTGACCAACGCCTCGATGGCTGTGCCGCGCGCGGGATCTTCGACCATTATGCTCATGCAGGGCTCCTCGGGCGTTTCGCGGTTCGGCCGCGCAGGGATTCTGACCACGGTCCCTCTCCGGGCCGAAGACCTTGTATATGCGCTGCACTTCAGTCGGCAACGGCGTTGGAAACAGAACTGCGGCTTGGTGCGTATCTCCGGTGGGCGGGGATGTATCCTGCGGGAGGCAGGGCACTGCGCTGGGATCGCTACTGGCGAGGGCATGCGTGCTTGAAGTGAGCCAACGAGCAAAGCAGTATGTAGAAGGAAGCGCGGGTCCCATCTGAGCAAAACGGGGGGTGCCGGGTAGGTGGGGTCTCGTCTGGCAAGTTTTCGATGGGGGTGGGGGTGCCGCTGAATAGCGACCCAAGCGCAATCCGTAAGGTGGGTAGAAAGGTGTCATGATATATTCAGCCGGTTCGAACAGAGCTTCCTAGACGGTTTGGCAAGCGTCGATGGCCGAATCCATATCATAAATTTGAATAATCAGTCCGTGGCTTCGGATCGCAGCGAGACATCAATTCTTTCCGATGCCGTTAGGCAATGGACATCGGGCACGCGGTGGAGGGCCTGCGAAGATTGCTCGGCCCGCCCGAAATGTCCGATAAGCAACAATCGTAGCCAAAACGGCGCAGAAGCTGGGGGTTTTTGCCCCATCAAAGGGCCATCTCATTGATTAGCGATGAGATGTTGGCGGAGCGGGTGTCCTCCAAGCCATTGTTCGTCGGCATTCAAATTCAACCATATTATACTGATAATATGCGGGTATTTTCTAGATCCGCGCTCTCAGGTGTTCGAGGTTGTCCCATTGCGTTCCCATAAAACCGCCTTATTATAGGGGAACTATTTTGGGAACGCAGACCTACGACGCCATTGGGGTCGTCTCGGGCTAGGTTCGGTTCCCGGTTAGGGAGCCATAATGCCAAAGAAGGTCAGCAACGCACTCACGCCCCTGGGCGTGAAAAATGCCAAGCCCGGTCGCCACGCCGATGGTGGCGGACTGCATTTGCTGGTGAAGGAGAGCGGCGCCCGGTCTTGGGTTTACCGTTTCATGCTCAACGGCAAGTCTCGAGATGTTGGCCTTGGCGCGGCTGGCCCTGAAGGCATCTCGCTGGCTGACGCGCGGGACGCGCGCGCCGCGCTGCGCCTCAAGGTCAAGGCTGGGGTTGATCCGCTTGCAGAGCGCCAGCAGGAGGCCGCTATGGCCCTTGCCGCCGCGCAGGCGTCCCAAGTTGCGGGGATCACGTTTAAGGTCGTGGCTGAGGCCTATATCGAGGCGAATGAGGGAAGCTGGCGTAATGACAAGCACCGGCAGCAATGGAAGAACACGCTGGCAACCTACGTCTACCCGGTAATCGGGGATTTGTTTGTTGCGGAGGTCGCCACCGCCCACGTTCTGCAGATTCTTGAACCGATCTGGAAAGCGAAGCCCGAGACGGCCAGCCGTGTTCGCGGTCGCATCGAGACCATTCTCGATGCTGCCAAGGCGCGCGGATACCGTGAGGGCGAAAACCCGGCGCGCTGGCGCGGTCATGTCGCGCAAATCTTGCCAGCGCGCGCTAAACTTACACGCGGCCATCACAAGGCCATGCCTTATGACACGTTACCGTCCTTTGTCGGCGCACTGCACAAACGGGAGGCCGTTGCTGCGCTAGCGCTTGAATTCACCATACTGACTGCGGCCCGCACTGGGGAAGTGATCGGCGCAAAGTGGGGTGAGGTCGATCTGGACCAGGCAGTCTGGACCATCCCGGCAATCCGCATGAAGGCTGGCAAGGAACATCGCGTACCGCTGTCGGAGCGTGCAGTCGATATTCTGAGATCCACGCAAGGGCTCGGCAAGGAATGGCTATTTCCGGCGACGAAGGGTGGAAGCATGTCTGGGATGGCGATGGCGATGCTGCTTCGCCGGATGGACATCGATGTGACGGTGCATGGCTTCCGTTCCGGTTTCCGTGATTGGTGTGCTGAATGCACAGGCTACGCCCATGAGGTCGCGGAAATGGCCTTGGCGCACACGATCGATAACAAGGTGGAGCGCGCTTATCGGCGCGGCGACCTGTTCGACAAGCGACGGCGGCTCATGGATGAGTGGGCTGCGTATTGCGCGAGTGGCGCTCGCGCAGTTGGTGACAATGTGAAGCCGATCCGAGGTGTGGCATGAGCGAAGATGGCTGGGTTCCTGCAAACATCGCCCGAGACAGGCTCGAAAAGACGACAGGAAAGGGCCTTGAGATCCTTATCGTTTGGGCCTCCAATGGCGAATTGCGTTCCCGGGCGGCGACTTGGAATAGAGGTTGGCGGGAGCCCAAACTGGACGCTGATCTGCCAACTGAGTTTTGGCTTGGAACGCCTGTGAGCAAAGACGGAACCGCGCTTGATTGCATCAGTTCAACCGATTGGGACAGTGGTATTTTCAGCATGATGGTCAACGAGACTGGCTTAACACGCTACGTTGAAGACCCGCCGCCCTATCAGCACACGGCCCATTTTGTTGAATTTTCAGCGGAAGACCTGACGAGATGCATTGCAAACTTGAAGATTAAGCAGCGCCAAGGATTGCAGGATAAAAAACCGCCGCTGGCACAGGCCAAGCTCGAAAATTGGTTCCAAGATCTCGGTTCCGATGTCGAGAGAATGTCGCAAACCAAAATATTGCAGCTTTGTCGTGAAGCCCATCCGACCAATTCGATTACCCGGGCTAGAATTCGAGCTATTACTCCTGACCGAGACCGCGGACCAAAACCGAAGCCGCACTAGTTCAGCCAAAAAATCTGGCGCAATTGCGGCTGAAATTGGCAGCTAAATTGCTAACTGCGATGATCGCCTCGGTTCAAATCAAACCGAGGTAGCCCAATGAAAGTCACGAGAAACGATACCCTGAAGCTGGGGTACAGCATCCGAGAGGCCTGTCAGGCGTCCAGCCTTGGCCGGACCACAATCTACAGTCACATTGCAGCCGGGCGTTTGCGCGTCACGCGCGTAGGCGGTCGAACAATTGTCCCAGCCGAAAACCTTCACGCGTTTATCGCCGGGGAGGATGCGCAATGAGAACCAACAAAAAGGCCGGGGTTGCTGCCCCGGCCAATACCAGCCGCCCTCTAGCAACCAGCATCTATCGTATAACAAAAAAACTTGATGCTTCCAAGTTTTCTGGTCCCCGTGTCTTCATTGCCGGTAAGATACGCCGCTATTGCTTTAGGCATGATCTAGCTCCCAATCTACGCAGCGCTGGGTCTGGCAAATTCGCTCTTCAGTGCGATGGCTTTACCTATGTTGGCCCCTTCATGGATGCCTGCGATCATGGGTGTCGCCATGGGCCAAGCAGTCACGGCGTCTTGGGTGTGCCGGGGTTTGGGTGCGAGGGTGCCGCCACTTCTCGTGCGGATGTATATCTGCGCAATCAATTCGGCATTCAGATTGCCGACCTTGTAGTGGCCTATATTGATGCCCCCGACTGCTATGGCACAATCTTCGAACTGGGTTTCGCAGCCAGCAACGGCATTCCATATGTCGTTCTTTTTGCGCCGGGCATCGATATTTCAGACTTTTGGTACTTGCAGCAATCACAGGCCAAGTTTCGTGCGCCCCATGTAGTGTCCCGTAAAAAGCTGCTGTCGGTATTTGCTGACATTCTAGCTCAGTGGAGGGCGGCGCAATGACCCACGCTGAGGCTATAACAAACGGTGACGCCGCCGCGCTGACGATGTCCCTGCGCTCATCACTTATGCTGAACGCGCACAACATCCCTGAAGCCCTAAAGCGCCAAAAGTGCTGGGTGCTGTGGAAGGCATCACAGATCGACACTGAGCGACAAAAATTCGGCAAAGTGCCGCACTACCCAGTGACTAAGTGGAAGCGGAGTGGTCAGCAGGGGGCAGAAAGGGATTTGGCCAATCTTGGCACTTGGCAGGAAGCCTGGTCTGCATTTGAGAGCAGCACTGACTTCGCAGGTGTTGGTATAGCCATGTTGCCGGGATTTGGCTTTGTCGCATTGGACGCAGACAAATGCGTTAAGAACGATGGGCAGGAGATAGTGATTGCCGATGCGGTGACTGAGTTCAGCGACACGACCTATTCCGAACTTAGCCCCTCAGGTTCAGGGGTGCGGGCATTCTGGTTGGGTTCGGCGCATGATGGAAAGAATCACGCCGACGGGTTTGAACTGTTCCATTCGAAGGGTTTTGTCACTGTAACCGGCAATTGCCTGACAAAAGGCGAGCCAGAGGTGATGTCGGCGTCCATTGGTGCGCAGTTGGAGGCACGATGCGCTGCTAGGGCTGCGCAGAAGGCGCCTGAGCAGTTGCTATCAGCGCAGGCCGTGATACGCCACCCGCTGATTTTAGCGCAGCTACACGACCTTGCTGAAGCCTTGGCCGTTATACCTGCTGATGATCGAGAGCTTTGGGTGCGTATGGGGTTGGCACTCAAGACACTTGGGGATGCAGCCAAGCCCCTCTGGCATGACTGGTCTTTAAAATCGGAAAAGTATGATGCCGAAGATGCAGACAGGACTTGGGCATCGTTCCAGCCCGATAGAACGGGCTATGAAGCGGTGTATGCTGAAGCACGGCATTGGGGCTGGGAAGGGCGACCGCAGCTTATGCCGCACAATGGCAGTCATCCGATACCTATCGATATGATGGCGCTACCCAAGATAGCGCCTGCTCAGCCCTTCATCATACCTGGCTGGCTTCCCGAAGATACTGTCACGCTCTTTTCAGCACACGGCGGGGCGGGTAAATCGTTTATCTCGCTTTACGTCGCGATTTGCATTGCCGTGGGCCGCAACCCCTTCAGGATAAGCGAAGAACTGCCTCGGCAGCGTGTGGTGGTCTACAGTGCAGAGGACAACACAATAGCCCTGCAAGGACGCGTGCGCCGCTATTTGGATTACATGGCAATCCAGAATGCCGATCTTCATGGCTGGCTGCTGCTTCTTGATGCAACGTCTTGTGACAATGTCTTGTTCAAAGAGGATCGCACAGGTTGCGTTACAACGGCGCGGTATGATTGGCTGGCCGATACCATCCATGCTTTCAAAGCTGATTTGCTGATCTTTGATAATGCGTCAGATGCGCTGGACGCGAATGAAAATGACCGTGCTGCCGTACGGCAGTTTTTTTCTGCCTTGCGCGGCCTGAAGCTCACGGTTCTGTTGTTGGCACATGTCGATGCGGCAAGCAGTATGGCAAAGCCGCGTGATGCAAAGGGATATTCTGGCAGTACAGCGTGGCATAACTCCGCACGTTCGCGGTGGTTCCTGACAAGGGACGAAGTGGGCTTAATTCTTACCCAACCAAAGGTGAACTACGCGCGTGCGGGTTCTCAGGTCACTTTGGCGTGGGATAGCGACCATGAGGTGTTCGTTGTGACTGGCTGCTATGATGAGGCACCTAATGGGTCACAGTTCCGGCCCTTGCTGTTACGGCTGATCGCAGAGGTGCAGGACGAAGGTGCCAACATTAGCCTTAGCCCAACGGCCACAAACAATCCGTATAAGTTGATTAAAGATCGCATTGGCTTTCCGCGTGGTCTTGAACGTGCGGCGCTAACGCAAGAAATCGCGGCTTGGCGTGCAGAAGGTTTGGCTGAGGTTCAAAGTTACAGTCAATCAAACCGCAGCACTGGCATGCGCCTTGTCCTGACTGAAACCGGTCGGGCGCTTGCTCAGGCTTGCCCAGAAGCGCCTGTGTCTGGACTTGCGGCTATCAAGGCGCGCATGGAATGACCCATTCAGTGACGGCCAATTCGCAGGGGGGATGTGCACGCACACCCCCCACACCCCCTATGCGGGTGCGCGTGCACGCGCCCCGCTTGCCCGCTCACTGCACGTGCATATGCGTGAGCAATGCGCGTGCACCGCGTGCATCCCTATACCGCTGCTAAGCGCCATATCCATGTGGTGCGGTTTACTTTCCCACGCGCGATAGCTGGGCTTTAATCTCTACTTATGTTATAGATATTAAGTCATAATACCACGAGGTCCGCCATGATTACATCAATCGCCAAACGCAGCGCTGGCCGCCCTACCGCGATCGATCCAGCCGAGGTGTGGCCCGAGGTGCTGGCCCACATCGCCAGCGGTGATGCCCTCTCGACTGCCTTGCAGCGGCTGGACGCGCCGCCATCATATTCCTGGGCGAAGGTCCAACTACGCGAGAACACAGCCCTGCAAGCGGCTTACCGCGCCGCCATTGAAGACCGCGCAGACGCTTTGGCAGACGACATCATCGCGCTGGCCGATAGCGAGCCGCCTGCGCACCTTGAAGGGCCTGCACTGTCAGCTTGGGTCCAGCAACTGAAGCTGCGCGTCCACGCCCGTGAGTGGACAGCATCGAAGCTGCGCCCAAAGGTCTACGGCCAGCAGATCGACGTATCGGTCCAGCACACGCAGATCAGCGTGCTGGCGGCGCTGGAAATGGCTGAGAGGCGGGTGATTGAGTTGGGTTAGGGCGCTTCATCGATCGAAACTGCGAAGTTGAGGTTTCCAGTTTCGCCCTTGCTCCATGTCGTTATCCCAATAAGACGGCCTTGGCCGTCAAAAAGTGCACCTCCAGACGAGCCGTAATCAATTGGCGCAGTCGTCTGAATGTTTTTTCTGCCATCTATAATACGTATGGCTGAAATTATTCCCTCTGACAGTGTGTTTTCCAAACCTTTTGGCGATCCTATTGCAAAAACTTTTTCACCGATTATTAATGTTTCATACCTTCTTATTTGGGATATGGGTCGTATATTTAAATCTGTATTGTATACACACAAATCCTTTATTTTATTTCCTCTGTTATAATTTATTCTGACCCAACTACCATTAACCTTTATTCCATAAATATCTTGACCTTCGGCGACATGGCAGTTGGTTAAAACTTCGTGGTTTGAGATGGCGACAGCAGAACCTGTGCTCCCTCCCTCTTTGCCTTCAGCTGCCGCGCGCATGAAGAATACACTTCCGGCATTCCGCTGATAAATTTCAATCGGCGAAAGCTCGCGGGAGCTAGTAATCTGTGGAGCCGCTGCCGCTTGCGGTGCTGTCTGGGCACCTTTGCCCGCAGGCCTGTAAACAATGTCGAATTTAGAGAAGAGTAGGTTCCTCGCTTCTACCAACCCAGCATCAGCCGCGGTCTTATACAATTCAATAGCGGTTGCGGTATCTCTTGGGACACCAAGCCCTTCCGCAAAAAGATTGCCTAGATTTAGCGCTGCTTTTGGCGAGCCTAATTCAATTGCCCTCCGAAAATGATTGGCGGCCGCAGCATAGTCGGGTTGAGCATAATTTCTCAGAGGATTTGCGGTGTATTGCCCCAGGAAGTTTGCCGCGTCTGGATCGCCCTGATCTGCAGACCGCTGCAGCCACTCCATGGCCTCAGGCGGAGAAGCCTTGGCTATCTCCATTAATATAAGTCCGTAGAACCGCTGAGCGTTGGCATTTCCTGATCGTGCCGCGAGAAGGAACCAACCGCCGGCCTCTTGCTGGTCGCCCGGAGATCCGGAGGTCAAAAGTAGCAATGCAAGTGATAGTTGGGCTTGCTCATTTCCTCGTTGAGCATGCCAGTTCAGCGCGGTTCGGGCCTTTTTTACGTCACCAGAATTCAGGAATTTAAACGTCGCTGATAGGCTATAGGGCGCGATTTTCTCACTTGGCTCTGAGAACAAATCTGAGCGCGCTACCAAAATAACCTCTGGGAAAAGCTCGAGAATTTCGAGAGCTTTTACACTGCCATCGGATCCAAGCTCTTTGGCGCGAAGAAAGTAAGGAACGGCTTCAATTCGCTTGACCGGCTGTGCGCCCTCAAAGCCGGTCATCAGCTGATAACCCATTTCCCAGTTAGCAATCTTTGCCCACGTCGGATCAGAGCTTTGCGTTGCAACCTCTAAATAGCGCACTGCAGTGTCTAGATCTTTGGCAACCCCCATGCCATTCAGATAGTACTTATAAAGCTTGTGTGCTGCAGCTGCGGCCAGCTCCGGACTACTGCCTTCTACCACCTTCGCATATAGCCTCGCAGCTTTGATGTAGTCGCCATTCTCGTCAGCTTTGTTGGCTGATAGGAATGCAGTGTTATTGAAAAAACCCGCCTGCGCCGGCTGCGCCCCAATAATCAGAAGAGCGACGATAGCGGCCCTTGCGGCCGACACGATACGGATCATTTTTCTAATCCCGCATTTGACGCATCAGAAGGAGATGTCTCTATCCTTGACGCCGCTGGTCTTGCAATACTGCCGTTTGCTGCTCGATTAGCAGAGCTTCCGCCCTGTCTCTCGCCGCTTGCGCCTTCGCAGCCTCAATGGCTTGTATTTGCTGCATCAT
>CANJUF010000044.1 GCA_947477745.1 Sphingomonadaceae bacterium | reverse complement strand
GGGCAAGCAGGGCCGCTTCCGTCAGAACTTGCTCGGCAAGCGCGTCGACTATTCGGGCCGCTCGGTGATCGTCACCGGCCCTGAGCTCAAGCTGCACCAGTGCGGCCTGCCCAAGAAAATGGCGCTCGAACTGTTCAAGCCGTTCATCTACGCCCGGCTCGACGCCAAGGGCCTGTCGATGACGCTCAAGCAGGCCAAGAAGTGGGTCGAGAAGGAGCGCAAGGAAGTCTGGGACATCCTCGACGAGGTGATCCGCGAGCATCCGGTGCTGCTCAACCGCGCGCCCACGCTTCACCGCCTCGGCATCCAGGCGTTCGAACCCGTGCTGATCGAGGGCAAGGCGATCCAGCTTCACCCGCTGGTGTGCTCGGCCTTCAACGCCGACTTCGACGGCGACCAGATGGCGGTCCACGTCCCGCTGAGCCTCGAAGCACAGCTTGAAGCGCGCGTGCTGATGATGAGCACGAACAACATCCTCTCGCCCGCCAACGGCAAGCCGATCATCGTGCCCTCACAGGACATGGTGCTGGGCCTCTACTACCTGTCGATGGACCGCGAAGGCGAGCCGGGCGAAGGCATGATGCTGTCCGACATGGCCGAAGTGCATCAGGCTCTCGAAGTGGGCGCGGTGACGCTGCACACCAAGATCGTCAGCCGCGTGCCGCAGACCGACGAGAACGGTGTCGAGGGCATGCAGCGCTTCGAGACCACGCCGGGCCGCATGCTGATCGGCGAATGCCTGCCCAGGAGCCACAAGGTTCCCTTCGAGATCGTCAACCGCCTTCTGACCAAGAAGGAAATCGGCGACGTCATCGATCAGGTCTATCGCCACACCGGCCAGAAGGACACGGTGCTGTTTGCCGACGCGATCATGTCGCTTGGCTTCAAGCATGCCTTCAAGGCAGGCATCTCGTTCGGCAAGGATGACATGATCATCCCCGATTCCAAGGAAGCCCTGGTGGGCGAAACCAAGGAACTGGTCGCCGATTACGAGCAGCAGTACCAGGACGGCCTCATCACCCAGCAGGAAAAGTACAACAAGGTGATCGACGCCTGGAGCCGCTGCGGCGACCAGGTGGCGAACGCCATGATGGACGAGATCCGGGCGACGCCGAAGGACGAGAACGGCCGCGAGGCGCCGATCAACTCGATCTACATGATGAGCCATTCGGGCGCGCGTGGTTCTCCGGCGCAGATGAAGCAGCTGGCCGGCATGCGCGGGCTGATGGCCAAGCCTTCAGGCGAGATCATCGAGACCCCGATCATCTCGAACTTCAAGGAAGGCCTGACCGTCCTTGAATACTTCAACTCCACTCACGGCGCGCGCAAGGGCCTTGCCGATACCGCGCTCAAGACCGCGAACTCGGGCTACCTGACCCGCCGCCTCGTCGACGTGTCGCAGGACTGCGTCGTCGTCGTCGAGGACTGCAAGACCGTACGCGCGCTGGAAATGCGCTCGATCGTTCAGGGTGGTTCGGTGATCGCCTCGCTTGCCGAGCGCATCCTTGGCCGCACCCTGGCCGAGGACATCGCCGACAAGGAAGGCAATGTCATCGTCGCCGACGGCACCCTGCTCGACGAGCCGGCGGTCAAGGCGATCGAGGAAGCCGGGGTCCAGGCGGCGCGCATCCGTTCGCCGCTGGTTTGCGAGGCCGAACAGGGCGTCTGCGCCAAGTGCTATGGCCGCGATCTGGCGCGCGGCACCCCGGTCAACATCGGCGAGGCGGTGGGCGTCATCGCCGCCCAGTCGATCGGCGAGCCGGGCACGCAGCTCACCATGCGTACCTTCCACATCGGCGGTGCGGCGCAGGTCAACGAGACCAGCCATCTCGAAACCTCCTGCGCAGGTACGGTGAATTACCGCGACATCCCGACCATCACCGACAAGCGCGGCAAGCGCCTGTCACTCGCCCGCAACGGTGAGATCGTGGTCATCGATCATGACGGTCACGAGCGCGAAATCCACAAGGTGCCTTATGGCACCGTCCTCCTCCATGAGGATGGCGGCACGGTCAGCGAAGGCGACCGGATCGCCGAGTGGGATCCGTTCTCGCTGCCGATCATCACCGAGACCCGGGGCGTGGTGAAGTATCAGGACCTGATCGACGGCCGCACCATGACCGAGCAGGTCGACGAGGCAACGGGCATTGCCCAGCGCGTCGTTACCGAGGTGCGCAACCTTGGTCGGTCTTCCAAGAAGAAGGAAGACCTGCGTCCGCGCCTGACCCTGCTCAACGAGAGCGGCGACGAGACCGAGGCAGCGCGCTACATGCTGGCCCCGGGCACGTCGATCTCGGTCGAGGACGGTCAGGAAGTCGAGGCCGGCGAAATCCTTGCCCGTGCCAGCCGCGAGGCCGCCAAGACCCGCGACATCACCGGCGGTCTGCCGCGTGTTGCCGAGCTGTTCGAAGCGCGCATTCCCAAGGACAACGCGATTATCGCCAAGACCTCGGGCCGCATCGAATTCGTTCGCGACTACAAGGCCAAGCGCAAGATCGCGATCATCCCGGAAGAGGGCGATCCGGTGGAATACCTGATCCCCAAGTCCAAGGTGATCGACGTCCAGGAAGGCGACTGGGTCAAGAAGGGCGACAACCTGATCTCGGGCTCGCCCAACCCGCACGACATCCTCGAAGTGCTCGGCGTGGAAGCGCTGGCCGAATATCTCTGCGCGGAAATCCAGGAAGTCTATCGGCTTCAGGGCGTGAGGATCAACGACAAGCACATCGAGGTGATCGTTCGCCAGATGCTCCAGAAGGTCGAGATCACCGACGGCGGCGATACCACGCTGCTGGCCGGCGAACAGGTCGACTATGAGGAAATGAACGAATACAACGCCAAGCTGACCAAGGGCCAGAAGCCTGCCGAAGGCAAGCCGATCCTGCTGGGCATCACCAAGGCCAGCCTGCAGACGCGTTCGTTCATCTCGGCCGCCTCGTTCCAGGAGACCACCCGGGTGCTCACTCAGGCGGCGCTGGAAGGCAAGACCGACTCGCTGATCGGCCTCAAGGAGAACGTCATCGTCGGCCGACTCATCCCCGCCGGTACCGGCGCGGGCGTGAACCGCGTGCGCGTTGCCGCCTCCAGCCGCGATGCCGCGCTGCGCGCGCAGTATCGCAAGCTGCAGGAAGCCCTGATCGCAGCCGATACCGCCGAGAAGGAACATGCCGCCGAACTGGCCCAGGGCCCCGAAGCGGCGATCGGTGACGATCCTCTCGCGGAGATTGAAGGCGAGACGCACGGCCTTGACGCCGATGCGGGCGACTACCTGAACCCCGATGCCGCCGACCACGACGGCTCGGTTTCGGAAGACAGCCTCGAAAAAATGGCCGAAGTCGAAGACACGGGCGAAGGCAAAACCGAGGAGTAGGTTTTAGCCCCGCCCAATCAAAAGGCCCCGGTGGAGCGATCCGCCGGGGTTTTTTCGTAGCGGTTCGATTCTGCGGGGACTGCTTGACTCTCGCCGAGCCCGCTCGATAGTCGAACGGCACTTGAGCTCGAGGCCGAGATGGCTCCTTATTTCCGCAGTTTTCTGCCAGCTTTCGTCGCGGTCGTCCTGGCTGCAGGCCTAACTCCGGAACAAGCGCGCGCACAGAACGGTAGTGCGCGGCAAGCATACGACACCGGGGAGATCGACGGCGATCTGGCGGGGCTGCCCGCTGCGCCTCAAGGCATGAAATACGATTTCGCTGCAGTGGAAGCCTACAAGCAGCAGATGCAAGCCTACCGCCAGAAGCTGGCGTCCGATCAGGCTGCCCAGAATGTCCGCGCCGAAATTTTCCGCCAGCAGCAGGCGGCTTACGAGCGCGAATTGGCCGCAGTGCAGGCCGCCAGGCGCCAATACGAGGCCGACCGCGCCGCTTACGAGGCCGAGCTCGCCAGGCGCAGGCAATGGGCGCGCGACTGACGTCGCCTCGGCCGGTTTCGCATGGCGATTGCTCCGTGCGTTACCCTGACCTTGCAGGAATACGCCGCGCGTCGCCGCGTAGGTTGCGGGTCCAGTAGCGCGGCAGGTCGAGCGGGCCGAGCAGGCCGGAAGGCGCTTCGCACAGCGCAGGGATCGCGTTCACCAGCGGCATAGCGCAGCAGGCCCCCATGCTGCCGTTGTCGGGCGCGAACTCAAGCGAGAAGCTGGGGCTGCCCTCCACCTCTATCCGGTAGACCAGATCAACCGGCGCATAGGGCGCTTTCCAGTCCTTGCCGCCCTCGCGGTGGACCTTGTCGACATGCTCTACAATCGCGATCGGCTTGCCTCCCGACATGGCGCGCAGCTCGAAATGGAGCACCACCGCGGTGCCCGCATTGATCGTGCCGATCCCGGCCTCGACATCGTGATCGAGCGTATCGACCTCGAACATGGTCTCCCAGTCGTCGATCTCGGCGCCCAGCACCTCGGCGATGTGGTAAAGCGTCGGCGCCCACAGCGCCATGAGCTTGCCGTCGCGCAGCATGCCAGGCGTCACTCCGGGTTCGATTCCGAATCCAAACACCTCGCGCAAGGACTGCGACTGGTAATGCCCGAACCAGCCGAGTTCGAGCACGCGCACGCAATCGACCCGGTCGGCGGCCGCCAGCGCAGCGATGGCAAGATCGGTGGTCGCCCAGCCCGGATCGATCCCGGTGAAGAAGAAGCTCGACTTGCCTTTGGCGCAGGCCGCTTCGATCCGCGCGCGGTCTTGCGACGGGGCGGTGGGCGGGTGAGCGAACTCGAACGCGGAGAAGTTGATCACATTTGTGCCGCGTTCGAGCAGCGGCAGGGTGTGCCCGAGCCAGCGCTCGCGCTCGCCGGGCATCGAGCGGCCGAAATCGCACAGGCAGTCGGCATCGAGATCGTAGAGCGCCTGCCAATCGTCGGCGGCGGTGACGCCGCAGGGCTCCAGCCCCGCGATCAGCCCCGAATCCACGCCCACTTTTTCTGGCGACCAGACGAATTGGCCGACCAGTTCGAGATCGGGATGATTGAGAATGCCCTGCAAGGCGAGCTTGCCGATCGCCCCGGAGCCGCAATGGATGACGCGGTAAGTCATGGCGGCTCGCCCCTTTCGCTCAGTCGCCCGAAGTATCGAACCGCAATGTGCCGACCCTTCCCGACTTGCCGCCGTTGTCATTCGGGTGTTTGATCCCGTCGAGCACCGGAACTTCGGCAAAGTCGAACGGACTCACCCCTTCAAGGCAGGCGACGTTGACCCCGTACTGATTGGGATTCGAGCGGCGCTGGTGATGCGTGTAGATGCCGCAGGTCTTGCAGAAGAAGTGCTGCGCCTCACCGGTATTGAAACGGTAGGAGGTGAGATTGCCCGCACCTTCCAGTATTGCCACGCCGCCAAGGTCAGCCGAAACGGCCACCGCGCCCCGCATCCGGCACAGCGAACAGGTGCAGCGCCGGATTGTGTTGAAGCCGTCGGTTAGCGCGGCGCGGAATTTGACCGCGCCGCAGTGGCACTGTCCGTTCAAGATCGATTTCGTCTCGCCCATCGCACCAACTTACAGCAAGATGGCCCGATGGCCAGACTCGTCCTGCTCCTCCCGCTCGCCCTGCTCGCCGCTTGCACGGCCAGTGCCGACGTTCCGCCGCCGCAGGATGCCTCGATCCCGCCGCCCGAACACGTCGGGCCGCCGCCAGCGGCCGTCAGCGATCCGGCGCAGCCAGCCTGGCCGGGCGAAGTAACCAATGTGCTCAGCCAGACCGATGCCCAGCGTCTGCTCGCCAACAAGGGCGTGACGCTGCAATGGATCGACTGGGACCGGCGCGGCGCTGCCGTGGTCACGCCGGGCGAGGCGCTGTGGACCCTGCGCGCCGCGCAGTCCGCCCGACAAGGCAAGGGCCGCCTGATCCTCGATGGCGCGATCCTTGAGATCGGCGAAGGCTATTTCACCTTTCGCGGTACGATCCGCATCGCCGACACCCCCGATCCGGGCCGCATGTGCGAGGCGACGAAGACCTGGCACTTCGCCGTCACGCAGAACCGCAAATATTACCGCCTCCGCGAGTTCGAGTGGTGTGACGATCTCACCGACTACATCGACATCTATTTCTGAGCCCCAGCGCCCATGGCAAGCGAGCCGCAGGCGTGTCGTCTTTGTCATCGCATCGATCGTCGCAGAAACCGGTTCCCACTTTCCGCTTCGATGCTCTAAGCAATTGCGCAAGCAACAAGGCCCGCACCGCCGACGGGTCCAATCCCGGAGGATGAATGGAGCGCGTTGGGCTGGCCGACAGCGAGTGGAGGACCGGCTGGCCGGTCGTTCTGGCAAGCCTTGCCGGCTTCACGCTGATATCTTTCTACACCTTCTCGTTCGGGGCCTTCATCGCGCCGATCGAGCAGGAATTCGGATGGAGCCGCGCGCAGATCTCCATCGGCCTGTCGGTCATAACCATCACCGCGGGCGTGCTCACTCCGGTGCTTGGCCTGGTGGTCGACAAGCTGGGGCCGCGCCGCGTCGGCTTGCCGGGCGCGATCAGCTATGCGCTGACGTACGGGCTGCTTGGCCTCACCACTGACAATATCTGGACCTGGTGGGGCATCTGGTTCCTCCTGTCGTTCACCATCATCGGCATCAAGCCGCTGGTGTGGACGACGGCGGTAGCCTCTACCTTCCAGCGTAACCGCGGGCTGGCGCTGGCCATCGCACTATGCGGCGGCGGCATCGCTTCGGCCTTCGGACCCTCGGCCTCGACCTGGGCGATCGACCAGTTCGGCTGGCGCGGCGCCTATCCGTTCTTGGCGCTGTCGATGGGCGCGGTGGTGATCCCGCTGCTGTTTTTCGGGCTGCACAGCGGAGCCGACAAGGCCAAGCGCGCGCAGGTTGCGGGCGCGCCTGTGCAGGAAGCCCGCGCGCTGTATGGACTGGGCTGGAAGGAAGCGATGCTTTCGTGGCAGTTCGTCAAACTCGCGACGGCCGCCTTCGTGTTCACCGTGGCCGCCATCGGCATCATCCCCAACCTGATGCCGATCCTGGTCTCCTTCGATTTCGGCAGGACCGAGGCTGCCGCCATTGCCGGCGTTGCGGGGATCGCCTCGATTGCGGGCCGGCTGGTGACGGGATACCTGCTCGACCGGCTGAACCCCAATGTGGTCGCCGCAGTGGTGACGCTAATTCCGGTGGCGAGCTGCCTGCTGTTGATCGGCTATCCGGGGAGCACGACCATCGCCATTCTCGCGGTTGCGATCATCGGCGTCTCGCTCGGCTCGGAAGTCGATGTCATGGCGTTCATGACTGCGCGGCAGTTCGGCACGCGCGCCTACGGCACGATCTTCGGCGTGGTTTCGGGCCTGTGGGCGATTGCGACCGGGCTAGGGCCAACGCTCGCCAACCGCATTTACGATGTCACCGGCGGCTATGAACTGGCGCTCAAACTGGCGATCCCGTTGTTCGTCCTGACCTCGCTGCTGCTGCTTTCGCTGGGCCGCCCGCCCGAGTTCGACAGCACGCCGGCTGCAACGGAGACCACCGCATGAGCTTGGGTTTCGGCGCAGAGGAGCGGCAGGAATGGCGCAGGGGATGGCCGCTCGCCTTGTCCTGCCTTTCGGGGATGACCGTCGCTTCGATCGCGCTTTACGTGATCGGATCGCTCACCGGCCCGATCGAGCAGGAGTTCGGCTGGAGCCGCGCACAGATCATGCTTGGCCTGACCGTCTCGACGCTGGTCGGCGCGCTGCTCGGCCCGTTCGTGGGCATGTTGCTTGACCGGTGGGGACCGCGCCGCATCGCCCTGCCCGGCGTGGTCGTGGCCCTGCTGCTGTTCTCGACGCTGTCTTTCGCGACCGACAGCTACCCGCTGTGGATCGCGCTGTGGCTGCTGATCTCGCTGGGCGGGCCGTTGGTGGCGCCGACCGTGTGGACCCTGGCCACGGCATCGAGTTTCGAGAAATCGCGCGGCCTCGCGATTGCCTTTGCTATGTGCGGAAGTGCAGTTTCCGCGCTGATCCTGCCCAGTCTCTCCACCTGGCTGATGGGCCTGTACGGGTGGCGGTTGGCCGTGCCGATGTTCTGCGGCATGATCGGGGTGGTATTGCTGCCTATCATCTGGTGGGGCTTTCACAGCAAGGCGGACGCGGTGCGCGGCGGGTCATCCCGTCCCCAGGAAGAGGCGGCCAAGGCGGTCACCGGGGTTTCCAGCGTGCGCGATGCCGTACGCTCGCCGCAGTTCATCAAGCTTGCACTGGCCGCCTTCCTGTTTTCAGTCTTCGTCCTGGGCATGGTCTCGAACATGGTGCCGGTGATGAGCTCGCTCGGTTTCGGACGCGCCGAGGCGGCGGCAATCGCCGGGGCGCTGGGGATCGGATCGTTGACCGGACGGATCGCGACCGGCTATCTGATCGACCGGTTCAATTCGAACGTGATCGCCGGCAGCCTCGTGCTGCTACCGGTGATAAGCTGCGTGCTGCTGCTGAATGTCGATGGCAGCGCACTGATCGCCACGGCGGCGGTGCTGATCTTCGGGCTCGCGCTGGGCGCGGAAGTCGATGTCGTCGCGTTTCTCGCCGCCGAAAAGTTCGGCACCGCGCGGTTCGGCACGATCTTCAGCCTGATCAATTCGGGCTGGACACTGGCGACAGCGGTCGGGCCGCTGCTCATCAGCCTGAGCTATGACCTTACCCGCAATTACGAGCTGGCGATCCAGATAGCCATTCCCGCCTTCGTCGTCGTGTCGCTGCTGCTGTTCACCATCGGCAAGCCGCTGCCTTTCGACGAACCGGCGGTAGCCTGAGCAGGGAGAATAGCGTGACAGCACAAACCAGCGCGCGCGGCGAATGGTCATACGGATGGAAGGTGGCGGTCGCCGCCATGGCGGGCTTCAGCCTCTCGGCCACCTTCACCTTCACCTTCGGCGCCTGGATCCAGCCGCTCGAAGCCGAATTCGGCTGGAGCCGGGGCAGCATCTCGCTCGGCATGTCGATCATCACCCTGGTCGGCGCGCTGCTGTCGCCGCCGATCGGCATGCTGGTGGACCGCTGGGGGCCGCGCCGCCTGGGCGTTCCTGGCTCGCTCGTGTTCGCCTTGGGCTTCGGCGCGCTGGGCCTCACCACCAGCAACATCTGGGTGTGGTGGGGCCTGTGGTTCATGCTGGCCTTCGCGTTCATCTGCATCAAGCCGCTGATCTGGACTACGGCGGTCGCTTCCACTTTCGACAAGCAACGCGGCCTCGCCTTTGCTGTGGCGATGTGCGGCAATGGCATCGCCTCGACCTTCACGCCTTCGCTGGCGACATGGGCGATCGCCGAGCATGGCTGGCGCATGGCCTTTCCGATTGTCGGCGGTGTGGTCGGGCTGATCGCCTTTCCGGTGCTGTTCCTATTCCTGCACAGCGGAGCGGACCGCGCCTTGGCGAGGGCCAGGCAGCCGCAAGCCGAAGCGTCCGACAAGCCGCATCCGACGAGGCGCGAACTTTACGGGCTGACCACGCGCGAGGCGATGCACACGGCGGCGTTCTACAAGATCGGCCTTGCCGCCTTCCTGTTCACCGTGGCCGCGATTGGCCTGGTGCCCAACATGATCCCGATCCTCTCGTCATTCGGCATCAGCCGGGGCGAGGCAGCGGCAATCGCCGGGGTGGCGGGGATTTCCTCGATCGCCGGCAGGCTGGTGACGGGCGTGCTGCTCGACAGGCTCAACCCCAACATCATTTCGGGTACCATCGTTCTGCTGCCGGTGGTGAGCTGCCTCCTGCTGCTGTGGGCACCGGGAAGCATCCCGGTCGCGATTGTCGCTGCGGTGATCATCGGCGTCGCGCTGGGCTCGGAGGTCGACGTAATCGCCTTTGTCACCGCGCGGCAGTTCGGCACATTGCGCTACGGGACGATCTTCGGCGTGATGAGCGGCCTGTGGTCGCTGGCGACGGCGACGGGGCCGTTCCTCGTCAACCGCAGCTACGACGTGACCGGCAGCTACATCACCGCGATCGAGGTGGCGATCCCGCTGTTCCTGATCACGTCGTTGCTGCTGTTCACACTTGGCCGGGCGCCCGATTTCGACCGCACGGATAGTTCGCACTAGCCGCCCAGGCGCATCTCGTCGCCGCTGATCTCGACGTTCTGAACCTTTGACAGGAACGACTGGCCGAGCAGCGAGACATCGAGGCCTTCAGGAATGATCGCGGCATCGACGCCTTGAGCCTCGATTCCGTCGACCTCCATGCGCTCGATCCGCACCGGCAGCCCGTTGACCGTGCCGCTGGCGCCGCGCCCGATCGGCCTGAGATCGGATTCGTCCCAGTTGAACCCCAGTGCCTGGGCATCCTGGCCGGTGAGCGCGACCACGCTGGCGCCGGTGTCGACCAGCATCCGCAGCCGCTCGCCATCGACAGTGGCGTCGGTGTAGAAATGGCCGTCGCTCTGGCGCGGCAGCACCACCTGCCCGGTTTGCCACTCATCGCTGCGCGCCAGATTGACGCGGACAGGCGCGGACGGTGCCGGGCCTGCGCTTGAATGTTCGGATTGTGCCGGTTGGTGCGTGGTCTGGAGGCCGGGCGCAAGCCAGGCCACCAGGAAGGTGCTAACGAACAGGGTGGTTATCGGCCCGGCTTTCATGGCCCGGATGCTAACCGCAGGGCGTTAAGTGTTTGTGAAGGACCGCTCGCGGCCTGCCGGTCTATTCCGCAGCCTCGGCATTGCCGGCGTCGATCATGTCGGCTTCGATCTCGGCGGCCTTGGCTTCGACCAGCGCGACGATATGATCGAGCATGGCCTCGCTTTCGACATGGTGATCGGTCACGCCCGACAAATACACCATGTGCTTGCCGTTGCCGCCGCCGGTGATGCCGATGTCGGTCTCGCGCGCTTCGCCGGGTCCGTTGACCACGCAGCCCAGCACCGAGAGCGAGAGTGGGGTCTTGATGTGCGAGAGCCGGTCTTCGAGCGCCTGCACCGTGCGGATCACATCGAAGCCCTGCCGCGCGCAGGAGGGACACGAAACGACGCGCACGCCGCGCGTCCTCAGCCCCAGCGATTTCAGGATTTCGAAGCCGACGCGCACTTCCTCTTCGGGTTCGGCGGAGAGCGATACGCGGATGGTGTCGCCAATCCCTGCCCACAGCAGGTTGCCCATGCCGATCGCGCTTTTGACCGTGCCGCCGATCAGTCCGCCCGCCTCGGTTATGCCAAGGTGCAGCGGGCAATCGACTGCATCGGCAAGCCCCTGATAGGCGGCGACCGCGAGGAACACGTCGCTGGCCTTCACCGCGACCTTGTATTCGTGGAAATCGTGGTCCTGCAGCAGCTTGATATGATCGAGCGCGCTTTCGACCAATGCCTCGGGGCAAGGCTCACCGTATTTTTCAAGCAGGTCCTTTTCGAGGCTGCCTGCATTGACGCCGATGCGGATCGCGCAGCCATTGGCCTTGGCGGCACGCACCACTTCGGCAACGCGCTCTGACGAGCCGATATTGCCGGGATTGATCCGCAGGCACGCCGCGCCCGCGTCGGCAGCTTCCAGTGCACGCTTGTAGTGGAAATGGATGTCGGCGATCACCGGTATGCGCGCCGCGCGCACTATCGCGGGCATTGCCGCGGTGCTCGCCTCGTCGGGGCAGGAGACGCGGATCAGGTCTGCCCCCGCATCCTCGCAGCGGCGGATCTGGTCGATCGTCGCCTTCGCGTCGGAGGTGAGCGTGTTGGTCATGGTCTGCACGGTGATCGGCGCATCGCCGCCCACCGGGACACTGCCAACCATGATCTGGCGGCTCTTGCGGCGGTCAATATCGCGCCAGGGTCTGATCGAGGACATGCGCGAGGATATAGAGCATCGTGCGAAAAAGTGGGAACCGGTTTTTCGCAAAAGACGATGCGACCGCAAATCTATGCCGGATCGGCGGGCGTGCGAGCGAGGCTACAGCCGCAGCGCGTAGAGAAACTCCTCGTCGCGGTGGTTGGTGACCCAGAAATCGATGTCGGCAACTTTGGCGAAACCATAACGCTCGTAAAACCGGTGCCCGCCGAAGTTCTCGCTCCACACCGAAAGCTGGACCTCGTCCGCCCCGTGTCCGCGCGCCAGATCGAGCGCCCAGTCCATCAGCCTTGCGCCAATCGCCTGGCGGGTGCGCGCCGGATCGACATAGAGCTGCTTGAGGTTCACGGACCTGCGCCCGCGCGCATGTTCGGGCCAGCCGGGCGCGAGCTTCATCTTGCAGAAACCGGAAATTCCCGCGTCATCGACCGCAAGCTGAATGCGGGTCAGCGGATCGGCGAGATCGGCGCTCACGCCAGCCTTACCGTAAACCTGTTCGAGAAACGGATCGAGGTCTGCGCTTGAATAGCAATGGCCGAAAGCCGTGACAAAGGCATGGCGGCCGAAAGCGCCGAGCGCCAGGGTATCGTCGGGCGTGGCGGGACGCAGGTGCATGGCGCCTTTTCGTCCAATCGCGGCGCGCGGGCAAGATGGCCGCACTGAATTTACCGCTCAGCCCTTGCCCGAAAACTTGTCGGCCTTGCGCGTGCCCATGCGCATCCCGGTTTCGAGCCGGGCGCGAAGCTGGTTGTAATAGGCGTCGAGGAAGGCGCGCTCGTCGCCCTGCCCGTCGCTGCGCGCGATCTTGGCGGCAATCGTCTCGCGCACCTTCTCAAGCGATTCGCGCCGATCTTCGCGCAGCACCCGTTCTAGGGTCTGCAGTTCGTATTCACCGTAGACGTCGAGTTCCTCGTCGGTGAAGCGGTAGGCATGGTGCGCCTCGGTCGCACCCGAATTTGCCTGCACTTGGGCCTGCGCGGTCGACATCGCCGCTTCGAGCTTGCGCCGGGGCTGTTCCACCACCCATGATCCCGCAACGATGTCGCCCGCGCGCAGCCGGTCCTTGTTCCAGAACGGGAACAGCGCGAAGACGAGGAACCACGCGGCAGCGGCAAGCCCCGCCGCGCCGCCGCCTTCCTCGCTGGCAGAGGCGATGAACACGATCGGCAGGAACAGCTCGATGTCGCGCAGCAGGTTGCGCGCGATCACCATCTCGACCGACAGGCGCCCGCCGTCGCGCGCGGCAACGCGGATGCCCGCGAGCCGCTTGCCGGGTGTCGCGCCGCGCGGACCCAGCTCGAAAAACAGGAACCAGGCGTTGCGGAACAGGAACATCGCGATGATCCAGATCACGAACAGGAATTCGAGCGCGCCAAGGCTTTCCGAATTGCCGCCCGCTTCGAAGAATTTCGACAGCCCGCCGAAGGCGATAGAAGCAAGCGCGATCGTCGTCGCGATCTGCGCCAGCGTGACGAAGGCAAGGTCCATGAACAATGCGCCCGCGCGCGCGCCCTTGCTGGCAATCGTGATTGGCAATTCGATGCCTTCGGGGGTGACCAGCACCCGCTCGCGCCCGGTGCCGCGCTGCCTTCTGGCGGGCGGCGCGCTCACTTGTCCGCTCCGTGGCGGGTCCGGCCCGGCGCAAGGATATAGGCGAGCCACAGGGCCAGCATGAACAGCCCGATCGTCAGCCGCCCCGCCGGATCGGGCACCAGTTGCCGCGCGAAGCCCTCGAGCAGGGCGGCGACCACCAGCATCAGCACCACGCCGGTCATCACCTGAGCGGCGCGCAGCCCGGCAACGGCAGCCGCCTCCAGCACGCCAAGCTGACCGGGAAAGGCCATCGCCCGGCCGACATGCAGTCCCGATGCACCCGCGAGCAGGATCGCGAGCAGTTCGGTGGTGCCGTGGACCGATAGCCAGGCGGAAAACTCCAGCAGCAGGCCCTGCCCGCTGAACAGCCACAGCATCGCGCCAAGGCCTGCAGTGTTCTGCACCAGCAGCATCAGCGTCGGCACGCCGAAGGCAAAACCCAAGGCGAAGGCGAGGATCGAGACCTGCGCATTGTTGCTGAACAGGTAAGCGGCAAACGCGGCGAGACCGGTGCTGCCCTCCGCGCCATCCAGCGATTGCATCAGCACCTCGCGGCTAGCGCCCGGAACCCGCGCGTCGGCGAGGCCGCCCGGCACCAGCGAGCCGTACCAGTCAGGATCGCCCGCAACCAGCATCCAGCCGGTGACCACGCCCGCCAGCATCACCGCCAGCGCGATCAACACGTCGAGCCACATGGCGCGCACCGACGCGCTCCAGCCGCCGCCGATGAAGCTGCGCAGCCACGATCCCAGCGACGAACGCGGGCCGTAGACCACGAACCAGGCGCGCTGCACCAGCGCCTCGAGATAGCCGAGCGTCGCCGCATCGAGCGAAATCTCGCGCGCCACCGAAAGGCTGGAGGCGACCGTGCGGTAAAGCACCGGCAGAGCCTGCACGTCCTCGTCGGACAGGCGGCGAAGCTGACCCTTTTCCATGCGTGTCACGATCGCCTCGAGCCGCTTCCAGTCGGCCTCGCGCTCGAAGCGAAAACGGTCGGACCGCAGCGCGGCGGCCTCGATCGCGGCGCTGGTGCCTGGCACGCCGCTCATCCGATCGCTCCGGCACGCTTGATCGCAAGGTAGGCGTCGATCAGCCGGGTGCCGACCTGGTCGTAAGGCGCCTCGAGCACGTCGGCCCTTGCCTGGCGCAGCCGCAGCCGGACCAGTTCGCGATGGCGCAGCAGCGAATCGGCCGTCACCGCCATGGTCAGTGTCTGCATGTCATCGGGCGCGGCATCGGCGATGCCTTGCAATTCGGCATCCTCGAACGTGACGAACAGCACGAGATGGCGGCGCGACAACCGTCCGATCGATTCGAGCATCAGTTCGGCGCTGGTGGGATCGGTGAAGTCGGAAAACACCACGACCAGCGAGCGGCGCTGCAACCGCGCGGTCAGGCTCGCCATGGCGAGGGTGAAGTTGGGCTCCTGCGCCTTATAGTCGAGCGCGGCGGCAGCCTGTTGCAGGCGAAAAAACTCGCGCGTCGAGGAGACGAACGGGCTCATCGTCTCGGGCCTTGCGGCAAACCCGAAGATCGCGGCGCGGTCGCCGGTCCGCAGCGCGACGTAGGCGGTGGCGAGCGCGGCGGAAACGGCGCGGTCGATGCGCGGCATGCCGTCGATCGGCTCGCACATCGCCTTGCCGCAATCGATCGCGAAGACGATCTGGTTGTTGCGCTCGGTCTCGTACTCCTTGGCATAGAGATGGACGTGGCGGGCCGAGCTTTTCCAGTCGATCCGGCGGCGGTCCATGCCCGCCTGATAGTCGGTAAGCGCCTCGAACTGGGTGCCCTCGCCGCGCAGCCGCCGCGCGATAAGCCCGAACTGCGCATCGCGCAGGAAGGTCTGCAAGGCGGGGCTGCGCACCGGCCCGATATTGGGCCAGATCCGAACGTCCTGCCCGATCGGTTTGCGCAGCATGCGCGCGCCGAGCCCGAGCGGCCCGGTCCAGCGCAGCCACAGGGTCTCGAACGTGGCGGTGCCTCGGCGGTTGGGCGCGAAGGTCAGCGCGCCTTCAGCCGAGCCATCAAGCAGCCGCAGCAGCGCAAAGCTGGCGCGGCCACCCTCGAACAGGCGCGCATCGGCAGCAAGCGCACAGCCCACCTCGCTGCGCCAGCCGCCCGCGAACCCGGCGCCGACTTGCAACTGCGTCTTTGCGCCGACCTCGGTTTCGGGAGAGGTCGTGAACTTAAGGCTGCTGACGCGTCCGGCCAGCAGGGCATCGACCGCGATCAGCGCCAGCACGGCAAGACCGAGCAGCGGGGCCGCGATCCACGCCGCCGGCGCGGTCGCCCCGATCACCAGCGCTGCAGGCGCGGCAAGCGCCAGCACCACTGCCGCCCGGCCCGTCGGCACGATCAGGCTGACGTTCCCGAACATCGGCTATCGGGGCGCTTCGGTTTGCGTCACCAGGTCGGCGACCAGCGCCTCGACCTGCTTGCCTTCGATCTCGGCCGCCGGGCTGAGCAGCAGCCGGTGGCGCAGCACCGCAGTGGCCAGCGCCTTGACGTCGTCTGGCAGAACATAGTCGCGCCCCTCGAGCGCAGCCCTCGCCCGCGCTGCGCCCGCCAGCAGCACTGCCGAGCGCGGGCTGGCGCCGACCGCAAGGTCGGGGCTGTCGCGCGTGGCACGCACCAGCCGCACGACATAATGCGTCACCGCTTCGGACAGGGTAACGCCGCGCACTGCCTCGCTCGCGGCAGCCAGCACGGCGCTGTCCGCCACCGTGGCGATCCCGAGTTCAGCGGGCGAAGGCAGGCCGCGGTTCTGGCCGAACCGGTCGACAATGCGCGCTTCCTCTTCGGCGCTGGGATAAGGCACGAGCAGCTTGAACAGGAAACGGTCGAGCTGGGCCTCAGGCAGCGGATAGACGCCCTGACTCTCGATCGGGTTTTGGGTGGCGACCACCATGAAATGGTCGGGCAGGCGGTGCACGGCACCGTCGAGCGTCACGCGCCGCTCCTGCATGGCTTCGAGCAGCGCCGCCTGCGTCTTGGGCGGGGTGCGATTGATCTCGTCGGCGAGCAGCAGGTCGCAGAAAATCGGTCCGCGCGTCAGGGTGAACTGGCTCGTCTGGAAATTGAACAGGTTCGAGCCGAAGATGTCGCCGGGCATCAGGTCGGGCGTGAACTGGATGCGCCCGAAATCGAGCCCGAGGCTGGCGCAAAAACATTGCGCGAGGAAGGTCTTGGCCGTTCCCGGTGGGCCTTCGAGCAGCGCGTGGCCGCGCGCCATCAGCGCGATCAGCAGGTGATCGACGATCTCCTCCTGCCCGACGATCGCCTTGGCAACCTCGCCGCGTATCGCACCGGCAAGCGCGCCAAGCTCGGCGATACTCATTGCGCAGGGGGCGGGGGATGGCTGGTCTGTCATCGCTTCAGTTTCCTTTCGAGCGCATACAGCTCGCGCGCTGCGGTAACGGCTTGAGTGACGGTGCCCGCCGCGCGCAGGCGGGAGGCGATCTGCGAGAACGGCTGGGCATCGGGGCTACGCGCGGCAAGCGCCCGTTCGATGGCGCGCTCGGCCGCCTCCGCGCTCGGCTGCCGGGCGAGGCCCAGCGCGCGCGCCAGCGCTGTGCGCGCCTTGTCGGCATAGGGCAGCGTGACGAGATGCAGGCGGTGTGTGCGCCGCACGAAGCCGGCCGAATTGGCGACCAGCGCGCGCTTGCCAAAGGCGATGGCCCGCGCGGTTTTACGCGGCGGTCCGAAGCGGATGAAGGCGCGCCAGCCGATCACCGCCGCGGCCAGCAGCAGGCACAGCGTTGCGGCAAGAAACGGCGGAGTGAAGGCGAGCGTCAGCAGATTGGCGGTGCGCGCATGGCCGTTCAGCGTGATATCGAACGTGACAGACATGGCCTCGCCATTCGATGCGGCATTGACCAGCAACGACGCGAGCCTGGCGTTTTCCTTTCGCGCCAGCCCGTAGTTGTCGATCAGGTCGGGTTCGAACACCAGCACCAGCGGATACAGGCTCTGGCCCTGAACCGTCGGCGCCGGGCGTTCCAGCGCCATGGCCTCAAGTCCGGGATAGTGGCCGCCATCGGCAAGATAAGCGGCGAGGATGCCGCCGTCCGATCCCGCTACGAGCGGCACGAGGCGCTGACCCGAGCCGGTGAGCACCTGGGCCGGCACGGGAAGCTCGCCCCCGAAACCCTGCGCCTGCCAGCGCGAACCGCCGCGCATCGGGCCGATTGCGACCCCGACGTCATCGAGGAAACCCTGCCACTGCGGCGCTGTTGTGCCGGCAAGCTGGACCCAGCCTTCCTTCGCACCCGCCGGGCGCACGGCCGCAGGCAAGGGAATCGCCTGCCATTTGGGGGTCACGACGATCGCCGGGCCAGTGGCGCGGTGCCGGTTGACCATGCGCTCGATGTCCGCGCCCTTGGCATAGGCGGGAGGCGTTATCACCAGCACTCCCGGCTCGCCCGCGGTCTTCTCCATGCGGGACAGGCGCACCGTGCGGCCCTGTTCCTCGAGCAACCGCGCGAACCCGGCAAAGCCGTTGAGCCCCTTGCCCGCACCGTGGCCACCGCCATCATTTGCGCTTGGCCCGGCCATGCCCGCGCCGATCATCGCCAGCAGTGCAACGAACAGCGCCGCCCCGCCCAGCACCAGCAGCAGCGCCGAGCGCAGCGAAAACGGATTGCCCCCCTGCCCGCTCATCCCGGCAGGTCCGCCAGCGCGAACTGGGCATAAGCGCCGCGCGCCGCGCTCCAGTCCGCCTCGTCGAGCCGCCTCAAGGCAAACAGGCT
>CANJUF010000043.1 GCA_947477745.1 Sphingomonadaceae bacterium | reverse complement strand
TTCCGGGCGGCGATTTCGCGGTCGATGGAATCGAGGATCTGGTCGCCAAATTGCTGGAGCATCATCCATTTCTCGCCGGTGACGAGGCGCTGCGGATTGCCCGCGCCTATGGCACGCGGGCCCACATCTGGCTTGGGGATGCGAAACAGCGCGGCGATCTGGGCCGCGATTTCGGGCATGGTCTCTCGCAGGCCGAAGTCGACTATTTGCGTGAACACGAGTGGGCCGTTTCCGCCGAGGACGTATTGTGGCGGCGTACCAAGATTGGGCTTCGGCTCAGCCCTGCCCAGCAGGCGGCGCTCGTAGATTATCTTGGGAATTGATCAACTTGATCGTGCAAGATCAGCCAGTTCCTGACGGGAGAGGGCAGGCCGGGGCACATCGCGCGGAGACATGGCGCTCTCGGCCAGCGCGCGCAGGACGAAGCCTGCCTTCTGCAATCCGCTGGTGTGAACCCGGCGGTCGAGGGAGTGTACCCCCGCTGCCCGCACCTCTCGCGCAATCGCGCCGTAGATGCCGGCAGCGGAAAGCACTGCCCAGCGCTGGCGGAAAGACAGGCGCGCAGCACCGATCCTCGCCGATGCCTCATAGACTTCCGCCATGTCGCATAGCCGCGCGATGAGCGGCACCAGCGCCGCCCGATTAACGGGGCTGGTCAACTCGTCAGGCGCAATTCCCGCCTCTTCCAGCCACTCTGCCGGCAGATAGCAACGGCCCGCCGCCGCGTCCTCCGAAACGTCGCGCGCTATGTTGGCAAGCTGGAAAGCGAGGCCAAGGTCGCAGGCGCGGTCGAGGGTGTCTTCATCGCCTTCCGGCACGCCCATGACCGCCGCCATCATCACGCCGACAGCGCCCGCTACGTGGTAGCAGTAACGCAGGACATCGCCGCTGCTATGGGGTTGCCAGCCCTTTGCATCGAGATCGAACCCGGCAATCACGTCATCGGCCATGGCCTGCGTGATCGGCGCTTCGCGGGCCAGCATCCCGAGCGCGTCGAACGCCGGCTCGCCGGTCGTTTGCCCCGCCAGAGCCCCTGCGGTCAGATTGCGGATCGCGGCGACCCGATCGGCAACGCGCGACTGATCACCCAGCGCGCCGCCCATGTCCTGCGCATCGGCCATATCGTCGCAGGCGCGGCACCAGGCGTAGAGCAGCCAGACCCGCTCGCGAGTCTCACGATCAAACAGTCGGCTGGCCATGGCGAAGCTTTTCGATCCGCGCGCGATCGATTGGCGCGCGTGGGCAACCAGCGCCGCGCGCTCGTTCACAAATCAGCCGCCTTCATGTCGAAGATCGCCTGCACCGGTTCATGCGCGGTCATGCGCGCAAGCAGCAGGTCGAGTTCGCGCTCTGCCATGATAATGCCCTCGTGCGCGGGACGGATGAAGCCAACGTCGACCATGTGGCGCTGGAATGCGAGCAACCCGTCGAAAAAGCCAAAGGCATTGAGCAGCCCAACCGGCTTGGCGTGATAGCCAAGCTGCGCCCAGCTTGCCGCCTCCCAAAGCTCGTCCATGGTGCCGACCCCGCCGGGCAAGGTGAGAAATCCGTCGGCAAGCTGGGTAAAAGCAAGCTTGCGCTCGTGCATCCCGGCGACGACGCGAAGCTCGCTGCATTCGCGGTTGGCGACCTCGCGGCTGACCATCGCCTCGGGGATCACGCCGATGACATGGCCGCCCGCAGCCATGGCCGCATCGGCCAGCGCGCCCATCAGACCCAGCCGACCGCCGCCGTAGACAACATCGATGCCGCGCGCGGCCAGCGTCTCGCCGACTTCGCGTGCAAGCTCGATGTATCGCGGGTCGGGCGGCGTGGCCGAGCCGCAATAAACGGCGAGGCGCTTCATATCGTGCGCTCCTGCGCAGGCAGGAGCGTGCCTCGGGCGGGACCTTGCGTTCCGGGAGGTCCCTGCTTTCGCAGGGACTCAGCGGGACGCCCAACGCGCTTCACGTCAGATCCTTGATCATCAGCCCCGCCGTCGCCTTGGCGCTGCCGACTACGCCGGGGATTCCCGCGCCGGGATGAGTGCCCGCGCCGACCAGATAGAAATTGCGTAGCGCATCGTCACGGTTGTGGCCGCGGAACCACGCGCTTTGCGTCAGGATCGGCTCAAGGCTGAAGGCGCTTCCCTGATGGGCATTGAGGTCTTCGGCGAAATCGCTCGGCGCATAGTGGAACTTGGTGACGATCCGCGAATGAATATCGGGGATCAGCCTGCGCCCCACTTCGTCGAGAATCCGCTTTTCGAGCTGCGGGCCGACCTCGTCCCAGTCGATCGGCAGCTTGCCGAGATGGGCGACGGGCACCAGCGCATAGAAGGTGCTCTTGCCCTCTGGCGCCATCGAGGGATCGGTGACGGTCGGGTGATGGAGATAGATCGAGAAATCGAGCGGCAGGACGCCGTGGTCGTAGATATCCGAAAGCAGTTCGCGGTAGCGCGGGCCGAACAGGATCATGTGGTGCGGGATGCCCGGCCAGGTGCCTTCGATCCCGAAATGGACGACGAACAGCGATGGCGAGAAGCGCTTTTTCGCGAGCTTCTTCGCCATCGAGCGCCCGCGCGGTGCACCAGACAGCAGATCGCGATAGGAGTGCATGATGTCCGCATTGCTGGCGACGGCATCGAAGCGTTCGCGCCAGCCGCTCTCGCACTCGACCTCGCTCACGCGGTCGCCGATGGTGTGAACCTGCACCACGCGGTCGCCCAGACGGATCTTGCCGCCGATCCGCTCGAAATGCGTGATCATGCCGGCCACAAGGCGGTTGGTGCCGCCCTTGGTCCACCACACGCCGCCATCCTTCTCCAGCTTGTGGATCAGCGCGTAGATTGCCGAGGTAGTCATCGGATTGCCGCCGACCAGCAGCGTATGGAACGACAGCGCCTCGCGCAGTTTCTCGCTGCGGATGAATGAGGAAACCATCGAATAGACCGAGCGCCACGCCTGATAGCGCGCCAGCGCCGGGGCGGCCTTGATCATCGAGGCGAAATCGAGGAACGGCACGTGGCCGAGCTTGACGTAGCCTTCCTTCCACACGCCTGCCGCATATTCGAGGAAATCGTCGTAGCCGGCCAGATCGTCGGGCGCGACGCGGCTGATCTCGCGGCGTAGCGCGGGATCGTCGTTCGAATAATCGAAATTGGTGCCGTCCATCCAGTTGAGCCGGTAGAACGGCATGACCGGCATCAGTTCGACATCTTCGGCCATGTCGTGGCCGGAAAGCGCCCACAGCTCGCGCAGGCAATCGGGATCGGTGACAACGGTCGGCCCGGCGTCGAAGGTAAAGCCGTCACGCTCCCAGAAATAGGCACGGCCGCCCGGCTTGTCGCGCGCTTCGACGATGGTCGTGGCGATGCCCGCCGATTGCAGGCGGATGGCGAGCGCAAGGCCGCCGAAGCCCGATCCGACGACGCAGGCGGTCTTGGTCGTCATGCGCTGCGCTCCAGGCTGGCCAGCGGCCTGCCGCGTCCGGCGAGCGCAGCCATGGCCGCCATGATCGGGACGGGCGGCTTGCCGATCACGACGCGCAGCACGTCGGCTGCGGAAGTGCGGCCGGAATAGAACCGCTCGATAAGGGGTCCGGGCAAGCGATAGAACCTTTCGAGAATGGGCGCGCGCGCTTCGGGAGCGGCGGCGCCGAACAGCATGCGCGCCAGCATGCGGTAGGCAGAGCCACTTTGCCAGTGGCGGCGGGCAATGTCACGGCTTGCCTTGACGAGCGCCGCACCCGAGAGGTCGGGCAACTTGGCGAGAGTGAGCGCGGTGCGCACGGCAAAGGGCAGCGAATAGCTGGTCAGCGGATGAAACAGCGCGGCGCGCGCACCGAGCCGGCCAAGCGGATCATCGGCGGGCCAGAATGCATCGAAATCGCCTTGCGCCACTACCGGCAGAACTCCCGTTTCCTCGCGTGCCGCCTCAATGACCTGCAAGCCGCGTGCAGCGGCATAGTCGGCGATGCGGCCGCGCAGCATGTCGCGATCGAGATCGGGACTATCGGAGTAATACGTATCCTCCACAAAGAGTTCCGTGTCCGAGAACGGCAGGCAATAGACGAAGCGGTATCCTTCAGCCTGATCGACCCGGGCATCCATCACCACCGGGCGGGTAAGGCCGTGCGGCGCGGCAAGACGCAGGCATTGGCCAAGGAACTTTTGCCAGCCTCCCGCCATATGCGGCAGCGAGGATACGCCGCGCGCGTCGATCACGGCGGCCGCTTCGAAGTTGCGGCCATCGGCCAGCGTGAAGCCGGTCGGGCCAGCCGACGCGATTTGCGCGCCGGTCAGCAGCGCACTTTCCGGCAGAACTTTGCGCAGCCTTGCGTCGAGCCTTTCGCTGGTGATCGAACGGTATGGCGTGCTGAGCGCGCGGGAGTGGCCCGCGAAGTGGACGTCGTAGCCTTGCCAGCGATACGCGACTAGCGGATCGGTGAGCGTGCGGCCCGCCTCGTCCAGGTCGCTGGCGAAGAACGACCAGACGTGGTTGCCGCCGAAAGTCTCGCCGTGTTCGGCGAGCAGCAGCGACAGGTCGGGACGTGTCTGGGCCAGGGCCAGGGCGAACAGGCCCCCGGCCAGCCCGCCACCCAGAATGGCAAGGTCGAAGTGTCGAGGCTGCATCGCGGCCGACATCTAGTCGCTGAAAGACCAGCGGGCAACTTGGCTTGTGCTGTCCTTTGGGGCATGTGTCGCTGCGATGACAGACGAAATCCCGATTGAAGCCGCTCGCATCGACGATGCCCAGTCCATTGCGGAAATCTATGACCGCCATGTCGTCAACGGCACCGCGACGTTCGAAGTAGATCCGCCGGGCACGGCGGAGATGGCGAAGCGCATTGAAAAGGTGCTCGCGGGCGGCTTTCCTTGGCTGGTGGCGCGCGGACAAGGCGGCGAAGTGCTTGGCTACGCCTATGCCAGCCAGTTCGGCTCGCGCGCAGGGTATCGTTACTCGTGCGAGACGAGCATCTATGTTCGCCACGATGCGCTGGGGCAGGGCATCGGCACGCGGCTGCTGGGCGCGCTGGTGGAACACTGCGAGGCGATCGGCCTGCGTCAGGCCTTCGCGATCATCGCCGGGACCGAGCCCGCTTCGGTGGTGCTCCATGCCCGCCACGGTTACCGCCCCTGCGGTACGCTCGAAAATGCAGGTCGCAAGCACGGCCAGTGGATCGACGTATTCTACATGCAGCGACCATTGGGCGAGGGGGCGAGCAAGCCGCCCCAGGACGAAGTTTGAGGCGGGCGAAGAATGAAAAGCCTGCTTCCCACCCGCGCGGCCTTGATCCTTTCGCTGGGACTCTGGGCCTACTGCGCCTTCATCCTGTTTGCCATGCAGCGCCCATGGATCTGCGCGTGCGGGACGGTCAAACTGTGGCACGGCGTGGTCCAATTAGCGGAGAACAGCCAGCACCTGGCTGACTGGTACACCTTCAGCCACATCATCCACGGCCTGCTGTTCTATGCAGGCGCGCATTTCCTCTGGCGGCGCTGGCATCTTTTCGACGGCGCGCCGACCCGCTGGGCGCTGCCGATCGCGGTAGCGCTGGAGGCAAGCTGGGAAGTGCTGGAGAATTCGCCGATGATCATCGATCGCTATCGCTCGGTAACGGCGAGCTTCGGCTACTCGGGCGATACGATCGTCAATTCAATGGCCGACATCGGCTGGATGATTCTGGGCTTCTGGCTGGCGGCGCGCCTCCCGTGGCGGGCGAGCGTTGCCCTCGCCCTCGCGTTCGAACTGATGACGCTGATCGTAATTCGCGACAACCTGACCCTGAACGTGCTCATGCTGGTATGGCCGGTCGATGCGATCCGGGTGTGGCAGGCGGGCTGAACGGCCCGGTGCAACCCGCGACATTGCTGGAGCGTTGAGCGGGAAAAGGGACAAAGCCATGAAAATCATTACTTCCCTGGGCGCAGGAATGCTCGCTGCACTTGCCTTGCCGGCAGCCGCGCAGGAAGCCCCGCGTGGCGAGCCGAACGTGTTCGAGGGAGACCATCTGACCGTCGGGGTCGGGGTAATCTACGGACCGAGCTACGACGGTTCGGATGACTATGTGCTCAGCCCGGTGCCGGTGCTGCAAGGCAATTTCAAGGGCGTGGCCATTGCTCCGCGCCCCGGCGGCGTCGCGCTCGACCTGATCCCCGATGCAAGAAACGCGCGGATCGGCTTTGCGCTCGGCCCGGTGGCGACACTGTCAAGCAACCGCGCCAGCCAGATCAAGGACCCAGTGGTTCGCGCGGCGGGTAAGCTTGAGGACGCGGTAGAGATCGGCGCCAATGCGGGCATCACCCTTAACCGCGTGCTGCATCCTTATGACAGCCTCGCCCTGTCGGCGGACGTCAAGTGGGATGTCGCGGGCGCGCATTCAGGCCGCACGATCAGCCCGACGATCACTTACACCACGCCGCTTAGCCGCGCTGCGCTGGTGTCGCTGTCCGCGTCGATGCGGCATGTCGATGATGACTTTGCCCGTTATTACTATTCCGTCAGCCCCGCGCAGAGCACTGCGAGCGGCCTGCCGCGTTTCGATGCAGACGGCGGCTGGGAAAGCTGGAGCCTTGGGATGCTGGCGGGATACGACCTGTCCGGGAATGCGCTTGACGGCGGCTTTTCAGTGATCGCGATCGGCGCCTACAGCCGCATGATCGGCGATGCCGCAGACACGCCCTATACCTCGCTGCGCGGCGATGCCGACCAGTGGACCGCCGCGCTGGGGATTGCTTACACGTTTTGATCCGCGCCCGTCAGCCGGCGTGGAGCACGCCGGCGTAGGCGCTATCCTCCAGCGTACGGCCCGCGCCGAGCGCGGTGCAGTTGAGCGGGTCTTCGGCGATGGTGACGGGCAGGCCCGTTTCTTCGGCCAGCAGCGCGCTAATACCCTCCAGCAGGGCACCGCCGCCGGTCAAGACGATCCCGCTCTCGACGATGTCGGCAGCGATCTCGGGCGCGGTGCTTTCAAGCGCCGAGCGGACCACCGAGACGATCTGCGCGAGCGGCTCGGCCAGCGCATCGACGATCTCCTCCTGCCGTACTTCGATCTCGTGCGGGACGCCGCGCACCAGATCGCGGCCCTTGATAATGCATATCCGCCCTTGGCCATCTTCCGGCCTGATCGCCCCGCCAATTTCCTTCTTTACCCGCTCGGCGGTGCTCTCGCCGATCAGCAGGTTATGGCAGCGCCTGATCTGCGAGACGATGGCATCGTCCATGTGATCGCCGCCGGTGCGGATAGAGGTCGCCATGTGCAGTCCGCCCACCGAGATGACGCCCACCTCGGTTGTGCCGCCGCCTATATCGACGATCAGCGAGCCGATCGGGTGCGTAACAGGCAAGTCTGCGCCAATCGCCGCAGCCATCGGTTCGTCGATCAGGAACACCCGGCGCGCGCCGGCATTGGAAGCGGCATCGCGGATCGCGCGGCGCTCGACCGCAGTGGAGCCCGAAGGCACGCAAATCACGATCTGGGGCGAGGAGAGCATCCGGCTGCGACCGCCCTGCGCCTTGGCGATGAAGCTCTTGATCATCTGTTCCGCCACTTCGAGATCGGAGATCACGCCGTTGCGCAAAGGCCGGATGGCGCGGATGTCGCCCGGAGTCTTGCCCATCATCAGCTTGGCATCGTCGCCAACGGCGATGACGCGGTCGACCCCGCTGACAGTCTGCAGCGCGACCACCGATGGCTCGGCAAGGACAATGCCCCGGCCGCGCACATAGACCACGGTGTTTGCCGTTCCGAGGTCCATGGCGATGTCAGAGGAAGTAGGAAAAAATCGATCAATAAATGACATGGACGAGAACGTGCCCTTTTATGCAGCGGCAGGATTCCCGTTTCGTACATATACCGCATATGAACGAACATCATCGCCGCGCCTGTCGGAACATGTGGCTCGGCGGATTGCGGCAGGCGTTGCCTGCGCGCGACGAACGGTTGAAAAGCCGCCTAGGCGCGCACCTCCATGCCGGGCAGCTCGCCGCTTTCGCGCCATTCGGCCAGCAGTTGCTGGTACTTGAACCAGCCGCCGCTGTAGGCGCCGTTGCGCGCGACTGCGGGCGAGACATGGCCCTCGCCGTTGTAATATCCGGGCGTGCATTCCTGGAGATATCTGGCGCGGTTGCGCGCCGTGGATAGCACCTCGTTGACCCAGGCTTCCTCGGCCTCGGGGGTGACCTCGAGCGCGCGGGCCTGCCTTTCGGCGGCGGCCGCAACGACATAAGACAGATGCTTGCCCTGCTCGTCGAGGCTGAGCGGGAAGTTGAGCGTCATGCCTGACTGCACGTTGTTGAGCACGAAGAACAGGTTGGGAAAGCCGTTGACGTGCATGCCGTGCAAGGTGGCGACGCCGTCTTTCCACTTTTCGGTGATCGTGATGCCGTCGCGGCCGTAAACCTCATAGCCGGTCCGGCTGGCAAGCTCGGTGCCCACCTCGAAACCGGTGGCGAAGACGATGCAGTCCAGCTCGTATTCGACGCCGTTGGCGACGATGCCCTTTGGCGTGATGCGCTCAACACCCTGGCCATTGGTGTCGATCAGGTGGACGTTGGGCCGGTTGAAGGTGGGCAGGTAGTCCTCGTGGAAGCAGGGCCGCTTGCAGAACTGGTTGTAGTAAGGCTTGAGCGCATCGGCGGTGGCGGTGTCCTCGACGATCGATTCCACGCGCTCGCGGATCGATTCCATCTTCTGGAAGTCGGCCAGTTGCAGCATCTCGGCCAGTTTTTCAGGGTCGCTGGCGTCGGCCTTGTTCGCCACGCTCAGCGTCGAGAGGTTGCGCATGATCTCGGTCCAGCCGTCGTTGACGAGATCGACCTCGACCGGATGGCCGGTGGCGGCGGCTTCGAAGTTCTCCATCCGCTCGCGCTGCCAGCCCGGCTGGAGCGAGGCGACCCAGTCCTGCGGCGTGTCGTAGTTGTCGCGGATATCGACCGAGCTTGGCGTGCGCTGGAAAACGTAAAGCTCCTTCGCGGCTGCGCCAAGGTGCGGCACGCATTGCACTGCGGTTGCCCCGGTGCCGATCACGCCGACGCGCTTATCGGCAAGTCCGGTGAGGTTCCCGTCGGCGCTGCCGCCGGTGTAGTCGTAGTCCCAGCGGCTAGTGTGGAAGGTGTGTCCCTCGAAACTGTCGATTCCGGGCACGCCGGGCAGCTTGGGCTTCGACAGCCAGCCGTTGGCGATCACCACGAAGCGGGCGCGCAGCGTGTCGCCCCGGTTGGTGGTGACGTGCCAGCGCTTGTCCGCTTCGTCCCAGCGCAGCCCGTTCACCTCGGTCTGGAGAAGCGCCTTGTCGTAAAGGCCGAAATGGCGCGCAAGCGTGCGGCAATGTTCGAGAATGTCGGCCGCCTTGGCGTATTTGTTTGGCGGCATCTGGCCGCATTCCTCAAGCAGCGGCAGGTAGATGTAGCTTTCGACGTCGCAGGCGGCGCCGGGATAGCGGTTCCAGTACCAGGTGCCGCCGACATCGCCGCCCTTTTCGATCACGCGCACGTCGTCAATTCCGGCGCGCTTGAGGTGGCAAGACGTCATCAGCCCACCGAAGCCGCCGCCGATCACGACAACCTCGTTCTCGTCGCTGATCGGATCGCGGGTGAAGCCGGGCGCGACGTAGGGATCCTGGTCGAGGTAGGCGAACTTGCCCTTGAGCTCGACATACTGGTTGATGCCATCGGCGCGAACGCGCTTCTCGCGTTCTTCCGCATAGCGCCGCGCCAGTTCCTGCGGATCGATTTCCTTGGTCGCCATGTGCCCGCCTATCCTCTCAAACCCAAACTCCGGCAACCTATGCGCAATGCCGGGGCAGGACAATAGGGCCAAGGCCGTATCATTTACAGATTACGCGTTACGCTGCCTAGCGGGGAGGAGGGGATCAAATCGCGTTAACCGGCAGCCGCAGGTAAGTGTGTCCGTCCGCCGTGGCGGGAGGCAAGGCCCCGGCGCGTATATTCACCTGCAGCGAAGGCAGGATCAGCAGCGGCGCTTCGAGTGTCGCATCACGCGCCTTGCGCAGTGCAACGAATTCCTCCTCGCTCACGCGGTCGTTGATGTGAACGTTGGCGCGGTTCTGCTCTGCAACACTGGTTTCCCAAAGGAAGGTCGTGCGGCCTTCGGGCAGATAGTCATGCCCTACGAACATGCGCGTCTCGCCGGGCAGGGCGAGGATCCTGCGGATTGAACCGTAGAGCGCTTGTGCGCTGCCTCCGGGGAAATCGGTCCTTGCCGTGCCATAGTCAGGCATGAACAGCGTATCGCCGACGAACAGGGCATCTTCGATCAGGTATGTCACGCAGGCCGGCGTGTGGCCCGGGGTGTGCATCACGCGGATCTTCAGTTCGCCTAGCGCGAGCACATCGCCTTCGCTGACCAGTCGGCCAAACTGGCTGCCGTCGGGTGTGACGTCGTCCGCCTCGAACAGCGCGCCAAACGCCCTTTGAATTTCAGTAATACCCGAACCGATCACGATCGGCGGTCCGGTCCGCTCGTGCAGGTAATGCCCGGCTGACAGATGATCGGCGTGAGCGTGGGTTTCGAGCAGCCAATTGAGGTCGAGCCCCTCGGCGGCGACATAGCCAAGCAGCGCATCGGCCGATTTGGTCGAGGTGCGGGCGTTGCGCGGCGTGAAATCGAGCACCGGATCGATGATCGCGGCGGCCTTGGTAGCCGGATCGTGAACCACATAGCTGACGGTGGAGGTAGCAGGATCGAAAAAGCCTTTGACTATCGGACGGCTCGGCATGGCGAATCTCCTTCGTGAATTATATTAGGGATTGCTAAATTAGAATCAATGCATATAATGCACGCCATGTTCGATCTCTCCCGCTTCGATCTTTCGTTATTCGAGGAAAGCGCCGGCCGCGCCGCGTCGCTGCTGCGCCTGCTCGCCAACGAAAAGCGCCTGATGGTGCTGTGCCAGCTTGCCGATGGCGAACTTCGCGTTGGCGACCTGCAGGCGCGGGTCGGCCTCTCGCAGTCCGCATTGTCGCAGCACCTTGCGCTGCTGCGCGAACAGGGACTGGTGGCGACGCGGCGGGAGGGAACGGCAATCCATTACCGCATCGTCGACCACGCAGCGCTGCGGGTGATCCAGACCTTGGCGGAGCTGTTCTGCCCGCCGGAAATGAGGCTAGATTGATGACAGAAACACTCACAAAACTTTCCCCCAGCGAGGTTCAGGCCCGTATTTCCGCAGGCCGCGCCGTTCTCGTCGACATCCGCGAGCCCGATGAATTCGCCCGCAGCCATGTCGCGGGAGCGCACTCGCAGCCGCTGTCCGCCCTGGAGCAATCGCACCTAACCGTCGATCCGGATGCCGATGTCGTGTTCATGGTGCTCAAGCTTGCGCCGGTGGGCCTGATCGCTGGTCTCGCTGCAGGCTTCTTCGGGATCGGTGGCGGCTTCCTGATCGCACCGGGACTGATGGCCTCGACCGGCATGACACTCGCCAATGCCTCGGCAAGCTCGCTCGTTTCGGTGTCGCTGTTCGGCACCGCCACCAGCCTGTCTTATGCCTCCGCTGGCATGGTGGTGTGGCCGTTGTTCGGCGCGCTGGTCGCGGGGGGCGCGGTGGGCACGCTTGCGGCGATGCCGATTTCGAGACGACTAGCGGGCAAAGGTCAACTCGCGCGCAGCCTGTTCGCGGTCATGGTGATCGCGGTGGGGATGTGGATCCTGATCGGCTAGTCCGGCCCGGCTTCGCGCATCATCGACGATCCGTAAGGTGCGATTAGCTGCTCGGCGCGCTTCCAGTCGGCATAGAGCCAGTCGTCCTGCACCAGCGGGTCAGGCGGGAGGATCACCGGCATCGTCTCTCGGCCAGCCGCGCGCAGCAGGGCATTGGGCTCGCAGGTGAGCAGAGCGAAGCTGGGTACTTCGCTGTCCTTCCACACCCCGGCAAACGCGAACAGCGTTTGGTCGGCGCAGGCGAACCAATGGCGCAGACGTTTGCCCTCCTTGTCGAGGCCTTTACCCCAGACCATGTAACTTGTTGCTGGGACGAGGCAGCGGAACTCGCTGTTGCGCAGGTTGCCGATCCAGAACGGGCTGTCCTGATTGCGCACGGTCAGCACGGTGCGGCTGGCATCGGGGACCGAGGGCGGCGGCGGCACGCCCCACTGGCGCGGGATCATCCGCCGCTCGAGCCGCTTTCCGGCTGGGCGCGGCCCGGCGATGAACTCGCGGCCTGCCGTGATCACTGGCGCGAAGTGGCCCGGCGCGACGTGCCCGCCCGACCACGGATCCTCGCCCGCGCGGGCATGAAATGTTGCGGCAATGGCCGGGGCAGGGGCGTCGAGGCGGTAGAGGGTGGTCAACCCCCGCCGCCAACCTCCACCAGCATATGCGCGCTCATGTTCCCGATCATGTCGAGCATCGAATAGTCGCGCGCGGTGAAGTGCCAGCCTCCCCACTCTCCAGACATCGAATCCTTCGCGAATGCGTCGTGGTATCGGCCCGCGCAGATCACCTGAAGCGGCAGTTCGGGCGTGGCCTGCAGCACGGTGTAATAGGAACGCGCGGTCGCCGTGCCCGAGGCCTCGTCGATCTCGATGATCGGATTGGTGACGACGTGTTTGGTCCGGGGCGTGCCGTCCGGATAGATGCGCACGTGCGATTGCCAGACGGCCAGCATGCCGGCGGCCCCCTCGATCACCGTGTCGCCCGCCATCCTGACCTTCGCGCGATCGAACAGCGCGGCAGTGCCCGCAAGATCGCCGCTGTCGATCAGTTCTGCGTAGCGGTAAAGCAGGTTTGCGATGTGCACGGCGTCGTTCATGGGTTCCCTCCCGTCGTAATTGTTCCGCCATCGATACTGGACGCCGCGGTGATGCGCTACTAGACTGCGCCATCCCCGGGGAGCCGCGCCCTGGCCTTGGCTATGTTTCGCAAAGGCCCGACAAAGGCTGAGAGGGAGGGCTAGCATCCTCCGACCCGTCGAACCTGAACCCGTTAACACGGGCGGAGGGAAGGGCCGCTCGCCAGCGTTCTTCCTCAGGCCCCTGAAGGAACGCACATGGCAGACATCAATTCCCCGCTCGAAATCGGCGTTACCACCGGTCCCATTCGCGGCTCGAAGAAGATCCACGTCGGCCCATACCGGGTGGCGATGCGCGAGATCGCGCTTGAACCGTCGAGCGGCGATGCGCCGGTGCGGGTCTATGACACGTCCGGCCCCTATACCGACCCCGAAGCGCTGATCGATATCCAGGCTGGCCTGCCGGCGCTGCGCCGTCCGTGGCAACTAGCGCGCGGCGATGTCGAGGAATATCAGCCGCGAGATGTGAAGCCCGAGGACAACGGCCAGCTCGGGCCGGACCGTTCGGGCGGCGTTCCCGCATTTCCAGCCGCGCTGCGCCGTCCGCTACGCGCCAAGGCCGGCGCCAACCTGTCGCAGATGCATTACGCCCGGCAGGGCATCATCACGCCCGAGATGGAATATGTCGCGGTGCGCGAGAACCTTGGCCGGGAACGCCTCGCTGAATATGTCCGCGATGGCGACAGCTTCGGCGCGAGCATCCCTGACTATGTCACGCCCGGATTCGTTCGCGACGAAGTGGCGCGGGGCAGGGCGATCATTCCCTCCAACGTCAACCACCCGGAATGCGAGCCGATGGCGATCGGGCGCAACTTCCTCGTCAAGATCAACGCCAACATCGGCAACTCCGCCGTCGCTTCGGACGTCGCCTCCGAGGTCGACAAGATGGTCTGGTCGATCCGCTGGGGCGCGGACACTGTCATGGACCTTTCCACCGGCCGCAACATCCACGACACCCGCGAATGGATCATCCGCAATTCGCCCGTGCCGATCGGCACCGTGCCGATCTACCAGGCGCTGGAGAAGGTCGGTGGCATCGCCGAGGAGCTGACCTGGGAAATCTTCCGCGACACCCTGATCGAACAGGCCGAGCAGGGCGTGGACTATTTCACCATCCACGCCGGGGTTCGTCTGCCCTATATCCCCATGACAGCCAAGCGCATGACCGGGATCGTCTCGCGCGGCGGCTCGATCATGGCCAAGTGGTGCCTATCACATCACAAGGAATCGTTCCTCTACGAGCATTTCGACGAGATCACCGAGATCTGCAAAGCCTATGACATCGCCTATTCGCTGGGCGACGGGCTGCGCCCGGGCTCGATCTACGACGCCAACGACGAGGCGCAGTTCGCCGAGCTCTACACGCTGGGCGAGCTGACCAAGCGCGCCTGGGCGCAGGACGTGCAGGTGATGATCGAAGGGCCGGGCCACGTCCCGATGCACAAGATCAAGGAGAATATGACCAAGCAGCTCGAGGCTTGCGGCGAGGCGCCGTTCTATACTCTCGGGCCGCTCGTCACCGACATCGCGCCGGGCTACGACCACATCACCAGCGGCATCGGCGCGGCGCAGATCGGCTGGTATGGCACCGCAATGCTTTGCTACGTCACCCCCAAGGAGCACCTCGGCTTGCCTGACCGCGACGACGTGAAGGTCGGCGTCGTCACCTACAAGCTGGCGGCGCACGCGGCGGACCTCGCCAAGGGGCACCCGGCGGCACAGGTCCGCGACGATGCGCTGAGCAAGGCGCGCTTCGAGTTCCGCTGGCGCGACCAGTTCAACCTGTCGCTCGATCCCCAAACCGCCGAGCAATACCACGACCAGACCCTGCCCGCCGAAGGCGCCAAGACCGCGCATTTCTGCTCGATGTGCGGGCCGAAGTTCTGCTCGATGAAGATCACGCAGGAGGTGCGCGATTTCGCGGCAAAGCAGAACGCGGGGGTGGAGACCTTCGTCGCGGCGGAAGAAGCCGAGGCCGGGATGGAGGAGATGAGCCGCAAATACAACGAAGGCGGCCGCGAACTCTACATCGGCGCGGGAGACCGCGAGCACGACTGAACCGAAGCGGAGGGTTCTCCAATTGCCAATCGACCTCTGAAGTTTTACGTTACATGTAACGGAGACTCGCTATGGGCAAGCACGAGAACCTTACCGGAGCGCAGCGCGTGGCAAAGCGCCGGGCTGCGTTGCGTGCACAGGGATTGCGGCTCAAGCAGTTCTGGGTGCCCGATCTGCGCGACCCCAAGGTGCGTGCGGCAATCGAGGCCGATGCCGACGCACTTGCCGCGCAAGCTGACCGATGGCGCGACGAGATCGACGACGCCGAGGCGCTGTCGGCCGAAGTACTCGATGACATGCCACCTTATGATTGGGGCGACGAACCCCGGGGTAATCCCGAGCACGACCGCCGGTGAAGCGCGGCGACACGGTGATCGCCACGGCTCCGGGCTTCGGCAAGAAACCGCGCCCGTATGTGGTGATCCAGGCTGACGCCTATGCGAGACTGACGACGCTGATCCTGCTGCCGATCACCACCGAACTGTCGTCCGCCCCGTCCGCGCTGCGCTGCCCGTTGGAGCCGGATGAAATCAACGGCCTGCTGCGGCGGTCGGAAGTCATGGCCGATATCCCGGTGACGACCGGGGCTGACCGGGTGCACCAGCAAATCGGAGCGCTATCCGCCCGGGACCTGTTGCGCGTGGAGCAGGCGCTGCTGCTGGTGCTGGGTTTTGTGGGTTGATGGCGGATACCGTGCATCGGAACTAGGGGTAAATATGACGCTCGTCATCGCTCACCAAATCGAAGATCGAATTATCTTGTGCGCTGACACTATGATCACAAAGCCCAACGATCGCGGAAATAATTTGATCCCTGGCGCACTCAAGGCGGTCATTGTGGATATGCAGATGACTATCGCCTTTGCGGGTCATCATTATATATCGTTGAGCGCAATCCGTTCGTGCCGAGACCTCGTTAAGAGGGGATGCCAGCTAAACGAAATATTTGAGTTTCTCCGAACTGCCACGGAGGAACACGACTGCGAGTTTCTGGTCGCTTCACATCTTCGCGGCGCGGAACTTCGGAAAGTTGCAAGCGGAACTGTTAGCAATCCGCAAACGACGCTTTGGGTTGGCAGCGCTTCCGGCGTGCGTGCGATCATTGAGCGATGGGACATGTTGCGAGATTTGCGAATAAATGCTCGCGCCTTTTCAACTCGCTCCAACGGCAAAGAGCTATCAAGAATTGACATTGAAGAAGGCGACTTCAAGATGGCGTTCGGATTTGCGATCGCGTCACAAATAGAAATTGCCGAAGGAGTTGGCGGTATGAGCGTTGAATGTTTGGCATATCCAAATGGCCATACATATAGCAATAACGGTCAATCTGTGGATTTTTCGACAATAAGATTAAGTCGCGGTAGTGTTGAGACGGATCAATTCACGAATTTTGGCGGGCAATCATCTTGGGGGTTTTCCAATGTAAGTAGCAATCACCGAGGTGTTGCGGTGCATGGAATGTGGATCAGCCATGCGCAAGTCGGTTACATTTATGACCCGCTATTTGATGATGAACCTCACCTCGTCAGAGGTTGTGACCTTTCAAATTTTGCTGAGATGGTCAGGGCACGAGCTGCACGACAAGGAGGGGTTCCGGAATCTGAAATTGTCAGAGCTTCATCAATCTGACCCATGAAGCCAAAGGGGCTGGTGCATTTTGCCGCCTCTAAGTTATAACACCCGTATGAACACGCAGCTCAAGATTACGAAGATCGGCAATTCCGCCGGGGTCATCCTGCCCAAGGAGCTTCTCGCGCGCCTGCGCGCGGGGGTCGGCGATACGCTCCATGTCACTGAAGCGCCCGATGGGGTCCGGTTGACGGCAAGCGATCCCGAGTTCGATGAGGACATGCGGCTCGGCGAAGAGATCATGCGCGAGGACCGCAACATACTTCGCGCCCTGTCGAAATGATTCCCCTCCCGCAAGCGGGAGGGGCGCGAGACTTGCGAACTTGCTCGCTAGTCGCAGCGGGGTGGGCCGTTCCGGCCCATGCCCACCCCCGGCCCCTCCCGTGAACGGGAGGGGAAACGTATGACCGACCGTGCGGAACCACGCTGGGTCGCAGAGCGAAGCGCCCTGGCATTGCATGACCGCCAGCTGGACACCCGCAACAACCGTGGTTTTGACGACGTGATTGGCCTCGGTGCGACATGATGCCTGCAGGATGACCGTGGCGCTGCTGCACTGGTCCACGCAGCGCGGCAATGTGCCCTTGCTGGGGCGGCACGCGCCCGCGGCCGAGCGCCACGCCGGGCGCTTCGAGGCGCTGGTTGCCGAGGTCGCGGCGGGCGAGGCCGGCGATGCGCCGGTCGGCGATCCCGGCCCTGCCGGGCACGGCGAGATCGATGCAATTTTCTCCGCCGGGCCGTCATCCTCTTTCGACGCCGCGCTGATGGCGGAACTGCGCGAGTTCTACGAGGAGGAGGGCGGGTGACAGGGTGTCACTTGTGTCACCCTCGATCCGGCGGGTCTCGCGCCTTTACACGCCGTCCGCAAAGGCGCAGACTTTCGCCCAGCCACACACCACATCGGGAGAGAGACCATGCGCATCGATATCGACCAGTCGGGTGATCCCGGCCGCGCCTTCGAGGACCTGAGCAATGCCTATGCGCCCGAGATCGTGCGCGCGGCGGGCAATTTCAGCACCCAGGCCTATCAGCACACCAAGCTGACCCTGCGCGAGGTTGAGGCGGCGCGTTATCGCACCGCGCAGATCAATGGCTGCTTGGTCTGCATGGGATTTCGCGCGGGCCGCGATTTTCCGCAGATGTTCGAAGGCTTCGGCGGCGATCTGGAAAGCTCGGTCTATCGCAATGGTCCCGCGCCCGACGAGGAGTTCTACGCTCAGGTCGAAAACTGGAGCGATTGGCCCGGCTATTCCGAGCGGGAACGCCTCGCGATCCGCTATGCCGAGGGTATGGGCCTCGCGCCGAAGGAAATCGCGGCGGACGAAGCCTTCTGGGCGCGGATGAAAGCGGCCTACAGCGATGCGGAGATCGTCGATCTGACCTATTGCATCGGCTCGTGGATCGCCAATGGCCGTGCCGCCCACGTGCTCGGGCTGGACAATGCGTGCTTTGTGGCGGCCGATGTGGCCGAGGCGGCGGAGTAAGGCCTGACCGGCTTGCGTTGCTGATCGCGCTGCAAGGCCATGTCCCGCGAACAGCGCATCGTCACCTGCGGCGGGCCGCAGGACTCCCATGCCTTCGACGGCATTCCGGTGCGGCCGCGCAGGGGAAATCTCGACAAGCTATGTCCGGTCTGCGCCGGGCACGGCGAATGGAACCGCGAGGTCGATCTGGTCAGCCAGCGCTCGAAACGCAGCTTTTGCGATAAGTGCGACGGGCGCGGCTGGATCGAGACCGGCGACGATCTGGTGCGTAACCCTCCGGCGGGTCCCGCCTTGTGTGGGCGGTGAGTGACCGGTCTTGAGTGTGCTCTTATTTGCGCACTCAGGAGCGGTTGATGGGTCAGATTACGGTGTTTGCGGGTCCGGAGCGGCGCCGGCGCTGGAGCGAGGAAGAGCGG
>CANJUF010000042.1 GCA_947477745.1 Sphingomonadaceae bacterium | reverse complement strand
TATTGGCCTTCAGAATGAGGAATGCTTCGCTGAATCGGGCCATTGTGAACATCACGCCGATGCCGACTACCGCCCAGAACCCGCGATCCAGATTTCTCAGATCCCCTATTCGCAAAGGCACATGCGCTTTGACTTTCGGCAATTCGCTGCGCCGGCCCTCGATACCGAAGATGACCAGAAGCACGGCAATAAGACCCGGAAAAACGGCGACCCAGAAGACCGCTCGCATGTTGTCGGAAAAGATAGCCATCAGGCCAATTGCAGCAAGTGGGCCGGCGAATGCGCCAACGGTATCTAGGGCTTGCCGTAGGCCGTAAGCCCTGCCCCGGATTTCGAGCGGAGTGACATCGGCAACCAACGCGTCACGAGGCGCACCGCGCAGTCCCTTGCCAATCCGATCGATGAACCGGGCTCCAAGTACGGGCATGGGCCCGGCGGCAAGCGCGAACAACGGCTTGGACAGCGCACCAAGGCCGTAACCCAAAAGGATCATCGGCTTTCGACGCCCAATTCGATCGGACAGATAACCTGAGAACATCTTGGAGATCGAGGCCGTCGCCTCTGCGATGCCATCAATCACACCAACGAGCGCCACACTGGTGCCCAAGGTCACCGTCAGGAACAAGGGCAGCAGCGCGTGGACGATCTCCGACGAGATGTCCATGAACATGCTGACCAAGCCGAGTGTCCAGACAGTTCGGGAAATCTTCGGCAAATTTGCGTTCTTAAACGATGCCACCTTGCTTCCTTCCTAGGCGCTTAGCCACGCCGCCGTCAGCATCATACCCTGTCCTATACCGCACATGATTACTGCCAATAGCACCATTGTTCTCCCGTTGCCATATCCTCCCCAGGGGGATACAGAAGCTTATGACCGACTTCACCTACCTCCTGCAGCAGGGCGGCGCTCACGCGTGGCTGTTCATCCCCAGCGCCATCCTTTTGGGTGCGCTGCACGGGCTCGAGCCCGGCCACTCCAAGACTATGATGGCTGCCTTCATCATCGCCGTGCGGGGTACGGTCAGGCAGGCGGTCCTACTGGGACTGGCCGCGACATTGTCGCATACGGCCGTCGTGTGGCTGGTCGCGCTGGTTGGCATGTGGGTATTCGGCGGTCTGCGCGCCGAAGATACCGAGCCCTATTTTCAGCTGGTGTCGGGCCTGATCATCATCGGCCTTGCCATCTGGATGCTATGGCGCACGCGCCGCGAACAACAAGAGGCCAGCCACTTCCACCATGAGCACGATGGCCATCATCATGACCACGGCCATCACCATCATGGCCATGATCACGCCCATGATCACGCCCATGATCACGCCCATGATCATGAACCGACCGACGAGGAAGTCCATGCCATCGAACTGGCAACCGGCGGCTACGTCGATGCCCACGAAATGGAACACGCCGAGGACATCCGCCGCCGCTTTGCCAATCGCGAGGTGACGACAGGCCAGATCGCCCTGTTCGGGCTGACGGGAGGGCTTATCCCGTGTCCCGGCGCAATCACCGTGCTGATGCTGTGCCTGCAGTTGCAGAAGGTCGCCTTGGGCGCGGTCCTGGTGGTCAGTTTCAGCGTCGGCCTTGCCCTGACCATGGTGGCATCGGGTGTGCTGGCAGCGCTCAGTGTCAAGCACATGGCGCAGCGCTGGTCAGGCTTTGGCGAGATCGTGCGCAGGGCCCCTTACGTGTCAGGCATTATCATCCTGGCCGTCGGCGCCTATGTCGGGCTCAGTGGCTGGATGCATCTCGCCGCCACATGATCAGGAAGCAACGATGAGCCACGCCTTTAACAAAGACCTGATCAATCGGTTGAAACGCGCGCACGGCCATCTTGCGACGATTGTCCGAATGATCGAGGACAACCGCGATGCACTGGAAACTGCCCAGCAGCTTCAGGCTGTGGTAAGCGCGCTCGACAAGGCGAAGAAGGTGCTGGTGGCCGACCATATCGAGCATCATCTTGAAGAAGCGATCGGTCCACTGTCGCCAGAGACGCGCGAAAAACTCGGCAAGCTGACGGAACTCGCCAAGTATCTCTAGCTGATCTTGCCAGCCGCACGTCCATCGACTAGGGAACCAGCGTCATCTGGGGAGTAGCCAGTCGCCTGCCAGGGCGAGCCTTTGTGTCAACATACTCGGTCGAGAGGCCGTGGTGCGAAGGAAGCGGGACACCGCTTGGGCGAGACCAATGGCACCGAATCTCCGCTCAGGGTTGGGCGGCGAGATCGGTGTCCGTTGGATCTGAAACGCCGCCCGACCCAGAGACTGTCCATGGAAGCCCTTCTGACCTCTACCGCGGTGGTCGCCCTCGCCGAAATCGGCGACAAGACCCAGTTGCTCGCCATCGTGCTGGCTACCCGCTTTCAACGGCCCATGCCGATTGTAACCGGGATTTTCGTGGCCACGATTGCAAATCATTTTCTTGCGGCCTTGGTGGGTTCTCAAGTTGCGTCAATCCTTGACGGCCAATGGTTCCGCTACGCCATCGCCGCCTCGTTCATCGTAATGGCCGCGTGGACGCTCATCCCCGACAAGCTAGACGATGAAGGGCAGAAGCCAGCGCGCTTTGGAGCTTTCATCACGACGCTGATCGCCTTTTTCCTCGTCGAAATGGGCGACAAGACCCAGATCGCGACCATAGCGTTGGGTGCGCGCTTCCACGATGTCCTGCCGGTGACGATGGGAACGACTCTCGGAATGATGATCGCCAATGTGCCAGCCGTATTTGTTGGCCATGAACTGCTCAAGTATGTGCCGCTCAATATTGTCCGCATGATCGCTGCGGGCCTGTTCCTGGTAATCGGCCTGTGGGTGATCGCGCAAACGGCCGGTTGGACTGCCGGCCTCATTTAACGCCCTCCTGCCGTTGGTGGCCCGGAAGTCGAATTGGCCGCCGGGCCTCCAATTTAGTGCTTGGTGACACCACCTGCCTGCTATTGCAGCATTCGTCTAAGGTGCGCGTGTTACGGCATGCCGGAATTCAAAATAGATCATACAGATACCCGGTAGGCTAACCATTCTCGATTGGAAGCATCAGCGGTAACCGCCTCCGGATTCACCTGACATGTGCATGTCCTTTGAAGCCGAAGGCATCGATTACGGTAGTATGGCAAGACGAGGTGCACATCCTCCTCCAATGCCTGACCGCGGGGTCAGCAGTGCACTTTCAAGCATTTCGACTGCTGTCTTCAATGTCTTCGACCTCCTGTCGATCCCTGCGCCCATGCACTAGGCTATAGAGTGCCGGGAGCAGGAGCAGTGTCAAGAACGTCGAAGAAATGATCCCGCCGATTACCACGGTCGCCAACGGCCGCTGGACCTCTGACCCCGCGCCGACATTGAACGCCATCGGGACAAAGCCAAGCGAGGCAACCAGCGCGGTCATCATCACGGGCCGCAAGCGGGTGAGTGCGCCTTCCCGCACGGCAGCGGCCAACTCCAGGCCGCGTTGGCGCAAATCCTTGATGAAGGAGAGCATGACGACGCCATTGAGCACGGCAACGCCGGACAGGGCGATGAAGCCGATCCCTGCCGAGATCGACAGAGGTATCCCCCTGAGCGCCAACGCCGCCACGCCGCCTGTCAGTGCGAGCGGTACGCCGGAGAAGACGATGGCGGCGTCCTTGCCCGATCCGAACAGGGTGAACAGCAGTCCGAAGATCAGCAGCAAGGCCAGCGGCACAACGATCTGCAGCCGGGTGGCGGCAGACTGGAGCTGTTCGAACGTCCCGCCATATTCGACGTAATAGCCATCGGGCAAATCGACCTCAGCGCTGACTTTTTCGCGCAGTTCAGCCACAAATGACCCGAGATCGCGTCCGCGCACGTTTGCGGTGATGACCGCTCGGCGCTTGCCGTTTTCGCGGCTGACCTGATTGGGTCCGGCGGCGAGCGAAATGTCGGCCACCTGCGCCAGCGGCACCGAGCCACCGCTGGCCAGTGCCACTGGCAATTGCCCGAGCGCGTCCAGATTGGTGCGCAGGGCTTCCGGCAGGCGGACCACGACGGCAAAGCGCCGGTCGCCTTCGAAAACCTCTCCTGCTTCGCGGCCACCTGTTGCGGTCGCGACGGCGTCCTGCACATCGGTGACGTTGATGCCGTAGCGGGCCAGCATCTCGCGGCGGGGAACGACGGATAGCATCGGCAAGCCGGTGACCTGCTCGATCTTGACGTCTTCTGCGCCTGGAATTGCCGCTGCGACGTCCTCGATCGCCCCGCCACTCTTCAGGAGCTGCTCGAGATCATCGCCGAACAGCTTGATCGCGACATCGGCGCGCACGCCGGCGATCAGTTCGTTCATGCGCATCTGGACCGGCTGGGTGAACTCATAATTGTTGCCAGGGATCAGGCTGACCGCAGCATTGAGTTCGGCCACCAGTTGATCGCGCGGCTTGCGGGGATCCGGCCAGTCCTTGCGGTCTTTCAGCATGATGAAATTGTCAGCGACCGAAGGCGGCATTGGGTCGCTGGCGATGTCGGCGGTGCCAATCTTGGCGAACACCCGCTCGACCTCGGGAAACTGGCGGATGCGCTTTTCCAGCGATTCCTGCATCGAAATCGCCTGACTCAGGCTTGTACCGGGGATACGCAGCGCGTGCATGGCGATATCGCCTTCATCCAAGTTGGGGATGAACTCCGATCCCAGCCGGGTTGCGCCAAGACCACTCAACGCGACCAGCAACACGGCACCAGTCAGTGCTACCTTGGAATTGCGCATCGTCCAGTCGAGCATCGGGGCATAGCGATTGCCGAGCCAGCGCATGACCCGGTTTTCCTTCTCCTCCACTTTGCCGGTCACGAACAGGGCAATGGCGGCGGGAACGAAGGTCAGCGACAGCAGCAGGGCCGCCGAAAGCGCGAGAACGACGGTGATCGCCATCGGGTGGAAGGTCTTCCCCTCAATCCCCGACAGCGCGAAAATCGGAAGATAGACCACCGTGATGATGATGATGCCAAAGATGCTGGGTCGCATCACTTCGGCGCTGGCCTTGGCGACCAGGCCGAACCGTTCGTCTCGGTCCAGCAGCCGGCCCATGCGGTGTTGGGCTTCGCCCAGTCGCCTCAGGCAATTTTCGACGATGATCACTGCGCCATCGACGATCAGGCCGAAATCAAGCGCGCCCAGGCTCATCAAATTGGCGGAAACCCCGCCGCGCGCCATGCCGGTCAGCGTCATCAGCATGGCTATGGGAATGACTGCTGCAGTGATCAGCGCCGCCCGGAAGTTGCCGAGCAGCAGGAACAGGATGACAACGACCAGCAGCGCGCCCTCGGCCAGGTTCTTCTCGACCGTCGCAATCGTCCGGTCGACCAGCTCGGTGCGGTCGTAGAGCGGATGGGCGACTACGCCTGCGGGAAGTGAAGCGGTGGCTTGCTCGAGCCGCGCCTTCGCCGCCTGCGCCACGAGGCGCGGGTTTTCGCCAATCAGCATCGAGACGGTGCCGAGCACGATCTCCTTGCCGTTTTCTGTCGCCGCGCCAGTGCGCAGTTCCGAACCGATCACCACTTCGGCCACGTCGCCGATGCGGATTGGCACTCCTCCGCGTGTGGCGACAATAATCTGCGACAGGTCTGCTTCACCGACCACCTGACCGGGAACGCGGATCAGGATCTGCTCGCCCGCACGCTCGACATAGCCGGCACCGCGGTTGGAATTATTACGCTCCAGCGCCTCCACCACGTCATTCAGCGAGAGCTTCAAGGCTGCCAGCTGAGCGGTATTGGGCGTGACGTGATATTGGCGGGTGTAGCCGCCCACCGTGTTCACTTCGGCCACGCCAGGGATCGTGCGCATCTGCGGGCGGACTACCCAGTCGCTCAGCGTGCGCAGGTCGGTTGCCGTCCATTCGCTGCCATCGGGCTTGCGGGCACCCGGTTTCGGCTCGATCGCATACATGAATATCTCGCCAAGCCCGGTCGAGATCGGACCCATTTGTGGCTCGATGCCGGGCGGCAGTTGCGATCTGGCACTCTGAATGCGCTCGTTGACCAGCTGGCGCGCGAAATAAATGTCAGTGCCGTCCTCGAACACCACCGTCACTTGGCTGAGGCCATAACGCGAGACCGACCGTGTATAGGATAGCTTGGGCAGTCCGGCGATGGCGGTCTCGATCGGGAAGGTGATGCGCTGTTCGGATTCCAGCGGTGAGAAGCCTTCGGCCTCGGTGTTGATCTGCACCTGAACATTGGTGATGTCCGGCACGGCGTCGATTGGAAGTTTGGTAGCGCTCCACACGCCAAGCGCGCAAAGCAGAGCGACGACAGCCAGCACGAACCAGCGCTGGCGAATGGAAAAGCCGATGGTGCGGGCAAGCATGGTGCTATTTCCCCCGCTCAGTGATCGTGGCTCGCGCCGGACTTCTCGATGTCGGCGCGAATGAGGAAGGAACCTTTGGCGGCATAGCGGGTCCCCGGCTTCAACCCGCCCAGCACTTCGGTCCATTCAGGCGAAGAGCGACCCAGTTCGAGCATCCGGACTTCGTAATCCTGCCCATAATTGGCAAAGACCACCTTGAAGTCACGGAACGATTGAATCGCTTCAGTGCGCACGGCCAGCGACACGTTCACCGCATTGACGACCACCTTGCCCCGCAAGGCCATGCCAGGGCGGAGCCGCCCCGCCCGATTGGGCACGGACGCCCGGACAAGCGCGGTCCCGGCCTCGGCATTGCCTTCCGGCAGGTAGCCCCCCAGCTGGCTGGCCGCGATGGGCGTGCCGTCCATGGCCTCGATTTCGATCCGCATGCCGGGCTGGATGAGCGCCAGGTCCTTGGGGAAGATATTGAAGACAACCGTTGTCCGGGCCGGATCGGTGATGACGTAGAGCGGGCTGGCGCCGGTTACATCGCCCGCATTACCATTGCGTTCGGCAATCACGCCGCCGACGGTGGCATAGACCGGATAGGTCTGCAGGCTCTCGCTTGATTCAATCCGCGCAAGCAGCTGCCCCCGGCTGACATAGTCGCCCACGGCCTTGGTCACGCTGACAACGCGGCCCGGGAACTGGCCACGGATTTCCGAACGGGCCGACGGGTCAAGTGTAACGGTGCCAAACAGTTCGCGCGTCTCGCCGATCATCGCCGGACCTGCGGTCATGATCTCGATGCCGCCCGCTTTGGCCGCCTCGGCCGTGATACGGGTGCGGCCTTCGGGACTAGCGTATTTCCAGACGTGGCGCTTGCCGTTCTCGACCGCGACAACCTCGACATCGAAGCTGTGGGGTTCCTCGACCACGCCCTGCCCGGCCAGGAATTTGCCTCCGGGCTTGAAGGCAAAGGTGTTTACTTCGCCTCCCAGTCGCCGGAGAATCATGGTCAGTTGCACGCCCCCCGGATCGACCGGTTCGCCGCCTCGAGTGGCATAAACCCGAAACTGCGGCTCCTGCCCGGTTTCAAACACCGTGACTTCAACGGCAAAATCGCCATCCTTAAGGAGGCGTCCGCCATTGGGGCCTTTCTCGGCTTCAGCCCCCTCTTCGCCATGTTCTGCGGGAGCCGGATCGGAACCACATGCGGCAAGCGGAATGGCGAGTGCGAGTGCCGCGACAGCGGCGGTAAAACGGATAGTTCTCATTGTACTTCCTCCCCGGCAGCGACGTCGAAGCGTCCGGTCAGCCGGTCGATCTGGGACAGGATGTCGCGGTAGCGGGTCATTGCTTCGACCCACTGCGACTGAACCTCGGTGATGGCGTCGGCGGCGTCCTGCACATCGCTGAAGCGGAATCCGCCGCGATTGTAGCCTTCGCGCACCTGCTGGAGCGTGCGGACCGCCTTGGGATAGACATCCTGCATGATCCCGTCGGCCCGCATCCGGGCGGCATCCGCCTCGGCCCTGAGCGAGGCCAGCTGGCGCAACCGGTCCAGGCGCGACGCCTCGGCCTGCAGTTCGATCCGCTGCCGTTCGGCCTGTGCGCGCTCGATGTTGCCCCGATTGCGGTCGAAGCGGCCCAGCGGGATCGAAATCCCGGCCACCAGTGCGACATCCCCTGTCTCGCGCAGATGCCGCACGCCGCCGCTCACCGTGTAGTCCTGCACGCCGCGCGTCTGTTCGACCACGACTGCTGCTTGTGCCCGTTCCACGGCGGCAGATGCCAGCGCGCTGTCAGCCGCAGCCAACTGGTGAAGGTGATCGTCTGGCTTCTCGATCCCGCGCGGCACCTCCACGTCTTCTGCCTTCCCGCCCCAGTACGAGGCCAGCCTTGTGCGGGCGGCTCCGCGACGGGACCGTGCCTCGTCAAGCGCAAGCCGTGCCTGGGCTACCCGGGCTTCAGCGCGGGTTTCGACAAAGAGCGGATCCCTGTAGCCGCGCACCCGGCGCAGGGCTTCGGTCTGCATGGCGCGCTCGGTTTCGAGGCGTCGTTCGGCCAGCCAGACAACTTCCTCAGCGATCTGCAAATCGATGAATGTGCGTTGCACCGCCTCGGCCAGATCGAGCCGGGCAAGCCGCGCCGATGCCTCGGCGACACCGATGTCGCGCTCAGCATAAGCGATACGTGCATCGCGCTTGCCGCCGCGTTCGATGGTCTGGGAATAAGTGACGGTTGTCTCGGCCTGCCGATAGACGTCGTAGGCACCGGTGCCCGCGATGTTCTCGGCCTCGACCGACAGGACGGGATTGGGGCGGACATCGGCCTGGCTGCGGCCCGCCCTCGCGGACCGAACGCCTGCCTCCTGGGCCTGGATCGCAGGAGATGCCGCAATGGCGCGGCGGACGGCCTCGTCCAGACTTACGGGTTCCGCGCTTGCGGCTGTGGGCAAGGCCAGCGCCAGTCCGGCCAATAGGCCGGCACGCAAGGTCAAAGACATGGGATTACTCCTGAAACGCTTCCAATTTGCACGCGCATGTCATCGACACGCGAGGCACTCAGGGCGCGTCGCGAAAGCCAGCCAATCAGCGAAACCTCGGCACCCGCGACCTGCAATCCACTCGTTCGAATGGTTGAAGCCATCAACAATCGGAACGCCATCTTATGCACCGCCGGGATGCTGTTCGGTGTCCACGGTCGATGCCGGGCAGGCCGTCATGGATCTCGGTGTGGTGTCAGGCACCCGGTCATGGTCAACGTGCGAGATTCGTACGCTATCGATTGTAGAGGCGGCAATTTGGACCGAACTCGTGAAGCGCCACTGCCCACGGGAACGAAACCGGTATTTCTTCCAGTCGCTTTCCTGGCAGGCGACCTGTTGGCCCTGCCTCAGGAACGCGATGTGAAGGTGGCCGCGGCTGCGGGCAAACCAGCGCTTTTGGCGAACGTAACCTCTAACGAGCGTGTGGTCACCATCAGCCTTTACTTTGACCCAAAGCACATAGACCGACGAGTTTGGGTCAATCTGAACGGGGATATCGACGCGGGACGGACGCACATCGACCTGCCCGCGGCCTGCCCGCCCCCAGCGCAGGTCGGCTTCCTTGGCCTGGACTGCAGACGACTCCGCTACGGTCCGTCGGACGGCCTCGTCCACACTAACGGGTTTTGCGCTCACTGCTGTGGGCAAGGCGAGCGCCAATCCGGCCAAAAGGCCGGCGCGCAATTTCGATGACATGGGATGACTCCTGAAACGCTTGGCAATTGCGGGCGCAGAAAGACGCCCGCCGAAGTGGCAGGTTTCAGGCTAGTGGAGGTTCAATCGGTGGTGCTGAGGCTCGTGACACGAGAGCCGTGGCCTCGCCTGGGCGGAGCATGTCCCGGGTCAAATAAGATCTGTCCGCATTGTGTCCGCATTCGACCATCATCGCTGCCGGGCAATGGTGATGATGGTAGAGTTCCTGAGACGGATCAGAGGAAGAATCCTCCGAGAAATCTTCGTGCGCGTCAGCATGATGGGTATCAGCCACCAGAACACTGGCCTGACCATGGTCGTCATGGTCCCCATGGGCCGCAGCAGGCGCATGAAGACCGGCGCAAAGCACCGAGAACAGAATCAGGAACTGGAGAACAATGCCCCTCATCGTGACCACCTAGCAGAGCAATACAGTCGGAGCAAACGCATCACTTCCGCTGTTCCTGACCCAGAACATGTCGAAGCTCTTCCGGTATGGGCATGGGCACGAAGGCGCTGACCGATGCTCGCCCGGTATTCCCCAGCGGAATGCGGCCCAGCAGCGCGCCGAGCGGCGCAAGCAGTAAACGCAGGACCTGTCCGCGCGCCTCGCGCCATTCGCGCCGGGATATGGCAAAGGTCAGCATGGCCGCATGGGCATGGAGGTGGAGCCGCAGGACCTGCTGAGAAAGGATATGCGCGCGTTCCAGATAGTGCCACGCGTCCGCCGCATCCTGGCCAACCCTCGCTTGCCGGAAGGCTGCGATCTCCGCCCGGTATGCAGTTTCGAGTTGCTTCATGCCGGAGCCCCGCTCGCCGCGAGTTCATATCGGGCCTGCCGAACGACTTGCCATCCCCCCTGAAGTCCGAGAAGCGCCATGATGAGCGCAACGACGAGGTCGGCGAGGCCGCTGCCAGTCCACAGCACCACGAAGCCCGCGCCAATCACAAGCAGGTTGTTGATCGCATCGTTGCGCGAGCAGACCCAGACCGATCGCATGTTGGCGTCACCTAACCGGAAGCGATAGAGCAGGATCGCCACCGAGATGTTCGTCACCAGAGCGAGTGCGCCGACGCCAGTCATCGCCCAGGGATCGGGCTGGGTTCCGGCGACGATGCCCCAGACCGCCGAGACCATCACATAGAGCGCAAAAGCGAGAATGGTCAGCCCTTTGACCAGCGCGGTCCGCGCCCGCCAGACAAGTGCCATTCCGGCGACGCCAAGGCTGATCGCATAGTTTGCGGCATCGCCCAGAAAGTCGAGCGCATCAGCCTGGAGCGAGCGAGAACCCGATGCGGCACCCGCGATGATCTCGACGAAAAACATCACGCCATTGACTACAAGCGCGATCCACAACGCCCTTCGCCACGCAGGATCGCTGCCCCCGGTGTCGTCACTGCAGGAACTGGCGCAGCAACTGTCCGCCATGGCCGAAACTCCTTGGTCCGTTCGAGTCGGCCCTCTATATGCACCCTGTAGCAACTACAGGGTCAAGCGATGAAGATCGGCGAATTGGCAAAGGCAACCGCGACCAAGGTGGAAACCGTCCGATTTTATGAAAAGGCCGGGCTACTTTCTCCGCCTGCCCGCACCGACGCCAATTACCGCAGCTATGGCCCTGCCCACCTTCAGCGCCTGTCGTTCATCCGCCGGGCGCGCGATTTGGGGTTCAGCCTGGATGCAGTGCGCGAGCTGCTTGCGCTCGCCGATGAACGCGGCAAGCCATGCGCTGCGGTCGATGCAATTGCGAGCGGTCATCTGGCCGAGGTGGAACTAAAAATTGCCGATCTTTCCGCGATGCGCGAAGAACTAAGGCGGCTAATCGGAAGCTGTCGACATAATACGGTTGCGGATTGCAAGATCATCGAAACACTGGGGCCGCGCGTCCTGGAAACCACAAGAATGTCGGCATGATCGCGGTGCTCGCCAATAGGACCTATCGCCATCTGCTGAGCGCCCAGATTATCGCACTCGTAGGCACGGGGCTGGCAACCGTAGCTCTCGGACTGCTGGCCTATGACCTTGCCGGGGGCAATGCGGGTGCCGTGCTGGGAACGGCCCTGGCGATCAAGATGATCGCCTATATCGGCATCGCTCCGGTAGTCGGTGCCTTCTCCGACCGATTGCCGCGCCGCGCCTTCCTCGCTGCAATGGATTTGGTGCGCGCCGCCGTTGCGCTCAGCCTGCCCTTCGTCGATCAGATCTGGCAAATCTATGTGCTGATATTCGTCCTGCAATCCGCCTCTGCTGCGTTCACCCCGACATTTCAGGCAACGATCCCTGACGTGTTGCCCGATGAAGGAGAATATACCCGCGCGCTGTCGCTCTCGCGACTCGCCTACGACATGGAAAGCCTGATCAGCCCGATCCTTGCAGCAGCCCTGCTATCAGTGATCAGCTTCCACTGGCTGTTTGCCGGAACCTCAATCGGCTTCATCTGCTCCGCACTATTTGTTGTATCGGTCGTTCTCCCACGCTCGCCTGCCAAACCGCGGAAAGGCGGAATTTGGGCAAAGACCACGCGGGGTTTGCGGATCTACCTCAAGACCCCCCGCCTGAAAGGGTTGCTCGCGCTCAGCCTTGCGTCGGCAGCGGCAAGCTCGATGGTGATCGTCAACACCGTCGTCATTGTGCGCGGGGGACTCGGCTTTGGCCAAAGGGAAGTGGCGCTAACGCTTGCGGCCTATGGCAGCGGCTCGATGCTCGCTGCGCTCTTCATCCCGCGCATGCTGGACAAGGTCAGCGATCGGACCCTGATGGTGGGTGCTGCGGCGCTGCTGACCGCTGGTCTTGCAGCCATGGCCGTCGTTACCGCACTGCTTGGGACGAGTGGGGGCTATTGGCAGCTGCTGTTGGCGGGCTGGTTCGTCCTTGGTATCGCCTATTCGGCCAGCGTCACGCCGTCGGGCAGGCTTTTGCGCCGCTCGGCCAATGCCGAGGACCGGCCTGCCGTCTTTGCCGCGCAATTTGCTCTTAGTCATGGCTGCTGGCTGATCACCTATCCGCTGGCCGGACAAATCGGGGCCGGTGTAGACCAGATCGCGGCATTCGCTGTTCTGGCGCTGGTCGCCGGCATCGGAGCCGTCACGGCCTTACTGATCTGGCCTTCACATGACCCAGAACTGCTGGCGCATAGCCATGATGACCTTCCGCCCGGCCACGAGCATCTGTTTGAAGATCATGCCCAAGGCAAAAGCGCCAGTCACGCATTTGTGATCGACGATATTCATCCGAATTGGCCGCGCATGGTTTGATCGGGCTAACCGGAAAGCGCAGTCTCGGAAACGGTCGCCAGGTCATCGTAGATCGAGCAACAGGCGGCGGCACCACCTGCGCAGTCGCTCTCGCAGCGGGCCGCGATTAAAGACATGGCGCGGTCAAGTGCCTTCAACTCGGCGATCCGGACGCGGAGTGCATCACGGTGATGTGTCACGACATCCAGAGCATTGTCGCAGGAGGCCGGGCGATCCCTGATCTCGACCAGAGTCTTCACCTGCTTGATCGACATCCCGAAATCGCGGCACCGCCGGATCAGCACCAAACGCGCGACGTCCTTGGGCTGGTAGGCACGGTGACCACCCTGCGTCCGGTTGGCACCGGCCAGCAGGCCAACGTCCTCATAATAACGGACAGTGGGAACACTGCACCCCGCAGCCTTCGCTGCTGCCCCAATCAACACTTCATGCACCATGACATAGTGCTCTTTCCACTTGCACCTCAAGTTACTTGAGATTGTAGAAGCCTGTCCTTCGATTGCAAACAGCAAGGGCGTCTGTGATGAAAATGAAAACTCTGATCGGGATGGGATTGGCTTGTGCTGCCTGTTGTGCGGCACCCTTGCTCGGCTTCGCTGGCTTGACCCTGGGCAGTGCTGGCATCGCGGCAAGTTTGGGAGTTTCACGCGATTTCATCTTCTGCGTCCTGGGGCCGCTTGCTCTGGCTGCGGGCGTGATCGCCTTCCTTTGGAACAGTCGTCGCTTGCAGGCGTGCGTCACCTGCCCAACTGACAAGAGTTGCGGGTGCGCATAGCGGATCGACATCGCAACATTGCTGATCCATTGGCTATGGATGACCAATAAAAAGCAGAATGTCCAATGAAGCAGTTGGCTCTCTTTCTCGTTGCTGCATTGGCCGAGATCGGCGGCTGTTTTGCGTTCTGGGCATGGCTTCGGCTTGATCGTTCACCGCTCTGGCTTATCCCCGGCATGGTGTCGCTTGCGATATTTGCCTGGGTGTTGGCGCTCAGCGAGGCTGAAGCAGCAGGTCGCACCTTTGCCGCTTATGGCGGCGTCTACATCGTCGCCTCGCTGGTCTGGCTCAAGGTGATCGAGGGTATTGCGCCCGACCGCTGGGATATGCTGGGCGGCCTGATCTGCCTTGCCGGGGCAGGATTGATCCTGTGGGGACCAGGTCGCGGGTGACATGAGCGCCGCAACCGATCAGTGCGCCACGCCCTGATGGAAGGCCTCGATCGGCAGGCCAGCCGCCTTCCATTCCGGAAAGCCGTCTTCCAGGCGGCGGGACTGCAATCCCCGCTCGCGTAGCGCCGCCACCGCCTCGAAGGAAAGTACACACCAGGGTCCGCGGCAATAGGCCACGACCTCGCGCGCATCGGGCAATTCGTTGAGCCGGTCAGCGAGCTCCGACAGTGGGATGTTGAGGGCGCCTGGCAGGTGCCCTGCGTCGAACTCGTCGCTCGGCCTGACGTCGAGGATGGTCACCAGCCCGTCCTGCATCCGCGCGATCAGATCTTCGCGTGACACGGCTTCGAGCGCATCGCGGGCGCGAAAATAATCGGCCATCACTCGGTCGATCTCCGCGACGTTGCGTTCCCCGACGCGTCCGAGCGCGTGGATGAGACCCGTAACCTCGCTCTCGCCGGCGAGGCTGTAGATGATCCGCTTGCCGCGGCGATCGGCATTCACCAGCCGCGCCCGGCGCAAGATCTGCAAATGCCGCGAAGTATTGGCGAAGGTCAGCCCGGACCGGGCGGACAGATCCTCAACGCTGCGCTCGCCTTGGGCGAGGTGCTCCAGCAGTTCAAGGCGGTGCGCATGACCAAGCGCCTGCGCCACGTCCGCGAGATGGCCGTAGATTGTCTGCTTGGGACCCATGCTTGACATTACCTCGCTTCAGTTGAACATTCCGCAGAATGATTGAATGAGTCTTACGGGACTCGAGCAAGGAGTTCAATCCCATGATCCTGCGCCAGTTCCTCCACCGCGATCCGGTCGGCATATCCTATCTATTCGGCTGCGGCGGCAAGGCAACCTGCGCGGTGGTCGATCCTGTCGGCGAGATCGAACCTTATCTGCGCGCAGCTGAGGAAGGCGGCATGCAGATCCACTACGTGATCGATACCCATGTCCATGCCGACCATCTCTCGTCCGGGCATGAACTCGCCAAGGCGACGGGGGCACAATACGTGCTCGGCGCCAATGCCGAGGTCGACTTTCCCTTCCGCGCCGTGGCAGACGGTGAAGTGCTGCCGCTTGGCAATGTCACGGCCGAGGTCTTGCACACCCCCGGTCACACGCCAGAACATATCTGCCTTCTCGTCACCGACCACACGCGCACCGACGAGCCCTGGTTTGTCCTCACTGGCCACACCCTGATGGTCGGCGACCTCGGACGCACCGAGCTGGCCACCAGCGCCGTCGCGGGCGCACGCGAACTGTTCCGCAGCGCCGCGCGGCTGAAGTCATTGCCGGATCATGTCGAGGTGCTCGCGGGCGCCTATGCCGGGTCGGTGTGCGGGCGGCGGCTGAGCGGCAAGCCGTGGTCGACGATCGGCTTCGAGAAGCGCCACAATGCCGCCTTTGCCATCACCGACGAAGAGACGTTCGTGGCTGAGATGATCGCGGAAATTCCGCCGCCACCGCCCGAGGCTGCCCGGCTCAGGGCCGTCAATGCCGGTCTTGCCGTTCCGGCGGTGTGACCGTGCCGGATCTGGCCATCCCCGGCGAAAAGCCGAAGCGAGCGATCCGCCTCGGTCTCAAGGAAAACTGGCCACAATTCGCCCTGCTGGTTCTGGTCAACGCCTTCGTCGGCGGCATGGTCGGGATCGAGCGCACGGTCGTGCCGCTGATCGGGGCGGAAGAGTTTCACCTCGCCTCGACGACCCTGATCACGTCCTTCATTGTCAGTTTCGGCCTGGTCAAGGCGTTCGCCAATCTTGTCTCTGGCCAGCTTGCCGACGTTTGGGGGCGCAAGCGCGTCCTCGTGCTGGGCTGGCTGTTCGGCTTACCCGTGCCGTTCATGATCATCTGGGCGCCGAGCTGGGAATGGATCGTCGCAGCCAATGCGCTGCTCGGTATCAACCAGGGGCTGGCCTGGTCGATGACGGTAATCATGAAGGTCGATCTGGTCGGTCCGAAGTCGCGCGGGCTGGCCGTCGGGCTCAACGAATTCGCGGGCTACCTCGCGGTCGGGGTGACGGCCTTTCTCACCGGCTACCTTGCCTCCCGTTATGGTCTGCGCCCCGTCCCGATTTACCTGGGCATCGGCTATGCCGCCCTGGGCCTGCTGTTCTCGGTCCTGCTCATCCGCGACACCCGCGATCATGTTCGCGCCGAAACCGAGGCGCATCTCCGCCAGCAAGCGACGGTCAGCTTCTCCGAAGTCTTTGCCCTGACCTCGTACCGGGACCGCAACCTGTTCGCGGCGTCGCAGGCCGGGTTGGTCAACAACCTCAATGACGGCATGAGTTGGGGCATTTTCCCGTTGTTCTTCTCGTCGCTTGGCCTCGGTGTCGAGCGGATCGGCGTGCTCAAGGCGCTCTACCCGGCAAGCTGGGGGTTGCTGCAGGTGGCAACGGGGCCGCTTAGCGACCGGTGGGGACGCAAAGGTCTTATCGTCTGGGGCATGTTGGTGCAGGGAGCCGGCTTGCTGGTCACCGGCTCAACCAGTCACTTTGGTTGGTGGATCCTTGGCAGCCTGTTGCTCGGGATCGGCACTGCCATGGTCTATCCCAGCCTCATCGCCGCCGTCTCGGACGCCTCGCACCCCAGCTGGCGAGCGCGCTCGCTCAGCGTCTACCGCTTCTGGCGCGATATTGGCTACGCGATCGGCGCATTGTCAGCAGGCCTGATCGCCGATTTCTTCGGCTTCTCGGCGGCTATCCTCGCCATCGGCGGACTGACCTTCCTGTCGGGCCTCGTGGTCGCCGCTGTCATGCGCGAAGTCGAAGATGAGACGCCGTGCGCCGCAACGCCGGTTGCGCCGGGTCAATGCGACGCGCCGCCGGGCGGGTAAAGTTTCCGTCATCCCATGCCCTGAAGGAGAATGTGTGATGCTCAAGTTGACCAACGGTTCGCTCTGCCGCCCGACAATCGGTGTGCTGGGAGCCGCACTTGCCATGGCTTGCGCCGTCCCGGCCATGGCTGAACCTGGCAGTACTACCGCCCCCGCTGCGCAGAATTCTGGCCAAGCTATGGGTGCGATGAAGCAACAGATGATGCAGCAGATGCAGACTTGCATGAATCAGATGCCGCACATGAGCGGCACGGAACCGACGGCCATGCGCCACCAGATGATGGAGCGCATGCACGGCTGCATGGAACAGATGATGGCACCGGGAGGCTCGCACCACTGCGGCGCCATGAAGCAGGGCTTGGGAACTGAACAGAGCGAGGAGTCGAAGCCCGACGCGCATGATCATTCCGGCAAGGACGCCGAGCCTGGTCACTGACACGACCAAGACATCAGCTCAGCGAAGCCGGGCTGTCGTCTTCTGACGAACTGGAGGCACTTATGCGCAAGATGACTATCCTGGCGCCTGCCATCGCAGGTGCCTCTTCGATCTTTTTCGCCAGCCCGCTCTGGGCTCAGGGGGCGGTGTGGAATGCGGGATATCCCTGCGGCCCACACATGGCGGGATGGCATGGAGGCTGGGGCGGCATGGTCCTCGGCCCCTTGCTGATGATCCTGGTCCCGGTGCTGCTTATCGTCGCCGTACTGCTGGCAACGCGGCGGTTCTGGCCATCATCGACCGGGCCATCGTCGACACAAGCGAACATGCCACAAGCGCCACTCGACATCCTCAAGGAGCGCTTTGCGCGCGGGGACATCGACAAGCAGGAGTACGAGGAGCGCAGCCAAATTCTCCGCGATCAGGGCGATGACGCATGAAGGTGCTGTTTATCCTCAATCACCCGCCCTATGGCACGGAGCATTGCTTCAACGCCCTGCGCCTTGCCGGGGCCATGGCGAAGAAGTCACCCGAAGCACAGATCACCGTCTTCCTCATGGCGGATTCTGTGTTGTGCGCAAAGGTCGGCCAGAAGACGCCGGATGGCTATTACAACATCGAGCGCATGCTGATGCACAGCCTCACCAGCGGCGGACAAGTGCTGCTCTGCGGGGTCTGCATGGACGCTCGCGGCCTTGCGGACGGCGACATCCTGGAGGGGGCAAGGCGCAGCTCGATGGATGAGCTAGCCGAGAACACGCTGGAGGCGGACAAGGTTCTGGTGTTCTGACCCCGGGAGATAGCAATCCTGAGGGGCTTACTATGGCCGCAAAGGAGGACGGCAATTTGCTCGGTGACGCCTACAGGCGCTGGCGCTGCAGGCTCCTCGGCCAGATCACAGAACGCCGTGAAGCGGGCTGGCTTGGGCGAAGGACGACTGCAGGCGCGGCCTTCATCGCGATCAAGGCGAAAAAGCCCCCGCTCCAAACGTAACACAACTCGCGGAAGCATCTTGCCCCGCTCTCATTCGATTTGCCCGGATGTGCCCCGGGTTTCGCGGGATCAGATATGAAGACGCTCGCATCTAATGCGACGACTAATGCTGTGCGTATACGCTGGTGCGCGCGGCCCCGAAGGCAATGACGTTATACCGTTGCGCGCGAACACCCGGCACCTCCATGCCCGGCGATCCGATGGGCATTCCCGCAACTGCAAGCCCACGAACACCTTTCGGGCGGCTCGCCAGTAAACGGCGCATGTCCGCAATAGGAACGTGTCCCTCGAAGGCGATCCCGTCCACGATCGCGGTGTGGCATGACACCAGGTTTGCGGGAAGACCCACCTGCCGCTGGAACGCGGTACGGTTCGCGTCATCGACGATTCGCACATTTCTGCCGAAGGCCTGCCGAACCCGCTCAGCCCATTGTTCGCAGCACCCACACCCCGGATCGCGATGCATCAGGATGTCGCCTGCCGCCAGCGCGGGGGTCGAAAACAACGCCAGTGCCAAAACGAGCTTTCGCATGTGTGATCTCCTTATCCGCGGGTGGCTGCTGAACCGCCCCGGTGTAAACTAAGGTCCAGTCCGCATTTGCC
>CANJUF010000041.1 GCA_947477745.1 Sphingomonadaceae bacterium | reverse complement strand
GTCCAGTCCGCATTTGCCAGTAGTCACATGGCAATGCGCGGAGGGTGGTCCGCCACCCTCCGCGCACCTTGACTTACTTGTGGTCCATGCCGCTCATGTCGTGACCAGCATGCTCACCAGCCTGCTCGCCATGCTCCTTGCAGCAGGCCATCTGGCCGTGCTCGTCCTTCTTATAGCAACAGCAAGGCTTTTCTGGCGTCGGTGCAGGCTCCGCTGCAAACGCGGCGGTAGAAAGCGAGAGCGCGAGGGCGCCCAGCAGATACTTGGATTTCATGTGTATTCTCCAGATAAGTTTGAAATGGATCGAGGAACCACTTGGCGCGGGGGCGGTGTCGGCGGTTCAAGCGTCAATCCGGACAGGCTTTGCGGAGCCCGAACCTCAGGACTGATCCAATGCCATCCAGTGGCATTCAGATTGGTGCCGATAGCGGGTGCCGGAAAGATGCACGAATGGCAGGCCCGCGCCACGTCTGGTGTGTCATGACGATGTGAGCGGTCGCCGCTTCCCGGCATGTCACCGCATTCCATACTAACCGTCTGCACCCGAGCCTGTGCCGTCGCGGCGCAAAGCGGGCCTGAGCCGAACACCAATGCAAGCGCAACCATGAGAGCGACGGCCGATTTCATAGGATCAAGTCTTTCTCCGGCGCGACCTATAGGTCCAGACCAAGTCTTTGCCCATTGCCATCAGAACCAAACCCTGAGCCCGGCCACGAAACTGACTGCTTCGGGATCTTCCCCGGCAAGCCGCGCCAATCGCGCAGTCTCGCCAGTCTTTTTGCTCAATTCCACGCCAACGTAGGGCGCGAATTCCCGCCGTATCTCATAGCGCAGGCGCGCGCCCAGTTCGAAGTCCGTGAGACCCGACCCCACCCCGATCGCCGGCATGTCCTGAGCGGAGATGTTGAACTCCGCCCGAGGCTGGAGGATCAGGCGCTGGGTGATGCGCTCATCGTAACTTCCCTCAAGGCGAGCCCGCAGATCACCCTTGTCGGAAATAAACATCTGTCCGGTCAGGTGGAACCAGTAGGGCGCGATCCCCTCTATCCCGAGTACGGCATAAGTCCGCGAGGGATTGGGGACTATATCGTGCCGCAAGCCGACATGAGCGTTCCAGAACGGAGAGATCGCACGAGAATAGAGCGCCTGAATCTCCAGGTCCTCGACTGGCTTGCCGAAAGTGCCCTCGCCTTCTGTCTTGATCAGGAGGCGATCGATATCGCCGCCAAACCAGGCCTCGCCCGCCCAGCGATAGCCGTCCCGTCCCGTCCGGGCCTGATACTCCGCGAGATCGAAGAACACCATCGATCCCGAGAACGCCCCGTTTTCTCGCCGCAAGACTGCGCGAGCGCGCGCCATGTCGGCGGGATCGAACACAGCATCGGCGGCATGATCACTTGGCGGCGCCGGGGCGGGCGTAGTCCCGATCACCGGACCGTCCTCAGACATGCCCGCCATGGCATTCATGTCATGGCCGGAGTGATCCACGGCTTCGGCCTGTGGCGCACTGGCCGCCTTCGGCTCGGCAGCGTGTCCGGCATGACGATCCGCCGCGGCGGGCGCGGGAGCTGCGGATTCGGGCTGACCATGGCCGGAATGATCTGCAGCGGGCGGCGCGGCTGAACCTTGTTGAACGGAGGCCGGCGCATCTTTCATTGCCATGTTTGACATGGGGGACTGGGCCGCCGCGATGCCAGGCGCTGCCAGCAAGACCGCAGCATTGATGAAAAGGGCCACCTTCATGCCGCGTCCTCCTCATGGCGCACGGTCACAACCCGGAACATCCCCGACATCATATGCAGCAGCATGTGACAGTGGAATGCCCAGTCACCGAGCTCATCGGCAGTCAGATCGAACGAGACCTTGCCGCCGGGCAGGACATTGACCGTGTGTTTCAGCGGATGATGGCCAGGACTGCCAGTAACCAGTTCGAAGAAGTGTCCGTGCAAGTGGATCGGATGGGGCATCATGGTGTCGTTAATGAGATTGATGCGCACCCGCTCCATGTGGCGGAACGGGATTGGCTCGGTATTTTCGCTGAACTTCTCGCCGTCGAAGGACCACATGTAGCGCTCCATGTTGGCGGTCAGGTGCAGATCGATCTCGCGCGACGGCGAGCGCTTGTCTGGATTGGGCGCGAGCGATTTGAGGTCGCTGTAGGTCAGCACCCGGTGCTCGACCTTCTCAAGACCGGTCGGACGTTCTCCCGTGCGGTCCATGGGCATCGGCGAGAGCGTTGCGACACCAGGCCCCAGCTTGACCTGCGGCGCGACCGAGGGGTCGCGCATCTTCATCGAACCATGATCCGCCCCGGGCATGCCGTGGCCCATGGCTGCGTGGTCTGCTCCGCTTGTATCGCCGCCGGACGCAGCCATATCGCCCATGCCCATGTCCTTCATGGTGAGCAGCGGACGTTCGCGGATTGCCGGAATCGGCGCGACCATGCCGAGGCGCGGAGCAAGCGTCGCGCGCACCTGACCGGAGCGATCGATGGCCTCGGCAATGAAGCCATAGGCCTCGTCGGCCTTGGGTTCGACGATCACGTCATAGGTCTCCGCGATGCCGATCTGGAATTCGTCGGTCTCGACCGGCTGCACGTTTTGCCCATCCGCGGCGACCACCGTCATCGCGAGACCCGGAATCCGGAGATTGAAATTCGTCATGGCGGCTGCATTGATGATGCGCAGGCGCACCCGCTCGCCGGGTGCGAACAGTCCGGTCCAGTTCGCGGCACTGTCATGACCGTTGACCATGAAATGATAGGTTGCGCCGGTGACGTCGGAAATGTCGGTCGGGTCCATCCGCATCCCGGCCCACATGCGGCGTTCGGAGGCCGACTGGTCCTTGCCCGCGAGCAGGCCGGAGAGGGTCTGCTTCTGCATGTTGAAGTAGCCAGGCTGCGCCTTCAGCTTGCGCAGTTGGGTATGCGGATGCATGAAGCTCCAGTCGGCGAGCATGATTACATGTTCACGGTCATAGGCGACCGGATCGGGCGCGGCGGGATCGATGACGATCGCGCCATACATGCCCATTGCTTCCTGCATGCCGGAGTGGCTGTGATACCAATAGGTGCCAGACTGCTTGACGGGGAATTCGTACACGAAGGTCTGGCCAGCCTTGATCCCCGGAAAGCTCACCCCCGGCACGCCATCCATCTGGAAGGGCACGAGCAGCCCGTGCCAATGAATCGAGGTTTCCTCGTTCAGCGTGTTGCTCACCGCGAAGCGAACCTTCTGGCCCTCCTTTAATCGGATGACCGGGCCAGGTGTCGCACCGTTGATGCCGATGGCATGCCCCTCACGTCCGCCGACCCGGAGCGAGGCATGACCGATGGATAGTGCGATTTGCTCCCCGGACACTACGGACATCGGGCCTGCGAGGCCAGGAGTTCCACTGCGCGCCCACGCGGGGAGCGCTGCCGAAAGCGCGAGGCCCCCGCCCCCCAAAGCAGCCGAACGAATGAGGGTACGGCGATCGAGCGCAAAAGAATGCATGAGTGGTATCCGGTAAGATTGACGGCTCCATCGTCCTCTACGCAGCCGCTTTCCCTAGCCCTCAGATCTGGTCGCCAAGCATCGCCTTTAATTTCCCCCTGGCCCGGTAGAGGCGGGTCTCGACCGTCTTCTCGCTGACACCGAGCACGTCGGCAGCTTCGGCCTGGCCGAGGCCATCGATCGTGCGGAGGACCAGGGCCTCGCGCAGACGGGATGGCAAGCGGGATATGGCAGCGGTCACGCGCGCCAGCTCGGCCCGGTCCGCCGCTTGCACATCGGCGGGAATGGCATCGTCTGAAACATCGAAAGCCATCTCGATCGGCACTGCGCGGGTGAAGAAGGCGCGCACCTTGCGCCTTCGTCCCCAGTCCCTGCACTTGTTGAGCGCGATGTGCTTGAGCCAAGCCAGAAACGGTCGCCCATGGTCGTAACGCCCAAGGGCCGAGAAAGCGGCAATGAAGGTTTCCTGGGTCACGTCGAGGGCCTCGTGCGGATCGCCGACTGACGCTCGCACCAAGCGAAACACAGCGTCACGGTGGCGCGCCAGCAATTCGCGATAAGCGTCCTGCCGGCCCGCGAGCGCCAGTGCCGCGAGTTCGCCGTCGCTCCCCTCGGACAGCGGAAGGCTCACCGCACTTCTGGGGTAAGGGCTCTGGTAACCGACCTGTCGAATCTGGCCGCCTGATCAGGCCTCAGGACGGCGCGCATGGCAAAGAGATGCTCAAGCGTTTCCTTCTGCATTTCACCCATGACCTTGTGGGTGTGGTCGATGGCGGCCGTGACTTGCGGACCATAGCCGTGTTCCACTTCCATCGCTTCGGCCAGATGGGCATTGGCGGCCCGCACCTCAAGTTCGAGCGCCTTGCGGCGTGTGGCAAAACGCTGCTCGATTGCGTCGATCTTTGCTTCCTGTGCTGTGTCGAGTTCGAGCTCGCTGTGCAGCAAGGCATGGAGTTCGGTCTCGCTCTGCCTTTCCGGTGCGAACAGGACGCGGCCGGCATAAGTGCCGCCCAGCGCCGCCGCAAATGCGACAAGCGCGATCAGGATCAGCCGCGTGGTCCAATTCACGGGTGGACATCCAGCAAGGTCGAAGGTGCGAGGGGATTGTCAGGCGCAAAGGGTGAGATGGGCTGAGCTGTCGCGGGTTCGCCGCCCGCCAGTCCGCCACCGGCCACGCCGACCACCAGCGCCAGGGCTGCAGCAAAACCCATCAGCCGCGACCCGGCCGCAGCCTCACGGCGGCTCGCAGCCAGTCCGGCAAGCACAGCATCGTCGATAGTCGCCAGCCCCGAAGGAGCCGGAAGTGTACCCAGGCGGCGGAGCGCCTGATCAAGTTCGGACATGGTGGGTCTCCCGAGGTCTTGTGATCCTATACGCGGCCATATTCCCAATCCCTCAGGAAAACTGAGCCCGCCCAATTTGAGGGATGCTGTTCCCGGCCGCGTATCTCAACCTGATAGCCATTTCCAAGGAGATAACTGATGCGTTTGCCCAGCCTTGCCTTTGCCGTTGCGACTCTGGGGCTCATCGTGCCGCAGGTAGCCAGCGCGCATACGCAGCTCGTGTCTTCGACTCCGACAGCCAATGCCACGGTCGCAGCGCCGACAAAGGTCGAACTGCGCTTCAATGAGGCCGTGATCGGCGCAACGGCAAGGGCCGAGATCGCAATGACCGGAATGCCGGGTATGGCAAACCATGCGCCGATGCCGATCACGGGTTTCACCGCCCGGCTTGGCAATGACAGGAAATCGATGACGTTGCTGCTCCGTCGGCCGCTTGCCAGCGGGACTTACCGCGTGACCTGGAGCGCGGCCGGAGCCGACACGCATCGCATGGGCGGCAACTTCAGCTTCACCGTACGCTGAAGACATGGACAACCTGCCTGTCATCGCCATCCGGTTCGCGCTTTACGCCGACCTGATGGTGCTGGCAGGTGTGACGGCCTTCTCGCTTTACGCGCTGAAACCCGAGGAGCGAGGCACTGCCTTGCTACCGCTGGCCAAACCTGCCTTCCTCCTTTCGCTGCTCGGACTGCTGCTGTCTGGCGGCGGCATGATCGCACTTGTCGCAGCCATGACCGGGACAAGCCTCTGGGCAGTCGATGGCTCGGCCTTCAGGGAAATCGTTACACAGAGCGCCATCGGCAGCGCCTGGGTCGTGCGCATGGCGGCAGTTGCAATTGCCCTGCTTGCCGCCCTGGCGCTTGGCCGAAGCCCACACCTTGCAAGACACTGTCTGCTTGCCTCGGCTGTGCTTGCCATCGCCACGCTGGTTTGGACTGGCCATGCCGGTGCAACAGAAGGGTGGACTGGATCCCTCCACCGGCTGAGCGACATCGTCCACATGCTGGCGGCGGCTGTATGGATCGGCGGAATTGCCGCGTTCTCCTGGCTGCTTTTTCAGCCATTGGCGCACCAATCCGATGCGCAGATCAGGATCGCGCATCGGGCGCTTGAACAATTCTCGCGGGTTGGGACGCTTGCGGTCGGGTTGATCGTTCTCACGGGCATCATCAACAGCCTGAGCCTGATGGGCTTGCCGCATCCCTACGCCTTGTTCGCTTCGCGCTACGGCCAACTCCTGCTTATCAAGCTCGCCCTGTTTGCTGCAATGCTGATGCTGGCGGGTCTCAACCGCTGGCGGCTGACACCCGCTCTTGGTGCAGCCATCGCCAACGGAAATCCGGTCCCCGCGTTACGTGGTCTTCGGCAAAGCCTGGTTCTGGAAACGTCCACAGTGCTTACGATCCTCGCTGTGGTGGCCTGGCTGGGTACGCTGGAACCGATCATGGCGCACGGGTGAATTACCTCTTGACCCTGACATGATGTCAAGGTTGATGAGTGTGGCGACCAGAGGAGTACGAAGTATGACCGAGTCGCATCATGACCATGCGAAATGCGCCCATTCCGGATCGAAGGCTCCAGGAACGGTGATTGACCCCGTCTGCGGAATGAGCGTCGATTCTGCGACGACCACGCATGTAGCGACCCATGACGGCGTCCATCACTACTTTTGCAGCGCTGCCTGTCTAACCAAGTTCAAGGCCGACCCATCACGCTATATGAGCGATGCGCCGCGACCGGCAGAGCCGGTGCCAGACGGCGCGATCTGGACCTGTCCGATGCATCCGGAGGTCCAGCAGTCCGGGCCGGGAAGCTGCCCGATCTGCGGCATGGCCTTGGAACCGATGACGCCGACGCTCAACGATGGACCGTCGCCCGAATATGCCGACATGAAGCGGCGCTTTGTAATCGGCCTCATCCTCGCTTTGCCGGTGGTTGCGCTCGAAATGGGCGGGCATCTGACCGGACTGCGCCATTATCTGGATGGAAACATCGCCAACCTGATCCAGATGGTTCTGGCGACGCCGGTGGTCCTGTGGGCGGGCTGGCCATTTTTCGAACGCGGCTGGGCCTCGGTGAAAAGCCGCCACCTCAACATGTTCACCCTGATTGCGATGGGAACGGGCGTTGCCTGGATCTACAGCATGGCGGCGGCGCTCGCGCCCGGTATCTTCCCGGACGCGTTTCGCGCAATGGACGGCTCAGTCGCGGTCTATTTCGAGGCGGCTGCGGTCATTACCGTGCTGGTCTTGCTTGGCCAACTGCTTGAACTGCGTGCCCGGGAAACAACCAGCGGTGCGATTCGCGCATTGCTCGACCTTTCGCCCAAGCTCGCCCGCCGGGTTCGTCCTGATGGTAGTGACGAGGAGATCACACTCCACCAGGTTCTGGTCGGCGACACGCTCCGCGTTCGCCCAGGCGAGAAGGTTCCGGTTGATGGCGTGGTGCTGGAGGGCCGCGGCACGGTCGATGAATCGATGGTGACTGGCGAGTCCATGCCGGTGACCAAGGAGGCTGCGTCAAAGCTGATCGGTGGCACGATCAACCAGACCGGCGGCCTCGTGATGCGCGCCGAGAAGATCGGGCGCGACACCATGCTGGCGCGCATCGTCCAGATGGTAGCAGAAGCCCAGCGCAGTCGTGCGCCGATCCAGCGGCTTGCCGACACCGTGTCGGGCTGGTTCGTACCCGCGGTGATCGCGGTCTCAGCGATCGCGTTCGTCGCCTGGTCCCTGGTCGGCCCATCGCCAGCAATGGGCTATGGCCTGATTGCTGCGGTAGCCGTGCTGATCATCGCCTGCCCCTGTGCGCTTGGCCTCGCAACCCCGATGTCAATCATGGTGGGGGTCGGACGCGGTGCGCAGGCCGGTATCCTCATCAAGAACGCCGAGGCGCTCGAACGCATGGAGAAAGTCGATACGCTTGTCGTCGACAAGACCGGTACACTCACCGAGGGCAAGCCCGCGGTGGTTGCGATCGAGACGGCTGAAGGGTTCGACAGCCAAGAGGTTCTGCGCCTGGCCGCGAGCCTCGAACGCAGCAGCGAGCATCCGCTGGCCCTGGCGATTGTCAGGGAAGCAGAAGCCAAAGGGCTCGCAATCAGCGAACCGGGCGACGTCGATCAGCCAGTCGGCAAGGGCATAACCGGCATCGTCGACGGACATCGGCTTGTTGCTGGAAATGCCCGCTTTCTTGAGGAACAAGGGGTCTCGACTGCCCAGTTGGCGCAACGTGCTGACGCCCTGCGCGCTGCCGGGGCGACCGCAATTGTTCTTGGTATAGATGGTAAGGTTGCGGGTGCCATCGGCATTGCTGATCCGGTTAAGCAGACTACGCCTGCCGCGCTCAAGGCGCTGGCCGATGCTGGCATCCATGTCATCATGTTGACCGGAGACAATCGCGTCACGGCTGAGGCCATCGCGCGGCGGCTCGGCATCGACGACATCGAAGCCGATGTTTTGCCAGACCAAAAGAGCGCGATCGTCAAGCGTTTGAGGGACGAAGGCAGGATCGTGGCGATGGCAGGCGATGGTGTGAACGACGCCCCTGCGCTTGCCGCTGCCGATGTCGGCATCGCCATGGGCACCGGCACAGACGTTGCGATTGAAAGCGCAGGCATCACACTGCTCAAGGGCGATTTGACGGGAATTGCGCGTGCCCGGCACCTCAGTCATGCAACCATGACCAACATCCGGCAGAACCTGTTCTTCGCCTTTGCCTACAACGTCGCTGGTATCCCGGTGGCTGCGGGCGCTCTCTACCCGCTGTTCGGCATCATGCTTTCACCGATCATCGCAGCGGCGGCGATGGCGCTTTCCTCGGTCAGCGTCATCGGCAATTCGCTGCGTCTCAGGAGGATTGCGCTATGAACCTTTCCAGCAAGCGCGCGTGGCTGCTGGCCGCGGCTTCGGCCGCGCTGATCGCTGCTTTCCTGCTCTATCCGGAACACCGGCAGCACTTCTTCGGGCTGATCCCTTACGCATTCCTTTTCGCCTGCCCGCTCCTGCACTTCTTCCATGGCGGCCACCACCAAGGACGCCACCGGAAGTTCGGCGAACGGCAGCCATGAACATCGGACAGGCTTCGAAGACCACTGGCGTGTCGGAGCGGATGATCAGGCACTATGAGCGCGTAGGGCTGATGCCGCCCCCTGACCGACGCGACAATGGTTACAGGGATTATTCGCCGCAATCGGTCGAGCGTCTGCGCTTCATCGCGAACGCCCGCGATCTTGGGTTCTCGCTGGAGGAGATCGCCACTCTCCTCGGCCTGTGGGACGACCGCGAGCGGACAAGCAGTGAGGTGAAGACTGTTGCCCTGGCACATGCCGAAGACCTTGGTCGTAAGGCGGCAGCGCTTGAAGCCATGCGCAGCGCATTGTTGGATCTTGCCGAAGGGTGCAGCGGCGACAACAGGCCGGATTGTCCGATATTGAGTGGGCTGGCAGAGCGGCGTCCTCGTTAATCGAGGTATCGCTTTACGGGTTGTGAGGAGTGCTTGCGACCCGCTCGATCCATTCCTCGATCTCCCGCTCGACCCATACGGTGCATTTGGGACCGAGAGACCGCGACTTTGGGAACCGGCCATCGCTCATGCGCTGGTAGATTGCGGACCGCTTCAATCCGACACGGGCCATGACTTCAGGCAAGCGAATTAGCCTCGGCGCAGGCGGAACCGGGATGGCGTCAGCGCGCTCAAACGAGGCTGATGCGTCAGTTTTCAATGGGGTGGGGGCCATGAGAAAGTCCTTGGACAAAACAAACGTCGGGTTCCCCTCCGATCATTGCTTCTCCCTCATCTGCTGATAGCGAGTGACAGGTCGCGATCGGCAAATTCATCGATGTGCTTGGACAGCATGCGGGCAACCAGGCGCGAAGTGCCTACCGCCCAACGCGGTCTCAAATCACCAATCTTGTCGCCGAGCGCCTCGTGCAATTCCCCTGGCAGCGCGGAGAAGAACTCGTCGAGGAAGGCTCCCATCTCATGGTGCATCCACTGCGCGGCGAGCGCTTCATGACCAGCGATCACGAGCGCCAGAGTGGCGCGCACAGGAGCGCCGCAGGCCTCGAGGATCCGGGCTGCCTCACCCAGCGTAATCGGGCGTTCGCCGCGGATGACACGCAGCAGCGTGTCCTTGTGCATACCGGCCTCGCGGGCAATCTGGTGTCGCGGCTTACCCGCTCCATCCACTGCGCAGCACAGCGTGCGTGCAAGGCGCTCATTGGCCGCGTCTGGCATGGAAGGCAGGTTGGGCATCGTCGCGTCACTCCATCACGATCGCATGATTCGCAGGCATATCGCAGCCTTCTACCTGTAGGAAACCAAAAAGAACAATAATAGAACATCTAGGTTCTAGGTTTGTCTAAATGAGACATGGCCACGCCGCGATTCGCCGTCGCACTCCGCCGATTCCAGCGTCGATATATTGGCTGTAATGCGTCTATACCGCCGTTTTCAGTCACCTCCCCACATTCCTTTTGTCCATATGCATCCGCAAATCGGCCCCATCGCACATTCACACTTTCCTACGATCGTTTCCTAGATGCATGAAGAACACACAGCGAACGCAAGACGCTGTGTTCAACCCTCCAACCGGAGCTTTCTTCATGCCTGCACTTGCCCTCCCCCGGCGCCTCGGCGCCCCTCGCTTCACCCAGGCCACCAGCCTCGTTCTCCCGGTCGCAGTGGCTGCACTTGCAGCGAGCGCCGCTTATGCCGGCGCGGACACCACCTTCGCCCCGGCACTGACCAAGTTCACCGACTTTCTCGAAGGCTCGGGCGGCAAGATTATCACCGTGCTGAGCCTCGCGGGCGGACTCATCGGCCTCGCCTCGGGCCGGTTCACGCTGTCGCAGATCGCGGTCCCCGTTGGCGTCGGCATCGGCGTCGGCACGGGCGTGCCGATCGTCACTTCGGTCGTCACCGCCGTCATCTGACGGCGGCGGACAGGAGGGCGCGCGTCATCATGAACGATCGGTACATCATTCCCCGTCGGCTCGACGATCCGGAGCTCATCGGCTTCTGGACCCTCGACGAGTTCGCCGGGATGATCATCCCCTTCACCTGGGGAATTCTCGCACAGCATATCTTTATCGGCATCGGGCTCTCGTTTGGCGCCTGGTTCGCACTGCGAAAGGCGAAAGCAGGACGCGCTAGCTCCTGGGTTTTGCATGCCGCCTACTGGTATCTGCCTGCGGGGTTCACCGGCCTCAGGATGACGCCGCCCTCCCATTGCCGGCTGCTGGCCGGTTGAGGGGAGAGGCTCATGCTTGCCCAGTTTTCCCATGAACGCAGCCAAGCGCTGCTCAGGCAGCGCAACATGTTCGCGCTGACAAGTGCCGGCCTCGCCCTCGCGGTCGTCGTCACCGGCGGACTTGCCGCCACACGTGACCGTGAGGTCGTGCTGCTGCCGACGCTGCGCGCGCCGCTGACGGTATCGAGCGCCGGCGCCAGCGCCGATTACCTCGAGTTCGTCACCCGCGATGCCGCACTTATGCTGCTCAATCGCAGCCCTGAAGGCCTCGACTACTGGATGGCAGCGATCCTCGACCTTGCCGATCCGGTAAGCCACGGGCGCCTGAAGGCCGACCTGGTGCGGATTGTCGAGGAACAGCGCGGTTCCGATGTGACCCAGGCCTTCGTCATCAAGTCGATGACGGTTGATCCCAAGGGGCTGACTTCGGAGGTCAAGGGCACGCTCAAGACCTTTGTCGGTGCCCAGGTCATTGCCAGCGACGACCGGCGCTTCCGTTTCACCTGGACTTACCGGGGCCTGCGCCTCGCGCTGGCCGGGTTTGCCCAGCTTCCCACCGACGACAAACCCAAGGAGAGCCAGTGATGGAACTCATGCCCCAGCTGCGGCGATCCGCCGCAGCCCTCCCCCTGCTCGCGGCCCTGCTGGCCAGTCCAGCCCAGGCCGACCAGTTCAAGCAGACCGCCGATGGCGGCACGATCGAATGCTCGGTCTCAGCGCGCGAACTGACCCGGTTTGCGCTGGTCGGCGACCAGTTTGCCAGCGTGTCGAAGCTCTCGACCGGTTATCCCTACAACGACTTTGCCGTCACCAACGAGCCGGTGCGCGGGGACATCTATGTCTCTGTCCCCGAGACTTACGCGGCGGCCAAGATCAGCTTCTTCGCAACGACGAAGAAGGGCTACGTCTACAAGCTCGCCTGCCCGGTCGAACGGATCGAGGCCCAACAGGTCTTCATCACCAATCCGGCGATCGCCAGGAATGATGCAACCCGCTGGGAAACCGAGACCCCGCTTGACGAGACCGCGGTGCGCCTGGTCCAGGCGATGGCCAACAACGCCGCGATCGACGGCTACCGGATCCGCCAGTCGGCTGCACTTCCAGCGCGCGTCGGTTCCCTCGAAGTGCAGTTGATCGCCGATTACCGGGGGGCGGCGCTGACCGGCAAGGTCATCCATCTCACCAATCGCGGCGCGAAGCCGCTGACCATCGCCGAGCAGGATCTCGCGCCGCGCGGCACGCTGGCCGTGGCGATCGCCAATCCCGCCCTGGATCCCGGCGCCAGCACGACTGCCTACGTCGTCGGCCCCAATGGGGAGCAAACCCATGACTGATACGACCCGCGATGCGGCATCCCCCGTCCCCGGCGCGCAGCCGGACGAACACGAAGGCGCCAATCTCGTCCGCCTCAATGCCCGGACCGCAAAGCGCCAGCAGCTGCTTCTGGCCGGTGTTGGCGCTGTCCTGCTCGTCGGCGGGAGCTGGTTCATTTTCGGATCGGACGATCCCAAGCAGGATGGCAAGGCCGGCGGTGCCGAGACGATCGACACAGCCGGGCTCGTCAACCGCGACCTGTCCCAGCGCGAATTCGTGGCGGTCTATGGCAATCGCCTCGATGCCGTCTCCCGCGAGCAGAAAGCGCTCAAGGACGCCCAGCTTCCACGCGAACAGGTCGAAGCCGAGCTCGCTGCGCTCAAGGCCGAGAACCAGGCCATGCGCACCGACGGACAGGCCGCGATCGATGCTATCACTGCCGAGAACACCCGGTTGAAGGAACAAGCCGCCGCCGGGCCAGCAGCCCCTCACCCAGCGGCTCCGTTGCCCGCCTATGGCCCGCAGGCCGGAAGTTACGATGCTCGCGGCCGTGCGCCGGTTCCGCCCGGGCTCGGCGGCCAGCCCGCCAGTCCGCCCGACAGCGCCGCGCCCGGCGAAGTGAAGCTGATGAGCTTTACCGGCGACAAGGGCAATGCTGCCGGTCTCAAGGTCGCGCGACCCGACGCCCCGCCGCTGGTGGTCGAGGACTCGCCCGACTTCCTGCCGCCCAACTCTTATGCCTCGGCGCGTGTCATTGTCGGCGTCGATGCCTCGGCAGGGGTTGCGAGCCAGACCGACCCGCTGCCGGTGGTCCTGAGGATCACCGGTCCGGCACGCTCGGTCCTGCAGAACGGCAAGGTGCTCACCACCCGCATCCAGGGCTGCATCGTCAACGGAGCCGCGCGCGGCGATCTCTCATCGGAGAAGGTCTATGTAAAGCTGGCCCGCATGACCTGCGATCAGCCAGGCGGCCGCGTCGCGGTCTCCGAGGTCAAGGGCTTCATCAGCTTTGCCGGCAAGTCGGGGGTGCGCGGCCGCGTCGTCAGCCGCGAGGGCAATCTGGTCACCCAGGCGCTGCTCGCCGGCATCGTCGGCGGCTTCGGGCGGGGGTTCTCCGCCAATGCCAACAGCACGTTTTCAGGCGTCACCACCAATGCCGATGGCACCCGCTCGAAGCTCTCGCCCGGAGACATTCTCGGCGGAGGCCTCGGGCAGGGCGCGGCCGATGCCGCCGATACGGTCAGCAAATACCTGATCGAGCGGGCTGAACAATACCAGCCAGTCGTCGAGATGCCGACCGGCATCGATGTCGAGATCGTCTTCCTGGACGGCGTCTATGTGAGGAATTCCCAATGATCGAAGAAACGCAAACGCGGCCCCGCCGCTGGGCAAAAATTGCACTCGGCCTTGCCGCACTGACCACGCTTTCGGCCGGAACCGGCTGGGGTGCGGCCCATCTCGCGAGCCCTGCCAATGCCGCCCCCGACCTTGCCAAGGTGCGCGCCGCACTGAAGCTCCGGCTGCCCAAGACGCCGATCGATGCGATCAACTGCTCAGGGCTTGGCGGCCTGTGCGAGGTCGCCTCGAAGTCGACGCTCTTTTACGTCGATGCCCGCGCCAAGTATCTTGTGATCGGACGCATCTACGACATGGAGGCGCGCCAGGATCTCACGGCAGCGCGGCTTCTCGCGCTCAACCCCGACCTGCTCGCGGCGGGTGCCGCGCGCAGCCAAGCGGGTAGCGACGAGGCCCCGCCGCAGCGCGCCGCAGCACCCAAAACGGTCTCGCTCGCCGGACTTCCCGCCAATGGCGCGATCCACTGGGGACCGGCGAACGGCCCCAGGGTCGTGGTCTTCTCCGACTTCCACTGCAGCTACTGCAAGAAGCTGAAGGAGGAGCTGAGGGCGATCGGCGCGCGGGTGGAGGAACGCCCGATTTCGATCTTCGGCGCACAAAGCCGCAAGGACTCCGAGCGGGTGCTGTGTTCACCGCGTCCCGAAGTGGCGCTGAACGCAGCCTACTCGGGCCTCGCCCTCGCTAATCCGGGGCCCTGCGACACCAGCGGGCTCGATGCCAACGAGGCCTTTGCCAAGGCACACGGCTTCGGCGGGACACCCGTCATCGTTCGCCCGTCCGATGGCGCGGTGATCGAGGGCTACCGCCCGGCCTCTGCGCTGCGCGCTTTTCTGACGGCCGCGCCGTCCAACCCGAAAGGCTGATCGCCATGACTTCCCACGTCTGTCTCGTCCCGCTCGCCGCGCTTGTCCTCGTCTCGAGCGGCTGCGTGGGCCTCGGCACCAACATCGAAGGCGACTTCACCTGCCGCGCGCCCAAGGGCGATTGCGCACCCTCCCATGTGATCGACCAGCGCGCGACTGCTCAAATCGGGCACTTGCCGTCCACCGGCTTTGAGACGGCACGGGTGCGCGCCGGGATCGCGAGCGGCGATGTGGCCCGCACGGCCGAGCGCACGATCCGCATCGTGTTTCCAGCGCATGTCGATGAAGCCGGCACGCTCCACGACGAAGCCGTGGCCTGGGCGGTTGTCGAAAACTCGCAATGGGCCGGTGCGCTCCGGCGCAAGGAGGGCGCGGAAGCACCTGAGCTGATGCGTCAGCTGCGCAAGCAACTGAAGGCCGCGCAGAATGCCGCTGCCGATGCCGAGCCTATCAGCCCCGCTCCTCTTACCCCGGATAGCGCTACTGACGCCAATGCGCCGCTGATGTCCGGCGACACTTCTCCCTTCCCGCTTGCCTCCCCGCTGGCCCTCCCCTCCACGGCGGCCGAGGCAATCGCCGGTGCTCAGGCACCGGCGGTCGAGGGGTTCGACATGCCCTCTCCCCCGCATGATCGGACCCCTCGGCCACACTCTTCCCTACCCGGATTGCAGTTCCCGAGCCTCGAAGCCCTCGCAGCCGCGAAGACGAAAAAGGCCAAGGCCCAGGTAAGCGCGCCGGACAACAGCGCAGCCGGTCCCGTCAGCAAGGCTGCGGACGCATCTCCTGAAGGGAAGAAGTGATGGCCGTCTCGATCGGAACCCTTTGCGACCGGCTGCTGACCGGGCTTCTTGGCGACGCCGAACATGCCGAGGACGCGCGTCCGCGGCTGATGCTCGACATGCTGTCGGACTGGCTGCCGTACCGGGTTTATGACCCGCAGAGCCGGCTCTATGTGAACGCTAGATCGAAGGGCTTCGTCCTGGCTGTCACGCCGCTCATTGGCGCCGACGAGCGCACCGGCGAAATCCTGGGGCAGTTCTTCTCCGAAGGACTGCCGCCGGGAGCCTGCCTCCAGGTCCTGCACCTTGCATCCCCGCGTATCAGCCGGATCGTGGCGCCGTGGTTTGCGCCGCGCTATCTCCAGGGCGGCGTTTATGAGGCCATCGCCCGCCACCGGGCACGCCGCCTCTATGGCATGGTCTGGCACTCGGCCTCGGACGACGCACCATTCCACGCACGTCACCACCAGGTGATCATTTCGGTAGGCGTGCCGGCAGCCAAGGCTGTCCCCAATGAGGAACTGATCCAGACCCGCGAAGGCCTCATCGCCATGCTGAAGTCGCTCAATCTCGGCGTTTCAGAAGTCGAGCCGCAGGGCCTGATCGCGCTGATCGACGATCTGACCTCGCCGACCACCGCGCCGCAGGACGATGCCGTACCCTACAATCCCAACGACCCGATTGCCGACCAGGCGATCCGGCGCGACATCGAACTCATCGTCCACGAGGACCGGATGCACCTCAAGACCGAGCGCTTCCGCGCGACCGGCGCGCAGAGCGACGGCGTGCCCGAAATCGGCACGGTGTATCCCGACACCTTCGACGTGCGGCATTTTGGCGCGCGCAACATGCCGCCGCGCTGGGCGCCGTGGGAATGCGCACGCCTGATTGGCGACCTGTTCACCGACAAGCTGCGTTTTCCTTGTCCCACCGCGACCATGCTGTGCCTTGTCTACCCCGATCAGGAAGCCGCCGCCGCCAAGGCCGGGTTCAAATTCATGCGCACGACCAGCCTGGCGGGAACGCGCAGCGCGCGCTTCCTGCCGCGTCTCGCTGAGCAGTCGGCCGAATGGCAGCATGTCCAGGCCGAACTCCAGGAAGGCCGCCGTCTGGTCAGGGTGTTCTATGGCCTCACGACCTTTTCCCCGGCCGGGCTTGGTGACCGCCACGAACGCGCGGTGAAGTCGATCTACAAGGCTGCGGGCTGGGATCTTGCCGACGAGCGCTATCTTCAGATTCAAGGCCTGCTCGCCGCCATGCCGCTGACGCTGGCCGATGGGCTCGCTGCCGACATGGAACGCCTCAAGCGCTTCCGCACGCTGCTCTCGACCACGGCGGCCAATATCGCGCCGATGCAGGGCGAATATCTCGGCAGCGAGCACCCGCACATGCTGTTCATCGGCCGGCGGGGGCAGCCCTTCTTCTGGTCGCCTTTCGAGAACGAGGCCGGCAATCACAATGTCGCGATCTGCGGCAAGTCGGGGTCGGGCAAGTCGGTGCTCCTGCAGGAGATGTGCGCAGCGCTGCGCGGAGCCGGCGCCAAGGTCGTCGTGATCGACGACGGGCGCAGTTTCGAGCACTCGGTCAAGCTCCAGGGTGGCCGGTTTGTCGAGTTCACGATGAAGGCGGGCTTCTGCCTCAATCCCTTCTCGATGATCGATGCCGCCCACGCTGACGAGGACGACGATTACCGCCTCGACTGCTTCGGCATGGTCAAGGCCATCGTCGGGCAGATGGCACGGCATTCCGCCGCGCTTACCGATACCGAGCGCGGGCTCATCGACCGGGCTGTGAACACGGTGTGGAGCGAGCTCGGCACCCAGGCGACCATCACTGCGATCGGCGAGGCGCTAGCCAGCTCCGGCCACGACACCGCGGCCGACCTGGCGACCGCGCTTGGCCCGTTTATGGCGGGCGGCACGTACGGCGCTTTTTTCGAGGGCCAGGCCAGCCTCGACCTGACCAGCGACTTCACCGTTTTCGAGATGTCGGATCTCGCGGCCCGCGAGGAACTGCGCTCGGTGGTGCTCTCGGCGATCATGTTCATGACCAGCCAGGCGATGACGCGAAGCCCACGCTCGGTGAGAAAGCTGCTGCTCATCGACGAAGCATGGTCGATGCTGAAAGGCGGCTCGATGGGTGAGTTCGTCGAGACCTATGCCCGCACCTGCCGCAAATACGGGGGCGCGCTCGCCACCGCGACCCAGTCCTTGAACGACTACTACAAGTCAGATGGTGCGACGGCGGCACTCGAGAACAGCGACTGGATGCTGATCCTCCAGCAGAAGCCCGAGACGATCGCCGATTTCAAGGCCAGCAAACGCCTCGACATGGACGACCGCACCGAGACGTTGATCCGCAGCCTCAAGCGGCAGGGCAACTCCTATTCCGAGGTCTTCATCAAGGGACCGGAGACCGAGACAATCGGCCGGCTCGTGCTCGACGACTATTCGGCCACGCTGTTCTCCAGCTCGCCCCAGACCTTCGCGGCGATCGATGCCGAGATCGCGCGCGGCCACCAGCTTGCCGATGCGATCGAGCGCATCGCCTTTCCCAGCCACGACTGAATCCAGCCAACCAGAGGACCTTTCCATGCCCCTTCACCTTGTCTCCCCGTTCGACCGCGAAGTGGAAACGCCGCCCGGCGACAACGGGCCTGCTCGCATCAGCACCCGGCACTGGCGTCAGCCGCTGCGCGACATCTGCTTCATCCTGATCAAGGCGGGGGCTTACCTCGGCTCGATCTACCTCGCGGTCCTCGGGCTGCCGCTGCTCTTTTTCCTTCTGCTTGCGGGCGGCGACCTTGGCCTGTTCTTCATGCACCTCGGCAATCTCGCCGCGCACTACCTCGCGGCTGATCGAGCTGCCCAGGCAGGCTTCATCAATGAACTGAAGCTCGGCCTGTTCGGCGTGGCAACGCTCATCGTGATCTGGCGCCTGCCGCGCTTCCTCGACGATGTCTCGGCCGCCCTTGCTCCCCGAAAGGAAGTCCTGTGAGGAACATTTTGGCAACATCTGCCGCGCCGCGCCGTTTCGCGGGTGTCTCGCTCGGCGCGCTCGCACTGACGGCCAGCCTGATTGGTTCGACGCTCTGGGGTGCCTGGGCAACCCACAAGATCGTCACGCTCGAGCGCCGCGAGGTGGTCACGGTCCAGCTCAGCCAGATCATGGGTGATTTTGTCGAGGCCGAGGCCCGCGCGGGCAGGCCGCCCGAAGCGATGAAGGCGCGTGTCGAGACCTATTTGAAGGCGGTCGAAGCCTCAGTCGCAAAGCTCGGCAAGCAAGGCCGCACCGTCCTGGTGGCTGAAGCCGTGGTCGCCGGGACCGTGCCGGATCTGACCGCCGAAGTGCGCGCCGACGTCGCGCGCCGGATGGGGGCCATCGCCCATGCCAGCCGCTGACGCATCGTCGCCCCCCGCTGGCCGGCTTCGCGCGGGCTGGCCGCGGCTTGCCCTCTGGGCCGGGCTTGGCACCGCTACGCTCGCGCTCGGCGCGACGACGAACTTTGCGCAGACCCATGCGCTGATGATCAATGCCAGCCCGTCGCTGCCGCACTGGGCGATCTGGCTTGACCGCGGCGCGGTGCCTGCGCGCGGCGACCTGATCCTGTTCGATCCGCCACCATCGGCGCTGTTGACGCGGCATTTCGGGGCCGCCCCCCAGCCCTTCGGCAAGCGCGTCATGGGGCTCGGCGGAGACGTGGTCACGGAAAAGGACCGCACCTTCTTTGTGGGCGGCAAGGCGGTTGCTATCGCCAAGGTCGCCAGCCGGTTCGGCGAACCGCTGGCATTGGGGCCGACCGGCAAGATTCCAAAAGGCTGCTACTTCGTTGCGACCGATCACAAGGACGGGTTCGACAGCCGTTACGCCGCGATTGGCTGGATCTGCGCCAGATCCGTCCTCGGGGTCGGGAGGCCGGTGTTGTGAAGGCGCTCAGCTTCCCCCTGTGCGTCACTGCGCTGACGCTGGTCCTCGGCGGTCAGATCTTCGCAGGGCAGGCAGTGGCCCGCGACTACGGCCAGCAAGGCGCCGTCTGGCCGGTGATCGAGCCCGATCTCCTCCAGCAGATCCATGCGCGCCTCCAGCACCTCGAAAAAACCGGCGAGACGGCCCGGCTTAACGAGGATTTGAAGCGGCGGACCATCGCGCGGGTCAAGCGCCCGGTGCCGGTCGCCGGAATTGTGCCGGCATCGGCCATGCGGCGCTGGAACTTCGATCCGACCATCACGGTCGAAGCCGACATCCGCGATGACAAGGGCCGGGTCATCATGGCGCGCGGCACCCGGGTCAATCCGCTCGATACGGTGCCGCTGCGCGCGCCGTTGGTCTTCCTCAATGGCGACGATTCCGCACAGGTTGACTGGGCCGCCAGGCGCTACGCCGGAACGACGGCCAAGTTCATCCTGGTGAACGGCGCCCCGCTCGATCTGATGAAGGCACGCCAGCGGCGCTTCTATTTCGACCAGGGCGGCAAGCTTGTCGAGCGCTTCGGCATACGTGCGGTGCCGGCAACGGTCGAGCAGCAGGGCCGCGTCCT
>CANJUF010000040.1 GCA_947477745.1 Sphingomonadaceae bacterium | reverse complement strand
TGCAGGATGCCTGCCCAGGCTGCGAGATGCGCGCGGGGATGTTCGCCGCGGCGATCGCGTGAGTAATGGAACAACGCGGCGGGCGGCGCCGGTCCGCCGAACGGCGCATCGTCACGCACGTAGACCCACAGCCGGCCGGTATCGGTCTTGCCCTTGGCGAGCACCGGGACGGTTGTATCGTCGCCATGCAATCGCTCGGCGGCCAGGACGTGAGCCTCGATCCGGCGATAGAGCGGCATCAGTGCAGTGCTTGCGGCACCGACCTGATCAGCCAGCGTCGACAGGCTCAAGGGCACACCCTCGCGAGCGAAGCGGTCTGCCTGCCGGTTCAAGGGTTGGTGCTGCCCGTACTTCTCGAACAGCAGCATGGCGAGGAAGCTCGGCCCCGCCCAGCCACGCGGCACGACATGGAACGGCGCGGGTGGCTGCGTGATCTGTTCACAATCCCGGCACGAAAACTTCTCGCGTACCGTCTGGATGACCTTCCACTGGCGCGGGATTACCTCCAGCGTCTCGGTGACATCCTCGCCAAGCTTGGAGAGCCGCGTGCCGCCACAGGTCGAGCACGAGCACGGCGCGGAAATGACGACGCGCTCGCGCGGCAGATGTTCGGGGAACGGCTTCTTCGCCGGCCGCTTGCGCTCGAAGGCGGAGATGCTCGTCGTCTTGGCGGCGGCCATCTCGGCAGCAAGGTCATCTTCACTGGCGCTGGCCTCAAGCTCTTCGAGTTGCAGCTCGAGTTGGTCAAGAAGGCGGCGGCTGCGTTCTGAATGGGGGCCGAACCGCTCGCGGTTCAGCTTGGCGATCTGCAGCTTGAGGTGAGCAATCAGGGCCTGGTCGGCGGAAGTCTTGGCACGGGCGTTGGCCAGCTCCGCTTCAGCGTCGGTGGCGCGCCGGGTCATGGAAACCACCAGCGCCTTCAGCGCTTCAACGTCGTTCGGCAGGTTCGAAACGGCGGCTTCCATGGCCGAAATGAATCAGCATCTGGCGTCCAGTGCAACCGGAAAATGCAGGCCCTGCGGAGAAAATCCGCGCCCTATCCGGCGCTCGCCGGACGCCACGAATACTGGGGGTTACGCCAGTCGATCCCGTCGAGCAGGCAGGCCAGCTGGGCACTGGTCAATGACACCACGCCATCCATCGCCGAGGGCCAGATGAAACGTCCCTTCTCGATCCGCTTGGCATAGAGCGACATACCGATCCCGTCGTGCCAGATGATCTTCACCAGCGAACCGGCACGTCCGCGAAAGACAAGGCGGGACCCGCCGGAGGGTTACGATCGATCCGCGCGAGGTAGCAGAGCGAAAAGCCCAGCAGGATGAGCCACGCGGCGATTGCGGCGATTGGAATCGTTCCAAGGAGCAGAGACCCGGCGGCAATGCCGGCGATGCCCTGAACTGCTATCCGCGCGTGAGTTCCCTGCGACAGGCTGGCATATTGCAGCCCGCGAATGCGCAAATATTCAGCGTCCATTCCATCGGCAATGCCGAGCACTGCCAGGATCGACAGCTCGGTCGGGATAGACGCTTGATGGGCGGCATCGTTTTTCACTTAACTGCGATAACCCGGGGAAGGTTAGCGCCCGGTAAAAGTGCGTAAAATCCCCAAAGGAAAATCAGCCCCTGCCGTAATTTATTCGACTGTCACGCTCTTGGCGAGATTGCGCGGCTGGTCGACATCGGTGCCTTTGACCAGCGCGACATGGTAAGCGAGCAGTTGCACCGGCACCGCATAGACCAGCGGCGCGATCAGCGGGTGGACCTTGGGCATCTCGATTACCGCCATGCAGTCCTCGCCGGCGTCGGCGATGCCTTCCCAATCCGAGATGAGCACCACCTTGCCGCCGCGCGCGGAGACTTCCTGCATGTTGCTGACGGTCTTTTCGAACAGCGGTCCGGATGGTGCCAGAACGATCACCGGCACACCTTCGTCGATCAAGGCGATGGGGCCGTGCTTCATTTCGCCCGAAGCATAGCCTTCGGCGTGGATATAGCTGATTTCCTTGAGTTTTAGCGCACCTTCCATCGCTAGCGGATAGTCCGGCCCGCGCCCCAGATAGAGCACGTCGCGCGCGGGCGCGATGTGGTGCGCCATGGCGGCGATCTCGTCGTCATAGCCGAGCGCGGCGTTGAGCATGGCCGGTGCTTCGAGCAGGTGACGCACGACCTCCGCCTCTTCCTCGCGGGTCATCCGTCCGCGAACTACCGCCATGTGCGTGGCGAGCGCGGCGAGCACGGCTAGCTGGCAAGTGAACGCCTTGGTCGAGGCAACGCCGATCTCCGGCCCGGCGTGCGTGGGCAGCAGGAGGTCCGCCTCGCGCGCCATCGAACTGGTGGGCACGTTGACCACGACCGCGATGGTCTGGCCGTTGGCCTTGCAATGGCGCAGCGCGGCGAGTGTATCGGCAGTTTCGCCCGATTGGGAGATGAACAGCGCCAGCCCGCCGGGTTCGAGCACAGGGTCGCGGTAACGAAACTCGCTGGCAACATCGATGTCGACCGGCAGGCGGGCGAACTGTTCGAGCCAGTATTTCGCCACCATTCCTGCGTAATAGCTGGTGCCGCAGGCGACGATGGTGATGCGGTTGATCGCCGAAAGGTCGAAGTCCATCTGCGGCAGGGCGATCGACTGGTCGATCTGGCGAATGTAGCTCTTGAGCGTTTGCGCCACCACGGTGGGCTGCTCGAATATCTCCTTCTGCATGAAGTGGCGATAATTGCCCTTCTCGATCGCTGCTGCCGAAGCGCCCGAAGCGACGATTTCGCGCGTTACCGGCTGGTTCTGCGCATCGTAGACCTGCGCGCCGCCGGGCGTGATGACGACCCAGTCGCCTTCCTCGAGATAGCTGATCCGCTGCGTGAGCGGAGCGAGCGCGAGCGCGTCCGAGCCGAGGAACGTCTCGCCATCGCCGTAGCCCACCACCAGCGGAGAGCCGAGCCGCGCGCCGATCAGCATGTCGGGGTTTGAGCGGAAGGCGATCGCCAGCGCGAAGGCGCCGCGAAGCTGGGGCAGGGCGGCCTGCACGGCTTCTTCCGGGCTTTTGCCAGCTTCCACCGCCTCGGAAACGAGATGAGCGACGACTTCACTATCGGTCTCGCTTTCGAACACGCGGCCGCGCGCGGTCATCGCGTCGCGCAATGCCTTGAAGTTTTCGATGATGCCGTTGTGGACGAGCGCCACCTCGCCGGTGGCGTGCGGGTGGGCATTGGCGGCGGTAGGCGCCCCGTGCGTCGCCCAACGGGTATGGGCGATGCCGGTCGTCCCGGGCGCTGCATCGCGTTCCAGCTCGAGCACGAGGTTCATCAGCTTGCCTGGCGCGCGGCGGCGGATCAGCGCGCCCTGGTGGATGGTGCAGACCCCGGCGCTGTCATAGCCGCGGTATTCCATGCGCCTGAGGCCGTCGACGAGACGGTCCGAGACTTGATCCTTGCCGACGATACCGATGATGCCGCACATGGCCGGTTTTCTTTCGCTAGAGGGTGTAGGGAACCCGGATGCCGGGCATCTTTGCCGGGAAATCCTTGGTATTTCGTGTAATCAGGATAGAACCATTCACTTGCGCGGTGGCGAGGATATACGCGTCCAGCAGTTTCAAGCCTGAGCGATGACGGATATCCGCCGCAGCCAAGGCAATACGAGCGTCAAGTTCGACAATATCGAAATTGGCGAGGGCCTGGCGTACCAGATCGCGCGCTTCGAGAGCTTCGCCGGCAAGTACTTCCGTCCATGCGATCCTGCTAACGCGATGGCCTCGGTATCGAGCCAACTCTGCAATCGCCTGCGGCTTGCGCTTGAGCCAGTCGATCAGGATGTTCGTATCGAAGAAGGGGTCGGACACGGATCAGATGTCGTCATAAGGCCGGCGATCTTCGCGCATTGTTCGCTGATATTCAACGCCATCGGGTATATCGTCCCGGTCAGCCCAAAGTCCTGCCCAGCGTTCAATCCAGTCCTTGCTATCATTGGCAGGTGATTGCGCCTTAAAGGCTTTCACGGCCTCTCGCAGAACCGATGCGCGCGACTTGCCCTGCTGAGCGGCGCGCTCGTCAAGCCATGCAATGTCTTCTTCGGGAAGATCGGCAAGGATGCGGGTCATGATGATATACTGATATCATATCATGATATCATGTCAAGGTGCCGCGTGGGACTACCCTTTCTTCTCCGCTTTCCTTTTCTTCATCGTGTCGTGGAAGCGGTCTGCCCAGCCGGGCTTGACCAGTTGCTCGGCGCGTACCAGCCGCAGTTCGCCGTCGGCTACGTCGCGCGATACCGCGCTGCCCGCGCCGACAATGGCGTCCGCGCCGATCCGCACCGGCGCGATCAGCGATGAGTTCGAGCCGATGAACGCGCGCTCGCCGATCTCGGTCTTGTATTTGAAATAGCCGTCATAATTGCAGGTGATCGTTCCCGCGCCGATGTTCGCGCCTGCGCCGATCTCGGCATCGCCGAGGTAAGTGAGGTGGCTGGCCTTGGCACCCGCGCCGAGCACGGTCTTCTTCATCTCGACGAAATTGCCGACCTTGCTGTTCTCCTTCATCACTGCGCCGGGTCGCAGCCGCGCGAATGGGCCAACCTCGCAAGCCTCGCCGATATCCGCGCCCTCGATATGGCTGAAAGCGCGGATCCTGGCATGGTCGGCGATAGTGACGCCGGGGCCGAACACGACATGCGGCTCGATGGTGACGTCTCGTCCGATCTGCGTGTCCCAGGAAAACCATACCGAGGCCGGATCGCGCAGGGTCACGCCTTCATCCATGGCCTCGGTACGGCGCATTTGCTGCCACTGCGCTTCGGCGGCGGCGAGTTCTGCGCGGCTGTTGATCCCGGCAACCTCGTCGGGCGACTGGCTGGTCACCACGGCGCAGCTACGCCCGTCGGCGCGCGCGATATTGACTATGTCGGGCAGGTAATATTCGCCCTGCGCATTGTCGTTGCCGACGCGCGCCAGCAGGGCGAACAGGTCGTGACTGTGCAAGGCCATCAGCCCGGAATTGCACAGCCGCACGGCGCGCTCCTGCTCGCTCGCATCCTTGAATTCGACCATCTTCTCGATCACGCCATCCTTGGCGACGATACGTCCATATTGCAGCGGATCGGCGGGTTCGAAGCCGAGCACGACTGTGGCGGGGGCATCTGCTTCGCCCAGCCGCGTTAGCATCGCGCGCATCGTTGCCGCACTGACGAAGGGCACATCGCCATAGAGGATCAGCACCTGGCCCGCAAAGCCCGCCAGCGCGGGTTCGGCCTGCTGCACCGCATGGGCGGTGCCGTGCTGAGGCTCCTGCAGCGCGATCGCTGCGCGGCCCGCCAATGCCGCCTCGAGCTGCTCCTTGCCGTGCCCGGCGACCACGACTTGCCGCTCTGGCGCCAGTTCGGCGACACTCGCCAGCAAATGGTCGATCATGGCGCGGCCCGCGATCGGGTGAAGCACCTTGTGCAGGTCGCTCTTCATGCGCGTGCCCTTGCCCGCGGCAAGGACGATGACAGCGAGCGGGATTTGTTGTCCGGTCATGGTTAAGCCTCATGCCATCAATTTATTGCGGTTTCCATTACGGCAGGGCATCGGCGCGGGTGATGACAAAATTCCCCTTCGATATTGTCGGCTTCGATCTCGATGGCACCCTGCTCGATACGCATCACGATCTTGGCGTAGCGCTGAATCATGCCCTGCGCGCGGGCGGGCGCGAGCCGGTGTCGATGGAGCATGTGCGCGACCTGATCGGCGGCGGCGGACGCCGGATGCTGGAGCGGGCGCTCGAACGCGACGGCGGGCCGAATGACGAGGCGACGGTCAATGCGCTGCACCGCGAATTTCTCGTCCATTACGAAGCCAACCTCGCGGTCCATTCGTGCCTGTTTCCCGGCGGGGAGGCGGCGCTGGATGCACTGGCCTCGCGGGGCGTTTGCATTGCCGTCGTAACCAACAAGTTGGAGCGTTTCGCAGTGCGTTTGCTCGGCGAATTGGGCCTGTCGCATCGGTTCGAGACGATCCTCGGCGGTGATTCGCTGGGGCCGGGCAGGGCCAAGCCCGCGCCTGACCTGTTGATTGAGATGGTGACGCGGTGCGGCGGCGGACGGGCTGCCTATGTCGGCGATACGACCTTCGATACGCGCGCTGCCCGCGCTGCGGGAATGCCCTGCGTCGCGCTCGATTTCGGCTATAGCGATGCAGATCCGGCCGATCTGGGCGCCGATGCGGTCATCTCGCATTACGACGAATTGCTGGGCGCGCTCGAAGCCTTGGGCTAGCCATGAGACGGGAAGAGGAGAACACGACCATGATTTCACCGGGAGCAAAGCTGCGCGCACTGATCGACGCCGGCGAGCATTTTGTCTGCGGCGATACTTATTCGGCGATCACCGGTCGGATCTGCGAACATGTCGGTTTTCCGGCAGCTTACCTGGGCGGCCATGCCTGTAGCGCGTTTCACTATGCCGTGCCCGATAACGGCGTCTATTCGCAGGTCGAGCAGATCGAACAGGCGAGCCGGATCGCCAATGCCATCTCGATCCCGCTGATCGCCGATGCCGATACACTGGGCGAGACTGTGGCCGACGCTTACCATTTCACCCGCCGCTACATCCAGCAGGGGATCGCCGGGTTCCATGTTGAAGACGAGCGCAATCCCAAGCATTCCAAGCACGTCAACGGGCTATGGTCGATCGACGACCAGCAGGCGCGGATCGATGCGGCGCGCCGTGCCCAGCGCGATTCCGGCCAGGATTTCGTCATCATTGCACGCTGCGACGAGCTATATTCAAGCGAGATGGGCGGCGGCGGCACCGGCAATTTCGATGAAGCGGTCAAACGCGGCCACGCCTACATCGAAGCCGGCGCCGATGTCGTGTTCTTCCCGCCGAGCCCCGAGCCGGTGCCTGCGCTGCTCAAGGCATTCGGCGACAGTATCCCGGTGGCGACCATGGGCTTTTCGGTACCCGGAGCGCGCTTCAATATGGCGACCGGCGGCTGGGTGACAGCGGCGGCAAATCATCTCAAGATGATGCGCGAGCTGATGGAGCAGGGCGCGGTGCAATCGGCCAACTTCGATTTTCCCGAGAAATACGTGCTGATCGACCATCCGCTTTATGACGGCCTGATCGAGGAATGGGCGGACAAGACGGGGCGGCAATCGAGGCCGAACCACGCGGCCTGAAGCACTACTTCGGCGGTTCAGCACCTTCGGGCAGGACCAGGATTTCGAGCGCCTGATCGAGATCGAGCCAGCGCTTCGCTGCCGCCTCGACATCCTTGGCGCCCAGCGCCAGCAGCCGCTTCTCGGCTTCCAGGTAGCGGTCGATGCGATCGGCTTCGCCTTGCGCGCGGTCAACCAGCCCGAGCCACCCGCCGTTCGATTTGAGCGCATTGTGCAGCGCCTCGATCATCGGCTGGCGCGCGCGCAGCAGCAGGTCGGCATCGATCGGCGCGGCGCGCAGCTGGGCGATCGTCTCCCGGATCGCGGCCTCGGTCGCCGGAACCTCGCTGAGCGCAACCGAGGCGGTAATGTCGAACGTTCCGTAACCCGGCCAATGGCGCGCCAGCCGACTTGCTGCGCCCGGTGAATAGGCCTTGCCCAGCGCTTCGCGCAGATTGTCGGTCAGTGCGACGCGCGTCACGCGCTCAAGCAGTTCAAGCGTCAGAGCGGCGACCGGATCTGAATCGTCGCGCGTCGGCCAGGCATAGCGCACCAGCGCCTGGTCGGCAGGACCGGTGTGGCGCAGTACGCGGCGCTCGCGGTTGTCGGTGAAGGTGCGCGGCGGCTGCTCGGCATAGGCGCGGAAGCCGGGCTCGCGCGGCGGCAAAGCGCCGAACGTGGCGGCAACGGCGGAAATCGCGGCTGCCTCGTCGATATCGCCGACCAGCCCGATCTCGATTGCGCCGTTCTTGAGTCGGTCGGCTAGGCCATCCGAAAGCGCCTTGTAGGTGAGGGCGCGGTACTTTTCCGGGGTCTGCACGGTGAAGCGTGGATCGTCATCGGACAGGATGCCGCCGATCCGGTGCGACAGCGCAGATCCGGGTGTTGCGTTAGCTTGCGCGAAATAGCGGTTTATGTCCTGCCGGTAGCGCTCGACGCCTTCGGCGCGGTATCCGGGATCGGTGATATAGGCGGCAAGCACTTGCAGTTGCAGTGCCAGATCGGCCGGCGTTGTGCTGGACGTGGCGACCAGCGCGGTATCATCGGCGGCGAACTCGTTGTCTACGGTTCGGCCGGCAAGGATGGTCTGCAATTCGTCTTCGGTGTGCGCACCAAGCCCGCCTTCGGCAAGGTAGGGCACGAGTTCGGTAGCGAATGGCGCATCTTTGGTATCAAGTTTCTCGCCCCCGTCGATGCTCAGCTTGACGAGCACCTGGTCCTTCGTGATTTCAGTGCGCTTGAGGTTGAGCATTACGCCGTTGGCAAAACGGATCTGGCGGATGCCCAGTTTCGGTTCGGTCACATCGCTTACAACGCTGCCGGGCGCGCCAAATTGGCCATAGGCGAAAGTGAGCGCGCCGCGCGCTTCGTCGCGGGCGATCTTGACGCGGATCGCTTCGTTCCACGCCTTGCGAAGCGCCGCGCTGCCGCCTTCGGGTTCATAGCGGCCGCGAAACCGCATCAGCGGTTCATCGAGCGGGACGGCCTCGCGCTTCAGCGCCTTTAGCACCGCCTTTGGGGTGATCGTCGGAGCAAATTCCTCGAAGCGAGCGAGCGCGGCCTGCGGCTCTGAAGGCACGATTTCCTCACGAACCAGCGCCCAGATCGCACCGGCCAGCGCCTCGTGCGTCCGCGTTCCGGTTGAAGCCGCGGCGTTGCGCAGATCGGTGCGGATCCCGGCGACCTGTTCGGCAATTTCGGCCTCGGTAAAGCCATAGCGCAGTGCGCGCCGGTATTCGCGCGCCGCCGCTATCAGGCCCTCGCGCCACTTGCGGTCGCTGGTATCGACGATCAGGCGGGTTGTGCGGGCATCCTTGAACAGGTCCCCGGTGCCAAATCCGGCGCCGCGAAACGGCGGCTCGGCCTGCCGCGAAATCCGGAGCAGGCGGCGATTGAGCGCGTTGTAGCCGATCTCGCGCAACAGGTTCTCGCGCCGCCGGGCAACGGTGTCTGTACCGCCTAGCCATGGGCCGTGGCGGGTGATCTCGGTGCGTTCGGGCAGGGCCGGATCGATGAACAGGTCGTCGCGGGCCTTGTCGCCGAAGTTTACCGGTCCGGCCTTTGGTTGCGGCTCGGGCGGGGGACCTCGCCAGTCAGAGAACCGTTCACGGATTTTCGCTTCGACCACGTCAGGATCGAAATCGCCGATCACCACCACGGTGGCATGGCCCGGCACATATTCGCGCTGCCAGAACGCCTTGAGGCTATCAGCCGTGGCGTTCTGCAGCACTTCGGTGGTGCCGATCGGCAGGCGCCGCGCATAGAGCGAGCCGGGATACTGGAACTCCATCGAATCTTCGAGATTGCGCATCGCGTAGGAATTGCGGTCGCGCATTTCGGAAAGCACCACGCCCTTTTCGCGCTCCACCGCCGAGGCAGAGAAGGTCAGTTCGCTCGCCGTCTCGCGCATCAGCATCAGCGCGAGATCGAGCAGGCGCGGATCATTGCGCGGCAAGTCGAGCCTGTAGTTGGTTTCCGAGAAGCTGGTCGAGGCATTGGTATCCGCGCCAAAGGCGAGGCCTTCGCGTTCGAGCAGACGGATCATGTCGCCCTCGGGCACATTGGTGCTGCCATTGAAGGCCATGTGCTCGACAAAGTGGGCGTATCCGCGCTCCGCCTCGCCCTCGTCCAGCGCGGCTGCGCTGACCTCCATGCGCACCGCGGCAGTGCCTTTAGGCGTCGCATTGGCGCGCACGACATAGCGCATGCCGTTGTCGAGCCGGCCGAAGCGGAATGCTGGATCGGGCGCGATGTCGCTGTTCTCGAAGCCCCAGACAGGAGCGGGTGCAGGAGCGGAAACCGGCGAATCCGACCGGCCTGCGCAGGCAGCGAGTAGCGGCAGCAGGACCGCAAAAACGGCTAACCTGCGCACCTGCATCTTACTTGCCTCGCAGTTTCCTGTGCTTCGACAGATCGAACACCTCGCTCGGGCCGCTGTCGTCCTGAAGCAGGCCAAGCCGCCGCGCAACTTCCTGATAGGCTTCTTCCTCGCCCCCGAGATCGCGGCGAAATCGGTCCTTGTCGAGCTTTTCGCCGGTGGTCATGTCCCACAGGCGGCAGCCATCAGGGCTGATCTCGTCGGCAAGGATCAGGCGGCTGTAGTCGCCGTCCCAGATGCGCCCGAACTCGAGCTTGAAATCGACCAGACGTATGTTGATCGCGGCAAACATGCCGGCCAGGAAATCGTTCACCCGGATCGCCATCGAGGCGATGTCCTGCATCTCCTCGTTCGATGCCCAGCCGAAGCAGGCGATGTGTTCCTCGGCGATCAGCGGATCGCCCAAGGCATCGTCCTTGTAGCAATATTCGATCAGCGTGTGAGGTAGCGGCTCACCCTCGGGAATGCCGAGGCGCTTCGATATCGAGCCTGCCGCGACATTGCGCACCACGACCTCGATCGGCACGATCTCCACCTGCCGCACGAGCTGCTCGCGCATGTTTAGGCGGCGGATGAAATGGTTGGGCACGCCGATGTGGTTGAGCCGCGTGAAAATGAACTCGCTGATGCGGTTGTTGATGACGCCCTTGCCCTGAATCATGCCCTTCTTCTGGGCGTTGAACGCAGTCGCATCGTCCTTGAAATACTGGATGATCGTTCCCGGCTCAGGCCCCTCGTAGAGGATCTTGGCCTTGCCTTCATAGATCTGGCGGCGACGGGACATCGCTTTATCCTTGATGCGCGCAGGTGACGCGGAAATGACCAAGCCCCGGCGCTGGCAATCCGCTGTTCGAGACTGCACGGCCGGGGCTAACCGGTATATAGTCCAAGGCCGGGCAAAAGCAAATTGGCGCGGCGAGCGGACCTAATAGCTTTTGGGCAGGTCGAGCACTTTTTCGGCGATAAAGCTCATGATGAGCTGTTCAGTGATCGGCGCGATGCGGGTGACCGCTGCCTCACGGTAAAGCCGCTCGACGTGGAATTCCTTGGCATAGCCCATGCCGCCGTGAGTGGCGACCGCCTGCCAGGCAGCATCGTGCGCCGCGCGCGCGGCAAGGAACTTGGCGGAATTGGCTTCGGCGCCGCAGGGCAGGCCGCTGTCATAGAGGTGCGCGGCCTTCTGGCACATCAGCCACGCGCTTTCGAGATACATCCAGCGTTCGGCAAGCGGGTGCTGGATGCCCTGATTCATGCCGATCGGCCGGTCGAACACGACGCGCTCGCGCGCATAATTCGCCGCGCGGCGCAGCGCATCGCGGCCGATGCCGATCGCCTCGCTGCCGATCAGGATGCGCTCGGGATTGAGGCTGTGCAGCACATAGCCGAAGCCCTTTCCCTCCTCGCCGATCCGGTCCTCCTCCGGCACGAACAGGTCCTCGATGTATATCGAGTTCGAATCGACAGCCTTGCGGCCCATCTTGGGAATGAGGTGCACATCGATCTTGGAGCGGTCGAGATCGGTGTAGAAGATGGTGATGCCCTGCGTTGGCTTGTCCACGTCCTCGAATTTCGTCGTACGGGTGAACAGCAGGATCTTGCTGGCGACCTGCGCGGTGGTGGTCCACACTTTCTGGCCGTTGACGCGGTAGCCGCCGGGCACCTTCTCGGCGAAGGTCTTGATCCGGGTCGAATTCAGGCCGGCATCGGGCTCGGTGAAGCCGAAAGCGACCTGATCCTGCCCTGCGACGAGGCGCGGGATCCAGCGCGCCTTCTGCTCGTCGGTGCCGAACAGGACGATGGGATGCGGGCCGAACAGGTTGATATGGATGGTCGACGAGGCGGCGAAAGCTCCGCCGCCCGCGGCGACCTCGCTCATCATCGTCATCGCCTCGGTGACGCCAAGACCCGAACCGCCATATTCCTCGGGCATGGTGATACCCAGCCAGCCGCCGTCCGCCATGGCACGGTGAAACTCGCGCGGGAACTGACCGTCATTGTCGCGCGCCAGCCAGTAATCGTCGCCAAACGGCGCACAGGCCGCGCGCACGCCTTCGCGAATGGCTTCGAGGTCTTCTTCGCTGGGCAGTGGTCGCGGCTGGCTCACGCGGGGGCTCCTTCGGGGCGCTTCATCATCAGTGCGCCGCGCACGGTGCGGCACACGATTTCGTCGTTCTGGTTAAGGCCAAGATGTTCGAAAGTGACGATGCCCTGCGTCGGCCGGGACTTGCTCTCGCGCAGCTCCAGCACCGTGGTGCGGGCATGGATGGTGTCGCCGGCGAACACGGGCTTGGGGAAGGTGGTTTCGCTCATGCCAAGGTTGGCCACCGTGGTGCCCAGTGTGGTGTCCTGCACCGTCAGGCCGACGACCAGGCCGAGAGTCAGCAGTGAATTGACCAGCGGCTTGCCGAACTCGGTAGTCGCAGCATAGGCGTGGTCGATGTGCAGCTGCGCCGGGTTGCAGGTCATGGTCGAGAACATCATGTTCTCAGCCTCGAGAATGGTCTTGCGCACCTCGTGCTCGAAGGTCTGGCCGACCTCGAACTGTTCGAACCACAATCCCGCCATGCCAGTCCCCTGTCGCTGTCAGCCCGCGTTAGGCTCGACGCGATAGTCGTTCATCTCTGGGCTGCGCAACATCTTCCAGTATTCGACATTGGGGCCGGGGAAGGCGAGCACGATCTTGCCCGTGTGGTGGCGGTAATAGCCGTGCGCAGTGCCGCTCTGCATCCAGATCGTGTTTTCGAGCCGATCCTGCAGCATCTCGTTGAAATCGCTGCATGCTTTCTCGGTAACTTCCATCGTCGCGAGATCGTCCTCGATCATGCGCTTGAGGCATTCGGTCACATAGTGGACCTGCTGCTCGGCAAGCACGGTATGCGACGAAGCTAGCCCCGAATTCGGTCCGGCAGTGATGAAAAAGTTGGGAAAACCGGGCACTTCCATGCCCTTGTAGGCATAGGGAACAGGGTTCCACAGGTCCTGCAGATCGACGCCGCCGCGTCCCTTGATGGCGAATTCGGCGAAGTATTCGAGGGTGTAGCCGGTGGCGAGAACCAGAGCCTCGCATTCGATCCGGCTGCCGTCGGAAAGGACGATGGCATCCTCCTCGCAGCTCTTGAGTTCGCCGACCACGAGATCGACATCGTCGCGAAGCAAGGTGTCGTAATAGCCGCAATCGAGGATTGGGCGCTTCGAAAAGAATGGGAAATCAGGCCGCACCTTCTCGATCAGATCGGGCCGGGAAGCGAGCTTCTGCTCCATGTAGCCGATTGAAAGCTGTCGCGCGCCTTCGTTGGTGGGCGAGACGCCGCCGGTCTTGGCGCGAAATTCCGGATCGATCTGCGCGGGCGTGGTCGTTCGCGTGAGCATCGAGGAAAACCACTGCAGGCGCTGCCACTGGGTGACGAAAGGAATGTTCTCCAAGGCCCACAATTCGTCGGCATCGACATCCTGCATCACACGCGGATCGGGCATCATGTAATTCGGCTGGCGCTGCAGCACGGTGACGTGGCTGGCGCGCTCCGCAAGACCGGTGCTGATCTGCGCCGAGCTTGCCCCGGTGCCGACCACGACAATCTTTTTGCCATTCAGATCGACGCTGTCGTCCCAGTATCCGCCGTGCAGGACCGGACCCTTGAACCGCTCCAGACCCTCGACCTGGGGGAACGAGGGGCGGGTGAGGAAGCCCAGCGCCATGACCACGGCGCGGGCGCGGTAAGTCACTTCCTTGCCGCCCTGCATGGCCGTAACCACCCACTGCAATGCATCGGCATCCCAGCTGCAGCCGGTGAACTCGGTTTCGAAATCGATCTGGTCGAAGATGCGGAACTTGCGCGCAACGCCGTCGAGATATTCGCGGTATTCGCCCCCGCGCGGATAGTATTTCGACCAGGAGGAATTCTGCGCGAACGATATCGAGTATTCCACGCTCGGGGTATCGACCGCGACATTCGGATAGGTGTTGTTGAACCAGGTTCCGCCTACGCCGGTGTTGCGTTCGATCACGCGGATGTTGAAGCCTGCGGACTTGAGCCTGACGGCAGCGACGATGCCCATCATGCCCGCGCCGACGATCAGCACCTCGAAATCGGCAGGCGGCACCTTCGTCGCTTCGATCCCGCCGACCCCGACTGCGAAGCCGGCTGCCTCGCGGCCCATGCCGACCCCGTCCTCCGACAGCGGCATGTCGATGCAGAATTCCGCCATCTGCCGGAACAGCGCGGCGTCAGGGGCATGAATGACCGCGGTGGGGTCGCTTTCCATTTCCGCGATCAACCGCGTCTGGATCGCGGCCAGCACGGCAGGATCGACTTCCTTGGGCGCCCGCTCTGCCTTTGCCGAGAACGAGGATCCGCCCCGGCGCGGCACGCCGTCAAACGCCGGACCATACTTCGCCAGCAGCGAACGGTCGCCGGTGATGTGAACCAGCGCGAGCAGCGCCACCACCGGATCGAGTTTGCCGACGGACGCGCGCAGGCGCTGCGACCAGTCTCCGTCCATGATTATCGCGTCCGCTTCGGCCATGCTGCTCTCTCCCGTATGTGTCCGCCCGGCGTCCGTCAGGTCGCGTCCATGCCATCATCGACATTGAGCACCGCGCCGCGAATGATCTTGTTCTGCGGCGAGACAAGGTACAGGATGATGTCGGTATAGCTTTCGGGCGGCGAGCCCGGGCGGATCTGCATCATCCGCACGAACAGGTCCATATCGAACTTGTCCATCGCGCCGCCGCTGCCGCCCGTTCCCATCGGCGTGTTCACCGATCCGGGAGCGATAGCGTTGATGCGCACGCCCGACTTGATGACTTCGGCCTGAAGCGACTTGGTCATGTGTGCAACTGCCGCCTTGCTCGAGGTATAAGCGGTCACATAGGCGTAGCCGCGAAACGCAGTAGCCGACGAGATATTGACGATCGCGCCGTCGCTCTTGAGCAGGTGGGGCATGGCCGCCTGACTGAGGAAGAAGGGAGCGCGCACATTGACGCCGTAGATGAAATCCCAGGTTTGCGGCGTAACATCCTCAAGCGCCTCGATTCTGAGAACGCCCGCGATATTGCACAGCGCATCGAGCTTGCCCATCTGCGCCACCGCCGCCGTGATCACCGGCGCGCAATTGGTGGGATCGAGCAAGTCCGCGACATGCGTGACGATCGAGCCGTTGCCGCTGGCGGCAGCTCTGGTTTCGTCGAGGCCGGCCGCGTTCTGATCGACCGCGAACACATGCGCGCCGTTGGCGGCAAAGGCGAGCGCGGTCGCCCGGCCGATACCCGAAGCCGCGCCGGTTACCACGACTGCGAGATTGCTAACGTCAACTTCCATCTTGTTCTCTCCCTGCTTCTTCTTGTTCGCTCAACCCGCGATCATGCCTGCCGGCATGGCGTCGATGATCGCCTGCGCGCGCGACTTGAACGCATCGAGTGTCGATTCGTGCGAAGGGATGATCCAGAATTCGCGCTTGATTGCTTCGCGCAGGATCACTTCGGCGATCGGATCGGCTCCAGCCATGGAAGCCAGGTAATCCTGGACCGCCTTTTCGCCGCCCAGCGCGCGATATTCGTCAAGCCGCTGCCGGGTGATGCCGGTATCGACCCGGCTCGGGGCGACGACTGAAACCCCCACCTCGCTTTTGGCCATCAGCAGTTCGATTCTCAGCGAATCGACAAATCCCCAGACGCCATGCTTAGCCGCGACATAGGGGGCGATGCCCGGCGCGGCGAGGAAACTCGCCTGTGAGCCGGTGACGACAACCTGCGCCGGGCCGCCGCGCGCCATCAACCGGGGCACGAAGGCCTTGCACATGTGAACCGGACCCATGAGGTTGATGCGGATCACCTTGTCGAACATTTCGAGATCGGGGTCGATCGCGGGCGTGAGGCCGTGGATGCCGGCATTGGCGAAAACAAAGGCGAGCGAATCGCCCGCCACGCTGATCACCTTCTCGGCAAATGCGTCGACGGCGGCGAAATCGCCCATGTCGACCACCGGCGCGAAAACCTTCGTGCCCTTGGCCTCCAATTCGCCGGCGACAGCCTTGAGGCCCTCGGCATTGATGTCGGTAATGACCAGCATTGCGCCTGCATCCGCCATCTGCAAAGCCAGCGAGCGGCCGATCCCACTTGCCGCGCCGGTCACAACGGCGGTCCTGCCAGATGGCTCGAGAATTTCGCTCATTTCCCTCTCCCGATTTATCTTGCCGACTTGACTAGCTTGCCGGGCGCACAATGTAACCGACTCTTGCGGCATTTTCATATTTACGGATTTGCGGCATGGGAAGCTGGCCGCCTTGCACAAGCCGACCCTGTCGGCAAGAAGGCCGACACTATGCGCGCAAGGCGCGCAACAGGCCGGGAATGGCTGGCCGGGAAGAGGTAAGCGGGAATGAGCGACCACGATCACGCGATGACGCCAGAGGAAGTCCTCGAGAAATATCGAATCGAGCGCGAGAAGCGCACGCGTCCGGACGGCACCGCGCAATACAGCGAGCTAACCGACGCCTATGCCGAGTTCGACCGCGATCCGTATGTCGAGCCGGGCTTCACCCGCGATCCGGTGACAGTGGAAACCGACGTGGTGATCATCGGCGCAGGGATCGGCGGGCTGACCACAGCGGTTCGGCTGGTCAAGGCAGGCGTGACCGATATCCGTATCCTCGACCGTGCGGGCGATTTTGGCGGCACGTGGTACTGGAACCGCTATCCGGGATGCATGTGCGACGTGGAAGGCTACGTCTACATCCCGATGCTCGAGGAAACCGGCTATATGCCGACCGAGAAATATGCAAAGGCGCCGGAAATCTTCCGCCAGTGCCAGCTTCTTGGTGAGAAGTTCGATCTCTATTCCAAGGCGCTGTTCCAGACCGAGACGCACGAGGCACGCTGGGACGAGCAAGCGAACCGCTGGATCGTAACCACCGATCGCGGCGACGTGCTCAAGGCGCGCTTCATCGTGGTCGCGGGCGGCATCCTCCACAAGGCGAAGCTGCCTCGCATTCCGGGCATCGAGACCTTCGAAGGCCCGAAGTTCCACGCTGCGCGCTGGAACTACGAGGCGACCGGCGGCGGCCCCACCGAAGTGCCCACCAAGCTTGGCGACAAGACCGTAGCGATCATCGGCACCGGGGCTACCGCGGTGCAGGTGCTGCCAACGATCGCGCCGGTGACCAAGCAGGTTTACGTCGTGCAGCGGACCCCCTCTGCGGTTGGCGTGCGCAACCAGGCTCCGACCAATCCCGACTGGTTTTTCAACCAGAAACCGGGATGGCAGGAAGAACGGATGTGGAATTTTACTGCCATGACCTCGGGCCTGCCGTTAGACGTCGACATGGTGGGGGACGCGTGGACCGAGGTCTATCGCGGCAACATGGCCTTCGGCGGCGCTGACAAGACCAAGATGCCGAACAACGAACGGCTGATGGTCGACATCGAGATCATGAATCGCTGGCGCGATCGCATCGCGGAGACGGTCAAGGACAAGGAAACCGCCGAGGCGCTGATGCCGTGGTACGATCTGTGGTGCAAACGCCCGTGCTACCACGACGAGTATCTTCCGGCTTTCAACCGGCCCAACGTCATACTGCTCGATACCGATGGCAAGGGCGTGGAAGCGATCACCCGCACCGGCATCGTCGTCCAGGGCAAGGAATACCCGGTCGACATGATCGTCTTCGCCACCGGCTTCGAGACGGGCACGATGTACAAGAGCCGCATGCACTTCGAGATGTACGGCAAGGGCGGCAAGAGCCTGTCGGATGACTGGGCGGAAGGCACCAATTCGCACACGCTTGTCGGCCTGCTCTCGCGCGGCTTCCCCAACGCGTTCCTTTACAGCAGCGCCCAGGGCGGTTTTGCCACCAGCATCGTTCACTCGCTTCAGGAACATGCCCGGCATGTCGCCGAGATCGTCTCGAGGATGAAGGAGCGCGGCGCTACCACCATCGAGCCCACTTCCGAGGCCGAGGAAGAATGGTGGAACTGGATCCTCACCGGCATCGAATACGGCTATGACCAGATGAAGGAATGCACGCCCAGCTGGCTTAATGGCGAGGGCAACAAGGATCCTTCGCGCATGAAGATGATGATCTATCTGGGGCCGCTGAAGCACTATTCCGACAAGGTGGACGAATGGCTGGCAAGCGGTATGCCGGGCGCGGAGATTACCTGACAACCAAGGATAGCGGGAACCGATGCACGGAAAAGCCACTCAGCCAGGCACTGCGCAAAGTGCCGGATTCGGTCCTAATGGTCCGCGCATCGTCGTCATCGGCTCGGGCGTTTCGGGCATCCTTGCCGGTGTGAAGCTGCGCGAGCGGGGCTGGCGCGATTTCGTGATCCTCGAAAAGGCGGGCGCTCTGGGCGGCACCTGGCGCGACAATGTCTATCCCGGCGTCGCCTGCGACGTCCCGGCGCACGTCTATGTCTATTCGTTCGCGCCCAACCCGGCGTGGAAGACGCGCTATGCCAAGGGTCCGGAGATCTGGCAGTATTATCATGATGTTGCTGCCCGCAGCGGCGTGCTCGATCATATCGAATACGGCAAGGACGTGACCAATGCGCGCTTCGATGGGGCGCGCTGGACGGTGACGACCGGCGACGGCTCCAGCTATGAGGCCGACGTGGTCATCGCCGCGGCCGGGCGACTGCGCGATCCCAAGCTTCCCCAGATCCCCGGTATGGACAGCTTCGCCGGTCCGAGCTTTCACACCGCGCGGTGGGACAAATCGGTATCGTTGGCGGGCAAGCGGGTGTGCCTGATCGGCGCGGGTTCCTCGGGCGTGCAAGTGCTTTCTGCCATAGCCGGGGAAGTGGCGCATATCACGCAGTTCCAGCGTACTCCGCAATGGGTGATGCCGGTGCAGGACGCGCCGGTGCCGTGGTGGGAGCGGCTCAAATACCGGCTGCTGCCACGCACCGTGCATGAAACCTACCGCAAGATGCTCGATTTCAGCAATGAGCGCGGCGCTCTTGCCTTCGAGAGCAAGGAAGCGCGCGCCGAGCGTGACAAGATGTGTTCGGACGCGTTGCTGCGCATCCGCGATCCCGAACTGCGCGCCAGATTAACTCCCGATTACGACGTGGGCTGCAAGCGGCTGGTCATGTCCGAAACCTGGTTCGAGCAGGTTCAGCGCCCCAACGTTTCCATCGTCAGCGAAGCGATCGAGCGGATCGAGCCCGAAGGAGTAAGGACCACCGATGGCACGCTGCACGCCTGCGACATCCTGATCTATGCGACGGGCTTCGACGCCCATGCCTATATTCGCCCGATGAAGCTGACGGGTGAAGATGGGGTTACGCTTGACGCGCTGTGGGAAGACCTGCCGCTCACTTACCGGTCGGTCTCGATCCCGCACATGCCCAATTTCTTTGTGCTCAACGGGCCAAGTTCGCCGGGCGGAAGCGCATCGATCGTCGGCATAGTCGAGACACAGTGGGGCTATGTCGCGCAGTTGCTCGAGCAGGTCGCCGCGCAGGGCGTCACCATTGCGCCGCGCGAAGACCGGGCGCGTGAATGGCTCGCTGAAGTGCGCGAACGTGCCGGAAAGTCGGTCTGGGCGACAGGCGGCTGCCAGAGCTGGTATCTCGATAAGACCGGCACGCCCGCTTACGATGCGGTGAGCTTGCCGCAACTGCAGTCCAGCCTCGCCGCGCCGAAAATGGACGATTTCGAGGTGCGGGCTATTCCGGCCCGCTAGTGGCCCCGGTCGGGACAGACCACAAGCCAGCGCCGCTGCTGGTCACGGCGGACCTGCCGGGCGACATTTTTGCGTGGGCCGACGGCCTGCGCCGCGCGCATTTCCCGCCCGAGCGCAACCGGCTCAAGGCCCATGTCACTCTGTTCCACGCGTTGCCACCATCGGTCGAAGGAGAGCTGACCCGGCTGCTCGCTGATCTTGCCGCTGGCAATGCGCCTCCCCAGGCGCGTGTGAGCGGCCTGATGAACTTGGGAAGGGGAACCGCGCTGTCTATCGACAGCCCTGGCATGACCGCGCTCCATTCCCTGATCCAGCAGCGGATGCACGGAGTGATGACGCCGCAGGATTCCCAGTCGCTGCGGCTTCACATCACCATCCAGAACAAGGTCTCGCCGCAGGAGGCCCGCACGCTTCAGGCTCAGCTCGCACCCGTGATCGGCGAGCGCGCATTCCGCTTTCGCGGGTTCGAGCTTTTCGCTTACGAGGAGGGGCTGTGGCGGCTGATCAGGAGCTTCGCGTTTCGCGGGTGACTTGGACGGTTGACCCACGCGCGCACCGGTCCTAATAGCGCGGCCTTCACCGGCGGTGCCGGGGATACGGCCCAAGTGGCAGACCTGTGTGGCGGAGTAGCTCAGCTGGTTAGAGCAGCGGAATCATAATCCGCGTGTCGGGGGTTCAAGTCCCTCCTCCGCTACCATCCCTTGATCCGGAAGCTTCCACTAGCTTCCGCATTTTTCCAGAAATCGAAAGAAAAGCAGAGGGTTGCGGGTCATTCGCGTCCGCATGCGCCCATGGTCTTCCACATGCAGCCAGATTTGGTGTGGGGGTATTTTGGGGGTATTTTGGGGGTATTTTGGGGGTATTTTGGGGGTATTTTTGCGGAGTATCGGAAAGGAGCGATACCCCCAATGCCACTCACGGAGATTCAGGCCCGAAATTCCAAGCCACGCGAGCGCGCCTACAAGCTGGCCGACGGGGAGGGCTTATTCCTGTTCGTCCAGCCGAACGGGTCAAAGTTGTGGCGGATGCGGGTGGGCGCCTTGCTGAAGAGCGGGCGCGAAAGGCTTACGCTTGCGAAGGGCGGCTGATTGTCACCAGGTGTCCGCAGCAAACCGGCGACGACTGGAATGATGTGGAACCGGATCCCGCCGGACATCCACGACCAGATCATCGAACTGGCGCTGGAGCAATCCGAGCTGAGCCCTCGGGAACTGGCCGTGCGGTTCACCGACGAAAAGCGCTACTTCGTGTCGGAAGCCAGCGTTTACAGGCTGTTGAAGACCCATGATCTGATCACCAGCCCAGCCTATGTCGTGATCAAGGCGGCAGATCGCTTCCACACCCAGACCACGCGGATCAACGAGATGTGGCAGACCGACTTCACCTACTTCAAGATCATCGGATGGGGCTGG
>CANJUF010000039.1 GCA_947477745.1 Sphingomonadaceae bacterium | reverse complement strand
CTACGACCTGTTCACCATCGGCGCGGGATCGGGCGGGGTGCGCGCCAGCCGGGTCGCGGCGGCGCATGGCGCCAAAGTCGCTGTAGCGGAAGAATTCCGAGTCGGCGGCACCTGCGTGATCCGCGGCTGCGTGCCCAAGAAGATGCTCGTCTACGGCGCGCATTTCGCAGAGGATCTTGAGGACGCGAAACAGTTCGGCTGGCACATCGAGAACGCGACGTTTGACTGGATTTCGCTGCGCGACACCGTTCTGGCGGACGTCGATCGCCTCAATGGCATCTACACCAACACCCTGGAAAACAACGGCGTGGAGATTTTCCACGAGCGCGCCGTGCTGACGGGTTCGCACGACATCCGGCTTGCCGGCGGCAGGACCGTCACCGCCCGGAATATCCTGATCTGCACCGGCGCCCGCCCGCACGTGCCGCAGTTTCCCGGATGCGAGCATGGCATCACCTCGAACGAGGCGTTCCATCTCGATGCATTGCCAAGCCGCGTGCTGATTGCCGGCGCGGGCTATATCGCCAACGAGTTCGCAGGCATTTTCCACCAGTTCGGCTGCGAGGTGACGATCATCAACCGCTCCGACCAGCTCCTGCGCAGTTACGATCATGCCTTGCGCGACCGACTGCTGCAGATCTCAGTCACCAAGGGCATCCGTTTCCAGTTCCATTCGACCTTCGAGAAGATCGAAAAGCAGGAAGATGGCACCCTGATGGTCCACACGACCGGGCACAGGCCTGCCGAATATGACTGCGTGATGTTCGCTACCGGGCGCGTGCCCAATATCGAAGGGCTGGGGCTCGATGCTGCCGGGGTCGAGGTGAACGAAAAAGGCGCGATCCGGGTCGATGACGATTCGCGCACATCGGCCGAACATATCCACGCCGTGGGCGACGTGACCGACCGGGTGCAGCTTACGCCCGTCGCCATCCGCGAAGGGCAGGCCTTTGCCGACACGGTCTTCGGCGGCAAGCCCAGCCGGGTGAGCTACGATTGCATCCCCTCGGCGGTGTTCAGCCATCCGCCGCTCGCCGCCGTGGGCATGACCGAAAGCGAGGCGCGCAACCGGCTTGGCGCGATCAGCGTCTATGAAAGCGATTTCCGCCCGATGAAGAACGTCGTTGCCGGGCGGGGCGAGCGCAGTCTTTACAAGATGGTGTGCGATGCCGATACCGGCCGGATCGTCGGGCTGCACATGATCGGGCCGGATGCCCCCGAGATCATGCAGGCCGCCGCGATCGCGGTGAAGGCGGGCCTGACCAAGGACGATTTCGACGCCACCATGGCGCTTCACCCGACCATGGCGGAGGAACTGGTGCTGATGCGGTAGCGGCGAGGTTGCGCGGACTATTGAACGGATCGCGCAGGATCGTGCGATCCGAGGTCCGCTGAATGAGTTCTTGCAAGGCAAAGCTGCCGTTTCGGACACGACAACAAGGCGGACGCAAGCAATTCGTGCACAATGCCTCATGGCTGACGAAAACAAGCAAGAGGCGACGGATCGCTGGTATGACCATTTGTTGGCATCAACGTATCAATTTGGATTGATGGTCAAGGACGCGAACGAGTGCAACCCATGGCCCGATTGGCCCATGCTACCAGAAGTAATGAAATATCTGATGACCGAGTTATGGGATCATGGCTTCAGTCAAACTGAAATCCGGAATGGCTTCGAAGCAGCCTTGGCCAACATGCCGAAATATGCCGCTGGAGAAGAAAGGCGTTCATAACGTCCGCTTGCCACGACATTCCCGACAAACGAATTGTTGCCGAACCATCATCATAGCGGCCGCAAAACAAGCGCTAATTTGGCCCCAGCGCCTACGCCCTCGCGCGGTGCCACTCCGCCAGCCAGGTGAGCGCGACGCCCTCGATCGCCGATACGAACGCGAACGGGCTGTCGATCATCGGGAAGTGGCTGGTGCCCGGGATGGTGAAGGCGGTTACCTTGCCCTCGTTCATTGCGGTGACGCTCGGGCCCGCGCTCGGGTCGGTGAGGTGGCTCTTCTCGCCATAGATCGCGGCGGCGCGGCACGGCAGGTCCTTCAGCGCGCCGGTCAGCTCGAAAGCAAGGTCGATCACCTGATGCGTCTGGACCGGATCGAACTTGCTGGCCCAGCCGCCCTCAACCTCGCGGTAGGAGTGGCGGGCGATGTGCCGCAGCACGAAATCGTTGCCAATCTCGATCATCGGCGGCGGCGAAAGCCGGAACTTCGCCACGGCTTCTTCGATATCTTGCCAGACTTTCGGCGCGCGGCGCGGGGGAGGCGGGGCGCCGGGATCGAGGCCCCGGAAATGCGGGATCGCATGATCGCTCTCAAGCTCGGCATAGCGCAGCCCATCGACACCGATCACGCCGAGCCAGGCCGCGCCGTGGACCTGCGCCGCGCGAACCACGCATTGCGCCCCGGCGCTGTGGCCGACGACAATCGGCGGCACGGGGCCATCGAGCAGGCCCGAGGCCTTCAGCACGCCGGCGATCTCGGCTGTCACCAGATCCTTGGAATAAGCCTCGCGGCGGCCCGAATCGCCGCAGCCCGCCGGGTCCATGACGACGACGCGGAACCGGCTGGCAAACAGCGGCGCGACATGGTCGTACCAATGGGCATGACCCCCCGATGCTCCGAGGAACAGCAGGCCCGGCAGCTTCGGATTGCCCCAGGACAGGTAATGGATCGCACAGCCGCCGACTTCGGTCATGCCCGATTGGCCCGGAGTGGCAATCGCCCGCTCGAACCATTCGGGCACCTGTGCTCCGGCTGACGTCATCGCTGCTGTCTCCCTGCAGGAAATGCAACGGGAGGCGTGCAATTCCGCGAAAATTTCGTTGTATTGTGCACTTGCGATACGATCTTGCCGCATTTGCACAGTGTAGTAGGCTCCGGCCCGGCCCTAGCCTATTGACGCTGGCCTTCCAACCTGCCTTAGGCATCTGCAAAATTGCGTTACAGTTTGAGGACATTGCCGCATGTCAGCCAATATCGCCGAGATGGAAAAGCGCCGCGAAGCCGCGCGAATGGGCGGCGGACAAAGACGCATCGACGCGCAGCACGCCAAGGGCAAGCTGACCGCGCGCGAGCGCCTCGACATCCTGCTCGACGATGGCAGCTTCGAGGAGGTCGACACTTATGTCGAACACCTCTGCACCGATTTCGGCATGGAACTGGAAGAGAAGATTCCCGGCGACGGCGTGGTGGTCGGCTCGGGCACGATCAACGGCCGGCTGGTTTACGTCTATTCGCAGGATTTCACCGTGTTTGGCGGCGCGGTGTCCAAGACTCACGCGATGAAGATCTGCAAGATCATGGACATGGCGATGAAGGTCGGTGCGCCGGTGATCGGCCTCAACGATTCAGGCGGCGCGCGCATTCAGGAGGGCGTGGACGCGCTGGGCGGCTATGCCGAGATTTTCCAGCGTAACGTGCTTGCCTCGGGCGTGATCCCGCAGCTTTCGATGATCATGGGGCCCTGCGCGGGCGGCGCGGTCTATTCCCCGGCGATGACTGACTTCATCTTCATGGTAAAGGACAGCTCCTACATGTTCGTCACCGGTCCGGACGTGGTCAAGACCGTGACCAACGAGGTCGTCACGCAGGAGGAACTGGGCGGCGCGATCACTCACACCAGCAAGACCTCGGTCGCCGACCTTGCACTCGAAAACGACATCGAGGCGCTGCTCACCGCGCGCGAATTCTTCGATTACCTGCCGCTGTCCAACCAGCAGGACGTGCCCGAGCGGCCCTCAGCCGATCCGCATGACCGGCTCGAGGAAAGCCTCGACACGATCATTCCTCCCAATGCCAACCAGCCGTATGACATCAAGGAAGTGATCCGAAAGGTTGTCGACGAGGAGGAATTCTTCGAAATCCAGCCGACCTTCGCGGGCAACATCGTGATCGGTTTCGCGCGGATCGAGGGGCGCACCGTGGGCGTCGTCGCCAATCAGCCGATGGTGCTGGCGGGCGTGCTCGACATCAATTCAAGCCGCAAGGCAGCGCGCTTCGTGCGCTTCTGCGATGCCTTTAATATTCCGATCATCACCTTCGTCGATGTGCCCGGCTTCCTTCCCGGCACCGACCAGGAACACAACGGCATCATCAAGCACGGCGCCAAGCTGCTGTTCGCCTATGCCGAGGCGACCGTGCCCAAGATCACCGTCATTACCCGCAAGGCCTATGGCGGCGCTTACGACGTCATGAGCTCGAAGCACCTGCGCGGCGATCTCAACTATGCCTGGCCGACCGCCGAAATCGCGGTGATGGGCGCCAAGGGCGCGGTCGAGATCATTTTCCGCAAGGACATGAACGATCCCGAGGCGATCGCGGCGCGCACCGCCGAATACGAAGATCGCTTCGCCAATCCCTTCGTCGCTGCCGGGCGCGGCTATATCGACGAGGTGATCTATCCCCATTCCACGCGGCGGCGCATCGCTCTCGGTCTCAGGAAGCTGCGCAATAAGAGCCTCGAGAACCCGTGGAAGAAGCACGACAACATTCCGCTCTGAGCGGCAGGAGGCGAATACCATGCCCGAAAGCAATCACATCTACATCCTTTCCGCTGTGCGCACCGGCATCGGCGATTTCGGCGGCACCCTGAAGGATGTTGCGCCCGCCACCCTCGGCAAGATCGTGATCGAGGAAGCGATCAAGCGTTCCGGTCTCGATGCCAGCGAGGTGCAGCACGTCGTCATGGGCCAGGCGATTCCCAGCGAGCCGCGCGATTCCTATCTTGCGCGCATTTCGGCGGTCGAGGCGGGCGTACCGATCGAGGCGCCGGCGCTGACCGTCAACCGCCTGTGCGCGTCGGGCATGCAGGCGATTGTGTCGGGCGCGCAACTCATTGCGCTCGACGAGGCGGAAGTGGTCGTTACCGGCGGGGCCGAGACGATGAGCAAGAGCCCTTATGTTCAGACCTCGAGCCGCTGGGGCCACAAGATGGGCGACATGAAGGTCATCGATGCGATGATTGGCGTGCTCTCGGATCCGTTCGAGGGTTACCATATGGGCATGACCGCCGAAAACGTCGCCACGAAGTACCAGGTGACCCGCGAGGATCAGGACGCGCTCGCGGTCGAAAGCCATCGCCGCGCTGCCCATGCCTGGGCGGAAGGCCGCTTCGACAGCCAGATCGTGCCGGTCGAGATCAAGACCCGCAAGGGCATGGTCGAGTTCAAATCCGACGAACATGTGCGCACCGATGTAAGTCTCGAATCGATGGCTGCGCTGCGCCCCGCATTCGACAAGCAGGGCTCGGTCACGGCGGGCAATGCCTCGGGCATCAACGACGGTGCCGCCGCGCTGGTGCTAGCCTCGGGTCTCACAGTGAGGCTCAAGGGCCTCAAACCAATGGCGCGGATCATCGGCTGGGGTTACGCCGGGGTCGATCCCTCCATCATGGGAATCGGGCCGGTCAAGGCCGCGCCGATCGCGCTTGAACGCGCCGGGCTGACGCTCAACGACATCGACGTGATCGAAGCGAACGAAGCTTTTGCCTCGCAAAGCTGTGCGGTGGCGCGCGAACTTGGTCTTGATCCGGAAAAGACCAACCCCAACGGGTCGGGCATATCGCTGGGCCATCCGGTGGGCGCATCGGGCGCGATCATCACCGTCAAGCTGGTCTACGAGCTTCAGCGTATTGGCGGCCGCTATGGTCTTGCAACGATGTGCGTTGGTGGCGGACAGGGCATCGCGATCGTGGTCGAGAACCTCGTCAATGTCGGTGTGGCGGAGAAGGCGGCGTGAAACTGGGCCGGATGAACCACATTGGCGTCGCCACGCCCGATCTCGACGCTTCGATCGCATTCTACCGCGACGTCATGGGTGCGACGGACATTACCGAGCCGTTCGTGCTGGAAAGCCAGCAGGTGCGCGTCTGCTTCGTCAACACGCCGGGCGAGGGCGGTACTGCCGGGACCCAGGTCGAATTGCTTCAGCCGACTGCGGCTGACTCTGCCGTTGGCAAGTGGCTCGAGAAGAACCCGCTCGGGGGCCAGCATCACATCTGCTACGAAGTGCCGGACATTCACGAGGCCAAGAAATGGTTCGAGGGCCTCGGCAAGCGGGTGCTGGGCGAACCGCGCATGGGCGCGCATGGCACGCTGATCTTCTTCGTCCACCCCAAGGACATGGGCGGGCAGCTGACCGAGATCATGGAAACGCCCAAGGGGGCGCATTGAATTCCGTCACCCCGGCGCAGGCCGGGGTCCAGATAGAGGGACGGAACCGGGTTCCGGCCTACGCCGGAATGACGAGGTAAGATACGATGACCGACAAGCCGACAATCGAAGACTGGAAAGCCGCCGCCGACAAGGACGTGAAGGGCCGCGACCTGACGTGGCACACGCCCGAGGGTTTCGCGATCAAGCCGCTTTATACCGGCGAGGACGCGGCCGATCCCGGCCTGCCCGGCTTCGCGCCGTTCACGCGCGGCGTGAAGGCCAGCATGTATGCAGGCCGCCCGTGGACGATCCGCCAGTATGCCGGATTCTCCACCGCCGAGGAATCGAACGCCTTTTATCGCCGCAACCTCGCCATGGGGCAGAAGGGCCTTTCGGTCGCCTTCGACCTCGCCACGCACCGCGGCTACGATAGCGACCATCCGCGCGTCGTCGGCGATGTCGGCATGGCGGGCGTCGCGATCGATTCGGTCGAGGATATGAAGATCCTGTTCGACGGCATCCCGCTCGATCAAATGTCGGTTTCGATGACCATGAACGGCGCGGTGATCCCGATCCTAGCGTTCTTCATCGTTGCCGGTCAGGAGCAGGGCGTTCCCACCGAGCAGCTCGACGGCACCATCCAGAACGACATCCTCAAGGAGTTCATGGTCCGCAACACCTATATCTATCCGCCCGAGCCTTCGATGCGGATCGTGTCGGACATCATCGCCTACACCTCTGCGAACATGCCCAAATTCAACTCGATCTCGATCTCGGGCTATCACATGCACGAGGCGGGTGCGACGGCGGTTCAGGAACTCGCGTTCACCATCGCCGACGGCAAGGAATATGTGCAGCGCGCCATGGCCGCCGGCATGGATATCGACGCTTTTGCGGGCCGTTTGAGCTTCTTCTTCGGCATCGGCATGAACTTCTTCATGGAAGTCGCCAAGCTGCGCGCCGCGCGCACCTTGTGGTTCCAGGTGATGGACGGATTGGGCGCGAAAAAGGATCGCTCAAAGATGCTGCGCACTCACTGCCAGACCTCTGGCGTGAGCTTGCAGGAGCAAGATCCTTACAACAACGTCATCCGCACCACGATCGAGGCAATGGCGGCGGTGCTTGGAGGCACCCAGTCGCTCCACACCAATGCGCTCGACGAGGCGATCGCGCTTCCCACCGATTTCTCCGCGCGGATCGCGCGCAACACGCAGCTTGTGCTCCAGGAAGAAAGCGGCATCTGCAATGTCGTCGATCCGCTGGGCGGTTCATACTATATCGAGGCGCTGACCAAGCAGCTGGTCGATGATGCCTGGGCCCTGATCGAGGAAGTCGACGGCCTTGGCGGCATGACCAGGGCGGTCGCCAGCGGCATGCCCAAGGCCCGGATCGAGGAAGCCGCAGCTGCCAAGCAGGCGCGCATCGACAAGGGCGAGGACGTGATCGTCGGCGTCAACAAGTACCGCAAGGGCGAGGAAGACCTGCTCGATACGCTCGCGGTCGATAACCACGCGGTGCGCGAAGCGCAGGTGGCGCGGATCAATTCGATGCGCTCATCGCGAGACGAGGTTACCTGCAAGGCTGCGCTTGCCGCTCTCACCGAAGGCGCGAAGGGCAGCGGCAATCTTCTCGCGCTGGCGGTCGAGGCAGCGCGCGCACGCGCCACCTTGGGCGAGATTTCCGACGCGATGGAACTTGCCTTCGGACGCTACGATACGCAGCCGGTGCCGGTGAAGGGCATCTACGGCAAGGCCTATGCGGGCGACGACCGCTACGCGCAGGTGATCGAAGGGGTGAAGGCCGTGACCACCCGGCTTGGCCGCGCGCCGCGCTTGCTTGTCGCGAAGATGGGGCAGGACGGGCACGACCGGGGCGCCAACGTGATCGCCTCGGCCTTTACCGACATGGGCTTCGACGTGACCAGCGGTCCACTGTTCCAGACCCCGCAGGAAGCCTGCAAGCTGGCGCTCGACAACGAAGTGGACGCGATTGGCGCGAGTTCGCTGGCGGCAGGCCACAAGACGCTGATCCCCGAGCTCATCGGTCATCTGCGCGATGCGGGCAGGCCTGATATCAAGGTGGTCGCGGGCGGAGTGATCCCGCCGCAGGACTACGATTTCCTGCGCGATGCGGGCGTGCAGGGCATCTATGGCCCCGGCTCGAACGTGGTCGAATGCGCCGCCGACATGCTGCGCCTGCTCGGCCACAACATGCCGCCGGTGGGTAGCGAAATGGAAGCGGCCGAGTGACATTGGGCTTTTCCATCGAGACGCTCCTCCCTTACGCGCGGGTTTCGGGCCCGCTGCGCATGGGGCTGGTGCGTCTGGCGGAAAGCGAATGGCTCGATCCCGCGCCCGACCTGGCTGCGCGCGCTGCTGCATTCGATGCCTATCCTGAAAGCGTGCAGGTGCTCCCCGAAGGAGAGGCTCCCGGGGGCGAACTGGCGCAGATGCTGGGCGCGGCAGACCTTGAAAGCGCGGCGCGCGCGCAATGGGAGGATTTCTGCCTGCTGACGCAGGACGCACCGGGCGAGCCATATCGCCTTGTTGCCGCTGCTGTCGGTTTCCCGACTGACTGGCGTCTCGTCGAGAAGATCGGCAAGCCGCTCCATGCGGTCCACGAGCCGATCCACGGCTATGCCGAGCAGCTATCGGACGGCGTCGACCGCTTTATGGACAAGCTGCGCACCGACGAAATCTACGGGCGCACCAACATGTTCGTCATACCCTCGGGCGATGCGCGCTACATGCCCGATCTGCCTGCCGAACAGCGCTATGCCCATGTCACGCCCGACAATGCCGGAACCACGCTCTACGCCCGATGCGAACGTGAGACGCTTCGCCGCCTCCCTGATACCGGCGCGATTGTCTTCACCATCGGCGTCTATCGCACCGCGCTCGGCAGCTTGAGCGATGCGGCCATGGAGCGTATCGCATCGTCGGTCGGCGCACTGCTCGATGGCGAGGAAGCCCGCAGGGGCGCACCGGCCTATGCACAGGCGCTGACAGCCTATGCGTCCGCGCGTGCCCGCGCGCGCGCCGCCTGAAAGGAGAGGTCAGCGATCATGAGCCACAAGCCCGAAACGCAAGCCATTCATGCCGGGACCGCGCCCGACCCGACCACCAAGGCGCGGATCACGCCGATCTACCAGACCGCCAGCTATGTATTCGACGATGCCGCCCACGCTTCGCGGCTGTTCAGCCTGCAGGAATTCGGCAACATCTACTCGCGGATCATGAATCCAACCTGCGATGCGCTCGAAGGCAAAATCGCGGCGCTCGAGGGCGGGGTGGGCGCGCTCGCTGTCGCCTCGGGCCATGCCGCGCAGTTCCTGGTGTTCTACACGCTGATGCAGCCGGGCTGTAACATCGTTGCAGCCAAGAAGCTCTATGGCGGATCGCTCAACCAGATCGGCCATGCGATCGGCAAATTCGGGTGGGAAGGGCGCTTCGTCGATGCCGACGATCCGGCCAAGGTCGCTGCTGCCATCGATGAGAACACACGCTGCGTGTTCATCGAGAGCCTCGCCAACCCGGGCGGCGTCGTCCAGGACATCGAGGCGATTGCCAAGGTTGCCCACGATGCCGGCGTGCCGCTGATCGTCGACAATACCATGGCGACGCCGATGCTGTGCCGGCCGATCGAGCACGGCGCGGACGTGGTCGTTCATTCCGCCACCAAGTTCCTCAACGGCCACGGTAATGCCGTGGGCGGGCTGATCGTGGATTCCGGAAAGTTCGACTGGGCGGCGAGCGACAAGTTCCCCAGCCTTTCCGCGCCCAACCCGTCGTACCACGGCGCGGTGCTCACCGATGCGCTTGCCCCGATCGGCCCCATCGCCTTCATCATCGGTTGCCGGGTCCTAGGCCTCAGGGATTTTGGCCCGGCAATGGCGCCGATGAACGCCTTTCTCGCGCTGACCGGCATGGAAACGCTGGCGCTGCGCATGGAGCGGCATTGCAGCAATGCGCTCACTCTGGCCCGCTGGCTGCGCGATCATCCCAAGGTTTCGTGGGTCAGTTATGCTGGCCTGCCCGAGAGCGACTACCACCAGCTAGCGACCCGCTATCTTGGCGGCAAGTGCGGCGCGGTGTTTACATTCGGCGTGCAGGGCGGTTTCGAGGCTGGCGTAAAGCTGGTCGAATCGGTCGAACTGTTCAGCCACCTCGCCAATATCGGCGATACCCGTTCGCTCATCATCCATCCCGCGTCGACCACGCACAGCCAGCTTTCCGAGGGCGAACTGGTCGAGGCCGGGGCAGGGCCGGACGTGGTGCGCGTTTCGGTCGGGATCGAACATATCGACGACATCATCGCCGACATGGCGCAGGCGCTGGACAAGATCTGAGGCCGCTGCGTGATACTTCTCAGCCTTGCCCTTGCCGCCGGTGCGCCGGACTGGAACTGCGCCGATCCGCAGGCCCAGCAGGAAATGAACTGGTGTGCGGCGGAAGAATTCCGCAAGGCCGATGCCGCACTCAATGCGCAGTGGAAGCTGACATCGCTCGAAATGAAGCAGCGCGACGTTCGCGACGGCAAGCCCGAGGACGGCAGGCCCGGCCATATGGCCACGCTGCTTGCCGCGCAGCGCGCGTGGCTCAAGTACCGCGATGCGCATTGTGACCTTGAAGGATACCGGTTTCGCAGCGGCACCATGGAGCCGCTGCTCGTCGCCACTTGCCGCACCGAGCTAACCGAGGCACGGACCAAGCAACTCAAAGACTTGATCGAACAATAGGGGCCAGCGTGTTCAAGAAAATCCTCATTGCCAACCGTGGCGAGATCGCCTGCCGCGTCATCAAGACCGCACGCCGCATGGGCATCGCCACGATCGCTGTCTATTCAGACGCAGATGCGCGTGCGCCGTTCGTCAGGATGGCGGACGAGGCGGTCCATATCGGCCCATCGGCGGCTTCGGAAAGCTACCTGCTTGCCGACAAGATCATCGCGGCCTGCAAGCAGACCGGCGCCGACGCGGTGCATCCGGGCTATGGCTTCCTGTCCGAGCGCACCAGCTTTGCAGAGGCTCTGGCCAAGGAGGGCATCGAATTCATCGGACCGCCGGTCAACGCGATCGCGGCGATGGGAGACAAGATCGAGAGCAAGAAGCTTGCAAAGCAGGCCGGCGTCAATGTCGTGCCCGGCTTTGTTGGCGAGATCGAGGATACCGAGCACGCAGTGCGCATTTCCGCCGAGATCGGCTATCCGGTAATGATGAAGGCCTCGGCCGGCGGCGGCGGCAAGGGCATGCGCCTTGCCTACGACGAAAAGGACGTGCGCGAGGGTTTCGAGGCGACCAAGCGCGAGGGCCTCAATTCATTCGGCGATGACCGCGTGTTCATCGAGAAGTTCATCCTCAATCCGCGCCACATCGAGATCCAGATCCTCGGCGACAAACACGGAAACGTGCTTTACCTCAACGAGCGCGAATGTTCGATCCAGCGCCGCCACCAGAAGGTGGTCGAGGAAGCGCCGTCACCCTTCGTCACCCCCAAGATGCGCAAAGCGATGGGCGAGCAGTGCGTCGCGCTGTCCAAGGCGGTCGGCTATTACAGCGCGGGAACGGTCGAACTGATCGTCTCGGGCGCGGACCCGAGCGGCGAGAGCTTCTATTTCCTTGAAATGAATACCCGTTTGCAGGTCGAGCATCCCGTGACCGAGGCGATTACCGGCGTCGATCTGGTCGAACAGATGATCCGGGTCGCGGCGGGCGAAAAGCTGCAATACACCCAGGATGACATCAAGATCGATGGCTGGGCGATCGAGAACCGGGTCTATGCCGAGGATCCGTATCGAGGGTTTTTGCCCTCCACGGGCCGCCTTTCGCGTTATCGTCCGCCCGTCGAAGGCTGGACCGACGACGGCGCGGAGAATGGACGGCGCGGCGTCGATGGCGTGCGGGTCGATGACGGCGTCTATGAAGGCGGCGAAGTCTCGATGTTCTACGATCCGATGATCGCCAAGCTCGTCACCTGGGGCAAGACGCGCGACGAGGCCGCCGACAAGCAGGTCGCGGCGCTCGACATGTTCGAGATCGACGGGCTGGGCCACAACATCGATTTCGTCTCGGCGATCATGCAGCACCCGCGCTTTCGCTCTGGCGAACTGACCACCGGCTTTATCGCCGAGGAATATCCCGATGGCTTTCACGGGGCTGCCGCGTCGCCCGATCTCATCAGCAAGATCGCGGCAATTGCCGGCTTCGTCGCTACTGCCCGCGCCGACCGGGCACGGCGTATCGACGGCCAGCTAGCCGAACCGCTCGATCCGCCGGGCTCATGGCGCATAACCATCGACCAGCAGGCCCATGACGTCGAACTTTCCGAGGATGGCCTGACCGTCGATGGCGAGTTGATCGAACTGGCGATGGAATATGCCCCGGGCGACAAGCTGGTGGTGGCGGAAATGGGCGACGAGACGCTTGGCGTCAGGATCGAGACCACGCGCAAGGGCTTTCGCATGACCACGCGCGGCGCGATCCATCAAGTCGGTGTCCTGCCCGCCAATATCGCCCATCTCACCCAGCACATGATCGAGAAGATCCCGCCCGATCTTTCGCGCTACCTGATCTGCCCGATGCCGGGTCTGCTGGTTTCGCTCAACGTGGCAGAAGGCGAGGAAGTCGTTGCAGGTCAGCCGCTTGCCGTAATCGAGGCGATGAAGATGGAAAACATCCTGCGCGCCGAAAAATCGGGCAAGGTCGCCAAGATCAACGCCAAGGCGGGCGACAGTCTTGCGGTCGATGCGGTCATACTCGAACTGGAGTAGGGCCGCGCCGGCCTCAATCTTTCTTGCTAGAATGCTCGGGCTTGCCCTTGCGCTTGGTGCTGGCGAATTCGTCGAGCTGCTTTTCGCTCATCGATTCGTACATTTCCTTCGATGCACCCTTCAGCGAGTCGACTTTCGCATCGCCTCGCTTGGCAGAAAGCGCCGCCCCGGCGGCCTTCTGCTGAGCCTTTGATTTTGCAGGCATTTCCCGCTCCTTGATGGATTAAGGTGTCCGGCACGCCGCCGGCCAAGGGAGGGGGGTTGGGTGCAGCGCGCCGGACCTTTGCATAACCAACGTGGCGCGAAGTTGTTTCCTCTCATGCCCGTCCGGGCGATGTGACGCCTGCTAACCCGCCAGTTCTTCGCCAAGGAATTGCGACACATCGTCAAGCGAGATGTTCTTGTCGAGATAGGCCTGCCCTACGCCCTTCATCAGCACGAAGGGCAGGGTGCCAGCGTCCATTTTCTTGTCGTGGAGCATGTGCGCGGCCAGTGCCTCGCCGCTGCAATCAAGTTGCAATGTGCTCAGTTCGCTACGTATTCCCATTGCTTCGAGGTGCCGCGCAATCCGCTCCGCGCTGACCTTGGGCATGAGGCCGCGCCTTGCCGAGTAGCGCGCGGCGAGCACCATGCCGATCGCCACTGCCTCGCCGTGAAGCAGGCCCGACGAATATCCGGTCTCGGCCTCGAGCGCATGGCCGAAGGTGTGCCCGAGGTTGAGCAGTGCCCGTACGCCGGTTGTCTCGCGCTCGTCCTCGGCGACGATCCGCGCCTTGTGCCCCACGCTGTGCGCCACGGCATATTCGCGCGCGCGCGCATCGCCCGCCAGCAGCGCCGCGCCGTTTTCCTCGCACCAGGCGAAGAAGTCGGCATCGCCGATCAGGCCGTATTTCACCACTTCGGCATAGCCCGCCAGCAATTCGCGCTGGGGCAGGGTATCGAGCGCGGCGAGATCAGCGAGGACCAGCGCGGGCTGGTGGAATGCGCCAACGAGGTTCTTGCCCGCTGCCGTATTGATCGCAGTCTTGCCGCCGACGCTCGAATCGACCTGCGCGAGCAGTGTGGTCGGTAGCTGGATGAATCCGCAGCCACGCTTGAGGATCGCAGCGGCAAAGCCGGTGAGATCGCCGATCACCCCGCCTCCCAGCGCCAGCACATGGTCGCCGCGCTCGATGCCCAGTTCGAGCAGCCAGTCCACCGTCGCAGCAAGCGTGTCCCAAGCCTTGGTCTGTTCGCCGGCGGGCAATATCCGCCAGTGCGGTTCGTGGCCGTGATCGCGCAGCGCTGCCTCGATCACCTCGCCCCAGAGCGCGTGGACATTGGCGTCGGTGACGATCGCGACCTCGCGCTTGCGCAGCAGGCCCCGGCAATTGGGAACCAGTTCGGCAAGAAGCCCGGCTTCGACCCGGACTTCATATGGGTGGCCCGCAATGTCGACAGGGATCACAGCCATTTTTCGATCCCTTCGAGGATTTTGCGCAGTGCGTCGCCATGCGGACCATTGCCGCTGTGAACCTGGATCGGAGCCTGGCTGTAGAACGGGCGTCGTTCCTCGCGCAGGCGCGTCAAGATCTCGCGCGGATCGCCGCCCTGCAGCAGCGGACGGTTGTTCTTGCGCGCGGTGCGCTCGACCAGCGTGTCGATGTCGCTGTCGAGCCAGACCGCGATGCCCTTGTCGAGGATCAGCGCGCGGGTCTCGTCGTTGCAGAAGGCGCCGCCGCCGGTCGCAATGACCCGCCTGGCGCCTTGATCGCTCATCAACCGGGCGATCACCCGCCGTTCTCCGTCGCGGAAATAGGCCTCGCCGTGTGCATCGAAGATTTCGGGGATGGTCATCTGCGCGGCCTTCTCGATCTCGTCGTCCGCATCGACGAACCGGAAACCCAGCATGCCCGCCAGCCGCTTGCCCAGGCTCGACTTGCCAACGCCCATCATCCCGACGAGGATGATCGGCCGGTCAATCCTTGCCGCGAGCGCGGAAATCCCCGCAGTATCGGTGATGGCATGGCGATGTTCCATTGCAGGCCAGCCTATAGTTGCGCTAACCGGCCTTGCAACCATTGCGAGGAGCGTGCGTGAGCAAGTCGAGACGAGGCATGGCGATGGCAGGCATTCTGTTTGGCGTGATCGTCTTCGCGCTTGCCGCGCTGGCGTGGCGGGCTGGCGGTCCGCAGCCGCTGCGCGAGATCTCGCAGCCCGTCGCCGTGCCGGAGCTGCCGCAATGAAGCTGCGCTGGCTTATTTCAGGTGTGCTGCTGGCGACGGCCTCGGGCTGGGCCCTGGCGCAGCGCGCGCCGGAATCGTTGTTGCCGCCCGGTTTCGACGATCCGCCGCCAGCCGCCGCTCCGGCCCCTGCGCCCGCATCGGGTCCTGCTTCATCGCCTCCGTCGAGGGGGAGCGGAGGATCTGCATCCGCCCCGCGCTCTTCCAGCCCTGCGGTGCCTGCGGGCACATCGCCCAGCCTTGGCACGATCGACGGCATTACCGGCGGCGGGGGCGCTGGCGCAGCGGTCGCGCCGGAACTGCTCAAGCGTCTCCCGACACTTGAAGAACTCGCGAAGATGACTCCCGAGGAATTCGAGGAAGCGCTGGGGCTTGAGCCCAAGTTCGATATTCCTGCTGGCGCTCGCCGCGCGACCGAAAAGGTCGGCATGATCGATGTGACCGAGGGCGGTCTGCCTGCCGATTCGATGGCGGGCCTCAATCCTTCACTCGCGCGCAAGATGCTGTCGGGCAATCGCGGCCAGATCGTTTCGCGCTGGGGACATATCCTGCTGCGGCGCGCGCTGGCATCCCGGCTCGATGCACCTGAGGGGATGAATGCGGCCGATTTCGCCGGACTGCGAGCGGGTCTGCTCGTGCGGATGGGCGAGGTCGAGGCCGCCCGCGCGCTGGTGCAGGATGTCGACGTCGATAACTACACCGCAATCCTCACCAATGCCGCGTTCGACGCCTATGTCCGCACTGGCGATTTCACCGGCGTATGCCCGGTTTTGATCAAGCGGCGGGCGAGCCGCGAGGATCCGCGTTGGGAAGCCGCCAACGATATTTGCAGCGCGGCGCGCGGCGACGGCAGAGCGGCGCTTTCGCGGCTCGACAAGGCGCTTCGCGGCGATGCCATGCCCGATATCGATGTGCTGCTTGCGCAGCGCTACGCGGGGGCCGTGGGCCAATCGCGCCGCGCCGTCACCATCGAGTGGGACGAGGTCGATTCCATGAATCCGTGGCGCTATGGCCTCGCCATTGCGCTGGGCCTACGCCCGCCGGAAAAGCTCGTAAACCTGAGCGACCGGCGCTTTGCAGGCGCTGCCGCGTTGGCGCCGATGCTCGGGCTTGTCGACCGCGGCAATGCTGCTGACCATGCTGCCGGCAGAGGCATCCTATCGAGCGCGGCGATGATCGATCTCTACAGCCAGATCCATGCCGACCAGGACATCGATGGCCCGCTGTACGATCGCTCTGAAACGCTGCGTAAAGCGTACATGCTTGTCGATCCTGCCGCACGCAGCGCCGCGATCCAGGAAATCTGGAACGGCGCGCCCGGCGAGGAGCAGCGCTATTCGCGCCAGGTGCTGACCGCCTATGCCGCGGCGCGCCTGCCGGTGAACTCCTCGCTGGCTGACCAATCGGGCGATCTTATCGCCTCGATGCTGGCTGCCGGGCTTGATCGCAACGCGGCGCGCTGGGCCAAGGTAGTCGATGGCGGCGGACTGGGCTGGGCGCTGCTCGCGGTCGGCGCTCCTGCGGGAACGGTCGAGATTGACAGCGGGCTGGTCGACAGCTTTCTGAGCGACGACGAGAGCGCCGAATCGCGCAAATCGGCATTTCTGGTTGCGGGCCTTGCCGGTCTGGGCCGGATCGACGCCGAAACCCGTGCTGAATTCGAGGACAGCCTTGAACTTGATCTCGGCCGCAAGTCACGCTGGACGTCGTATATCGACCGCGCGGCCCAGCTCGACCGCCCGGCGATGGTGGCGATGCTGGCGGGCCTGGGCATGCAGGGCTCGGGCTGGGACAGGATGACCGCGCGGCATCTTTTCCATATCGTTTCGGCCCTGCGCCGAGTGGGGCTGGAGGCTGAAGCGCGCATGATCGCCGCCGAGGCCGTGGCCCGGGGCTGATATGGCCGAGGCTGCCGGATCGGCGGTCGAGCGTTTTCTCGAAATGATGGCGGCCGAGCGCGGTGCGGCGGCAAACACGCTTGCCGCCTATTCGCGCGATCTGGCTGCCGCGCAGGATGTCGTCGGCGATCTGATAAGCGCGGACCGGGAGGCGCTGGGCGGTCTTGCGTCCGCCTGGGCTGGCCTCGCGCCGTCGAGCCTTTCGCGGCGCTGTTCGGCGCTGCGCCAGTTCTTCGGCTTCTGCCTCGACGAAGGCTTGCGCGCAGACGACCCTTCCGGCGCGCTGCCCAAGCCGCGCACGCGCAGGCCCCTGCCACGCATCCTGTCGGCCAGCGAGGTCGAGGCGCTGTTCGCGCTCGCTGAGGCACAGGCCAGCACCGAGCGCGCGGAGGCGGTGCGCATGCTCGTTCTGCTCGAACTGCTGTACGGATCGGGCCTGCGCGCCACCGAGCTTGTCGGCTTGCCGCTTGCCTCGGTGCCGCGCGATGCGCCGCTGCTGACGATCACCGGCAAGGGTGGGCAGCAGCGCATGGTGCCGATCAGCGGCAGGGCGCGCACGGCGCTGTCGCGCTGGCTGGCGCTGCGCGGCAGCGGCGGCAGGTTCCTGTTCCCTTCGCGCGCGGCCACCGGCCATCTCACCCGCGTGCGGTTGTTCCAGCTCCTGCGCGCGCTGGCGGCCGGGGCAGGCATCGCGCCCGAAAAGGTATCGCCGCATGTGCTGCGTCACGCTTTCGCCACGCACTTGCTCGAAGGCGGGGCAGACCTGCGGGTGCTGCAGACCCTGCTCGGTCATGCCGACATTGCCACGACGCAAATCTACACGCATGTTGAGAGCGCCAGGCTGGTCGCACTGGTGAACGAGCGTCATCCGCTGGGCAGTGGATGAGCGCAACTTCACGGTGCCTGCGCCGTTGCCATGGCGCGTGTTTGGGAAACGGCCATGCGGTGGCAACGACGAGGAGACGGAATATGAAGGTTTCGCGCCAATTGCGTACAAGGAGCGCCGCGCTCGCGGTTGCGGCTGCGCTTGCTGTTTCGGTCATTGCCGGTTCCCCCGCTACGTATGCCAAGCAGGCAAGGCCGAGCCTTCCGGCAACCGTCGCCGGGATCAGCCCGTCGGACAAGCAGCAGGGTGCGAAGGCTCACCCCGACCTGCTTGCCGAATTCGGCGGGGCGATGACCGGTCCTCAGGCGAGCTATGTCGAGCAGGTCGGCAAGAACATCGCGATCCAGTCGGGCCTGTCCAATGCGCGCGACGATTTCACGGTGACGCTGCTGAATTCGTCAGTGAACAATGCCTTCGCGATCCCGGGGGGTTATGTTTACGTCACCCGTCAGCTTGCCTCGCTGATGAACAATGAGGCGGAACTGGCGGCCGTGCTTGGCCACGAGGTCGGCCATGTTGCCGCGCGCCATGCCAACAAGCGGCAGAAAACCGCGACCCGCAACTCGGTGATCGGTGTGCTCGGATCGATCCTTTCGGGCGTGCTTTTGGGCGACAGTTCGCTGGGCCGGCTCGGGCAGGAGGTGTTCTCGCAGGGCTCGCAGCTCCTGATGCTGCAATATTCGCGCGCGCAGGAAATCGAATCGGACAATCTGGGCATCTCGTACCTGGCCAAGGCGAAATACGATCCGCGCGCGATGTCGACCGTGCTGGAGAGCCTCGCCCGCCAGAACGCGCTGGAAGCGCAGCTGCGCGGCACCAATAACCAGGTGCCCGAATGGGCCTCGACTCACCCCGATCCGGCCTCTCGGGTGCGCGATGCGCGCAACCTCGCGGGCGCCGGAGCATCGGGCATGACCAATCGCGACGTGTTTCTTTCACGCATCTCGGGGTTGATCTACGGTGACGATCCCAAGCAGGGCTTGATCGACGGCCGCAATTTTCTCCATCCCGAGCTGCGGCTCGCCTTCCAGGTTCCCGACGGCTACTACATGGTCAACGGCACGCGGGCGGTTTCGATCGCGGGGCAATCGGGCAAAGCGCAATTCAGCAGTGCGACCTACAGCGGCGATCTCGACAGTTATGTCAGGGCGGCGTTTGCGGCGGTGGCTGGCGGGCAGCAGCAGATTGCGCCGCAGCAGATCAGCCGCACCACGATCAACGGGCTGCCGGCGGCTTATGGCATCGCGCGAGTGAACTCGAACAACCAGCAGGTCGATGTTCTGGTGTTCGCCTATGAATTTGCGAGCGACCGGGCCTATCACTTCGTGACACTTGCCCCCGCCGGTCAGACCGGCATGTTGTCGCCGATGCTCAATTCGATGCGGCGTGTTTCGCCAATCGAAGCCGGGCAGGTCAGGCCGCGCAGGCTGGCGGTGGTGACGGTGGCGAGGGGCGACACGGTGCAGTCGCTTGCAGCGCGCATGGCCTATGCCGATGCTCCGCTTGAGAGGTTCCTGGTGCTCAATGGGCTCGCAGCGAATGCCGTGCTGCGAGTCGGAGACAAGGTGAAGCTGGTCACGTACTGACGCGGCCGCTTCAAATGAAAAGGGCGGCAGGTTTCCCCGCCGCCCCGATCATTTTGCAGCTGTACCGGCTATTAGGCGGGTTCAGCAGCAGCCATCGTCGAAGACGTGGTGTTGAACGTCGACGAGAGCTGCGAGCCCATGCCCTGCATGGCGCTGATGGCGGCAACCGCGATCAGAGCGGCGATCAGGCCGTATTCAATGGCAGTCGCGCCGTCTTCGTTGCGGATGAGCTTCTTGATGAACTTCATGTGTAGTCTCCTGGTTTGCAGTCTTCAGTACCCGGTCCGGCGAACTGGATTTACCCGCGGACAATTGATCATTAAGCGGCAAATCTTGCGAAATGTTTAATCCTAGTTTCCGGTAGCCTCAGCAGTTTTCGACGCGACGCTGTTCCACATGTTGGATGACTCATCGGCAAAGCCGTTGAGCGCCGACATCATGGCAAGCACGACCAATCCCAGAATAAAGGCGTATTCGACGGAGGCTGCCCCCCGAATGTTGTCGAACAGCCTTTTCAGCAATTGTGTCATACTCATTCCATCCCGCTTTTCTGTCGAGGACAACTGCGATTTGCTCCAGTTGACCCTAACAATTTCCTAATCGGAGAGATTAACGTGCAAAATATCTCGACACCGATGCTCGTGGTCGCGGCGGCGCTGATCCGCGCAGATGGCTCGGTGCTGATGCACCGCCGTGCTTTGGAGGCAGTGCACGGCGGCCTCTGGGAATTTCCCGGCGGCAAGGTAAATGACCGGGAAACTGCGGAAATTGCCCTGAAGCGCGAGTTGCTCGAGGAGCTCGATATCGTTGTCGAGGTCGCTGACCTCGATCCCGCCGCTTTCGCCAGCGACCTGACGGAAAGCGAATCGGAGCCGCGCGCGCTTGTCATTCTTCTTTACACCTGCACGAGATGGTCCGGGGAGCCGAGGTGTGTTGAGGGCGCCGGGATCGAATGGTTCGATCCCGGGCGGATTGCCTCGCTCGCGATGCCGCCGCTCGATTATCCGCTGGCGCGCCAGCTTGTCGCCAGGCTGGCCGGCAATGCAGGTTAGCCGCTTGCCAAATCGCGTCTGTCTATCTATGTGCCCTTTTCCCGCGCGCCCGTAGCTCAGCTGGATAGAGCATCAGACTACGAATCTGAGGGTCGGGCGTTCGAATCGCTCCGGGCGCACCACAAACCCCCGTTAAGTCTCAATGACTTGGCGGGGGTTTCTGATTCTGGCGGCGACGGTGGGCTTGGACCAGATTAGTAGCTAGGCATCAGATAGGCATCAGGCGAGCATACTTCGTGGCCGTGGACGAGAATCATAGCACCCCTCTGGCGAGATCGCGAAGAAAGGGCCCGGCTGGCTTCCCCAAGCAGCAGCTGTCCAGATTCAACAACGCGCCTACCCCCGGGGGGTATGGGCCAGGGCACTGGCCACCAGTCACAGGCTGGTGCCGTGAGAAATTTTTGCTGAGCTAGATTTTAAATTAGGGATAGCTGCTCGGAGCGAGCACTGGGCCACTCATCTTCCACACCGCCGCCTTCTGGCTGATGTGGCGCATCCAGCAGGAAATCCCCAAGGCCACCGCGCTCGCCACTGCTGAGTTCGCAACGCTGCGCCTGCGGCTGCTCAAGGTCGCAGCCCGCGTCATCGAGAGCACCACCCGCATCCGCGTCGCCTTCGCCTCAGCCTGCCCCGATGCCGCCCTCTTCCAGTCTATCGCCACCGCGCTCAGGCCTGCTCCGACATAGCCGACGCGGCCGTGCCGCCGAAAGCCTGTGCCCTCTCCATCAACCCCGCAAGCCCCTCGAACCTCCGCGATGAAAAAGGCGCAACGGGAACGCTCGTCCTGTTGACACCGCCAGTGCCGTCGCCCGCCAATCCAGGCGAACTACGCCGCTGTCATGAATAAGCCGGGCTAATCTACGCCGCGATCTGGGCCAAATGTTCTGACGACGGACACTGACGCTGAACACCTTGAAGCGGATTTTGATCGCCTTGAAAGGGACATGTCGAGGTGGCCTGAGATTTGTGGGTGACAAAGCGAGCTATCCAATCCAGAAAGTGACCAAGTATCAAATTTATACAGGCCTGACGCTACAGGTCTGACTATGAAAATCGGGTCTACCATGACACTCACTGGACTTGTTTCGCTTACTCCTGCCAATCTGATTGTTCGGGGGCGGCCGAATGGCCAGCCGGCACGGTCGAGTGGGCGGCATATCGGTGCGCTGTCATCGGGTGCTTCATTGGCAGCGGTTGCGGCAGTCATGGCTTTGGGGGGCGGGTTGCTTCTGGCGCCAACGGCTTCTGCGCAAACTCTGTCGGGCGCGCAAACCACCACCATAACTCTTACCGCCACCCCCTTGGTGGTCGATACAGATAATAGCTTTGGCATTGTGACCACGTCCGGCGAGGCGCTTGTTCTTACCGGCACAAACGGAACAAGCTTTACCGACAACGGTAATGCCTCGACGATCACTGGTGCCACTGACGGCATTGATGCTCGCAACTATGGCAACGGAGCGCTGTCAGTAACCGCTAGCGGCGCCGTGACCGGAACAAACTACAGCGGCATTGGTGCCCTCAACTTCGGCACCGACCTGACCATTTCCGCGGCTGCGGTCTCGGGCGGCACTGACGGCATTTATGCCCGCAACGATGGCACAGGCGCGCTGTCGGTGACCTCGACCGGAACCGTGACCGGAACAAGCGACCGCGGCATTTATGCCCGCAACTCTGGCACGGACCTCACCATCTCCGCCGCTGCGGTCTCGGGCGGCACT
>CANJUF010000038.1 GCA_947477745.1 Sphingomonadaceae bacterium | reverse complement strand
GACGCGCCAGAAGGTCCACCGCCTCCTCCGCGAGATGGCGGTAAGTTGTGATCTTGCCGCCATAGATACTGAGAAGCGGCGCACCTTCGCTTTCACCGGAAAGATCAAGGCGATAGCCTCGGGTGGCCGCTTCCGGCTTGCCCGAGCCATCGTCAACCAGCGGCCGCACCCCGGCATAAGTCCAAACTACATCTGCAGGCGTGATACTCTGCTCAAAATAGCGGTTCACCCCCTCGCACAAATATTCGATTTCGTCCGCGCTAGCCGCAACCTCGTCGAGGGAACCGGTATGCTCGGCATCGGTGGTGCCAATCAGGGTGAAGTCATTTTCGTAAGGGATCGCAAAGAAAATCCGGCCATCGGGAAGCTGGAAGAAATAGGCGAATGCGTGGTCGAACAGCTTGCGCACCACGATGTGCGAGCCGCGAACCAGTCGCATCGCATGATCGGCGGGTTCTCCCAAAGCGCCGAGCACCTGGAGCACCGCCGGTCCCCCCGCATTGACCATGGCGCGGGCCTGGAATGTTCCGGCGGGCGTTGCGATCCGCCAGCCATCGCGCTCGCGACGCGCCGAGGTCATCGGCGTGCGGGTAAGCACCGTTGCCCCGCGTTCGGCCGCGTCCACCGCGTTCAGCACGACCAGCCGTGCATCGTCGACCCAGCAGTCCGAGTACTCGAAGCCGGTCGCGTGATGGTCCTTGAGCGGCGCTCCCGCCGGGTGACGCGCCAGCGAAACTGTGCGCGTCTTGGGCAGCAGCTTGCGGCCGCCGATATGGTCATAGAGCCACAGACCGAGCCGCAGCATCCACACCGGGCGCAGGCCCGCTACGTGCGGCAGCACGAAGCGCATCGGCCGAACGATATGCGGCGCGATCCGCCACAGCCGCTCGCGTTCGCTAAGCGCTTCGCGGACCAAAGCAAATTCGCCGTGCTCGAGATAGCGCAGGCCGCCGTGGATCAGCTTGGTCGAGGCGGACGAGGTCCGTCCGGCAAGGTCGCCCGCTTCGAGCAGCAACACCCGCGCGCCGCGCCCAGCCGCGTCGCGCGCGATCCCGGCGCCGTTCACGCCGCCGCCGATTACCGCGAGGTCGAACATTTCGTCCACGCGCGCCTTCTACCCTCAATCGCGCGGATTAGGGAGAGTTCGGCGCCGGAATAACTGCCCGCGCTCACTGTAGAGAATCAGCAAGAGAATGCCGCATCCAAGCAAGACCATCGAAAGCGTCAGCGGCACGGCAGTTCCGTCGTATGCCCGGCCAATCAGCACGCCGATCGCGGCACCGGCCACCAGCCGCAGCGCCGCCATCGCCGAGGCCGCCGAACCGGCAATCCGGGCGAACGGCTGCATCGCGATCGACATGAAATTGCCGCCCATGAACGAAACCATGCACATCGAGACCGTCATCATCGGGATAAAAGTCGCCAGGGTCTCGCGGCCCGACAGAGCCACGGCGGCATGAGCGATCCCCACGAGAATGAACAGGAACATCGCGCTGTGGGAAACCCGGCGCGCGCCGAAGCGCTCGACAATGCGCGAATTGACGAAATTGGTCAGCGCCATACCTCCCGCCATCACGCCAAAAATGGTCGGGAACAATTCGCCCGCGCCCAGCGCCTCGCCGATCAGCTGCTGCGAGCTGTTGATGTAACCCAGGATCGTCGCCTGCACGAACGCGCCCGCAAGCACATAGCCGCTCGCTTCGCGCAAGGTCAGCGACATGCGCATGTTGCCAGCGATGGTGCGCAAATTGATCGGCTGGCGAAATTCGGGATTGAGCGTTTCTGGCAGACGAAACCACACCCATGCAGCGACGAACGCCGGCAGCAGCGCCATGGTCGCAAAGATCGCGCGCCAGTTGAACAGCAGCATGATCCCCTGGCCCAATAGCGGCGCGAGCATCGGCACGGCCATGAACACCATCGCGATCATCTACTGGGTTCGCGCCATCCGGTCTCCGGCGAAGCGGTCGCGAAGGATGGCCGCAGGCAAGGTCATCAGGCCGGAAGAGAAAACCCCTTGCGCAACGCGCGCCGCGAGCATGGCCGAAAAGCTCGTCGCAAAAGCGGCAAACAGCGATGTGACGAGATAGCCCGCGAGACAGGCAAGTACCACGGGCCTGCGCCCGTATCGGTCCGCCAAGGGGCCGGAAAACAGCGCGAAACCTCCGCTGCTGACAAGGAACACGCCGATCACCAGCTGGCGGTCATTGCTGTTGGCGACGCCAAGTTCATCGGCCATTATCGCCAAAGCGGGAAGCATGACGTCGATCGCCAATGCCTGAAGCGCCATCAGCGACGCCAACAGCAAAACGAATTCGACTTCCTTCATGGGGAAATGGCGGTCACCGCCGGCATCGGGAATCATGGCCCGGGCATTGGCGCAAGCCGGCACGATTGGCTAGAACAAACCCATGGACGATGACGATAGCGACGTGGGCCTGCGCAAGATCATCCATGTCGACATGGACGCCTTCTTTGCCAGCGTCGAACAGCGCGATGAACCCTCGCTGCGCGGCCAGCCGGTGGCAGTCGGCGGGGCGAGCGGCCGCGGCGTCGTGGCGGCGGCGAGCTACGAGGCGCGGCAGTTCGGCGTGCGCTCGGCCATGCCCTCGTCGCGCGCGGTCAGGCTGTGCCCGGACCTGATCTTCTGCAAGCCGCGTTTCGAGGTCTACCGCGAGGTCAGCCAGCAGATCCGCGCGATCTTTCGCGACTATACGCCGCACGTCGAGCCGCTCTCGCTTGACGAAGCCTATCTCGACGTCACTCACGATCTCAAAGGCATTGGCTCTGCCACCCGGATTGCCGAGCAGATCCGCGCCCGCATCAAGGCTCAGACCCAGCTCACCGCCAGTGCCGGCGTTTCCTACAACAAGTACCTCGCCAAGCTGGCGAGCGACCAGAACAAGCCCGATGGCCTGTGCGTCATCCGTCCCGGCGAGGGCGCACAGTTCGTGGCGGGCCTGCCGGTGCGGCGTTTTCACGGCATTGGCCCCCGGGGTGCGGAAAAGATGGCGCGGCTGGGGATAGAGACCGGCGCAGACCTTGCTGCCAGGGACATCGCTTTCCTGCGCGCGCAATTCGGATCGATGGGGGATTACCTGTTTGGAGCCGCGCGAGGGATCGACCACCGCCCGGTTCGTGCCGACCGCGAACGCAAGTCAGTCGGCGGCGAGCGCACCTTTCACGAGAATATCTCCGATCCCGCAGAACTCCGCGACACCTGCCAGCGGATCGCCGGGATCGTGTGGGAGCGGATCGAAGCGGCCAAGGCCCGCGGGCGCACGGTGACGCTAAAGCTGCGTTACGGCGACTTCACTACGCTGACCCGCGCACGCTCGCTGGCCCATTGGGTCGCCGACGAGCAGGAATTCTCCGCTTTGGGCATGGCGCTGCTCGATGAACTGATGCCGCTGCCTCAGCCGGTCCGGCTGATGGGCCTGACGCTTTCAGCGCTTGAGCGAGAGGATGAGAAGGCGTCAGAGGCAGATGCTCAGCTATCGCTGCTGTGACCCTCCCTCGAAGCGGCTAGCCCAAACCACAGATCCAGCCGCTGCTGGATCGGCCCGGGAAGCGGCTGTGGCAAGTCGGTGCGCGCGAAGAACCGGGCTGCGATTACCTCGCGCCCGTCCGGCCTGGGCTCGCCCACCGCAATGCCCGCGAACAGGCTGGAGCTATGCGGCGCGCCCGACAGCACCTCCTGGAAGGTTTCGACGAGTTCGAGTTCGGCAATAGCAAGCGATAGCTCCTCGCCCAACTCGCGCTGCACCGCCTGGGCCGGGTCTTCCTTGCGGCCATGCCCGCCGCCCGGAAGCGTCCAATGGGTGGGGCCATAGCTGTGGCGCACCAGCAGCACGCGGCCCTGCGTATCGCGGAGCACGGCATTCACGCCGAAAATCGGCAACCGGAACGTGCGCCGAAACCAGCGCCGCGCCCGGTGAGCGGCTCTGTAGAGCGCGCGGTGCAGCGCCGCAGGGATCAGGCGCTGCATCACACCCAGTCGAGCGCGCGCATCGCGACATAGGCTCCGACCAGGATGAAGCCGACACCCAGGAGCCGCCGCGCAAGCCGCGCCTTGGCGTCAAGCGCGAGAGCCGGAAAAGCCCAGGCCGCGCTCACCAGAATGACTCCGCCAAGTGCGCCTCCCCCTGCCGCGGTGATCGGGGCCTGCGCTGCAACGGCAATACCGAACACGATGAAGCGCGCCGCGTCGGTCAGCTGATGGACAAGCAATGTCAGCCCGAACATGCTTAGTGACGGGCCCGGCGCGCTTCCCGCCCCGCGCGGAGCGATCAGCAGCGATTCAAGCGCGGCAACGATACTGCGGTCATTCTCGGCAATGCCGGCAATTGCAATATCCTGTCGAGCGTTGCGGGCATAACGATTTCTTCGACCAACGGCGCATCCATCCGTATTCCGGCCTTCGGGACGGGAGGCGGGCTCACGCTGGTATTCAACAACGGCACCTTCAACCTGGGTACCGACGATGGCGGCAGCAGCTTCCAGCTGACCGGCACCAACGGCGTGCTCGACATCGCCGGCACGCCTGCTGTTATCGGTACGGTCACCCCGGGCGGAACAGGTGGCACTGGCGGAACGGGCGGTACGCCCCTCCCCAATTCGCTGGACATCGGCACCGGCACTGTGGCGCAGACCGTGAGCGCCGCCTCCGGCAATATCACCTTCCATGACGATGCTGCGGCGACTAGCAACGTTCGCATTACCGGCATGTCGGCGGGCGATACGATCGTAGTCACCCATGCGATCGCGAGCGACTACAATTTCTCGCGTGACTTCCAGGACACGAACGATCTTGTCATCACCTATACCGATTCGGATACTGGGGCGACGAACCGGATCGTGATTGACGAAATCCTGCCTACCTCGGGCGCAGTCGCCACGCTGAGCCAGGCGATCGCCACGGCAGGGTTCTCCTTCATGACCTTTGCCTGATTTTCTGGCTCACCGAGCCAGACGCAAAGAAATCCCCGCCAAGGCTCCGTGCCTTTGGCGGGGTTTTTTGTTCAGGCGTCCTCCCGCACCGTCTTTACGAATTCACCGTATGGCGAGGTATCGCCGCCCGTGACAATTCGTTCACCGACCGTCAGCCAGGCATGCGCCATGAATGCGCCTTGCTCGTCATGGCGTGCGCCTAGAGCGATCCGCGAAGCCACCCCGCCCGAGGCGAGCCAGCGGCGCGCTGCCACGGTACGGATAAGGCAGTCCGAGCGCCACGGAACCCGCAGAGACATAACGTTGACCGCATAGGCTACGCGGTCGACATGGCGGACCTGCCTCGGCGGCGGCGGCGCTATCGTTGCTGGCGGCCTCGCACTTGGCGGCATCGCGATGATGGCGAGCAGCGGCTCGACCGAATCGCGGTAATCGGGCAGTCGTTTGGCTGAACAATATCCGTCTCGTCAGGGGTGGGCGTGAAGAGCAGGCATTGCCTGCGCTTTTTTGTTCGGGCGAAGGCTTGAGCTGCGGTTTTCAAGCGCAGGCGATTGTGCTCTAGGCTCCGGGCCAAGTCCACCGCGACGAAGGAAGCCTGAATGCCCGGCCTGCGCCCTGACATCGATCCCGACGGCCTGCTCGAATATTCGGTCGTGTTCACCGACCGCTCGCTCAACCACATGAGCGAGGCGTTCCAGTCGGTCATGCACGACATTCACGCGATGCTCTGCGAGGTCTATCAAGCTGAGCGTGCGGTCGTGGTTCCGGGCGGCGGCACCTACGCGATGGAGGCCGTCGCGCGCCAGTTCGCAACCGGCGCAAAGGTGCTGGTAATCCGCAACGGGTTCTTTTCCTACCGCTGGTCGCAGATATTCGAGGCCGGATCGATTCCTGCCAGCGAGACCGTGCTCAAGGCCCGGCGGCAAGGCGATGCGGCCGATTCGCCGTTCGCCCCCTGCCCCATCGGCGAAGTGGTCGAGCGCATCCGCGCGGAAAAGCCCGATCTGGTGTTCGCGCCGCATGTCGAAACCGCATCGGGCATCATCCTCCCCGATGACTATGTGCGCGCCGTTGCCGACGCCGTTCACGAGCATGGCGGGCTGTTCGTGCTCGATTGCGTGGCCTCGGGCTGCGTGTGGGTCAATATGGCCGCGCTGGGCGTCGACGTGCTGATCTCCGCGCCGCAAAAGGGCTGGTCTGCCTCGCCCTGCGCGGGCCTGGTGATGATGAACGGAGGCGCGCTCGAGCGATGCCGGGCTACTCAGTCGACCAGCTTCGCTGCCGATCTCGGCAAGTGGCTGACGATCATGGAAGCCTATCTTGGCGGGGGCTACGCCTACCATGCGACGATGCCGACAGACGCGCTGCGCATTTTCCGTAATGCCATGCTCGAGACCAAGCAGATCGGCTTTGAAAAGCTCTGCGCGGCGCAGTGGCAGCAGGGCAACGGCGTGCGCGCTATGCTGGCGGAGAGAGGCATCCGCTCGGTCGCCGCAGACGGCTTTGCCGCGCCGGGCGTCGTCGTCTGCCATACCGGCGATGCCGATGTGCAGAACGGGAAGCGATTCGCCGCAGCGGGCCTCCAGATCGCTTCAGGGGTGCCGCTGATGGTGGACGAGGGACCGGACTATCGCAGTTTCCGGCTCGGCCTGTTCGGGCTCGACAAGTTGAAAGACGTTCCGGCCAGCCTCGAACGGCTGCGAGCCGCGTTTGACGCGGTGCTTTAGGTTGCGGTCTAAACCCCGCGAACAATCCTGAGCGGGCGCAGCGCCTCGTCGAGGTGGTCGCCGGTCATGAAGCTGCCGGTATGTTCGATCCAGCACCATGACTTGACCGGCTGGCGCTCCAGCGAGCTGTCCACCAGCCGCGCGGCATAGTGGATCCGGCTGCTCATCGAGACCGTCTCGAAGCGATATGAAGTCTCGCCGATGGTGACGTCGAGCATCTTGATATGGTTGTCGGCATCGAAGCTGGGCTTTGCCGCGATGTCGTCATGGACTGTAGTGACGCCGCTCTTGACCTGATAGCCCGGGCCGAAGGCGAGACCCTTGCGCCCCTGCCAGAAACAGCCACCGCCCGTCTCGCGGTCCTCGAATTCGTGGATCCACGAGACCCACATGCCCTGGATCAGGCGCGGGATCGCGGTTTCAGTCCACACCTTTCCGGCCGGCGCATAGGAATAGTCCTGGTGGATGTAGCCTTCGACCGGCACGCCGTTGATCCGGCCGGTCGCCTTGAGCAGCTCGTGTCGGTAGCACAGGTCGCCTTCGACCTTGTCCTGCGCCGGAATGTGGACGGTGAACACGTCGCTGATCGTCTGCCCGTGCAACTCCCAGCGGTTGTTCGCGTCAAACCAGTGGCAGCCGTGACGGTCCCGCTCGATCCGACCGGTCTGGTAGGACATGACCGTGCGGCCGATGGTTTCTGTCGCCTCGTAGGGCTCGTACCAGTCGACCTCGTCTTCGGTCCCCCACTCGGCGAACAGGTGCGGCGGCTCGCCGCTCATGTCGCCCTTGACCAGTTTGCGAAAGCCGACTGTCGGCACGACCGCGTGGACCATGCCCGGCGCCATGTCGTCGACGCCCCGAATGGCGAGATAGCAATTGCCCTCGACGTCGCTGACCAGCCCGGCCAGCCACATCCCACCCATGCCCATCGGCTTGCCGCGATACTGCTGCGGCAGCCAGTCGCGGCGGTAATGCTCGAGCGTGGCAGGCTCGCTCTCGACCGAGAAATGCAGGTTTTCGGGCACAGGCTCTCCATTCACGTCGCGTATCCAGCGCAGCATCCGTCGCTCGGTTTCCAGGCCGTCCTGCGGACCAAAGGTGCCCATCTGCATGACCTCGCCCAGCGAGACGATGTGCTGCGCACCCTGGATCGCCAGCCGGTCGCGGATCTGCTTCTTGAGGCTGTCAGGATAGACCCCGATGGTCTGCGAAGCAGCGTTGATACGGCGCAGCGCCTCCTCGACATCGCGCACCGGCACGAGGTTGGCGGTGCGATTGCAGAGAAGTTCCGAAAACTCGACCGCCTCGTCGAACTGCGAGACGATCACCGCGCCTTCATTGTTCTTGCCCCGCCGGATCAGCTTGAAGAAATCGTCCTGCAATTCGATGCCGCCTAGCTCGTCCTGCAATTGCGCATTGACTGCCTTGGCCGGCGTGCTGACTTCTTCGGGCAAGTTGACAACAGCAGCCATGATCCGCTCGCCAAGTTCGTGCAGCAATGCCATGGCCTCGGGATCGTCCTGGTCGCACACCACGTAGATCACCCGCGCATTGGCGCAGGCCTCCTGGTTGAATGCGCCGATATCCATCGCCGCGCGCGCCGCCACCTCGACCATCGTCTCGGGGCTGGCGAAGGCTTCGGGGCCGATGATCGATCCGCTGTGCTTGGGATCGAGCGTGATAAGGTCGATACCGGGCTGCAGGTACTTGGTGATGTGGGTGACCGAGGCATGACCGCCCCAAGCGACGATCTTCTCGATATGGCGCGGCTGATAGAGCCGTGTCTCGATCTTTTCGTCTCCGCCCTTCCAGTAGGCGGCGGAGAGATGCCGCGTCACCGGATGATCGGGGGCGGCGTCTATCATGGTGCGCAGGATCGCGACTGCCGGCATCGGATCGTTCGAAGGCAGCTTGATGATCGAATCGGAGCGCGTCACCGCCGAACGCAGCACGGTCATGAAGGCGACCGCAGGCGTATTGCCCGCGATGATGTGAACCGCACGCGCGCCGAACGCGCGCACCGACATGGTGCGCCCACTGCCTATCTCGCTTTCGACCCAGCCTTCGAGATAGTCGCGGCCGATCTGAAGATCGACGAAGCGCTCGATCTTGTCGCGTTCGAAGGCCTTCGGGAGACCATTGTATGAGGATTCGAGGATCGTCTCGGGCAGGTCTGACGTGCGCAAGCTGACTTCGAAGGCCTGGCGAAGATGGCGGTTGTGATCGAGGCTGAGGCTCGCGCCGACGTCGGCAAGGAAATCGATGATGTCATCGATGCTGAGCGTGTAAAGCTCTTGTAGCGCGGCTGCCTTGACTGGTAGCCGTTCGGCGAACTTGCCAAAATCGGGCGCGTAAAACTGCCCGCTGCCGCCGCGCATCTTGTGCGCGACCAGATCGCTTTCGATCACTTCACCGCGCAGGATCAGAGGCACCACCAGGTCGGCAATGGAGCCTTCTTCAAGCGCGGGCCTGCTCGATTCGATATTCATGGCCCGGGACCCTAGTGACCAGAGGGACGCCAGCAACTCGGTTTATTAAACGCAGCCAAGCGGCCGCAAATGCGCCGTCGTTTAATTATGCGCCTTGTGCCAGGCGCAAGACTGACCCGAAAAAGGCGGATCACGCGCGCGATCGGGAGAGACAAACAATGGAAATGCAGACCGAGTGGAGCGAGGAAGAACTTGCCCTCAAAGAGCGGTTCACCACCAACACCTACAAAAGCGCCGAAGGTGCAACCGGATATGGCGGCAACGATTCGGAAGCTGCCAGCGTCGGCTACTTCACCGAAGACGCGATTTCCTGCGCCGCCGGCCATCCGGCCATGGTCGGCCACAAGGTGCTCCACGCCTGGCACAAGCGCCGCATGGACGGCCATCACATGCGCGTCCAGACGATTTGCCAGCACGTCAACATTGTCGGCGATCTCGCGATTGTCGGCGGGGTGTTCCGCATCAGCCGCGACGCCGAGGAGGGTGTGCCCGGTGTCGAGCACGGCGGACGCTGGCTCTCGGTGCTCAAGAAGGTCGATGGCCAGTGGCTGACCTGGCGCGATATGGACACGCCCTCGCCCGATGCACAGGTGCTCTACAAGGACCCGGTCGATGTGGCGCTGGGCTGGGTGCGCGCCGAACTGCCCAAGGTCTGAGCATGGTCATCCCCATCGCAATGCGGTAACCTGCTCCAAATCGGACACGAGAGGACAGAGCCGCTTCGATGGGCCGCGACCAACAGAACACGCGTGAGCGTCCGGCGAAAGGACGTCCAAGGCGCGCGCAAGGCGAAGATGGCAGGATCCACGATGCCCTGCTCGCCGCCGCCAACGAATGCATCGCCGACGAAAAAACCTCGAACGTATCGGTGCGCCGGATCGCGGAAAAGGCCGGCGTCAACCAGGCGATGATCAATTACTATTTCAACAGCAAGAACGGCCTGTTGCTCGCGATCTTCGAGGCCAATTTCCTGCCGCTGGTCAAGAAATTGCGCGCTTTCGAGAAGGATTGTCGCGATCCGGAAGGCAAGGACGTCAGCGTCGCTCGCCTGATCGGGATGATCGACCGACATTTCGAGAATTCGCCGGCCTTGTTCGTCCTGCACAAGGACATGATTGCCGAGGGCTCGGGCCTCGCCGGTCCTTACAGCGAGGATAACGGTGCGCGCGGCTACACCACGATCGTGCGGATCATGCGCCTGCTGATGGAGCGGGACATTTGCCGCGATGACATCTCGCCGCAGCAGGCCGCTTACATCATCTGCATTCTTGGCGCGGTGCACCACGTGATGATGCCTATCTTCGACATCGCGTTTCGCGGGCTGCTGGAAGGCGAGCGTACCAGCGAGATCGCCGCGCTGGCGACCCAGCTTCTGGCACCGGTCAAACCTGTTTAATATCCCGGCTTGACCTCATCGCCGCTTGCCCGAAGTTCGCAGCAATTCGCAACTCGGGAGGAGGACAGCCGGGCCATGTACAGGATCATCCAGTGGGCGACGGGCAACGTCGGCAAGGCATCGCTGCGCGCGATTATCGAAACGCCCGATTTCGAGCTGGCCGGGCTGTATGTCTACAGCGCCGACAAGGCGGGACAGGACGCGGGCGATATCGTCGGCCTTGGCAAGACCGGCGTGCTGGCCTCCAATGACATGGAAGCGATGCTTGCAATCGATGCGGACTGCGTCGTGTTCAACGGTCTTGGCGACACCAAGGACCCGGCCGAGAGCGAGGAGACGATCTGCCGGATTCTTGCCTCGGGCAAGAACGTCGTGTCCACCGCGGTTTCGCGCCACGTCCACATGGACGCCATGCCGAAGGAATCGCGGGAGAAGCTGGAGACGGCCTGCCGCCAGGGGGGCGTCAGCTTTTTCAGCTCGGGCATCAATCCCGGCTTCTCCGCCGAGGCGTTGCCGATCGCAATTACCGCCGTCGCCGACCGGATCGATCACATCCACTGCATCGAACTGGTCGACATGGCGCACTATACCTCGGGCCAGATCGTCCACGAGGCGATTGGGATGGGTAAGCCGGCCGAAACCCGGACCCCGCTCGAAAACGATGGGCCGGTCGAGGAGAACGCCTATTACACCTCCGCCCTGCTGATGCAGGATGCCCTGGGGCTGAAATTCGACGAAGTCGTCCGCTCGACCGAAAAGGCGCTCGCCCGCACGGACATCGAAGTGCCGTGGGGCACGATCAGGCAGGGCACAATCGCAGGCCTGCGCATGCGCCTTCAGGGCATGCTGGACGGGGTAGCGCGCTTCACTTCGGACATGGTCTGGAAAGTGACTGACGACGTGCCCGAAGACTGGCCGACGGGCGACTCCACCTGGCTGATCAAGATCGAGGGCGACCCCGAAATCAATTGCCGGTTCGACATGGAATCGAAGACCGGGAGGACCGTGTCACACGTCACCTCGATGGCGGCGTTCAACCGGGTGCGCGATGTGATTGCGGCCGAGCCGGGCATTCGCACAAGGCTCGATTTCCCGCTGACCGCAGGCGGCAGGATCACTCGTCGCGCCTGAATTGCTCTAGATTGCGCCCGACTGCGCGATCAACCAGTCGGTGGCTTCCTTGTGCGCGTCGGCCGAGCCGGAACAACTGACCTTGTCATCGCCCCCTTCGGCCTCGCTCAGGCGCTGGATGTCAGGGTGAAAGAATGGCCCGCGCCGGCCGCAGCCGCAGCCATCCCAGGTCACCGTCACCTTGTCGCCGGTGACAAAGCCGCCCCAGTAGGATTCGACGATGAGATCGAGGAAAGCGTGGCGTCCGGTCTGCGTGCCCTCGCGCGGCAGCGGCTCGCCGGTTTCCAGATCGAGAATATATAGGATCGACGAGACCGGCGGATGGTACATGCCATGCTCGCAGCCCATCGCCCCGCCAAGCGATTCCGACATGCCATAGCCAAAGCGCATCGGCGCGCCGATGAATGCCTCGATTCGCTCCTTCCAATCGGGCGGCAGGTCGAGACCCTTGGCCCCGCCGCCGGTGGCGACGATGCTTTGAGGCGCGAACAGCCGGTTGATACCGCGCTCCTCGCCGCGCAGCATCCAGTCGTAGAGATGCGGAGTGACACCCACGACATAGGTCGCCTTGCCGAGCAGGTCGTCCACCAGCCGCTCGAAGAACACCTTCTGAATTTCCTGCTGGTCCTGCTGGCCCAACACCATCGCGCGGTACTTCTCGAGCAGGGCCGGCGCGATCTCCAACTGGTCGAGCTCGCTGCGCTGGCTGGCACCGCGTACCTGCCCGACAAGCGACATCAGGTCGGCACTCAGATAGTCGTTATTGAGCACATAAGTCGTCGCTTCGGAGCCGATACCCGAAACAAGCGCGTCCATCATCCGCTGCGCCAGATGCCGGCCATGGCGATACGAGGGGTGGACGATCGGCACCGGACCGCCACGATTTGCCTCGATCAAGAGGTCGATCGGGTCAGGCGAGCCGTCCAACGTGTCATAGGAATGGAGGAACTGCCACGCAAAGTAGGCGGTCTCCCAAATGCCGCGCGGCATGACCGAGAGCTTGCCAGTGGTGCCGGTCGAATGAATCGGACGCAGCGGCGATTGCGCTTCGAGAGCGACGAACCAGCTATCAAAGCTGTCGCACTGGCTGGCATCGACGCCGGACAGGTCATGCACGGTCAGCCCGTCGAGCCATTTGGTCAGCAGGTCGAAGCGCCCGCGCGTCACCATCGAGATGGGATAGGATTTGTAGATCGTGTGGCGAAACAGCAGCGGTGCGAGATCGTCGAGCGCATTCACCCGGTCGACCCCCTGCAATTCCGCCAGTTTCTTGAGCTGCGGAATTTTCGGCGCCTGAGATTCGAACCGCAGGCGCGCCATCGCCAGCTGAACCCCTTCCCGCTTGGCTTGGTCCCAAAGCGCCTGCTCCTCGCGCGGGGCATCGAACAGTTCGGCCATGCCGGGCGGCGTGGCCGGCCTGATGGTCATCGTCTCGGTGGTGGTCATGGCGCGCTATCCCGTTCGTTCCGCCGCCCAGACATGCCGGATTTGGCGGCCCCAGGCAGCAGCGGAAATTAAACGCGGCCTCGCAAGAAATTCAAAGCGGCGGGGCGGCGCTCAGGTCGAGATTGTAGAGCTTCTCGGCATTGGTCTGGAACATCTTCCCGCGCTGCACCGGAGTCATCTTCGCCACTGCCGGGGCGATCTGCTCAAGCGGTTCCGGGTATAGACAGGTAGGATGCGGGAAATCGGTTTCGAACAGGATATTGTCCGCACCGACCACTTCCATCGCGTTCAGCAAGGTTGCCTGCTCGTACCAACTGCAGATGTAGAAGTGCTTCCGGAAGGTCTCGACTACCGGAGTCTCGGGCGGCCTGCCGGCCTGATCGGTGAGCTGGTACTGCAAGGCCTCGATGAGGAACGGGATCCAGCCAACCCCGCTCTCAACCGAACATATCTTCAGGTTCGGGTGGCGATCGAGCATTCCCGACATCACCATGTTGATGAGAACGGTCATGTTGCCGCCGAACAGCATGATCGTGCCGAACGCCATGCGCATGTTTTCGGTGTAGCCGTCCCATTGGCCATGGCCGAACCATGTCGAGCTTTCGTCGGACGCGCCGATGTGGAAATTGACCGGCTGACCTTCCGACTGGCAAAAATCCCACAGAGGGTCCCAATAGGGCTGCGCAAGATCGGGCAGGCCGTGGGTGTGCGGCCCTGAATTCATATTGATGCCGCGCAGGCCCATCGCCTTGCCCCGCTCGGCTTCCTTCACGCACAGGTCGATGTCCCACCATGGCAGCATGGTCATCGGGTAGATGCGGTTGTTCGAATCGGCCTGCATCTCGGCAAGCGCATCGTTGAGGATCTGCATCGAAACCAGCCGCAGGTCGGGATCGACCGTCATCGCCCGTTGGCCGCCGAAGCCGAGGATGTTGGTATAGCCGATCTGGGCGGCGATCCCCGCCTCATCCATGTATTTGACGCGCTCCCTGACATCGTAGGCGCCGGGATGAACCTCGTCGATGCTGATATAGTTGAAGCCGTATCCGGGCAGCTTGCCGCCATCCTTGGTCAGTGCGGAATGTCCGGTGTCGCTTGCGAGGAAGTGGTCATCCCCGATGATCCAGCGACCGATGCCCTGATCGTTCTTGATTACGCGGGGCACCTGATCGCGGTATTTCGGCGACGCGCGCGACGTCCACAGATCGTGCCATTCGGTAATGTGGGTGTCGGTATCGACGACCTTGAGGCCGGACAGCAGTTGTCGGCCCGTCTTGCCCTGACTCGTTTGATCCTGTGGCGTTGTCGCTTCTGTGATCGTGCTCATGACAGCCTCCGTCTTAATATGAAGGGATAATGCCGCTAGGTGCCGGGAATCGCAATTCGGCTCCGGTTTTCCCCAAATATGCACGCGTGACGGCAGTATGGATCAGGGCTTTGGTCCGTCCGGCAAGGCAAATGCCATCACGTAATCACTGCTGGGCGAGCCGAGCACTTCGTGCCCCCCCGCCGCGATGACGACGATCTGGCGCCCCCTGGGGGTGGTGAAGGTTGCAGGCGTTGCGTTTGCCGCTGCCGGCAGCCGCGCGCGCCAGAGCTCCTTGCCGCTCGCCACCGCGAAAGCGCGCAGGTAATGGTCCATCGTCGCGCCGATGAAGGCGATGCCGCTGCGGGTCACGGTCGTGCCGCCAGTATTGAAAATGCCGGGCACGGCGATGCCGAGCGGGGCATGGTCGGCGCTGGTGCCAAGCGGGCGCTGCCACAGCACTTTTTGTCCCGTAAGGTCGATTGCAGTGAAATTGCCCCAGGGCGGCGCGGAGCACGGCACGCCAAGCGGTGAGAGGAATGGCAGCACATAAACCCCGTAAGGCGTGCCAGCCTGCTGGTTGAGGCCCTTGGCATGGTTCTGCTCGCCGCTCGTGCGCGCCAGTTCTTCCATCTCGGCGCGCGGAACGAGCTGGAGCAATTGCGGCAGGACGGCGGAATTGAGCACAAGAACCTGGCGCTGCTCGTCGATTGCCACCCCGCCCCAGTTGATAATGCCGAACTGGCCCGGATAGCTGATTGAGCCGCGAACCGAGGGCGGCGTGAAATCGCCGACATAATCGCGCGAACGGAACTCGATGCGGCACAGCATATGGTCGATCGGAGTGACACCCCACATGTCGCGCTCGCGCAGCGGCTCTGGACGCACGCCGGGAAAGGACGAATAGGGCTGCGTCGGCGCATAGCGCTCGCCCGGAATGTTACCGCGCGGCACCTTGCGTTCCGCTACGGCGTGGAGCGGTTTGCCGGTGCGGCGGTCGAGCAGATAAATCTCGCCGCGCTTGGTCGCCACGGCGACGGCAGGAACATCGCCCTGCTTGCCGCGCCAGGTAAACAACGCAGGTTGCGCCGGAACGTCATAGTCCCACAGGTCGTGGTGAGTGGTCTGAAACGCCCAACGCAGCTTGCCGGTCCGGGCATCGAGCGCAACCACGCTGCTGCCGTACCGCTCGATCTCGGGCGAACGCAGGCCGCCGAAATAGTCAGGTGTTGGATTACCGGTCGGCACATAGACCAGGCCGAGCTGCGGGTCGGCGCTGAGCAGTGACCATGAATTGGGCGAACCGCGCGTGTAACCATCGGCCGCCGCGCCATCGGGGCGTCCGGAATCCCAGGCCCAGCGCAGCGCGCCGGTCTTGACGTCAAAGGCGCGGATCACACCTGAAGGCTCGCCCGTCTCCGCATTGTCCATGACGAAGCCGCCGAGGACCGCCATGCCGCCAACGATCACCGGCGGCGAGGTAACGTAATAGAAGCCCTTCTTGACCGGCCCCATCCCCTCGATCAGCGATGCCTGTCCGTCCTTGCCGAAGCCCGGACACGGCTTGCCGGTTTCGGGATCGAGCGCGATCAACCGCGCGTCGCCGGTGGCGGTGATGATTCGCTCGGCGCAGACGCCGCCATCGCCATCGCCGTCGCCGCTCGCCTCAGCCGCGACGTAGGACACGCCCCGGCAGGCCATCAGCTTGGGGCCTTGCAGATCGATCTTGGGATCGAACACCCACTTTTCCGCGCCGCTATCGGCGTCGAGCGCGATCACACGATTGTGCGGGGTGCAGATGAATACCTTATCGCGCACCTTTATCGGCGTTGTCTGGAAGGTGTAGCCGCCCGGCGTCTTGGGATGGGCCTCGCGGCTGTCTCCGGTGCGATAGGACCACAGCAGCTTGAGGTCTTTCACATTGGCGGGAGTAATTTGCCCGACGGGCGAAAAGCGGTTGCCCATGCTGGTGCGCCCGAAAGCCGTCCAGTCGTCTTCAGCGGGAGCGCCGTCGACGGCCAGCTTCGCGAGAGGCAGTTCGCGGTCGGCAAGCTTCGGCCCGCTCGCCATAAAGGTCGCGAGCAGCAGGCCCGCACCAATCAGGCATAGGCCCCAGGCGAACACCGGGCGGCGCTTTGGCGCGCTTTCCTCCTGCTTGCGGCCCCAAGCGAGCAGGGCAGCGCAAACCACTGCGAAAAACAGCGGCCCGGCGACGCGCGGCAGCAGTTGCCAGAACTCAAGGCCGACCTCGACGAGCGACCAGATCAGCGTTGCGGCAAAAACGCTAAGGTAGATCCAGCCGCCCGATGCCCGTTTGCGGACAAGCTGGACGCCGGCAGCCACGCAGCCGAGCCCGGCGAGCAGGTAATAGGGCGAGCCGCCGATGGAAATGAGCTTGCCGCCGCCAAGCGTGAGCGCAAGCCCGACAACAAGCAGCACAATACCGACCGCGCGATAGGCGATTGCCCGAAGCATCCCGTTCCCCCTTCGTCTTTTCCGACGACCTCTTGTCCTGACTGTGCCCAAGAGCGCGAGCGCCCGCAAGGTCAGACAGTGGCGACCGGCGTTGTCGGGGAGCCTGCTGCTCCGGGCAGCCGCAAAGGAGGCGCAGTCAGCAGGAAGGCATGGCGGCCCTGCGCATCGAGATACTCGGCAAGGTCCTTGAGCCACCACAGCTCACCCAGATGCACGCCCAGCATGAACAGGCACCTGTCATGCAGAGGCAGCATTCCGCCCGGCCCGTCTGCCGGATTTTCGAGGTCGAAACCTTCGACCGCCTGATTGTCGGATATGATCGCCGCCACGCCCGACGCCTTGATCCAGTCGAGCAAGCGCTCGTCCGCCCCGCGCAGCACCGCCCCGACCTGCGCCAATTTTGCCTCGTCGGGCTGGCGGTTCATCGCCATCACGGCGTCGCCATATCCGGTGTAGAGCAGGAGCATATCGCCTTGCCGTATCTCGACCTGCTGCTCATCGATGGCTTGCATCAGCATGTCATGATCGATCCAGCGGCGCTCCGGCCCGAAGGCCTTGACGAGGTTGACCAGCACGCCCCTGCCCTGCACGCCGGTCGTCGCCATGTTTTCGATGCCCAGCGCGGCTGCCTTGAAGCCGGAGCCGTCAGCATCGCAAAGGACGTGCTCATGTGCGCGGTAGCCGTTGTAATAGACCGGCACCGGATTTCCGTCGCCATGCACGTCGAACTGCCTGCCCCAATGGACCAGCGCGTCCCACTGCGTCGAATATTGCAGCGAGAGCGTGACCGTATCGTCGCAAGTGAGGTCGGTCGGCGTGATCGGATGGTTGCACAGATTGTGACCGCCAAGACTGTTCGACTGGAGCCGGGGCGCCTTGCGCGGCGAGTGTTCGTCATCGCCGCCGGGAAAATCGAGCGGCAGGCTAAGCATGAACAGCTTGCCTTCCCGCACCTCACGCATCGCCGCGAGCCTGACTTCGGGCGTTATCAGGTTCATGCGGCCCTGTTGATCGTCAGGTCCGAAATCGCCCCAGTTCGAGCCCTCGGGGCGGCGCGTCCAGCGCGGATTGGCAGGCTCGATCATCGAAGGCTCCTCTATCCCTCCCGATCAATGCCCCGCGGCTGGCCGAAGATCAATGCGACCGCGCGGTTCATGTGATCATAGACTTGCGCAGTCTCCCATTCGCCCACAGACCATTTGCGAAGTGCCGTGCCAAGCGTTGCCAGCAGCACCTGCGCCACCACGGCGGCATCATCGGGATCGGTGTGTTCGAGCACGGTGCGCAGCGTTTCCTGATAATGCGCGGAAAACAGCTGGAACACCTGACGCGCTTCGGCATCGTCGGTAATCTCGAGCGCGGCGATCAGCCGGTAGAAATTGGGCCAGCGTTCGTAGGCCTTGATGGTCCGCCGGAAGGTCTGCTGCATGCGTTCTTCGTCGGTGCCGGCATTGCCTGCCCGCCGCTTGGTGGTCGAAACGAACGCCTGTCCCCATGCCACGACCGCATGAGCGAAGAGCAACTCCTTCGAGGCGAAATAGCGATATAGCGTGGCGAGCGCGACGCCCGAGCGGTCGGCAATATCGCGCATGTGGATCTGGCCGTGTTCCTGCGAGGCAAGCCGCTCAATTGTGGTCGCGACGATCGCCTCGCGCCGATCGCGCTGCGACCGGGTCAACGCCGGAGCGGGCATGGGCACGGCAGGGGAGGAACTGGTCGCCATGGCTTAGCCCGGTTGCGGGCTGTCCCCCGGCACCAGCTCGCGGATGCGATGCTTCTGCAGCTTGCCACTCGCGGTGCGCGGCAGGTCGCCATCGTGGATATGCCAGCGGCTGGGCACCTTGTAGCGCGCCAGCTTCTCGCTGCACCAAGCCTGCAACACCTCTATATCGGGCATGCCGCCCGGCTCCGCGACGACGACCGCCATGACCGCATCCCCGGTCAGTTCATCATCGACGGCCAGCACCGCCGCCTCGCGGATGTGAGGATGGGATTCGAGTACATATTCCACTTCGACCGGAGATACGTTCTCGGCATTGACCATGATCAGGTCGCGCGCGCGCGAGTTGATGAACAGGCGGCCGTTTTCGAGCTTGGCGATATCGCCTATCGCCAGCCAGCCACCGGGCTTGAGTGCGCCCGCGGTCGCCTCGGGGTCGCGCCAGTAGCCGAGCATGACATTGGGGCTGCGGACATGCACCTCGCCGTATTCGCCATCCGGCAATGCGCGGCCATCGGCATCGCGGATTTCGAGCTGGGTGGTCACGGTCGGCGTGCCGGTCGAGGTCGGGTGATCGAGAAAATCCTGCCCGCCGATATGGCAAATCGTCGCGCTGCCCGCCTCGGTGCTCGAATAGCCCATGCCAAGATTGAGCTTCAACGCCGGGAAGGCGCTGCGCAGCTTGTCCTGAACCGCCGGACTGACGGTTGCGCCGCCGACGCCCAAAGAGACGAGGCTGCTGGTATCGTGCTGCGCCAGCGCCGGGCTCGCGGCGACGCGGGCCGCGACGCTGCCCAGCAGCGACCAGCGCGTCACTCTCTCGCGCTCGACGAGGGCGATAGCTTGCTCCTCGTCGAAGCGGCCGCGCATCAGCACCATGGCGCTGCCGTTGCCAATGTTGCCGAGCACGGCCGAGATCAGCATGGCGACATGGAACAGCGGTGAGGTGACTAGCTGCACCGCATCGCTCGGCGGCAAAGCGCTTGCGGCCGCCGGAACCGGCATGCCCATCGCGGCCATTGCGCTCGCCTCGGTGAACAGCAGGATCTGCACCGCACCGACCCAGCCACGATGCGTCATCATCACCGCCTTGGGCCGGCCGGTGGTGCCACTGGTGAAAACCAGCATGGCGAGATCCTCTTCCCCAGCGCGGAAAATGGGTGCGCTGTCTTTAGCGCCTCCGGCATCGAGCAGGGCCGCGAAGTCGTCATCGAAGTTCAGCACCGCCAGAGCGCCAATCCGGTCCGCCACGCGCTCAATCCGGGGGGCGTCTGCGATCATTAACTTGGGTTCGGTCAGATCGCGCGCATGTTCCCATTCTTCCGCCGACCAGTGCCCGTTGAAGCAGCAGGGCACCGCGCCGATCGCGATCGTCGCCCAGAAGCTGACCACCCATTCCCAGCGGTTCGCAGCAAAGATCGCGACCCGTTCGCCCGGGGCGACCCGATACCGATCACGCAAAACCGCACCCAACGCCCTGATCCGCTCAAGATGCCCGGCGAAGGAGATACGCTCGTCTCCGTCGATGACGAACGGGCGATCCGCAAAGCGCGCGCTCGCCTCCAGCATTTCGCCCAAGGAGCCGAACCGGTGGGCAAAAACCGGCATGGTCACGCCGCGCACGGCCTCGTCATGCACGGCGAACATCGCGCCCGGCGCCGTCAGCGCCGCGCGGATCGCGTCCATGTCCGGCGCAGCGGGCACAGCCCTAGCGCCCCCTGAATTGCGGCTCGCGCCGTTCCATGAATGCCTTGATGCCTTCGTGCATGTCGCTGGTGGTGAAAGCGATATGCTGCGACCTCGCCTCGTCTTCCACGGCCTTGTCGAAAGGTAGGCCGTTGCTGGCGTCCATCTGCCGCTTCATGAGGCCGAGCGCGGTCGTGGCCGAATTGGCGAGCCGCGCCGCCCATTCTTCACCCAATGCGTGAAGTTCGTCTGCGGGCACGACGGCATTGATCATGCCCGCCTCTAGTGCCTCCGGCCCGCTGACCATCTCTCCGAAGAACGCCATCTGCTTCGCCTTGCGCATCCCCACCGCACGCGGCAGTGACCACGACAGGCCGCCGTCGAGCGCGAGGCCGCGCTTGGCGAAAACCGCACCGAAGCGCGCGCGGTCGCTGGCGATAACAAGGTCGCAGGCCATGGCCAGCCCGAACGCGACGCCGACGCAGACGCCGTCCACCACCGCCAGCGTCGGTTTTGGCAGCCGGTGCAGACGATTGACGATCTCCCCAACCGAACGCATCTCGTGAAGGATCGCCTGGCCGGGCGATTCGCCTTCCATCTGGTTGGGTCCGCCGCCGCCGCTGAGCCCGCCCGATAGATCCGCGCCCGAGGAGAAGTCGCCGCCCGCGCCCTTGAGCACGAGCACGCGGTCCGCGCGGTTAGCCATTACCTCGGTAGTGACGCGCTCCAGATCGGCCCAGTTCGCGCCGCCTAGCGCGTTCTTCTTTTCGGGCCGATTAAAAGTGACCGTTACGATCCCGTTCTCGCGCTCGATCAGCGTATCGCTCACGCCCTCTTGCCCTCGAGCCGGTCGAAGAAGAAGCGCTGCGCGTTGTTGTACATCCAGTTCTCCATCACCTCCGGCGGCAGGTCGAGCGCGCGCGCCTCGGTCGTGGTGCGAGTGATAGAAAGGACCGGCGCGTCGGAGGCGAAGATCACCTTGTTCTTGCCGCGCGTGCGCATGTAGTGAAGCAGCGTTTCGGGCAGGTACTTTGGCGCCCAGGCCGACGTCATCATGTGCAGGTTGGGATATTTGACCATCAGCCGGATGGCGATTTCCCACCACGGATCGGCGCCGTGGATCATGCACAGCTTGAGGTCAGGAAAATGCTGGCAAACCCGGTCGAGATACATCGGGTTCTGCACTTCGCCGGGGATCGGCGGCCCGGGAAGGCCGGTGTTCATGCACAGCGGCACGCCCCATTCGACGCATTTGGTGTAAAGCGGATAATAGACCGCGTGCTCGGGATTGTAGGTGCCGTTGGCCCAGAACGACGGGCCAAGCGCCAGATAGGCGACCGGATTGCTCTTCAGGATCGGCTCGATGTTGCGGATGTTCGCCATCGGCTGGAGCAGGTCGAAACCGCCAAGGCTCATCGCGAAACGGTCAGGCCGCGCCTCGACGAACTTGAAGGGCGAACCGTTCGGCTTGCCGATCTGGCCCATGACCACGACCTTCTCGACGCCTTGAGCATCCATCTCGTCAAGCACGCGGGACATTTCCCAGGTGCCGAAGATGCTGTCGTCCTTCTTGAAATACTCGTTCTTGACCCGCTGCATCCATTCGGGCTGCGCTTCGTCCCCGAAATGGACATTGATCAGGCAATCTATCACGCGCTTGGACACGAGGCTCTCCCCCCTTCGTGGAAACACATAGGTTTGCCGGGGCGGGATGCCCCGGCGGTCTTGGTCAATGCGCGGGTTCGTAACCGAGCAATTCGACCGTATTGGTACGCATTACCTGCGCAATCTCGGCCTCCGAGAAGCCTTTGAGATCGTGCACGAAATCGACCGGGCTCGATAGTCCCTCACCATGCGGCCAGTCCGAGCCGAACAGCACGCGGTTAGCCCCGATAAGATCGGCGAGCGCGCGAATGTCTTCCTCGTAATACGGCGCAACCCAGACATGCTCGCGGATAACGTCGAGCGGCGCATCAGGGAAGTATTCCGGCATCTGGTTGGCCTTCTTGTTGAGGCGCTTCAGCAGGATCGCCACCCAGTCTGAGCCGTTCTCGATCGAGGCAACACGCAGCTTGGGGTGCCGCTGGAACACGCCGTGCACGATCAGCGAGGCCATGGTGTCGTGGATCGCGCGGTCGGCAACGATCAGCTGGTCAAGCGGATTAGCCTTGCCGACGAACGGCTGGAACAGGGGATTGCCGCCCCAGTGTCCTGCAAACAGGTTGTAGCCGCTGTCTCCCAGGTGGAAGAACACCGGGATGTTCGCTTCGGCGATCGCCGCCCAGACCGGATCGTGGATCGGATCGCCCAGCGAGCGGTTTCCGCCTTCCGCCGGTACCGGTGCGGGACGGATATGAACGCCGCGCGCCCCCAGCTTGAGCACGCGGTCAAGCTCCGCAAGCGCGGCGTCGACATCAACCAGCGACAGCAGCGGCAGCGAAATGATGCGGTTCTTGTAATTGTAGCCCCAATCGTCATCGAGCCAACGGTTGAAAGCGGTAATCGTCGCGGTAGCAGCTTCGGGATCGTCCTTGAGCGCCTCCTCGACCCCAACGCCCAGCGTGGGGTACATGATGCAGGCGGCAAGGCCCTGCTGGTCCATCACCTCGATGCGCTTGTCGCGATCGAGATATTCGGGATGGATCGGCTCGACCTTAGTCAGCGAGCGCGGATCGACACCTTCGGGCACCTGCCCCCGGAAGAACTGATCGATGCAGCCGGGCACGATCACCGGATCGAAAGTGGGGTTCGGGATAAAGCGGTTTATCTTCCCGCCGAGAACGACATAGACCCGCTTGCCGTCACGCAGGATCTGCGCGCCGCGGACGCTCATGCTCTTGTCCTGGTAGCGGGTCAGCGCATCGAGCGCTTCGTAATAGTGGTTGTCGGCGTCAATCGGTCTGGCTGCGGCCATGATCTGATCCTCTCGTCCATGTGAATTCGAGTCGCGCGGCGATGTCGCCCGCCCTGCCCGCGAGATAGAATTGGATTCTCGTTCTTGTCAAGCTGGGCGCGCACTGTCCGTCGTCAGGACATTTGGCGCAGATCGCGGCGTAGATTAGCGGAGGATCGGCCTTGTCTGGGGGTTGATGTTAGGCGGCTAGCTTGCGGTGTTGCAAGCGCCGATGTTCGATAGTCTTTCGCTTGATCCTTTCTCGCTGTTTTATGATGGCTGAAGCCCTGCCGAAGTAGGCGTCGGCGGGCGT
>CANJUF010000037.1 GCA_947477745.1 Sphingomonadaceae bacterium | reverse complement strand
ACGATCTGGCCCATGCCCTTCATCTTGTTGAAGCGCGGGAAGTTCATCAGCATGGCGAAGCTGGCGAAAAGTTGCAGCCCCTCGGTGAAGCCGCCGAACATGGCGAGGGTGCGGGCGATATCCTCGTCGGTGTCGACCCCGAACTGCTGCAGGTAATCGTGCTTGTCGCGCAGCTCCTGGTATTCGAGGAACATGCCGTATTCGCTTTCGGGCATGCCGATGGTGTCGAGCAGGTGCGAATAGGCGGCGATGTGCACCGTCTCCATGTTGGAGAAGGAGGTGAGCATCATCTTGATCTCGGTCGGCTTGAACACGCGGCCGTACTTGTCGTGGTAGCAATCCTGCACCTCGACATCGGCCTGCGTGAAGAAGCGGAAGATCTGGGTGAGCAGGTTGCGCTCATGCTCGGAAATCTTCTGCGCCCAGTCACGGCAATCCTCACCCAGGGGGACTTCCTCGGGCAGCCAGTGGACCTGCTGCTGGCGCTTCCAGAACTCGTAAGCCCACGGATATTCGAAGGGTTTGTAGGTCTTGCGGGCTTCGAGAAGGGGCATCGGTACAGCCTTGTGCTAACGTTATCGCAGACCAACCCAGATAGGGGCGGGCGGGCATATTTCCTACTCGCGCTCACCCGGCGGGCAGAGTTTTCCACCGTGCCGCACGGAACCCGCGCGGCGGCGGGCCGTTGCCTTGGGACAAGCGCAGGAGATAGCACATGGCAGGCGGACAGTACGAGCCCAAGGATTCGCGCAATGCGACCGGCGTGAAGGGTCCGAAAGACAAGCCGTGGCGCGAGAAGGAGCCGCCCGGTCCCGAAGATCGCGGCGAAGGCGAGCCGAGCGATTCGCGCAACGTCACCGGGACGGCCTCCACCCCCGACGGGCGCTGGACGAACAAGGACGGCAAGCCGCCGCGCGCCGATGGCGAGCCCGGCACGGTGCGCCCCGCGCCCGATTAATTCGCCGGAACGAGGTTGGGCGGCAGGCGGTATTTGCGGCGGGCCGTTTCGGGCAGCCTGCGGCTGCGCGACACGGCGAGATAATCGCGGCCCGCGGGCCGGTCTCCCGCGCCGAGCGGCACCAGCGAATTGCCGAGCAGGTGCTTGCGCACCGCAAACACGGCATAGCCGCATTCGTTCAGCAGCTTGCCGATCGGCGCATCGGGGGCGGCCTTGCCCAGATAGTCCTCAAACAGGATCGCCTTGGGCTGAAGCCGCGCAAGCGCCTCGGCGGCGGCGCGCAGCACCATTTCCTCGTGGCCCTCGATGTCGATCTTCAACAGGTCGAGCCGCTCGAGCGCGCCGAGCACGCGCCCGGCGTGAAGCAGCGGAATTGCCTCTCCCGCTTCGCCCTGTGCGCCGCCCCATTGCTCGACCAGCCAGGCGCCGCCGCGATTGGCGCGGTTGACCTGCAGCATTGCCTCGCCGTCGCGGTCCGACAGACCCGCCGCAAGGATCTCCCAGCGGTCCGCCGGAAACTGGCTCAGGTTATGGCGCAGCAGCGCGCCGATCTCCGTCTGCGGCTCGATCGCGAGGACATGCGAGCCGGGCACGCGGGCAAGCGCCATGGCCGAGACATAACCAAGGTTGGCGCCAATATCGACCAAGCGGTCATGCGGCTCGGCAAAGTCGAGCAGCGTGCGGAACAGCGAGGCCTCGAACTGGCCGGAGAGGATCAGGCGGCGCCCGATCAAGTCGTCGCCATAGACCCTGAGCACGGTGCCGTCGCGGGTGCGGCAGTCGCGCACGCCATCACCCAGCGCAATCGCGCCGCCCAGCCGCTCGACCAGCCGCCCCGCGCCGTTGGCGAAAGGCCAGCCGCGCGCGGCGAGCGACAGCAGGGCGGCGAAAGGCGCGCTCAATCGGGGGGGCGCGCCAGCGAGGCCGGCGGCATGCCCGCCTCGATGCCGTAGAACCGTTCGAAATCGGCGCGGCTCGCCTTTTCCATGGTAGCGCCGATCCTGGCGTGGAAGCTGTCCGCGATCCGCTCCTGCGCGCGGATCACCGCGGGCCTTGCAGCAATCTTGCTGCGCCATGCGACCAGCGCGGGATGGTCGGCGGGATCGAACTGATGCTGTTCGAGGTAGAACGCCCAGGGATGCATCGCCAGGTCGGCGATCGACATGGCGCCGCCCGCCAGCCACTCGCGGCTCGCGAGCCGGTCATCGAGCAGGCGGTAAAGCCGCGCCGCCTGTGCGCGGTATCGCGCGGTCGCATAGGGCTCGCTCCCGGCTTGGAGCGCCATGGTGAAGTGGTTGAGCTGGCCCAGCATCGGCCCGAACATGGCCATCTGGTGCATCAGCCACTGCATCGTCTCGGCGCGCGGCCTGGCGGCGGAAGGGAGGAACTTGCCCTCGCGCTCGGCCAGCCAGACAAGGATCGCGCCCGATTCGGCCAGCGGCTGTCCGGGCAGCAGCGGGTCCTCGAGCACCGGCACCTTGGCCATCGGATTGAGCCGAAGGAACTCCGGCGTGAACTGTTCCTGATTGAACAGGGCGACATGGCGCAGCTCGTAGTCGAGGCCTCACTCCTCGAGCATCAGCACCACCTTGGTGACATTGGGGCTCGACATGCCGTGGAGGACGAGGGGCTGGCTCAATGCGTCCTCCCCTTGCCCACCGGGAGCGCCGGGACGACGACGATGGCGGCGACCGCGTCTTCGCTCGAATCGTTGCGCCAGGCGTGGACGATGCCGCGATCGACCAGCACGTCGCCCGCGCGCACCGTGGTCTCGCCGCTTTGCGTGACGAACACCACCTCGCCCGCGATCATCGTGATGTAATCGATCGAATCGGTCGCGTGCCAGAACGGCTCCCCGCTGCCGTGCTCGGGCGGGAAGGTGTGGATCATGAACAGCGAGCCGGGGCCGGAAAGATCCTGGACGCTGACATTGCCGGGATCGACATCCTCGCTGCCCGAATTGTCGGCCGGTACGCTGGCGGTGCGCCATACCACCCGCGAGCGGCCCGCCATGCTCTTGGCATCGGGCACCGCGCCGTCGATGAGGATCCGGCTGTTGCCGTCCTCTCCCAGTCCCGCGACGACGCGGCGATAGGTGTTCCCGGTCATGTCAGACTGTCCTCCCCTTGCCGACCGGATGCGCCGGCACGGTCACCGATACCATCTTCGCGGTCTCGGTCCCGTCGTTGCGCCAGCCGTGGATGACGCCGCGATCGACAATGAGGTCGCCAGTGCGCAGCACCACCTCCTCCGTTTCCAGCACCAAGGTGATTTCGCCCGACAGCACCGCCAGATAGTCGATCGTGTCGGTGGCGTGCATAAAGGCGGTCTCGCCCGGTCCCGGCGGCATCTCGGTGAGGATGAAGTTGACCCCGCCGTCGTGGAGGTGCTCCATCTCGTAGCCCCCGCCCGCATCGGCGTTTCCGGAATTGTCAGCCGGCACGGCACGATTGCGCCAGACCAGATTGGCGGCGGGCGTCACGCGCGGGACCGGCCCGTCGATCACGGCGCAGGATCGTCCAGCGTCGTCGAGACCGGTGACGACGCGGCGAGTCGCTTGGTCGGGCATTGGCTCTCCCCCTTCTTGTTATCGCCATGCAGCTTCACCCTAACGGCGGCGCGGCGCAAGCGGACTTTACGCGATAAAAAGCGCTATTTTCTTGGCCAGGCAGCGCTGGAACAACCCCCGCACCGGCGAGTTTATCGTTTATAAACCGTTTCATCGGATGAGTAGAAAATGATCGAGCCGCTGCGCATCAAGGAACACATGGAAGTGGTCAATCACTCCGGGGTGAGCCTGGGAATTGTCAACGGTGTGATAAACGACCTGATCCTGCTGGCCCGCTCGGGCGCGGGCGACTTGCATCACTGCGTACCGCTTGAGCGGGTCGCCGCCGTCGACGAGACGCGTATCCGCCTCAAGTAGGCAATTTCCCGGCATCGGACCGAGCGGCCTCGGCTTGCTTGTTCTGCACGCGAGGCGCTTCCGCTTCAATCGAACCGTAGCGTGCTGAAGCACGCCATCCCTGCCTTTTGTCGCAAGCGCAAGGCGGCACGGCGCTATCGCCGTTTTTCCATCAACAAACCCGGCCGGGCGGAGGCAACCGTGCAATGCTTCGGCCGTTCCACTCGCAACCGGCGCATCTCTGCCGGGATTTCCGTCAGGAGAATTGTGATGAGCGAGCAGAACTCGAATAACACGGGTCAGGGTCAGCAAAGCGGCATGGGTCAATCGGGCCAGCAGGGTCAGTCCGGCATGGGCCAGTCGGGTCAGCAGGGCGGCGCGACCGGCGGCAGCGGCCAGCAGCAGCAGTTCGACCAGTCCGGCGGGCAGCAGGGCGGCGGCAACGTGCAGGCCCAGCAGATCCAGCCCGACATGGATGTTGAAGACGCGCAGGGCAACCGCATCGGCACGGTCGATCACGTTGAAGGCGATCGCATCAAGCTGAGCCGCAGCGACAGCGCCGATGGGCGGCACCATTACGTGTCGATCGATCAGGTAGAGTCAGTCGACGATGGAACGGTTTGCCTGCGGCAGGGCGCCAACCCCACCGCCTGAGGCTTTCGCCTCACCGATCCAGACACTCTTCAGAGTTGGGCGCCTCAGCATCCTTTGCAGTTGCTGGGGCGTTTTGCTGCACAGTCAGGTTTGCTGGCAGACTCGGGGCGAACGGCGAAGTCCAGCGCCGTCGCTCCCTGACGATCAGAGCAGATAGTGCACCAGCAGCGCGTCCGACCCGATCAGCAGCACCACCAGCGCCACCCGGTTGATCAGCACCGCGCGGTCCGATTGCGATGTCGGCAGGCCAAGCCCGATCTGCGCGTTGCGGCGCGAGTTGAACGCCATCACGCGGCGAACGTCGACGATCACATAGACGATCACCGCCGACCACGCCGCGATCAGCAGCCAGCCGAGCGTCACTGGCAAGCCAGGCACTCATCGTAGTCGGTGCTTTCGCCGATCTCGAACACCGGCGCTTCAGGGGTGTTATCCGCCTCGACCCCGCCGCCGGCAAAGCCCGCGCGCTGCACCGACTTGGACCGCAGATAATAGAGCGACTTGATGCCCTTCTCCCACGCCTGGAAGTGCAGCATCATCAGGTCCCACTTGTCGACATCGGCGGGGATGAACAGGTTCAGCGACTGCGCCTGGTCGATATAAGGCGTGCGGTCGGCGGCGAATTCGAGCAGCCAGCGCTGGTCGATCTCGAAGCTGGTCTTGAAGGTCGCCTTTTCCTCCACCGTGAGGAAATCGAGGTGCTGGACCGATCCGCCCATCTCGAGGATCGAATTCCACACGTTGTTGGAATCCTTGCTCTTCGCCGCCAGCAGTTTCTGCAGGTAGGGGTTCTTGACCACGAAGCTGCCCGACAGGGTCTTGTGCGTGTAGATATTGGCAGGGATCGGTTCGATGCAGGCCGAGGTGCCGCCGCAGATGATCGAGATCGAAGCGGTCGGCGCAATCGCCATCTTGCACGAGAACCGCTGCATCACGCCGCGCTCCTCGGCATCGGGGCAGGCGCCGCGCTCCTGCGCCAGCATCATCGAGGCCTCGTCGGCCTTGGCGGCGATATGGCGGAACATCTTCATGTTCCAGCTCTTCGCCATGGCGCTTTCGAAGGCGATGTTCTTCATCTGCAGGAACGAGTGGAAGCCCATCACGCCCATGCCGACCGAACGCTCGCGCATGGCCGAATACTTGGCGCGCGCCATCTCGTCGGGAGCGCGGTCGATATAGTCCTGCAGCACGTTGTCGAGGAAGCGCAGCACGTCCTCGATGAACATCTTGTCTTCGTTCCACTCGTCCCAGGTCTCGAGGTTGAGCGAGGACAGGCAGCACACCGCGGTGCGGTCGTTGCCAAGGTGGTCGCGCCCCGTGGGCAGGGTGATTTCCGAGCACAGGTTGGAAGTCGAGACCTTGAGGCCAAGCTCGCGGTGATGCGCCGGCATCATCCGGTTCACCGTGTCGGAGAAGACGATATAGGGCTCGCCCGTCGCCAGCCGGGTCTCGACCAGCTTCTGGAACAGCGAGCGCGCATCGACCTTGCCGCGCACCGAACCGTCCTTGGGGCTGAGCAGGTCGAATTCCGCGCCGTCGCGCACCGCCTGCATGAAGGCATCGGTGACGAGCACGCCGTGGTGCAGGTTGAGCGCCTTGCGGTTGAAATCGCCCGAAGGCTTCCTGATTTCGAGGAATTCCTCGATCTCGGGGTGAGTGACGTCGAGATAGCAGGCGGCCGAGCCGCGCCGCAGCGAACCCTGGCTGATCGCGAGCGTCAGGCTGTCCATCACCCGCACGAACGGGATGATGCCGCTGGTCTTGCCGTTAAGGCCGACCGGCTCGCCGATGCCGCGCACCTGGCCCCAATAGGTGCCGATGCCGCCGCCGCGCGAGGCGAGCCAGACGTTCTCGTTCCAGGTGTTGACGATACCTTCGAGACTGTCGTCGACCGAATTGAGGTAGCACGAGATCGGCAGGCCGCGCCCGGTGCCGCCGTTCGAAAGCACCGGAGTCGCCGGCATGAACCACAACCGCGAGATGTAGTCGTAGAGCCGCTGCGCATGATCGGCATCGTCGGCATAGGCATCGGCGACGCGGGCGAACAGGTCCTGATAGGTCTCGCCGGGCAGCAGATAACGGTCGTCGAGCGTTTCCTTGCCGAAATCGGTGAGCAGTTCGTCGCGCGTGGGATCAGTGGCCACGGCGAAGCGGCGGGCGTGAATCGCCTTGGAATCGTCCTCGTTCGCCCTGGCGGCGGCATCGGCCACGCCGGCCAGCGCTTCGGCGGCTCCGGCGATCAGCACCGCAGATCCGGTATCGCTTCGTTCAGTCATGGCAACCGCCGGCTTCTCGCTTTCATCGAACCTCGGGGAAGAACCGGAGGATACAGCATCGATATGGGTATTGTCTGCGCTCAAATCAGCCCCGGCTCCAGTGCCGCGGTCGTCCCGGAAATCCATGCCAATCCCCCAAAATTCATCTCGTGACGGCAGGCAGCCACCCTCCAACTCGGGCAAGCGAACTTGCCCGGGCCAAACCCCCGGTCATGCCATTGAATTGGCAGTGCAAACCACCACAACTAGTGGCCCGCGCACCGCCTTTTCACCATCTGTTGTGGCTTTGAATCATTCCCGCGAGCCTTTGTCAACGCGGGGTTAACCAGCGATTGAGGCGATCCGGACCGCGAATCGCGCCGCAAGGCCGTGTGGGGACTCGATAATTTCCACATCAAAAGTTTTGCTGCCGGATCGGAATCATTCTGGCGCGAATTCTGGGGCGAGAACGGGGAGCGAATCAGGTCTCCCTCCCCCGTCATTCCGGCGGAGGCCGGAATCCAGCGACTGGCGCGCGAACTGGACCCCGGCCTGCGCCGGGGAGACCCGAATTTGCAATCGCGGTTCTACTTCTTGCCGCCAATGCCCTTGAGATACTCGACTCGGCCGGAGGCATAGTCAGGGTTGAGGAACAGCGCCGAATTGGCCAGCCTTTCGACGTGGCGCGCAGAATCGCGGCCGACCTCCTCGCACAGCTCGATCGCGATCTTGGCCGCGCCCATCTGCTCGGGGTTCTGGCGGGTGAGATGGCGGCAGAACTCCATCACCTCGTGCTCGAACACATCGTCGGGCCAGACCTCGTGGACCAGCCCGATCTGCAGCGCGCGCGCCGCGTCGATCGGCTTGTTCGCCATGATCATCCAGCGCGCCCAGTGCGCCCCGCAATAGCGCGTCAGCCGAGAAACGCCGTTGGAGGCGGGCAGCGAACCGAACTTGCCTTCAGGGAAGGCATAGGCGGCACTTTCCGACGCCAAGCGGAAATCGCAAGACAGCGAGATCTCGAGCCCGCCGCCCATGCACATCGCGTGGTGAGCGACGACGATCGGCTTTTCGACATGCTCCATCTCGTCGAGGATGTACTGCATGTTGCGCTGCAGCCGGTGCATCTCGCGCACGGCGGTGGCGGTGTCGCCACCGGCATCGGCCTTCTTGGTCACGTCCTCGAACTGGTCGATGCCGGAGGAGAAATAGCGCCCGGTCGAATTGAGCAGCAGGACCCTGAGCTGCGGCTCGTCGCGCAGCCGCAGCACCGCCTCGCCCAGCCGGTTGAACAGATCGGTGGTCAAGGCATTCAGCTTGGCCGGGCGGTTCATCGTGCAGATGAGGATCCCGTCCTCCTCGCGGACCAGCAGGTGCGGTTCGTCGCTCATTTGGTTTTGCTCCTTCTCAGCCGCGCGAACGCGGCAGGCCCAGCGCGCGCTCGGCGATCATCGAACGGTGGATCTCGCTGGTGCCTGCCCAGATCGTCGTGGCGTGGGCAAAGCGGTAGGCAAGATTGACGGCCTCGGCTGCCCCCTCGCGCTTGGAGAGCGAGAGCGGCGCGGTCAGGTCGAGCAGGTCGCTGCTGTCGTAAAGATAGCGATCGCTGGTCCACATCTTGGCCATCGGCCCGGCTGCCGGAAGGTTCTTGCCTTCGCGCGAAGACCACAGCGAGCGCAGGCCAAGCGCCTCGCTCACCCAGGCATTGGCCCAGCAGCGCGCGAGACGTATCTGCGCGAGGGGATCGTCAATCAGCTTGACCGAGTCAGCCTCGATCTCGCGGCAAAGCTCTTCGGCCGCACGGATCATTTCCATCGCTTCTTCGTCAAAGCCGCCGCCTTGCTCCATTTCGAGCGCGACGCTCATCGCGCGCACGCCCTGATCGACGTCACCGAGCCGATAGCTGTCCGGTATGCGGACGCCGTCGTAAAACGTGATGTTGGTGCGCTCGTCCTGGAACGTATAAACGGGTTGCACGTCGAACCCTTCGGCACTGGTAGGAACGAGGAACATCGTCAGGCCCTTGTGCTTGGCCACATCGGCGTTCGTGCGCGTGAGCATCAGCACCCAATCCGCGATGTTCGCCCCGCTGGTGAACATCTTGGTGCCGTCGATCCGCCAGCCGTTGCCATCAGGCGTCGCCTTGGTCTGCGCGGCGAACACGTCCGACCCACTACCCGGTTCGGAATAGCCGAGGCTGCAGATCGCCTCGCCGGCACGGATCGGCTTCAATGCCTTTTCCCTGAGCTCGTCGCTTCCGAACCTGTCGATTATCGCCGCCACCATGGAGGTCGTTCCCTTGGCATGGGCGGACCAGCCATATTTGGCCCAGACCTTCCCTGCGGCATGACTTGCGTAAGGCGATGCCCCGCGCCCGCCCTTTTCGGGCGGAAGTTCGGGAAAAAGCAGGCCGGCCTGCGCCAGCTTGCGGTGGACCTCGGGATGGTGCCCGTCCCACGAGTGGTGGGCATGGGCGCGCAATTCGGGCGTCAGCGTTTCCTCGAAGAAGGCCTCGACCTCGGCGGCAAGCGCCTTGGCTTCCTCGCCGAGATCGAAATCGAAGGGCACCGCGCCGACATCGGGCAGCACCGTCCTTTCGCCCGCGTAAAGTCGCCGTCCCGCCTTGGCCAGCAGCCGCTGCGGATCGCCGAGCGTGAGCGGCAGCGCCTTGGCGGCGAGGTTGTAAAGGTGGACGTCGTATTCCGTGGTGAGGCCGTAGCCGCCGAATGTGCGCAGGCACTGAATGCCCGCGCGGCTCGCCAGATCGGCGTTGAACCACAGCGCCAGCGGGATCTTGTGGCCCACCGCATCGCCCGCCGCGATTTCGTGAAGGATCTTCCAGACCAGCAGGTTGCCGCCCTCGACCGCGCTGATGAATTCAGCCAGCGGATGCGACAGCGCCTGATAGGTGCCGATGGGCACGCCGAAGGCCTTGCGCTCGCAGGCATATTCCGCCGCAAGCCTGACCGCTTGCCGCGCCACGCCATTGAGCTGTGCCGCCATCAGAAGCTGCCATTCCTCGAGCGCGGCGGCAAACAGGTCAGCGGCCGACTGGCCCGAGCCAAGCACCGCCTGCGGAGCCCCGCCAAGGTCGATCTCGGCCAGGCCATTGTCGGCGAGGGTTTGCTCAGCCTTGCGGTCCGCATCCGAAAGCGAGACGAGCACCACCTGATCGCCCTTGCGGGCCACCACCCGATCGGCCGCGCCGCCGCCCGCGATCCACTGTACCGGGCGCGCGGCCAGATCGTGATGAGCGAGAGCGACGACCTTCGCGCCCGAGGTAACCTGTTCAAGCTCGCCGCCAAGCTTGCCGATCAGCCGCGCCGAAACGATCGCCTCGGCCACTGGCCCGGATATCAGCGTGCGGCCCGCCTCCTCGCAGACCAGCGCGGCATCGAGCGCGCCAAGCCCCAGCCCTCCCGCCTCTTCGGACACGCGCATCGCGAAAGTGCCCAGTTCGGCCAGCCCCTCCCACAGCACGCGGTCGAACCCGCCTGCGGCCCTGGCCTTGCGCACGCGCTCCATGCTCGAATGTTCGTCGAGAAAGCGCGCGAACGTATCGCGCAGCATCTGCTGGTCGTCCTTGAGCGAGAGATCCATCGTCGTCCTTGCCTCATCCCGGTGCGTGGTTGCGTCATCGCCTATTTGCCATATGCTGGACCGCAGCCAAGGCAAGAGGAGACCTTCATGATCAACATCATCGGCGCGATACTGAGCGGGCTCGTGGTCGGCGCGCTGGCGCGCTGGTTCTATCCCGGCGCAGTCACCATGAGCTGGCTGGCGACAATCGGGCTGGGCATCGGCGGCTCGCTGCTGGCCGGCCTCGTCACCTCGCGCGGCAGCAGCGGGTTCAGCCGGGCGGGATGCCTTGCCTCGCTGCTCGGCGCGATGGCGCTGATCTTCATCGGGCGGCTGGCAGGGATCGGTTGATGGCGGGCGGTTTCGTCGCGGTCTACCGCTGGCGCGTCGCCCCCGCAGATGAAAACGCCTTCCGCAAGGCGTGGAGCGAGACGACGCTGGCGCTGCGAGCGCAAGGCGGATTCGGATCGTGCCTTGGCCGCACGGCTGACGGCACTTTCGTGGCGGTGGCGCCGTGGCCCGGCCGCAAGGCGCGCGAGGATGCCTTCGACGCGATTGGCGAAGGTCCGCAATGGCCTCACAGCGAAAGGCTCGATCCGATCGAGATGGAGGTGATCGACGACCTGTGGACGGCCTCACCATTTGGGATTGCGGGATGACGGATGCCAACAGCACGCTACGCCGGGTGCTGCGCCCACCGATAGCCACACGCTCGCTGATGGTTGCGCTGATCGTCGGCACCCTGCTCAACGCGATCAATCAGGGGCCGGAACTGTGGCGCGGCGAGCCGCTCGTGGCGTGGAAGCTCGCACTGACCTATTGCGTGCCTTTCCTCGTTGCGAGCTACGGCGCCTGGTCGGCCCTGCGCTCGTCCTGAGCCTCAAAGGCGATCTGCGCTTCGAGCGCATCCATCCTTCGTCGCAGCCACGGCCGCAGCACGAGCAGCAGGAACATGCCGGCCAGCGGAAACAGCCCGTTGCCCAGCCAGAACTGCCAACCGGGCAGCGTTTCGTAAAAGCGCGAATAGAGCCCGCCGCCGATCCCGCTGGCGAAGGCAGTGAGATAGACTGCCGCCATCATGAAGGCGTTGACCTTCTTGGGCGCGCGGCGCGAGACCAGCGCCAGCATGGTCGGCCAGGCAGCTATGAACCCGACCCCGGTCAGCACGAAGCCGAGGATCGGGAAGATCACCGGGATCCCGCCCTGGGGCCAGGCCCAGTCGGCCCATGCGAGCGCTACGTTTGACAGGACAAACAGCAGCGCGCCCAGTGCAATCCTCGTGATATCGTCAGCGCTCACGCCCCGCGCCTCGCGCCGCTTCCACATCCATATCAGCACCGGAACCGAAAGGATCGACGCCAGCGGGTCGATCGAATTGAACCAGGCCGCCGGCACCAGTCCGAACGGCGTCGACAGGTCGACTTTCCGGTCGAGCCAGATCATTCCGGCATTGGACCCCTGATCGTAAGCGACGAAAGGTATCGTGCACAGCGCCAGCACCAGCACGATCATCGCCAGCATGTGCATTTCCGGCCCGGTCAGCGGCGCGACATGGTCTTGCGCGCTGGTGGGGGCGTCGTCGGCGAAATCGCCAAGCCCGGCGAGGTAAACGATCGCCGCGATCAGCATCATCACGCCGGCAAGGCCAAAGCCCGCGTGCCAGCCCCAGACCGCCGCGACCAGCCCGCACATCAGCGGCCCGGCGACCGCGCCCAGGTTGATGCCGGTGCTGAAGATTGCAAAGCCGTTCGAGCGGCGAGATTCGTCGCTTGGCGGGTATAAGTGCCCGACCTGCGCAGCAATATTGCCCTTCAGGCACCCCGAACCAAGGATCAGCAGCAGCAATGCGAGCAGGAAGCTCTGGTCGAACGCCATCGCCGCATGGCCCGCCGTCATCAGCGCGATGCCGATCAGCACGGTCTTGCGCGCGCCGAGCCAGCGGTCGGCCAGGAGGCCGCCGATGAGCGGCGTCAGGTAGACAAGGCCCGCATAGAATCCGAAAGTCTGCGTCGCCAGTTGCTGCATCGACATCGGCCCGAACATGGCTTCGAGCGCCGAGCGGTATCCGGCCATTCCCGCGACCGTATCGATCCGGCCGGGCACCAGCAGTTCCTGCACCATGTAGAGCACGAGCAGCGCGCGCATCCCGTAGAACGAGAACCGCTCCCAGGTTTCGGTGAAGGCGAGGAAATAAAGCCCGCGCGGATGGCCGAAGCTTTCGCGCCCGGCGGGCGCGGTCAAGGCAGCCGGTACGGCTGGCGTGGTTGCCATCTGATTGTCCCCCCTTGCCCGGACCGGGCATGAGGGAAAGTCTGCCTCAAATGCCGGTTAGGCAAGCGGAAACGCCGATCAGCGCGGCACCAGCACCGTATCCTTCGCCACCGGCAGGGTCTCGGGATAATCGAGCGTGAAGTGCAGGCCCCGGCTCTCGCGGCGCTTGAGCGCGCTGCGCACGATCAGGTCCGCGCTCGCCAGCAGGTTACGCAGTTCGATCAGGTCGGTGCCGACGCGGAAGTGCCGGTAATATTCGGTGATTTCCTCCTCGAGCAGGCGGATGCGGTGCTGCGCGCGTTCCAGCCGCTTGGTGGTGCGCACGATGCCGACATAGTTCCACATGAAGCGGCGAATCTCGGTCCAGTTCTGCTTGATGACCACGGCTTCCTCGTCCGAATCCTCGACCCGGCTGGAATCCCACGCCAGCACCGGCGGCGGTGCATCGAACTCATCCCAGCACCTGAGGATATCGGCAGCGGCGGCCTCGCCGAACACGAAGCATTCGAGCAGCGAATTGGAGGCGAGCCGGTTCGCGCCGTGCAGCCCGCTTTCGGTGCATTCGCCCACGGCATAGAGCCCGGGCAGGTCGGTGCGCCCGTCAAGGTCGATCATCACCCCGCCGCATGTATAATGCTGCGCGGGCACCACCGGGATCGGCTCGCGCGTCATGTCGATGCCGAGCGTAAGCAGCTTCTCGTTGATCGTCGGGAAATGCGCGCGCACGAAATCCGCCGGCTGGTGGCTGATGTCGAGATGGACATAGTCGAGGCCGTGACGCTTGATCTGGTCGTCGATGGCGCGGGCGACCACGTCGCGCGGCGCAAGCTCCAGCCGCCCGTCGTAACGCGCCATGAATCGCTCGCCGGTCTGCGGGTGCTTGAGTTGCCCGCCCTCGCCGCGCACCGCCTCGGTGATCAGGAAGTTCTTGACCTCGAGGTTGTAGAGGCAGGTCGGGTGGAACTGCATCATCTCCATGTTGGCGACGCGCGCCCCCGCGCGCCAGGCCATGGCGATGCCGTCGCCGGTTGCGCCCCTTGGTGCCGTGCTGAACTGGTAGACGCGCCCCGCGCCGCCGGTCGCCAGCACGGTCGCGCGCGCGGTGTGCGCCTCGACCTCGCCGCTTTCCTCGTCGAGCGCATAGACGCCCCAGACCCGGCCCGATCCTGAATATTTCGTCTCGTGCTTGCCGGTGATGAGATCGATCGCGGCACGGCCCGGGAGCAGCGTCACGTTGGGGTTGTCGTGCGCCGCCTTGAGCAGCGCGGACTGCACCGCCCAGCCGGTGGCGTCGTCGACATGGACGATGCGGCGGTGGGAGTGGCCGCCTTCGCGGGTGAGGTGGAGCGCGCCCTGCTCAGTATTGAACGGCACGCCGAGGCTGGCCAGCCGGTCAATCGCGTGCGGCGCGCGGCCAATCACATGCTCGACCGTTTCGATCCGGTTGAGCCCCGCGCCCGCCACCATGGTGTCGCGGATATGGTTTTCGAAAGTGTCGCCCGCATCGAGCACGGCAGCGATGCCGCCTTGCGCCCAGGCGGTCGATCCGCCGGTGAGCGAGCCCTTGGCAAGCACCAGCACCTTGAGCTTGTCAGCCAGCGCCAGCGCCGCAGTCAGCCCCGCCGCGCCCGAGCCGACGACGATGACGTCGTGATGCTGCTGAGAATGTGGTTCTCCCATCGGGCCTTATTGGCTGGCAAGTCCAGGACCTGCAAGCATTTGCGGGCGACAGCCGATTTCCGCGCTCCGGTGTATTTCGCCCGCGCGGCAAAGCAGGCGATCTCGATAACTCGCGCTTCAGGATTGAGCGGATGACGTCAGCGTAACGAACACGTCCTCGAGGTCGGGCTCGCGCGTGGTCACGTCGGCGACCGCATAGCCGTGCTGCTGGACCAGCGCGAGCACCTGCCCGGCGCTTGAGCGGTCGCGGTCGTAAGTGATCTCGAGCGTGCGCGGAGCGAGCACCTCGGCCTTGAGGAACGCCTCTTCCATCGGCGGGCCGGCCAGGTCCTTGTCCACCGTGATACGCACGATCTTCTCACGCGCCATGCCAACCAGCTGCGCAGTCGGCTGGTTGGTGATGAGCCGGCCGTGATTGATGATGGCGATGCGCTCGCACAGCTCCTCGGCCTCTTCGAGATAATGCGTGGTGAGGACGATGGTGACACCGCGCGCGTTCATCTCGCGCACCAGTTCCCACAGCTGTCGGCGCAGCTCGACATCGACCCCCGCCGTCGGTTCGTCGAGCACCAGCACCGGCGGGGCATGGACCAGCGCCTTGGCGATCAGCAGCCGGCGGCGCATCCCGCCCGAAAGCGTGCGCGAATAGGCCTTGGCCTTGTCCTCGAGATGGACCGCGCGCAGCAGTTCCATCGAGCGGCGCAGCTCCTTGCGCACGCCGTAAAGCCCCGCCTGGTTTTCCAACACCTCGAACGGGGTGAAGAACGGATCGAACACCACTTCCTGCGGGACGATGCCGATCGCGCGCTTGGCGTTGCGCATGTCGTGGTCGATGTCGAAGCCCCAGATCGAAACCGAGCCTTCGGTCTTGAGCACCATGCCCGCAAGAATGTTGATCAGCGTCGATTTGCCCGCGCCGTTGGGGCCGAGCAGCCCGAAAATGCCGCCTTCGGGAACGTCGAAACTGACGTCGTCGAGCGCGAGCTTGCCTGCATTGCCGCCGCTGGCGGCATAGCGTTTGACGAGATTGCGGATCGAAATGGCAGGCTGGTCGGACATGTCTGCTCCTGTGCGGCAGGATCGCGGCGCGGTAAAGGGGGAACGCAGCGAGGCCCGCCGGGGTGCTATCTTCGCGGCAGATAGCGCAAGTTCGCCCGCCCTCTGGCGCGCACCGGCATGTACAGCCCCTGCCCGTAGGCAGTGATCGCGCCGGTCTCGAAGCGGTCGATGTCGGTGCGGATCAGCAGCGCGCCCTCGCGCCGTTCGGCCAGCGCACGGCGGACCTTGCCTTGCAGCTCCTCCAGATCGCCCGCGAAATCCTGCGCCAGCGCATCGGCGATCGTGTCCGAGAACGAGAATTGCTGCGCCACCCTGACCAGCATGGTCCCGCCAAGCGTGTCGGTCTTGCCGCGCACCTCGACATTGGCGAACTTCACTTGCGCCGAGCCGGGCTGGCTGACGGGCGTGGCGGTGAGCCAGACCTTGCCGCGCGTCACCTTTTCGGGCGCGGAGGTCTGCCACGCGGCGAGGTCGATCCCCACCGCGAGACGCTGGCCCTGCGTCGCATAGACCTCCACCGCCGTGAAATCGGCCTTGACCTCGCCCAGCGCGGGAAGGGTGAAAGGCCGCGCTTCGCGCTTGTCGAGCGCGCGCAGGATCACCGGCTCAAGCGGATCGTAGTCGGCCACCACCGGCAGGAAGAAATCGAGCCCGCGTTCGCGCAGGCCGCTGGCCGGCGCTGGCAATGGGCCGGGTGCGGATGGCTCGGGCCGCTTGCCGACAAAGGTCTCGGTCGTGGCTTCAAGCCCGAGGTTGAGCGTGATGGCATCGCCGCGAAACGAATAGCCGCCGTAGTGCACCTTGAGCGGGGTCAGCCGCAGCCACACCGGCGGGTTCTTCTCGTTCAGCGAAAGCACAGTGAAGCCCGAGCGCCACAGGTCCGCCACCTGCGGGCGCGGCCGCAGCTTTTCCAGCTCGCGCGGCAAGCTGCGTTCGAGCCGGGCAACTACGGGCCGCAATGCCTTGTCGGCCTGTTTGGTAAACTCGATGCGCTTGCCGAGGAAGTCTATGCCGGGCTCACGCGTCCAGTTGTAGCGGAGCGTGACCCTGGCGCGCGGCGACCAGTCGGGCGCGAGCACCAGCCGGATGCGCGCCGAGGCCATGGCGGAACCGGTCGCGGTCTCGTGCTTGATGATCCCGCCGACATCGCGCGCCTGCACCCTCGCCCGCAGCGGCACCTGCGCGACGATATCCTCGCCCTCGCCGCGCAGCGTGATCGGCCCGCGCGTCACCTGCCCGACCACCCGGCAGCCGATCTTGGGCGCCAGCTTGATCCGCTGGCCCAGCACCTTGATGCGCTGCGGCGGCACGCAGCGCTCGAAGCGCTCGTCGATCTGCCACAACGTTTGCGGCACTTCGCGCTCAACCAGACGCCGCAGCAGGCTCGCATCGGCTGTTACCGGCACCGAAACCAGCGACGAGCCGGTCGGAACCGGCACCGGGTCCTCAGCACGCGGCGGCGCGGGCACCGGCGCGCTGTCCTGCTTGCAGGCGGAAACGGTGATCAGGCTCGCCGCGATGATGGCGCGCAGCACCCGAATTTGTGAACGCATCGGCATGCCCCCAGCCCTCTTCCACAGGGCAAACTAGGGCGCGCTGCGCGCTGCGTCCAGCCCATGCAAATAAGGCAGATTTCCGCGACTTTGTATGGTTTTTAACGGTTCATCTACGTCAGAAAACGATTCACCGTTGAATTATGGCAGAATTGAGGCTAGAAATGGCCTCGCTGCCACAATTGGCAGTTCCAGCGGCGCCCCCGTCCGCTCAATTTTGGAGAGCTTGATGCGATCCGTTCCCTTGATCCCCGCAATGATCCTGTCCGCCAGCCTCGCGCTGCTGGCGGGCTGCTCCGAGGTTTCTTCCGAAAAGGAGGCGCCCGGGACCGAAAGCGTTACCGAAGCGGCTGGACAGGCACCGCCTCCCTCTGCCGCCAGCGCCGACATGGCCCGCGGCGAGGAAGCGCCCGGCTTTACCACCAGCGCCGCGCCGGGCGTTGCCTTCGCCTATTCCTATGCCTTCACCCTGCCGGGCAAGGCCATTTCCGATGTCCAGCACCGCCACGCCGCCGCCTGCGAGGAACTGGGCGCGCAGCGCTGCCAGGTCACCGGCATGGATTTCCGCTAGGACGATGCGGGTGCGGTCAGCGCCCGGCTCGATTTCCTCGTCGCGCCCGATCTCGCTCATCGCTTCGGCAAGCAGGCGCTCGACACGGTGCGCGAGGCTGACGGAGTGCTCGCCAATGCTGAAGTGACCGGCGACGATTTCGGTTCGCAGATCGACGCATCGCAAGTGCGCAGCGCCGGCCTCGAAGCCGAATTGGCCCGGATCGAAAAGCGGCTGGCGGGCGCCGGGCTCTCGGCGCAGGAACGCACGGCGCTGGCCGCGCGCGCCGACGAGCTGCGCTCCAGCCTGCGCGGCGAACAGGTAAGCCGGGCTGAGGGCGAGCAGCGACTCGCCACTACGCCGATGACCTTCGCCTATTCGAGCGCGGGCCTGTTCGCGGCCAGCGACGATCCGCTCGGCGATGCCGCCACCAGCTCGCTCGGTTCGATGGAGCGAATGCTGGTGGTGCTGCTGACCCTGGCCGGCCTCCTGCTTCCCTGGCTCCTGCTTGCCGGCCTGCTGGTGCTGGCATGGAAAGGCTTGCGGCGGACTGCTCCCTCCGCCGCAGCGAGCGACAGCAACGGCCCCCCAGCCTGACCTGTCGCCCTCGGCGTCCTCCCCCTGACGGACGCCGAGCAGGCGGGCCGGCTGCGAATGGTCCCTCTCGCGCCGGCCCGCCCCCCTGTTTCAAGCCGCGACATCGTATCTAGGTAGTTTGCCGGATGCCCTCGGATACCCGGCATTTGCCATGCGCGCGCGACAATGCGGGCCTATGGAACCGTTTCGGCCAGACGGGGAAAAACCCACAATCGGGCGGCGCGTGCACAGCCGCCTGCGCGTGCGCCTGCCTGCCCGGCTGACGACGCTCGACGGGACCAGCAGCGCCGTGCTCACCGACCTCTCGTATGGCGGGGCCAAGCTTGCGGTGACTTGTCCGCTTCGCGCCGGGCAGGAAGCCGTGCTCGCCTGGCACACGTTCGAAGCGTTCGGAACGGTGAGCTGGGTGCACGACGGCATGTGCGGGATGCATTTCGACGAGTACGTTGCGGGTAGCGTCCTGATCGCAACCCGCGACCTCGACGATGGCGCGCATCTGCCCAGCGATCGCGAACTGGCGCGCGGCGCGGCGCGCGATTTCGTCAAGGGCAGGCGTCTGTGGTGAAAGATGCACTTCGACTGGAATTCTAAGAGAGGCTTTGGTAGTGGGCGTGGCCATGATCGAACCGCCCGAAGTGACCCTGACCGACAGCCCGCGCGTCAAGTGCGACGGCGCCACCCAGATCCGTGCCGGGGCCGCGCTTGGCCATCCGCGCGTCTGGCTGGAAATCGACGAGCACGGCTACGTCGATTGCGGCTATTGCGACCGGCGTTTTGTGCTCAAAGGCGGCCCGGCGGACGGTGCCGACCAGTCGGCCCTGCCCGACATCGCCTCTGGCGCTAGCTGACTACCCACCCCCAACCCCTCCCGCAGGCGGGAGGGGAGCGAGACTTGCGGGTCCGAAGGAGCTGATAGTCGCAGCGGGGTGGGCTAATGCTGCAAGCATCGCTATATCGGATCGATGACCACACTTACCGATCCGCGCTCGCACATTTACCGGCCAGGCCGCCTCACGCCCGAGGAAGCCCAGACGCTTGCCCGCGAGACTCTCGAACGCTGCGACGATGGCGAGCTTTACCTGCAATTCATCGCCAGCGAGACGTTCGGCTTCGATGACGGCCGGCTGAAAACTGCGGACTATTCGCGCGATTCGGGCTTTGGCCTGCGCGGCGTGTCGGGCGAGATGACCGGCTTTGCCCACGCCAACGACATTTCCGCCGCCGCGATCCGCCGCGCGGGCGAGACGCTCCGCCTGCTCGATCCTGCCAATGCGCCGCGCCCCGCTGCACCGCGCCAGAACAACCGCCACCTCTACACTGACGCATCGCCGCTGGACCTCGTGCCCTTCGCCGCCAAGGTCGCGCTGCTCGAGGACATCGACCGCGCCGCGCGCGCGCGCGATCCGCGCGTCAGCCAGGTCAGCACCTCGCTTTCGGGTTCATGGTCAGTGGTCGAGATCGTGCGGCCCGACGGCTTCCTTGCCACCGACATCCGCCCACTGGTGCGGCTCAATGTGTCGATCGTGGCCGAAAGCAATGGCAGGCGCGAAACCGGCACTTTCGGCATGGGCGGCCGCTGGCTCTATGACCGGCTGTTCGAGCCCGAAAGCTGGAACCGCGCGATAGACACCGCACTGGCGCAGGCCCTGGTCAACCTCGAAAGCGTCGATGCGCCCGCCGGCGAGATGACCGTGCTGCTCGGCCCCGGCTGGCCCGGCGTGCTGCTGCACGAGGCGATCGGCCACGGCCTCGAAGGCGATTTCAACCGCAAGGGCACCAGCGCCTTTTCCGGGCGGATCGGCGAGCGGGTGGCGGCAAGCGGCGTGACCGTGGTCGACGACGGCTCGATCCCTGACCGGCGCGGTTCGCTCTCGATCGACGACGAGGGCACGCCGACGGGCGAGACCGTGCTGATCGAGGACGGCGTGCTCAAGGGATACATGCAGGACCGCCTAAACGCGCGGCTGATGGGCGTGGAGCCGACCGGCAACGGCCGCCGCGAGGACTATGCCCACGCGCCGATGCCGCGCATGACCAACACCTTCATGAAAGGCGGCGAGGACGATCCCGCCGAACTGCTCAGCCGGGTCAAGAGCGGCATTTTCGCCAAGAGCTTCGGCGGCGGGCAGGTCGATATCGTCTCGGGCAAATTCGTGTTCTCCTGCACCGAGGCCTACAAGATCGAGAACGGCAAGCTCGGCGCGCCGATCAAGGGCGCGACGCTGATCGGTGACGGGCCATCGGTGCTCACCCGCGTCACCGGCATCGGCAACGACATGGCGCTCGACGAGGGTGTCGGCGTGTGCGGCAAGGGCGGGCAATCGGTGCCCGCGGGCGTGGGCCAGCCGACGCTGCTGATCCAGGGGCTGACGGTGGGCGGAACGGCTTGATGCTTGGCATCGGACCTCACGAAGGCGGATGCGCCTGCGGCAAGGTGCGGTATATCCTGCGAGATGCCCGCGGAATGCAGCCTTACGCCTGTCACTGCCGCGATTGCCAGACGCGCAGCGGGAGCGCTTTCATGCTGAACCTGCATATCAGCCTCGACCAGCTTGAGATCAGCGGCGAACTGATCACGGCGGATGTCGCCAAGCCTGACGGATCGAGCGTCACGCAGCATGCATGCCCGGCATGCCTGACGCGGATCTACAGCAGCAACAAATCGCGCCCAGGCAGCGGAATCCTGCGCGCGGGGACGCTCGATGCCAGCGACGAGCTTATCCCGGCGGTTCACCTGTGGACATCGCGAAAGCAGCCGTGGGTGATCATCGAAGGCGGCGCTGCAACGTTTGAAACGCAGCCCGACGATCCCCTCGAGTGGATCGGACTGCTGCGCGCTGCGCCGGGTTGATGACGACAAGCGGTCAGCGAGGGTTAAGGCTGAACGTCGCAAATACCGTTCATTCGATTGGGAGAAACGACAATGAAGAAGATCGCAATCGCACTGGCTACGACGCTCGCCCTGTTGGGAGCTTCGGCAGTCTCCGGCAAGGAGCGCATTAGCGGCGAGGAAAAGCTCGCCAAACTGCTCGAAGGCCGCGTCGCCGGGGAGCCGGAACGCTGCCTGCCCTATAGCGCTTCGAGCGACCTCAAGGTTATCGACCGGACCGCCCTCGTCTATGGCCGCGGCACGACGATCTGGGTCAACCGCCCGAGCAATGCCGACAGCCTCGACGATGACGACGTGCTGGTGCGCTCCTCGCACACCGCGCAGGTCTGCAGCCTCGATCTGGTCAAGCTGGTCGAACGCAATTCGTTCATGCAGGTCGGCACGGTCGGCCTCAACGAATTCGTGCCGTACCGGAAGGTCGCAATGGCTGACTGACGGAATACCGGGTGGGCCGCCTGATCGTTCGCTGGCTTCTGGCGGCAATCTATCTGGCGGCCGGCGCGTTTCATCTGACCTGGCCCGGCCCGTTCCTCAGGATCATACCGGGCTGGGTTCCCTTTCCGCAAGACGTGGTATTGCTGACCGGCATTGCCGAAGCGCTTGGTGCGGTGGGGCTGATCCAACCGTTCTCGCCTGCGCTGCGCAAGGCGGCGGGGTGGGGCCTTGCCGCTTATGCGCTATGCGTCTGGCCCGCCAACATCAATCACATGCTGATCGATGATGGCAGCAACCTTGGCTACCACGTCCCGCGCATGTTCGCGCAGCCGCTGATTATCTGGGCGGCGCTGTGGTCGTCGGGCGCGATTGACTGGCCGCGGCGGGCTACGGTAGGGCCGGTGGCTGGCAGCGCTCTCGGGCGCGACGCCGCAGGCGTTCCTGCGCGATCCGGCGACCGCCCGCGCTGCGATCCTGCTGTTCGATCAAGCGCCGCGCAACGTGCTGCGCGCCGATGCGGGCGCCTTTGCCTGCGATCCGCTGGCGCGGGCGATCTGCCTGGGATTTCTAAAGAATGGGTGGGACCGGAGGCTCGGCAAGCATGAACGGCAATTTGCGCTCATGCCATTGATGCACAGCGAGAATATCCGCGATCAGCGCGAATCTCTGCGACATTTCACCGCGCTGGGCGACAGTTTCATCACCCGTTTCGCCCGCGATCATTAAGCCATGATCGCGCGCTTCGGGCGCTTCCCGCACCGCAACGCAGTGCTGGGCCGCGCCTCGACCCCCGCCGAACAGCGGGCGGTCGAAGCGGGCCATGCGTGGTAAGGCTGGTCAGCCTTAGGCGGGATAAGGTTCGGTCAGGACCTCGTAGACCATGACCTTGGTGCCCTCGATGTCGATGTCGGGCGTCATGACCATCTCGTCGGTGCCAGCCTTCGACGTGAGATTGGCGATCGCTGCGGCGGCATCGGGCGCATCCATCTCGTAAATTGCGAGGTAGCCGGTGATCCCGTCGATGGTGTTCTTGAAGCGCTGCGCGCCGGTGAAGCCATCGATCCGGCAAACGTCGGGAATGTGCTGATCGTTGTACCACTTATTGTAGTTCGCCTCGTCGCCGTCCTTGGCGGCATCGCTGAAGACGAGCATCTTGTATTTCGGCATCCTGTTTCTCCTGTTCGAATCCGTGAACGAGCGACTGTATCGGACGCCGAAGCGCGGCTGTAAATTGGTTTGTCGCTACCAGGCCATGCGGCCGAAATAACGGTCGAGCTGCTCCTCGCTCGCCTCGCGGCGCGCCTGACGGTCAAGCCCGCCGATCGAGTCCATCCGCGCGGTTGCCGCCGCCACTGCTGGGCGCGCCTCGACCGCGCCGTACCAGCGCTGCAGTGCCGGTGTCGCAAGGTCATCGGCGAAGAACATGCCGAGCGTGCGGATCCACGGCCACAACGCCATGTCGGCGATCGAATATTCGCCCGCGAGATAGTCGGCAACAGCCAGCCGCGCCTCGATCACCTTGAGCAATTTGCGCAGCTCGATCTGGAAGCGATTCTGGCCGTAAGGGCATTCCTTGGTGGCGAAACTGAAATGGATCGCCTGGCCGAAAGCAGGGCCGCAATTGGCCATCTGGAACGTAAGCCACTGGCGCACTGCGGCTTGCTGGTCCTCATTCGTGCCGCTGAACGCGCCGTGGCGCCGCGCCAGAAAGTCCATGATCGCGCCCGATTCGAACAGCGCGAAAGGCTCGCCGCTCTCGCCCGCCTCGACCAGCACCGGCACCTTGCCATTGGGGTTGAGCGCAAGGAACCACGGCGCGCGCTGTTCGCCCTGGAATACGTTGACGTGGGCGAAATCGTAAGTCTGTCCGAGCTCCTCGAGCGCGATCACGACCTTGACGACATTGGGGCTCCCCATGCCGTAGAGCGTGTAACCTGCCATGCCGTGTCATCTCCTCCCGCGAGCGATCCGGGGTGCCGAGCGCGGGAGGAGAAGTCAACAAAACCAGCGGTGATCAGTCGCCCAGCTGGCCGCGGATCGCGCCGTTGGGATATTCAGCCGTGTGGATGTTGACGTAAAAATTGGTGAAACGGTTCTCGATTGCTTCCTGCAGCCATTCGCTCTTGTCGACGCAGCCCTTCCAGCCGCCTTCGTTCGCTTGCATGAGTGGCATCACAACCGGTCCATCGACGCCCACGGCGCCGCGATGGATGTGCACGCCAGTGACCGGGCCGATGTTGCGGATGTCATTGATATCGTAGCAAATCTGATCGAGATTGTCGGCGACCGAGACTTGCGCCTTGGCGTAGCCATCGGGATCGCCGCCCATCGGCTCCTGCGCGCCGGTCAATGTGGCATGATAGGTCGTGGCGGTCTTCTGCACGACCGCTTCCTCGACCGTGGCGCAGCCTGCAAGAGCAACACTGCATGCGAGCGCTCCCATCATTCCGATTTTCGACTTTGTGATCATATTCGCTCTCCATGATGGCCGCAGCGGCCGTTACGGTGAGCAATAACGTCCAATAGTGGGCAAAGTTCCGGTCAGGCTCATTCCCACTCAATAGTACTTCGTCAAAATAACCACCTATTCTCAATGATATGCCAAAACTTTGTAACCAGTTTGCAACTCTTGGTGTAATCTGGACACCCGCAACAACCGTGGTTTTGACGACGTGATTGGCCTCGGTGCGACATGATGCCTGCAGGATGACCGTTTGTTCGGACAGATTGTCCTTTGTGCACTGGTTTTGAAGGGTCTTT
>CANJUF010000036.1 GCA_947477745.1 Sphingomonadaceae bacterium | reverse complement strand
GTTCGATCGTCAATCGCAAGGCATAGCGCCCGCCCCGCAAGCCGCCAGCGGCGACTAGACCCGGCAATCTGCTATTTTGGATAAGTCAAAACTGTGGGCCGCGATCAAACACCACGCCTGCTTGCGTCCCCCACGACATATCCGCTGCGGCCGACATGTCCTTCAGAGACACCGCCGGAGATATCCGCGCGACCAGGATTTTCTCAAGCACCACCGGCGCCAGATAGGCGAGCTTGAGCATGCGCCGGATATACGCTGGCGTGACTCCTTCGGCATCTGCAACATCCTCGATGGTGGCCGTAGCGCCAGATTCCAGTTTTCGCCGCCAGCTCCATGCCTTAGCGATCGCCTTCATGATGTGGGGATCGACAACGCCGGTGTCGGGCACCACGTCGGCTGGAGGCACGATCTTCGGCCGCCCGTTGCGCTTGCGGATGGTGAGCGGGATGAACACCCGCATGGTGGTTGGCGCGCTCACGCCGATCTTCCCGATCCCGGTTGGCTATGAGTTGAAGCCCGTCGGGTTCGATCCGGCAAAGGGCCAGATGACCGAGGCGCGCACCTTCCAAATCCAGGAGATCGCCCGCGCGTTCCAGATCCCGCCGGTGTTTTTGCAGGACCTGACCGGTGCGACCTTCAGCAATGTCGAGCAGCAGGACTTGCACCTGGTCAAGCATCTGATCGGGCAATGGGCAGCAGCGCTCGAGGGCGAAATGAACCTCAAGCTGTTTGGCCGGATGAACGGCGGCAAATATGTCGAGCATAATCTGGACGGACTGCTGCGCGGTGACTTCCTCACCCGCATGAACGGCCTGGCGCGCTCGGTTCCCGGGAACAGATCGCGGATCTTTGCGACGTTTTCGTCCGTCAGGTTCGGGCTGTGCATCTTGAGCTTATCCATTTTCTTCGTCCCCTCACTCACTCGTGGCCGCCATCGGTGCGTTATCCTCGGCAGCGGCATAACTTTCGCTTGGTCGGTTGCGCCGGACGTCAGCAGCGTGCGGGCCAACGCCGATCAACTCGAACTGGCCTTCATCAATCTTGCCAAAAACGCACGGGATGCGATGGATGGCACCGGAGCATTTTCAATCGAGGTCTCGCGGCTTGGCGATATGGCGCAGGTGCTGGTCGACGATGATGGTCCGGGTATCCCGGGCCAACACACCGGCCAGGTATTTGACGCCTTCTTTACAACGAAACCAAGCGGGTCCGGTACCGGGCTGGGGCTAGCGCAGGTTGCCGGAACCGTGCGGCAGGCAGGCGGGCAAATCATGATCGAGAAGAGCCCCGCAGGCGGGGCGAGGTTCCGGATACTTCTACCACTGATAGCCGATTGACCGCGCGCGCTTTCAGTGCGCGTGATTTGGCTGGCCCAGCAGCCGCTCGCTCACGACCTTGCCGCTGCGGGTCAGGCGGATCGCCTTGGTGATCTCGTCCTCGTCGGGAAACTGCGCGCGGCCCGCGTCCTTGTCCCAGAAGGCTGACAGGAGGTTGAGCAGGTTGCGCGCATAGAGCGCAGAGGCATCGGCGGCGAGCCGCGAGGGTACGTTGGTATGTCCGACGATCCGCACGCCGTGGCGCTCCACGATCTCGCCGGCGACAACCCCTTCGACATTGCCGCCCTGCTCAACCGCCAGATCGACGATCACGCTGCCGGGCCGCATCGTGGCGATCTGCGCGTCGGTGACCAGGCGCGGGGCCGGCCTGCCGGGAATGAGCGCGGTGGTGATGACCACGTCCTGCTTGACGATATGCGATGCGACGAGCTGCGCCTGCGCGGCCTTGTACTCGTCCGACATCTCGGTGGCATAGCCGCCGGTGCCTTCGCCTTCGATGCCGGCGACGGCCGACACGAAGATCGGCTTGGCTCCCAGCGACATGATCTGTTCGGCGGTGGCCGAGCGCACGTCGGTCGCCGAGACCTGCGCGCCAAGGCGGCGCGCCGTCGCGATTGCCTGCAACCCGGCGACGCCGACCCCCATGACGAACACGCGCGCTGCGGTGATCGTGCCCGCCGCGGTCATCATCATCGGGAAGGCGCGGCCATACTGGCTCGCCGCCTCGATCACGGCGGAGTAGCCCGACAGGTTCGACTGCGAGGAAAGGACGTCCATCGATTGGCACCGCGTGATGCGCGGCATGAATTCCAGCGCGAGCGCTTCGATCTCCAGCGCGGCATAGGCATCGACCCGCGCGCGCTCGCCGAACGGGTTGAGGATGGCGGTGATCACCGCGCCCGGCTTGATGCCATCCAGCCCTGCCGGATCGGGGCCTTGCACGCCCAGCAGTACGTCGCTTTGCGCCAGCAGCGCGGCGCGATCGGTGATCGCAGCCCCGGCGGCAGCATAGTCCTCGTCAGCGAACCACGACGCCGCGCCCGCACCCGCCTCGATCGAAACCTGCGCGCCCAGCGCGGCCAACTTCTTCACGGTCTCGGGCGTCGCCGCAACGCGGCGCTCTCCCGCTGCGGTCTCCTTCAACACACCAATCTTCATGGCATTGAACCTTGCTGCACCGAATGCCTTATGTCGGGCGTCGTGATCAGATGCAATCAGGCCGCTGCACTCCGGCTCCTGACAAACAGGGCCGAGACCAGACCCGCAGCGACCGTCAATGCTATCCAGATGATGGTCGTCTGATAGGCTCCCGGGCCGGGAAATTTCGCCGTGCCGCCCGGCTCGGTGATCGTCTGGGTGGACAGGATGACGGCGATCATCTGCGATCCGATCGCCATGAACATGGTCCGCACCACCGAAAGCGACGCGATCGCCTCGCTGGTGCTGGCTTGCGGGACGGACAAAGCGACCAGATTGAGGCATCCGGTCATCAGCATGGTCGTGCCGTAGGATATGAGGCACAAGAGCAGGATAAGCTCGAATACCGAATCGGGCATGAGCGAGGTTAGTCCCCATCCTGCCAAGCCAAAGCACGAGCCGATGATCATGGCCGCCCGGTTGTTGAAGCGCGAGGCGATCCAGCCCGCCAAAGGTCCGGCGGTGAAGGCCAGCAGGTTGGAGGGCAGCTTGATGAACCCGGCCATGGTGGCGGACATGCCGAGCCCGACCACGGTCCAGGTCGGCGCCTGCATCAACGGCGCGAACAGCAGCATCACGTGGTAGGTGCCCAGTGACATGAAGATCGAGACGATGATCGCGATTGCGACGTTACGCTCAGCCAGCAGGCGCAGGTTGATGAGCGGAAAGCGGGTGCGCAGGTTGCGCCAGGCCCACGCGGCCATGATCGCCAGGCCGGCTGCCAGTAACGCAAGCACGCGCGGATCGCCCCAGCCGATTGCCTTCGACAGGGAAATCGCCAGTACCAGGGCGACAATCCCGCTCACAGGAAGCAGGCCGTCGATCCAGTCAATCGGATGATCGGGGGCCGCGCCCGGAGTTTGCGGCACGAATAGCCAGACCGCGGTCAGTGAAACCGTGAGCATGATGGCCCCGGCCGCGAATAGCCAGTGCCAGTCGAAGTTGTCGATGATGGCGCCGCCGACGATCAGGCCTGCAGCCGATCCCACGCTCGACGCGGTGACGATCAAGCCGACACCAAGCGGAACCTTTTCTGCGCGGAATGCCTCCCTGGCAACGCCGATACCCAGCGGCAGCATCGCGCCAATGATCCCCTGCATCGATCTGCCGGCGAGCACTGCCCAGAAGCTGGTGCTTACCGCGCTAATAAGCGACCCTAGCGCCGCGACCGAAAGCAGCGCCAGCATCACCTTCTTGCGGCCCCGCAGATCGCCCATCCGCGCCGCGATCAGCGCGGAACCTGCGCCGACGATGAGATGACCCGTCACGAGCCATCCAGCCTTGTTCGGATCGCCGAACACTCCGATCAGGCGCGGCAGTGCGGCATAGACCATCATCGCTTCGAACGACGAGGTCAATTCGCACAGGCAAAGAGCCAGGAGGATCAGCGCGGGGTGAACCCGCCCGCCGTCCGGCGCCCAGGCCGCACGGCCATCGAACACTGCCATGTAATCCGCTCCCCCAGCGCAGCCTGCGGCCGTTCAGCTGGAGTAGTCGAGCAGACAGTGCATTGTCGATAGCGCGAGCCCGAAATCGTGCCGGGGCGATTGCTAAACCCCGTTACGAGCCCAAGTCAGAGCCGGGAGCGTCTTGTATATGATGTACGTGTTGAGGGCGAGCGAATGTTGAAAAGCTGCGGCGACTTTTCCTGCGCGATTACGAGCGCGAGGCTGTCCACATGAAATTCGCTGAGCGGCTTGGCGTGAAGATCGGCTTTGACCGCTCCCGGTTTCAGCCGGGGATCGCCAAGCAAAGGCTTCTGGCCTTGCGCATGGATCCGCATGGCCATCCAATCCCCGGAGAAACCCGGGCCAACCTGTTGGCGGCCGGGCTCACCTCATGTCTGCGATTCCCTTACCTGTCCGCCCTAAAGCGTGTCGTTTCCGCCGTTGGCTTTCTGTTCATAGCGCTCGCGCCCAAGCAGATCGTGGCTCGTTCGATGTCGGTTCTGGCGTCGCCGGCAGGTCGCGGCCGGCTCATGGACAAGATGACCAGGAACTACGGCAATTGATGCTCAGGAGTCTGACCTTGCCCGCATTGATGAGGCGGCCTTCTTGACAGTCGCACGCCATCTAGCGGTCACCGTGGACGCTGGCGACAGCGGCGGTCGACCGCTCCGTTTCGATACCAGTCAGGCCCACCATGTCAACGCGCGGGACCCTGCAGTTCGATCAACTGCCCGTAAGTGAACGAGCCCGAGACGATGACGTCCTGATAGACGAACGCCTGAACCATCGTGGCCTGAGCGCCCTCGCCATCCTCAGGGTGAAAAATTCTCAAATGCAGGCGCTCGCCCAGCCGCTCGGAAAGTGTTTCGCCCACCGCGGCGTACGCCTCCTTGAGTGCGTCTTCGCTGACATAGCGCAGGCCGAAATGCGAGACGCCGAACGGCAAGGTCCGCGCCGCGCCGCGATAGCCCTCGAGCGCGGCGCGCAGTTCGCGGTCATCGCGGGCGAGGCGGGCCAGGCTGGCTTCCAGCGCCTGCTGTTCGGGACGCATCGGCGAGATGTAGAAGGCGTTATTGCGGATGTCGGCATCGCCGGGGTTGGGATGGACCGCCAGGAAGCTCTCCGGCCCGTCGCCCGAAAATCCGGTATCCGAAACCGAGCAGCCCAGCGCCTCGACCAGCGCGAGCGCCAGTTCGCGCTCGCCCGGACGATACAGCGCCTCGATATGGTTGAGCAGGTTGCCCTGGTATTGCTCGATCCTGTTCATCTTGCCCTCCCTGCCGATCTTCAAAAGCCGATGTCGAGGATCGGCGCGGCAAAGCCGCTATTCACCACCTGTGATGCCTTGGCGAGCGTCTCGGGATCGAGACCCGCCAGATAGCCGTCGACCAGCCGCTGGTAATTGCTGATCATGCCTTCGTGATTGCTCGCCAGCCGCATGAATTCCAGATCGTGCAGGCCAAGCTGCTGGAGCGGCAGGTTGGAATAGTCTTGGCGAGGGATTTCGGGAAACTCCTGCGAATTGTAAGGCAGGATCGTCGGCTCGCCCGGCGTATCGTAAGGCTCGCCTTCGGGCCGGATCACCAGCGACCAGATCTCGAACAGGCAGGTTTCCGGGGTCAGCGGGCGGATGCGGTAAGCCGACATCGCGCCGAGCATCGGCAGCAGGAAGAAGTGCGGGAACATGAACTCCACGGCGTGGAAGGGATGCTCCTGCGCGACCTTGCCGAATTCGAAGATGTCCGCGCCGCGTGCGCGCGCGTCCTGCTCCACGGCTTCGTAAGCCTTGCCGTAGAACGCCATCGTCGCCTGATTTGGATCGTCGGGCACCTCCATGTCGCGCAGCTTTTCGAGCACGGCGACCTCGGTCTTGTGGACCATGCCGTCCATGCCCTCGCTGAGCTTGGCCAGCATGTTGACATGCATGTTGACCGTCTCGCGCGCATTCAGATCGGCGTTGATCGCAGCTCCGTCGTAAGGCGGGCCAAACGCATCATTGGCATTGACCGAGACTGCCTGAAGCTGGGGATGCGTCTGCGGCGTGTGGAAGCCTTCCTGGAACGCCTCCATCGCCAGTTTCCAGTTGGTCGGCAGCACGGTGCCGCACCACCAGTCCATCTTGAGCTTGTCGGCGTGGCGCGAATCCATGCGGTCGGCGACCGGACCGAGGCTTGTCCGCAGATCCGGCGCATCGTCATCGAAGTTGATGAAGGCGCAGCCTGCCCAGAACTCGACACGCACCGGAACCAGGTCGATCTCGGCGCGCGAGAGCACGGCTTCGTCGAACTCCTGCCGCGCGAAAACGAAGGTGTTCTCACCCTCGCCGTTCCAGCGCCAGCCGTGGAAAGGACAGATGAACCCCTCGCTGCCGCAGTGGCCCGGTCCGTGGGCGAGGCGCAGGCCGCGGTGGCGGCAGGCATTCTTGAACGCCTTCACGCCTTCCTTGGTGTTGATCAGGATGACCGAGTGTTCGAGGATGTTGTAGACCGTGTAGTCGCCCAGCTCGGGAATTTCCTCGAGCCGGCATGCCATCTGCCAGACATGCGGCCACAGGTGCTTCTTCTCCAGCTCGAAGAATGCGGAATCGTGATAGCGCTCGGCCGGTATGAGCTGCGGATCGGTGATCCGGTAAGGGACCCGGGCCAGCGCATTTGCGGTGTCGGTCATGTGCAATTTTCCTCTCAGATAACTGGTTTTACCATTCAGTCCGGAGCGCTCAGTGCCGGAATGCCGCTCTCGCACTCCCCGTTTGCTCCAGTATGAATCCTTCACCGCAAATTGGCGATCACTTCCTGCATCTACTGATCTAACAATCGTTAACTAGACAGGCTCGCTTGAGCAACAAGCGCGGGCTTTAGAATCTCGGCGGCAGTTGAAATTGGAACGTGAGCGGTTGAGGAGCCTCCGGATTTGCACATGCCGGTTGAACGTGCAGCTAACGTCCGTTAGTCAACTTCGCACGTAAGGAATACAAGCGCGTGGGAGCCAGGACTGCGATGACCAAGAGACTCGAAGGCAAGGTTGCGATTATCACCGGCGCGAGCACGGGCTGCGGTCCGGTGATGGGCAAGCTGTTCGTAAAGCAGGGCGCCAAGGTGCTGATGTCGGCGCGGCGGGTCGAACTCGTCGAGGAAGCGGCGGGCGAGATCGGCCCCGATGCGATCGCCATGCGCTGCGATGTCACCAGCGAGGACGACGTCAAGGCGATGGTCGCGCGCGCGATGGACGAGTTCGGCCAGATCGACATCCTGCTGAATAACGCCGCTGCGCCCGGCACGGACAAATGGGTGTGGGAACAGACGGTCGAGAACTTCAACGCCACCCTCGCCATCGACCTTACCGCCGCGATGCTGTGCAGCCGGGAGGTGCTCAATGCCTCGATGCTCGAACGCGGCAAGGGCTCGATCGTCAATTTTTCCTCGACCGCAGGCTGGACCGGCATGGTGCGCAAGACGCATTACACCTCCGCCAAGGCGGCGCTGCGCGCGCTGACCAAGACCATCGCGCTCGAAGTCGGCCCCAAGGGCATCCGCTGCAACTGCCTGGTGCCCGGCAGCATCGAGACCGAACTTTGGGTCAACTACGGCCACCGCATGGCCGGCGAGCAGGGCATCACTTACGAGGAGTGGAAGGAAAAGGCCCTTTCCACAGTCCCGCTGCGCGCGATTTCGCAGCCGATCGACGTGGCTAACCTCGCGCTGTTCCTGGCCAGCGATGAAAGCCGCACGATCACCGGCCAATCGATCAACTGCGACGCCGGCGGCTACATGGTCGGCTGATCAAGAGCATTCGACATCGTTAGTGTATTCAGCGGCGCTCCGATCCCTTGCGGCCTGACCGCTTCGCGCGCAGCAACATTGCAAAAGAGCGGGCCGGTTCAATAAAGGAACATGGGCATGCCCTCGACCTTGAGCAGGCTGGCGCGGTAAGAAAGCGGATCGTAAAGTCCCGGTACGCTAACTCGGCGCGTTCCTTCGAGGACGGTTGCGGCGGGCACCGAATTGTAGTTTCCGTCCTGCAGACACACCATCCTGCCGGTGCGGCCTTCCTCGATGAGCTGGACCGCATAGGCACCGAACGCAAAGCCGACCATGCGGTCGGTCGCATCGGGCTCGCCAGCGCGCATCAGGTAAGCGATTTCCTGAACGATGGTGCCCTGGCCCGAACGCGCCTCGATCTCCTGCGCCAGCCGCGCGCCGACATTGACGTTGTCGCGCTGCGAGGCGCGCGTGCTCATTTCGTCAGGCGCGCTCTCGCCGATGATGCAGGCGCCTTCCGAGATCATGCAGATCGCATAGTTGTCGGGATTGCTGCGCTTGTCCTCCAGCAGCAGCGGCAGCAGGACATCGAGGTCGGCGGGCACTTCGGCGATCACGGTCCGGTCCGACTGGCTGAGGAATCCCGCGAGCAGCGCGGTCTCTCCCGAGCGGCGGCCGAACAGTTCGACCACGCCGATGCGCTCATGGCTGGCGCAAGTCGTGCGCAAGGCGTGCGTCATCGTCACCGAACGGGTGATCGCGGTCGAAAAGCCGAGGCAAAAGTCGGTCCCGAAAACGTCGTTGTCCATCGTCTTGGGGACCGAGATGATCTTCACCCCGAGCTGCGACAGGTGGGCCGAAAACCGCAGCGTTCCGTCGCCGCCCATGGTGACGACCACATCGATCCCGAGCCGCTCGAGCATGGCAAGGACATGGCCAGTCCGGTCGCCCTGCGACGTAGTGCGCGGATCGCATCTCGAACTGTGAAGTATCGTTCCGCCCAGGTTGTCGATCCCGCGTACGGTGTCGGGATTGAGCGGCATGGTGCAATCGGCCATGCTTTGTGGATCATCCGGATCGAGTCGAGCAAGCCCTGCCAGCCGCGCCGCAGGCCAAGCACCTCCCATCCGCGCTCGAGCGCCGACAGGGTAATCGAGCGGATACACGGGTTGAGGCCGGGCACATCGCCGCCGCCTGTCAGGACTGCAATACGCAAGGCTCTCGCTCCTTGTTGGCGAGCCGGCGGGGAGTGGCACCGTGTGCGGAAGACCGAAGGCGTCGCAGGGCCAATCCGCGCATAGAGAGCCGCGCGTCGATTGGCCAGATTCATCGACGGCGGCTGCGGCGTGAAACTTTTTTGAGCGCGCCGATCGTTTGCTCAGAAACCAGTCGAACAGTTCCTCGAGGAACGATTTTCGGTGTTTGTAGGGTCATGCCCATAGCGCGACTGGTGATCCAGCGGATTGCCTTGCCGGCTTCGGCAACACACCTCGATCGATGCCGCACCGGTATGGTTCGGAGGAGCCGTGCAGGAGGCCCCACTAAAGTCCTCCTAAACCAACTCGGGCCTTTCCAGCCCGAGGTGGTCGCGCAGCGTCGAGCCTTCATATTCCTCGCGAAAAAGGCCGCGCTTCTGGAGCAGGGGCACCACCTGCTCGGCGAAATCGCGGTAGATATCCGGAAACATCATCGGCATGACATTGAACCCGTCGCAGCCGCCCTGGAAGAAATCCTCCATGGCATCGGCGATCTGCTCGGGCGTGCCGACTACGGTGTTGTGCCCCCGCGTGCCGGCAAACCACAGCGCGAGTTCGCGCATCGTCATGCGCTCGCGCCGGGCCATGTCCCAGGCGAGCTTCTGGCGGCTTTGCTGGGCCTGCGTGATCTCGGCGACATCCGGGACAGGCTCGTCGAGCGCGAAGTTCCTTACCCCGATGTCGGGCATGAAATTGTGCAGGCTTTCGACCGCGACATCGATCTCGATGCCGTCGTTGAGCTGGGTCAGGCGGCGTTTTGCTTCTTCCTCGGTCGAACCGACGATAGGGCTGATGCCGGGCATGATGATCAGCTTGGCCGGATCGCGTCCGAAACCCCGCGCCCGCGCTTTCATGTCGTCGTAGAACTCGACCGCCTGCTGCTTGATCGTGCCGGCGGTGAAAACTACGTCGGCATGGCGCGCCGCGAGATCGCGCCCTGGCCCCGATGAGCCTGCCTGCACGAGAACGGGATGTCCTTGCGGCGGCCGGGGAATGTTGAGCGGGCCCGCAACCTTGAGGTAATCGCCGGTGTGTCCGTGAAACCGCAGCTTGTCCAAGTCGAGCCATTTGCCGTTGGCGTGATCCCTGACGATGGCCTCGTCGGCCCAGCTGTCCCATAGACCGCAGACGAGACGCACATATTCATCGGCGCGGACGTAGCGCTCGTCGTGTTCGAGCACCTGGTTCATGCCGAAATTGAGCGCGGATTCCGGGTCGGCGGTGGTCACGATGTTCCAGCCCACACGGCCTCCGCTCAAGTGATCGGCAGACGCGAACAATCGGGCGAGATTGTAGGCTTCGGTGAAGGTTGTCGAAGCAGTGGCCACGAACCCCAGCTTGGTGGTCAGCGCCGAAAGCGCCGAGATAAGCGTGAGCGGCTCGAACAGGGCCGTCGAGAAATTGTGCGCCGAATGCTCTGCAGCGTGGCGGTTGCGGATTCGCGCGCTGAGGGTATCGGCGGCGAACAGCAGGTCGAACTTCGCGTGCTCCGCGATCCGGGCAAGCTGCGCATATTCGGCAAGGCTGTCGCCGCGGTAAGCTTCGGGATGACGCCAGGCGGCGACATGGTGCCCTGCCGTCATCACAAAGACGCCGAGACGCATCTTTCTAGTTTCGCTCACAGTCTCATTCCCGCCCAGAACGCCTCTGCATTCATTTCATGCCCTGCTCTTCGCTGGCGGACAGCGAACCGAGCGGCGGCGCGAGCGCATCGCGGAATGCCGGGTTGGCGAGCACTGCTTTCAGCGCGGGAGCAATCTCGTCCGGCCGGGTCACGCGAACCGGCCGCTTGGCCGCGCGGATGGCCTGCGCTGCGGCGGCGAAACGGGCGGGATCGGTATGAGGCGGCGCGGGAGGAAGAGAGTGCTTGGCCTTGTAGAGGAACGGGAAGCTTTCGGAACCGAGAGGCTTGCCGGGCAAGGCGGTGCGGCTGTAAAACAACGCGACCGGGCCCGGCACGCCAAAGATAGTTTCGATTCCGGCTTCTTCGGGCACACGCAGGCTCGCATCGGGCGCGCTTATCGGTTCGGCCGTGAAAATTTCTGCAGGCATGCGCTCTCCCTGACGGGCTGCCGGTTCGCAGTCATTTATTGCCCCGTTGCCTGCTTATGGCAGGTTCAGGACCTCGTCCACCGGGAAGGGCCTAAAATTGCGCAAGCGCACCGCGAGACTACCTTAACAGCAATTGGTCCAGCGACACTTTCCCGCCGCCCAGCGCGATCAGCGGCAGCAGCAAGCCGATCCACGAAAGGTGCGTTGGCCAGGCATCGGGATAGACGAAGATCTGGATCGTCAGGGTCATGCCAAGCAGGGCGAGCGCCGAAAGCCGGGTGAACAGGCCCAGCACCAGCAGCACCGGGAATAGATGCTCCGACACGGTCGCCATCACGGCGGCGAATTCCGGCGGAAGCGGCACACCGGCATATTCGGTGCGGAAAAGCTCGTAGGCGCTGTCGCTGATCGTGAACCAGCCTTCGATCTTGGTGCGGCCCGACAGGAAGAAGATCGAGGCGATGCCAAGCCGCTGGACCAGCAGGAGCAGCGAAAGCGGCAGAAGCTGATGCGCCACCTGCGCCGCGCTCGCAGGGATAATCGGCCTCGCAAGGACATTGGCGATCGAATGGGCGCCGCTTGGCATCCGCATCAATTGCGTTGCGCCGGGCGTGATTTCCACCGAAGGCATGGAGGTCTATCCAGAGGATGCGCGGGCGGCATTTGCGGGCACCAACCTGATGAAGCGGTTCGGCGAGGTGGAGGACGTGGCCAATGCCATCGCCTTTCTCGCTGCCGACACCGGACGGTTCATGACCGGCGAAGTGCTGACCGTGGATGGCGGTAATCAGTTGTGGGGCGACCAGTGGGCGATTGCCAGGCCCGACTGGTTCAAGGTCGATTGAGCGCGGCAGGACCCGCGCGGCAAGGAGAGGATTGAAGACAATGGCTGTTAAACGCGACGATGATTTCTTCTGGGAGGGCATCGATCAGGGCAAGCTGCTGGTCCAGTGCTGTTCGGGATGCGGCAAACTTCGCCATCCTCCCCGGCCGATGTGTCCGCACTGCCAGTCGCTTTCCTCAGAATCGGTCGAGATGTCGGGCAGGGGCACGGTCTATTCCTGGCTGATCAGCAAGCATCCCACCCAGCCCGACGTTGAGCCGCGCACGGTGGTCCTGCTCGACACCGAGGAAGGGACGCGGCTGGTCGGCAACATGCTTGCGGGCGAGACAGTCAAGGTAGGCGACCGCGTGCAATTCGCGGTCGGGGAATTTCGCGGCATGCGTCTGCCGATGTTCACGACAAAGGGGGCCTGAATGAACCTCAACGGCAACACCGCCATCGCCGGAATCGGCCAGACCGAATTCTCCAAGGAGTCGGGACGCAGCGAATTGCAGCTTGCCGCCGAGGCCTCGATCGCTGCGATCCGCGACGCGGGCCTGACGCCTGCTGACATCGACGGGACGATGACCTTCTTCGAGGACACCAATGACGAACTGCAGCTGGCGAACACGCTTGGCATCCAGAACATCCGCTGGATGGCGCGTTCCAAGGGCGGCGGCGGCAGCGCCTGCGCAACGATCCAGCTTGCCGCCAGCGCTGTGGCGTCTGGCGCGGCAAACGCTGTGCTGGTTTACCGCGCGTTTAACGAGCGCTCCGGCAGGCGTTTCGGCCAGCCGCCCGCGGCATCGGGACCGGTCCAGCGCGACCTGCACTTGGCGATGGGGCTCGATACACCGGCCAAGATCTATTCGCTGTGGTACAAGCGCTACATGGAGACCTATGGCCTCACCAACGAGGACCTGGGGCACTACGTCGTCACCGCGCGAGAATATGCCGCCACCAACCCGGCCGCCTGGTATTACGAAAAGCCGATTACGCTGGCGGATCATCAGGAATCGCGCTGGATCTGCGAGCCGATCCTGCGGCGGCTCGATTGCTGCCAGGAAAGCGACGGTGGCTGCGCGCTGATCGTCACCACCAGGGAGCGCGCGCGCGATCTCGCCCAGCCGCTCGTGCCGATCCTTGGAGCGGCGCAGTCGCAATTGTGGAATGGCGACATCATGTTCGACTATTACCGCGACGATCCCGGCGAGTTTCCCGAGGCCGCAGACGTCGCCCGGCAGTTGTGGCAGGTCACGGGGCTTTCCCCATCGGACATCGACGTGGCGATGCTCTATGAAAACTTTTCGCCGATCGTCTTCATGATGCTGGAAGCGCATGGCTTCGTGCCGCGCGGCGAGGCGCGCGATTTCGTCAAGTCGGGGCAATTGCGTATCGACGGTCAGCTTCCGACCAATACCAATGGCGGACTGCTCGGCGAGGGCTATATCCACGGCTACAACAACATGACCGAGGCAGTGCGCCAGATGCGCGGCATGGCGGCCAATCAGGTAAAGGATGCCGAGACGGTTTTTGTCTCGTCGGGTCGGAGCGCGATGATTCTGGGACGCGGCTGAGCGTGCCAATGTTGGAAGGAAGGTGGAGCCGTGTCTCAAGCCTACATCATCGATGCCGTGCGAACCGCGACCGGACGTCGCAAGGGCGCGCTCGCAAGCTGGCATCCCGCCGATCTGGGCGCAGCCAGCATCGATGCGTTGCTGGAGCGCACCGGGATCGATCCGGCATCGGTCGATGACGTGATTTTCGGCTGCGTGACGCAAGGCGGCGAGCAGAGCTTCGCGGCGGCGCGCAACGTCGTGCTGGCCTCGCGCCTGCCCGAAACCGTGCCGGCCGTGACGATTGACCGCCAATGCGGCTCAGCGCAGCAGGCGGTGCATTTCGCGGCGCAGGCGGTGATGTCGGGCACGCAGGATCTGGTCATCGCAGGCGGGGTCGAGAGCATGACCCGCGTGCCGATGCTCACCAACATGTCGCTCTATCTGCAAGCCGGGATCGGCGGCCTGCCGTGGAGCGAGCGTATTCTTAAGAAATATGGCGTTGCCGAATTCAGCCAGTTCACCGGTGCCGAGATGATTGCCGAAAAGTATGGCTTCTCGCGCGGCGAAATGGACGCCTATGGACTTGAAAGCCATCGGCGCGCGGCTGCGGCTACGCAGGCGGGGGCTTTCGATGCCGAGATCGTGCCGCTGGCGATCGAAACCGAAAGCGGTGCTTCTGTGCACAGCCGGGACGAAGGCATCCGCTACGATGCGACGGCTGAATCGATGGCCTCGGTCAAGCTTCTGAATGAAGGCGGACGGCTCACTGCGGCGACTGCCAGCCAGATCGCCGATGGCTCCGCCGCGTTGCTGATTGCCAGCGAACGGGCCGTCAAGGCGCACGGCCTGACCCCGCTGGCGCGCATTCACAACCTCACCGTCACGGGCGGCGATCCCGTCATCATGCTCGCAGAGCCGATCCGCGCCACCCGGATCGCGCTGGAGCGTGCTGGCATGGCAATCGGCGATATCGACCTGTTTGAAGTCAACGAGGCGTTCGCGAGCGTGCCGATGGCCTGGCTGAAGGAACTCGGCGCCGATCCGGAGCGGCTCAACGTCAACGGCGGCGCGATCGCGCTTGGCCATCCGCTGGGTTGCACCGGCGCGAAGCTGATGACCACGCTGGTCCACACCTTGCGTGCTCGCGGCAAGCGCTACGGCCTCCAGACCATGTGCGAAGGCGGCGGCATGGCCAACGTGACGATCATCGAGGCCCTGTGAGTACGGAATCGGAGCAAGACGAGCCGGTCAAGCTCGCCGTTGCGGACGGGGTAGCGCGCATTACGCTCGACGATGCGACAAATCGCAATTCGGTGACCGTGCGTTCGTCAGCAGCATTCCTGCGCGCGTGCCGCCGGGCGGCCACCGATCCTTCAGTTCGAGTGATCGTCCTTGTGGGACAAGGCAATTATTTTTCCGTTGGCGGAGACATAAACGAGTTTCTCGCGAACGGCGACGATCTTCCAGGCCATATCGCGGTGCTGACCGACAACATACATTCGGGCATACGCCACCTCGTCCACGCGGCAAGTCCGGTAGTAGTTGGATTGAACGGCATTGCGGCTGGCGGCGGCGTTGGGATGATGCTTTCGGGCGATGTCATCGTCGCCAAGCGCTCCGCAAGGATCAACAGTGGCTATACCCGTTCGGGACTGACGCCTGATGCCGGGTTGACCTGGTTCCTGCCCCGTCTGGTTGGCCACTCGCGCGCCTTCGAGATCGCCGCGTTCAATGATTTCATATCCGCTGACGATGCCAAGTTGCTCGGGATCGTTAGCCGCGTCGTCGATGATGCGGATTTCAACGAGGAACTGGAAAGCGTGGTCGCACGGTTGCTTGCGGCGCCTGGGTCCGTCCTCGGCGAAACCAAGCGCCTCTTGCGCCGGAGCGCGTCTTCCTCGCTCGAAAGCCAGCTAGACGCCGAGGCACTCGCCATCGCTAAGCGGGTAACGATGCCCGAAACTCTCGAAAGGCTTGCGCGCTTCGCAAAGCGATAAACGCGCTTACGTCGTCATCCTTCGAACATGATTGCCAATCAGTGGTACACGCTGTAACATAAAAGATGAACAACATTCATTTTATGCTGGCTGTCTGGCATGTGTGACGAAATGTTGAAAATGGGAGGGGAAGATGAGAGCTGATTGGCTTTTGGTGACGTCGGGGATTGTGGCCTTGGCCGTATCGAGCCCGGTGGTTGCATAGGACTCTACGGACGAGGAGACAGCCCGGTCGCGCGATGGCGCTCTCGAAGAGATCATCGTGACCGCGCGCCGCCGCGAGGAAAGCTTGCAGGATGTTCCGGTGGCGATCACCGCGCTGAGCACGGCGGACCTTGAGAACAAGATGCTGCGGCAGGTCGACGATCTCAAGAATTTCGTACCCGGTCTGCATGTCCAGGGCCTCAAGCGCGACGATTCCACGATCTATATCCGCGGCCAGGGACCGGGCAGCCAGGTCACCGGCCAGCGCAATTTTTCGAGTATTGCTACCTATTTTGCCGAAGTGCCGACCACGATCGCGGGCCCCGGCGTATTCTTCGACCTGACCAACGTGCAGGTGCTCAAGGGACCGCAGGGCACCTTGTTTGGCCGCAACACCACCGGCGGCGCAGTGCTGTTCGAACCTGCGGCACCGACCTGGGACAACGAGGGCTATGCCCAGGTTCAGTTCGGCAACTACTCGATGAAGCAGTTCAACGGGGTGCTGAACGTCGCTCCCGTCCCGGACAAGGTGGCTATCCGTTCACCGGGCTCGGGTTCCAGACTTTCGTCTATGGCGAACCGCGCATGTACGGCCTGTCGATCAAGTACCACTTCTGACCAGATATGCGGTCCCGTCACCTCCAGCGGGACCGCATAAGATTGCGCACGGATGCCCAGAGTGGAATAAATCGCTATTGCCTCGGGCGATGACCGGTCGCAGGCTCAAGAGATAGCGACTCAAGTTCGCAAGGAGGATGGCGGAAATGGATGCAATCACGCGCGAACCCCTAATTTCCGTGGATTCCCACGTGGAATTCAAGGATGACTGGGTAAAGCAAAGGCTTTCCGTTCGTATGCAGGGCGTCTGGGACGAGGCTGTGGGCCAGATGAAAGCCGATCAGGTCAAGGCCCGGGGCGGGCGGCCTCCGCTTGACCAGAACGACTTTGTCGATCTTGAGGCGGCAACCGATCCGGGACATTTCGAGCCGGAAGCCAAATTGCGGGCGATGGACCGCGACGGCGTCAAGGCCGAGGTGATCTTTCCCGAGGTTGGAGCGAACAAGATCTGCACTCCCCAATATATGGGCGGGGATTGGCGCGAGGGTATTGCCGGCTTCAATCAGGCGATGGCCGATTTCGCTTCGCACGATCCGGTTCGACTGCTCACAGCTTATCAGATGCCGCTTGCCGACGTGCCCTTCGCGGTCAAGGAAGTGGAGCGGCTGGCGCGCCAGGGCGCCCGGTGCATCCAGGTCCACCCCTATCCGGCCGAGCTCGGTCTGCCCGATTTTCACGATTCCGTTTACGACCCGCTCTGGGCCGCCGCGAGCGAGCACAATCTCGTCGTGCTCAACCACCTCGACATCAAGGCTTCGATGCTGGAGGTATTCCTGCGCGATCCGACGCCGCAGCGCGGCATTTACACCATGCTTCCGGCCATGGGCCTGGCGGAGACCATGTGCTTCTGGATCCTGACCGGGACGCTGGAGCGTTTTCCCAATCTGCGCGTCCTGTTCGTGGAGCCTGGGCTTGGCTGGCTGCCGTGGCTGTTCGAGAAACTCGATGAACGCATGCACATGCATTACAAGTTCCCCGGCATGAAGAAGCTGCCATCGGAGTATTTCAAGACCCAGATGGGCGCGACCTTCATGTGCGAACCGACTGGTCTGAAGGCGGCTTACGAATTCTTCGGGCCGGACTGCCTGTTCTGGTCCACCGATTTCCCGCACCCGGCGACCTGCTGGCCCAATTCGCAGAGCCAGGTGAAGAAGCAGTTTGCCGAGGCCGGTCTGCCCGACGATGCGCGCCGCAAGATCGTTCACGACAATGCGCAAAGGATGTTCGGGTTGGGCCTTACCGTATAGCGCCTCCCGGGAGAGGCGAGGAGAGAGAGCATGGCAGGCGTTTTGTCGGGTATCCGTATCCTGGATCTGACCTGGGGCATCAGCGGTCCCCTGGCGACGATGATCCTCTGCGACCAGGGCGCGGATGTCATCAAGATCGAGCCCAGGGGCGGCGATCCGTTCCGTAGCCAGCTTGGCTACAAGACCTGGCAGCGCGGCAAGCGCAGTGCCGAGCTGGACCTTCGCGATGCTGGCGATCGCGATGCCTTCATGGCGCTGGCTACCCATGCCGATGTCCTGGTCGAGAGCTTCGCGCCGGGCGTTACGAAGCGACTGGGGATCGATTACGCTGCGCTGTCCGCGATCAATCCGCGCCTCATCTATGCTTCGATCACCGGTTACGGGCGCGACAACGAGTATTCCGACCGGCCTGGATACGACTTGCTGGTCGCTGCGCGCTCGGGGCTTAACTGGGAGCACCGCGGCTGGGAAGAAGGCTGCGTGCTGCACATGTCGCGCCGGGGCGATCCGCTCGAAGGCTTCGACGTGCCTTATTCGATGCTTCAGGGCCCGGCGCGTCCCGGCCCGATGACGACCGGCGCGCCTGCGCCCAGCGTCGGCGCATTCTATGCCCTGCTTACCGGCATCAATGCCGCCATTCTCGCGCGCGAGACGACGGGGCGCGGGCAGTGCGTCGAGACCAGCTTGTTCCAGGGCGCGGGTGCGGCAGCCGCCAGCGCGTGGCAGCGCGCCGAAAACCCCGATTTCGATGGCTACAACACCTGGATCAAGGCATCGAAATCGCCAAAGGGCCATTTTCGCTGCAAGGATGGGCGCTGGGTCCATCAGTGGGTGATGAACCCGCGTTTCGTGCTCGGGGCTTCCGAAGGCGACGAGATCAACTGCTCGCCTGACCTGTCGGTACAAAACGATCCCAATAGGTTCGGCACCGGCATGGAAGAGATCGTCGCGATCGCGCACTACACGCCGATCCTTGCCGAGCGGATGGAAAAGTTCACGAGCGAGGATTGGATCAGGGCCGCGGCAGCCGCTGATGTGCCGACACAGGAAGTGCGCTCACCCGAAGCAGCGCTCGCCGATCCGTTGCTGCTCGCCGATGGCTGCGTGCGCGAGATCGAGGATCCCGAACTTGGCGTGATCCGGCAGGTGGGGACGGTGATCGAACTGAGCAAGACGCAGGGCGAGCCCGGCGGTCCTGCGCCTGCTGCAGGCCAGCACACGAACGACGTCAAGGCCGAGGCGCAGGCCCTTCAGGGCAAACCTGCCGCCGCTCCCGGGCCGGGGACAGCGCTTTCCCATCCGCTGGCAGGCGTGCGCGTGCTCGACATGGGCTTGGCGGTGGCCGGGCCGTTCTGCTGCCAGGTGCTGGCCGACCTCGGGGCCGACGTCATCAAGGTCAACGCCTTCCATGATTTCTACTTCCAGAAGAACCACATCTCGATGGCCTGCAACCGGGGCAAGCGCAGCCTCTGCGTCGATCTGAAAACGGACGAAGGCATGGAGGTCTTGCGCAAGCTGGTCGGCACCGCCGATGTGGTCATGCACAACATGCGCTATGTCGCCGCGATTCGCCTCGGCGTGGATTACGAGAGCCTCAAGGCGCTCAAGCCAGATCTCGTCTATTGTCACACGCGCGGCAACGAGCGCGGCCCGCGCGAAAAGCTCCCCGCCAACGACCAGATGGGCGCGTGCCTTGCCGGCGTGCAGTACGAGGACGGCGGCATGTCAGACGGCGGCAAGCCGTTCTGGTCGCTGACCTCGTTCGGCGACACCGGCAACGGCTTTCTTGCTGCCAACGGCATCCTAAACGCGCTGTATCACCGCAAGAAGACGGGCGAGGGACAGTTCGTCTCGACCGCGATCGTCAACGCGCAGTTGCTCAACGTCTCGCACGCGCTGGCGCGCCCCGATGGGTCGGGTTTCGACCGGCCCCGGCTAGACGGCGACCAGACCGGCATCGCTGCGCTCTATAGCCTTTATGAAACTGCCGAGGGCTGGATCGCGATCGCGGCGGTGACCGACGATGCGTGGAACGCGCTCAAGGACACTCTCGACCTGCCGCAGCTGCACGAGGACCGCTTCGCCTCGCGCGAGGAGCGGTACGAGAACGACAAGGCGCTGCGCGCTATCCTGCGCGATGCGTTCCAGTCCCGCAGCGCCGCCGAATGGCGCGATCTGTTCGACAGTGTCGGCGTGCCTTGCGAGATCAGCGACCCAACCTTCGGCCAGAACATCTACGACAAGGCATGGCTGCGCGAGCGCGGATGGACGGTATCGCACCGTCAGCCGCTGGTCGGCCAGTTCGATCAGTTTGGCAGGATCATCGACTTTTCCGAAACGCCCGGCATCATACAGGGACCTCCGATCGTTCTGGGCGATTCCACCGCCGAAATTCTCGCCGAGCTTGGCTACGGCGAGGACTATGTGGCGGCCATGCACGCGGCCAAGGTGGTCGGGGTCTGGTCTGAAGGCGAGCCACTGCTCGAAGGTCCGCGCCGCTTCATGGGCCTCAAGCCTTCCATCTACGAGAAGCCCGAAGAAAAGGCGCAGGAGGCTGTCAATTCCGGCGAACATGTCGCCGTCAAATGACCGCGCTTGCCTTGCCCGCGAATGCGCATGAGTTTCGGCTGCCGACACACACGCTTCGCTACCTGACCTGGGGCAATACCGGAAATCCGCCAATCGTTCTTGTCCATGGCGGCCTGGACAATGCCCAGACCTGGAACGATGTGCCGCTGCACCGCGCCTGAAGGCAAGGTTGAGTGCGAGGTGACTTTTCGTTTGTCTCATTACGCTGTGACGCCAAACGACGCGGTCCTGTTGTAGCAGTACGCCAGACGCTTGCGGCTAACCGGCACTTGCCGGGGTTTTGGCACCCGCTCTGTCCAAGGGGTGATTCCCGGGACGCTCCGGGTGACCGCAGACTGGGTTAGGCCGAGTTCCGAGGTTGCGGCCGTATAGCTTGCGGCGCGCGCGATTATGACAACGCAGCGTAGCCGCTTCAGGTAGATTTGCAGAGCACGCATAAAAACTGCCCAAATTATGAATTTGACTTCACCTTTCTCAACAATCAGGTTCGGGCGGACGGTGCACCGGCCTGCTGATGGAGCATTGCCACACCGCCAAGGCCGCCTTCGTGATGTCCACCGTCACCGTCTACAAGCCGCACCGCGATCGCTGGCACGCTTGGAAAGAAGAAGAGGCGTTGGGCACCAGATGGTGCGTGGCCAAGATTCCTATTCGATCTCCAAGATCTCTCGAGAAGCCGTCGCCCGGTTCTGCCCAAAGCCCCTCAACTTGCCAACGGTCATTGCGCGAATGGGCGCGGCATACCGGCTGCGCGGCAGCGTTCCGATCTGGCACCTGCACGCGATTACCGGGCCTTGCCGCGCTAATTGGCACGATGGCGTTCAGCGCATGGCCGAGCATTTCTACCCCGAATAAATTGGGCGATCCTGACGGACCCAAGAAACGGCCACATGACAACGAGAACACGCAAGTTACGGGAGACAAGTCGATGACCACGCCGCTGCCCACTTGGGCTGACCAGATGGAGAACCTCAAGGAGGTCGGCGAACGACTGCTGCTTACCGCGGAACGCAACGATACCGAGGCGCGGCGACAGGACATGTACCGATACGTCCTTGGCGCGGTTTCCAACGGCTTCCTGAACTACGTCAATGCCGACTATGGCCGCCCGACGATAACGCCGTTATGGAACCACCAGTATAACTACGGCGGACCGAATCCTGACTTCGCCTACAAATTCACCCTGATCGATCCCAAAGGCACTTACCGTATTTCCGGCTTTCGCGGCACTTCGCGCTTTGTCGAGATCACCCAGCAATCCACCGATTTCGCCGGGTCGGGAACAGGCAAGCCCGGTGCCATTACCAACGATCTCGACCAGCTCTCGATCGGGGAGGACGGCTATTTCGGCGTTATCCTGAGCGCGCAAAAGCCTGAGGGGTACGTAGGAGACTGGTGGGAACTGGGTGCCGACACCGCCTCGCTGCTCATCCGTGCAACTTCGGCTGACTGGAAGCGCGAGGTCGACCCGCGCCTCGCGATCGACCGGCTGGACGACGTACCGCGCCCGACGCCCGAGCAGATGGCAGCCCGATTCTCTAACCTGCCCGCCTGGATCAGCCAGATAATCGAACTCGATATCGGGCTGACGCGCTATTACCGCGAGCATCACGGCATCAACACTATCTCCAAATCGCAGAGGATGGCCGACACCGATCCGTTCAAGGGACAGATCTATCTCGACGGCGCATTCGAGATCGAGGACGACGAGGCGCTGATCCTTGAAACCGAGATTCCCGAGCAATACCGCTACTGGCAGATCCTGCTGGCTGACGACCGCTTTGCCACCGTGGACTGGGTGAACCGTCAATCGAGCCTCAATGACGTCCAGGCGCGGCTCGATTCCGATGGCAAGTTTCGCGCAGTCATCTCAGTCCGAGACCCCGGCGTACCCAACTGGCTGGATACCGGCGGCGAGCCATGGGGCATCATCCAGATGCGCTGGAACCGCTGCAGCTCCGCGCCAACCCCTGTGGTGACGAAGGTGGCGCTGGCCGACGTGCGGAAACACCTTCCGGCCGATACGCCGGTAATCACCCCGGAACTTCGCCGGGAACAACTTCGCGTCCGCCGGGAAGCGGCGCAGCTCCGCCAGTTCTGGTGAGTGAGGTGGCAAAAGACAGGGAGACTAAGCATGTACCAGCTTGATGGCCTGGGCTATCGCGGCGCCACTGTCGTCGTCACCGGCGGCTCGTCTGGCATGGGTGAGGCTGTCGCCCGCTTCCTTGGCGAGATGGGCGCCGTGGTTTACATCATCGACATCCAGCCGCCGAGCGTCGCCCATGCCGGTTTTCTCCAGTGTGATCTTTCGGATTTCGGCGCCGTGCGAGCCACCGCAGCCGCGCTGGCGGACATGGCGCCTATCGACTTCCTGTTTCCTTGCGCGGGCTTGCCGCCTCACATCAAGGGGCCGCTCTATTGCATGCGGGTCAACTACATCGGCACGCGGCTGTTCGTGGAAGAGACTCTGCCGCATCTCAAGGACGGCGCGGGCATCGCCCTCATTTCCTCGGATGCGGCGATGGCATGGCAGGCCAACCTTGCGCAGAACCTGGAAATGCTCGCCATAGCCGACCCGGATGAAGCCTATGCCTGGTGCGAAGCCGATCCCGACGGGCGAGTTCGTGACGGCTATTCGACTTCGAAGGAAATGCTGGTGGTCTGGGTCCAGCACGCGGCGGTTGAGCTAGGCCTGAAGCGCCGGATCAGGCTCAATGCGATCGGACCCTGCCCGACCCGCACCGCCTTCATGGACATGTCTGCAGATGTGTTCCCCGAAGGCTACATGGACAAGTGGCCGTTCCCTTCGCTTGGCCGCATGGCGACGGCGGAGGATCAGGCATGGCCGCTGATCTTGCTCAATAGTCCGCTCAACGGGGCGATCACCGGCACCTTCGTCTATACCGATCAAGGATACTCGCCTGGCGTATTCACCGGCGCGATCAAGCCGATGTTCTGAGGGCAGGGAATGATCAGGGACCATCTTGATTTCAGCGATCGCGTCGTCATCGTGACCGGTGGCGCTACTGGCATTGGATTCGCAACCGCGATGCAATTCGCCCAGCTTGCCGCGGATGTTGTAATCTGCAGCCGAACCCCAGACGAATTATTTGCTGCGGCTCGCAGGATTTCCGAGGCGACCGGGAGGCGCTGCATTGGCGTGCCTACCGATGTCAAAAACGAGGAAGCGGTGATTGCCATGGTGGAAAGGACCATGGCGGAGTTCGGGAAGATCGATGTGCTGGTGAATAATGCTGGAGGGACCCGCATGGGTCCGATCGAAAGCATTCCAACCAGAGGGTGGGACTCGATACTCGATCTGAACTTGAAATCCGCTTACCTGTGTACTCGCGAGGCAGGTAAGCACATGATCGAGCGCAGGCGGGGTGCCATCGTCAATATTTCGTCCGGGGCGGGCGTGAGCGGCGTAAAGGGTGGCGCACATTATTCAGCAGCCAAAGCCGGATTGCAGATGTTCACGCGTGTCACGGCGGCTGAGTGGGGCCGATACGGGATTCGTTGCAATTGCGTCGCTGCCGGAGCAATTGCCAGCGAGCGCGTCAGTGAAGCCTGGAAGGTGGCCGGGCTGGACAGCGAAGAGCTGGGCCGCTCAACGCCGCTGGGAAGGATTGGCGTGCCGGACGACATGGCCAACATGATCGTCTTTCTGGCAAGTGATGCGGCATCTTACGTCACCGGAGAGACAATTTCCGTGGATGGAGGTCCGACAATCGGCGGCATAAAGCTGGATTAAGCAAATGGCCCAAACACACGTTTGATCGCAAATGTAGCTACTGCCATGTTTCTCAGTTCCTTCCGCAAGGAGCGGAAATTCCATTCGTCTGATTGGAGTTAATGGGAGTATGATCCATTCAGACCCCTCAGACATCAGCAAAGCCAAGGCGCAAAGCACGCATCGTGATCATCGGCGTGGGTCTTTTCGGTGGATAGACCGGTGCAAGCTCAAGAAGACCGCAAACCGAAGCACAAGCCGCTGTGCCAGCTTGCGCAGGAAGACGGCAGGCACATGGCCGACCTTTTCTTTGACATCATCGCGGAGAAAAATCTCGAATCGGTGTTCTCCGCGCCGCAGCCCGGGACGCCTCCTGGTGGCCCATTAAACGTCAAGCCAACTCGAGATCCGCTCCGAAATGGGGCCTCGCGATGTCCCAGCCTTCCGAGGTTTGGTCCGCGGGTCCGGACGGATCGCGCAGCCAATTCCACATGAGCCTGACGTCGAAGCCGCTGTTTACGGTGCAACGGCCGAATTCATTGAGATAATAGTTGGTGATCCGGGGGTCGGTATAGACCATGCCTGCATGCCGGCGATCCAGTTCGGCATTGAAGCGCTCGTAGGCTTCGTGTGTGACGTCCACTTGCCGGTGCTCGCCAGCAACGAGCTGCTCGATGCACTTCAAAGCGAATCGCGTCTGCATCTCTTGCAGGTCGGTCACGCTCAGCCCCGTGCCGAACGGGTTCATGTTGGGGCCGTAGATCACGAAGAGATTGGGAAAGCCGGGAAGCATTGTGCCGATGTAGGCGCGCGCGCCATCCTTCGACCACAAGTCGGCCAGAGATCGCCCACCCAACCCGCGAATGTCCATGGGCCAGAGATAGTCGTTTGCACGAAAGCCGGTAGCGTAGACGATGATATCTGCTTCGTGGAGCGAGCCGTCGGCTGTCTGGACGCCCTGCGCGGTAATGCGCTCTATGGGTTCGGTGACCAGGGAAACCTCATCGTGCAGCAGGGCATCATAAACGTTGTCGTCGCTGTCCACGACGATCGGGCGCGAGCTCATCGGCGGCAGTTCGGGCCGCATCTTTGCGAGCAAGTCCTGTCTGTCGGCGAATTTGCGTTGCAGAAGACCAAGACAGTAGTCACGCATTCGTTCGTTGTCGGCGCTCGCATGACCTTCTTCGTCCAGCGAAATCTGGCCCATAAGCGCTTCAGGTCGCGCCCGCCAGCTAGCCGCAAGACGATTGAAATTGACAAGAAACGGGAAGTTCCGGTCGAGCCATGTGATCTGCGGCGCAAATGGTTTGAGGTAACCCGGTGTCTCCACACACCAGCGCGGTGTGCGCATGAAAAGCGTGGTATGCGCCGACTGCTTGGAGAGGACCGGCATCATCTGATAACTGGTCGCGCCGCTGCCAATCACAGCGACGCGCTTGCCGGACAGATCGAGGTCTTGCGGCCAGCGAGCGGTGTGGAATTGTGGCCCCGCGAATGTCTCCGCGCCTTGGATATCCGGTACATTCGGGCGATTGAGGAAGCCTACACAGGGCATCACGACGTTGGCATGGAGGAATTGCACGCCGTTCGGGCACTGGACTTCGACGGACCACATCGCGGAGGCCTCGTCCCATTGCATGGAGCGGACTTCGGTGTTGAATGCGATGTTGTCGCGCAGGTCGAACCGGTCTGCCACCCAGTTGAAATAGCGCTCGTTGACATGCTGCGGGCAGTAGCCGCCCGGCAGTTCAAAATCGGTACTGAATGCGTTGAAATAGGTCCGACTGGGCGAATCTACGCGCGCGCCCGGATAGCGGTTTTCATGCCAAGTTCCGCCAACTGCAGCGTTCTTTTCAAGGACTGTGAAGGGAATGCCGGCGCGCTTGAGCTGCGCGGCGACATTGAGGCCGCTCATTCCGGCGCCAATGACGATGACATGGAAACTCTCAAGTCGGGCCCTGTCCGGCCTTCGAGACCAGTCAAGACCGCGCACCATCGGGTCAAGCGCCAACTGCTCGATCCACATCTCGCGCTCGGGTTCGGGAATAGCAGCGCCAAGGGCCAGCTCCATGGCAACAGGCAACCGCTCAAACGGGCCGATCTGCAATTCGGGCGCGCCCGCATCGCGCCAATTCCTGAGGTACGCGGCCGCCCGTTCACGAACTTTCGCAATCGCACCGTCATCTGTGATCGCCGGGGTCTCGCCCCTAAAGCCGGTCGGCACCGAGCCTACGGGAAGATCTCGCAAGCTCTCATCACCGGTCAACTGGTAGAGAAGACCACGCAGGACGAGCGGATTGCCATATTGCACGGCATCGGCGATCTCGTCGTCGGATGCAGTGAGGATTTCTTTCGGGTTCAACATGTCTCGGTCCCAAATATGGCTGATGCTTCCGGTCATTCGATTATCTGCGCAATGGAACCGAAAACTGCCGTTATTTCCTATCTAGTCTTGGCGATCACTTCCTCGCCAAACCACGAGATGTTATCGAGCAGTGCGCCGCGAGACGGATGCGGAAGACCTGCGAACACCCAGGTAGCACCGGCGTCCCTGCAATTTTGCACTGCCTCGAGCACGCGCTCGGCTTCCGATGCATTCGCGGCGCTGATCCCAATGGGCAAGTTGACGCAGACATCGACCGGATCGGTCCGCCCCGCGACCTCGAGCATTTCGCCGAGCTGATTGACCCGCGTCCTGAGGTCGCCAAGTGAACCGAGCAGTTTCTGGGCCTTGCGAAATTCGCCAGGGTCGCTGGGACCAAAGATGGGCAACCAGCCTTTGCCCCATTTCACAACCCGCTCGAGCGACTTGTCTGCAACGCCTCCGATCCAGATCGTCGGGGTTCGCGGAGGAAACGGGCGAGCCAGATTGCCCCTGGCGTCGAAATTGATCCCCTGCTTGACCACGTCTTCTCCGCTCCAGGCGAGCATCATCGTCTCGAGCGCCTCGTCGGTGAGTGCACCTCGCTTGCGGAAATCGACGCCCAAAGCGGCAAATTCGCTTTCGAGATAGCCGCTGCCGACCCCGAGAATCGTCCGGCTGCCGGACATCACTTCTAGGCTGGCGACCGCCTTCGCGGTCAGGAACGGATTGCGGTAGGGCAGCACCAGCAGATTGACGTGCAGTTGCAGCCGCGTCGTATATGCGGCCGCAATCGACAGGGCGACGAAGGGATCGATGGCATCGTGACCGCGCGCGTCGCGCAGCCAGTCTGCGGCAGGTGCGGGATGATCGGTCACCCAGCAGGCGTCGACGCCGTAGGTCTCCATGGTCGTGACGACCTCGCGCACGGCCAGCGCGGTCTGGAACTCGCCGGCCGGTTCGACAACCATCGCAGGAAGCTGCATCGAGAACTTCATGACCTGCTCCGCGCCAGCTCCTCAAAATCAAGCTGTATGGTTCCCTTGATCGCTGATCCGCGCTAGCCCTGCAAGTCAATAGAACTAGCTGAATCGTGGAGAGCGCATGTCTGGCGGTGCAAGCGAGGAACTGGACGATCCGGCAGACCGCACCGAGCATATTATCGCGGCTTGGATCGCAGCAAACATGGGCGGCAAGCTGGTCGCGCTCGAGCGGCAGGGGCGCTGGCGTCCGGCTTGGTATGGCACCGTCAGGATGCCCGACGGAAACCGTGCGATATACGTGCGCGGAGAAAGAAGCACCACGGGTTCAGGCTTTACGCTCGAGCGCGAGTACAGGATCCACCGGCTGTGCGAAGAAGGCGGGATCAAGGTGCCGCAGCTCCACGGCTTCATCCCGGAACTGCCGGCTGTTCCCCGTCAGCACCTATGGCCCAGATTTGAGGTTGTGATTTAAGGAGGATTTGGGTCTCGTCGTAGTGACGAAGGAACGAAGATGAGACCCAAATCCTCAAGCGCCAAAAAGCCTGCCGAGCAGGTGGTGAAAGACATCCGCCGGG
>CANJUF010000035.1 GCA_947477745.1 Sphingomonadaceae bacterium | reverse complement strand
TTTTCGCTTCGGCACCGCCGACACTGGCAGCGGCGGCATTGAAGGCGCTGCGATGATCCCGCCCGGTGCGCGGGTGTGGATCGCGATGGGCCACACAGATATGCGCAAGGGGATGCAGGGGCTGGCGCTGATGGTTCAGCAGAGCCTTAAGCGCGATCCCCATGGCGGCGAACCGCATCGGTGACGACATCCAGGACCAGATCATCGAAATGGCGCTGGAGGCCGACGCGACCAATCTCAGCCCGCGCGAACTGGCGCTGCGCTTCACCGACGAGAAGCGCTACTTCGTATCGGAATCGACGGTCTACCGGCTGCTCAAGGCCCACGACTTGATCACCAGCCCGGCCTTCGTCGTGATCAAGGCTGCCGACCAGTTCCACACCAAGACCACCCGTCCGAACGAGATGTGGCAGACCGACTTCACTTACTTCAAGATCATCGGCTGGGGCTGGATGTACCTGTCGACCGTGCTCGACGACTTCTCGCGCTACATCATCGCCTGGAAGCTGTGCACCAACATGCGTGCCGATCACCTCGCCGAAGTGATAGACCGGCACCTCCACGCCGTTGAGCGCGCGGTCCATCGCCACGTCCTCGAGCCGCTGCACGCCCAGCGCGAGCGCGGCCTCCCAGGCCTTGCGAAACTCCTCCCCCTCGGGGTGGCGGCGCAGCAGGTAGGCGCCCTCCGGCGTCATGTTTACCGCGTGAGCGGCGGCGCGGACCGAGCCGGTATCGGCCAACGCCTCGATGAAGCCGCGCTGGCGCTCGGGCGTCCAGCCGTCGTGGCGTGCGGTCCGGCGCGGGACCGGGGCGAACTGGGGCAGGGTGCCGCGGCGCCTGCGTTTGAGGTTGTCGGGGCGGGTGGTCTCGATCATAGACGGGGGCTCCGGGAAATGGGGAGGAACCGGCGACCATGCCTCGAAACGCACCGTGTAGGACAGCGCGAATGAGGATCGGCGCGATTGCCGCGGCTGCTTTGCTGCTGGCGGCCTGCGGCTCATCCCCGCCGCATGAGGACTACGCTTCGTCGCCCGAGCCCGAACCCGCCGCGCCCAGGCTTGCTCCCGGGGAATTTCCCGCGAGCCTCGCCGCCTTCGGCGATGGCTACCCGCAAGCAGGCGATCCCTGCCGCAGGCTGGGCGAGAGCGAGGCGACCGCGAACTGGCTCGACGACCAGTCCGTGCTGGTCGGCTGCCCCGGCCGCGAAAGCGCCGACCGGCTGGGCGGCTCGATCGTCGAGACGGTGGAGGGGATCTTCCTCGTCTCGGTCCCGGTGAAGGGCAAGCATGGCGGTCAGGGCGATGCGCTGGTGCCGGGCACCGATTTCAACGCGGTCGCCACCATCGGCTGCGCGGTGCGCGACACTGCGCCGCTGGGTGACTGCGAGGCCGGGGTGAAGCGCAAATGGGGCCCGGATGGCGCGACACTGGTCGAAGTGACCAGGCCCGATGGCAGCAAGCGCGCGATCTTCTTCGACGGCAGGTACGCCTACGGCGCCGAGACCGCCTCGGACGACGGATCGGCAGGCTGGGCGTTCAAGGCAACGCGCAATGCCGACGAGAGCATCGTGACCTTCGGGCCGGAACGCTATGTCGTGCCCGATGCGCTGGCGATCGGCGGATAGCGGCTTTCCTCGCTCGCCATCCTGCGCCATGGTCGCGGCAAATCAACAAGACGAAAGGGAGAGCGCGTGGAGAGAATCGACATTGACGGCGTGGGCATCGCCTATGAATTGATCGGCAGGGCAGGCGATCCGGCGGTTTCGATCACGCCGGGGGGCCGCTTTTGCATGGACGTTCCGGGCCTGCGCGATCTTGCCGAGAACATCGCGGCGGGCGGACGCCGCGTCCTGATCTGGGACCGGCCGAACTGCGGCTATTCCGATACGGTGCTGAGCGGCGCGAGCGAATCCGAAACCCAGGCCGAGGCGCTGGGCGGCCTGATCCGCAAGCTCGACCTTGGGCCGACCGCAATCTGCGGCGGATCGGGCGGCGCGCGCGTCTCGCTGCTGACGGCGGCGCGCAATCCGGACATTGCTTCTCATGTCTGTGTCTGGTGGGTGTCCGGAGATCCGATCGGCCTGATGCAGCTTGGCGGGTTCTACTGTGGCGAGGCCGGGACTGCGGCATCGATGGGCGGCATGCAAGCCGTTCTCGAAACGATGTCCTGGGCCGAGCATATCTCCAAGAACCCCGACGCAAAGGCCAATCTGCTGGCGATGGACCCGCGCAAGTTCATCGAGATCATGCAGAAGTGGTCCTCGGTCTATGTGCCGTCCGAAACATCGCCAGTGCCGGGCATGACCATGCGCGACTGGGCGCGGCTCACCATGCCGGTCATGGTTTTCCGTTCAAGCGAGACCGACTTGTCGCACACCCGCGCCACCAGCGAATGGGTCCATCGCCTGATACCGCATTCCAGGCTGGTTGAGCCGCCGTGGCGCGACGATGAATGGAACTACCAGTCGCAACGTCAAAGGGCAGGGGACGTGGGAGTAACGATCTTCACCAGCTGGCCCAAGCTTGCGCCGCAGGTACTGGACTTCATCTCGTCCCATTCCTGATGCCGCTCTCCTCGCATGAAGGGGCGTGCTAATGCACTCCACGCTTTCGCCGGAAATCGAAGCCTTCAGGATGACCGTCCGGCGTCTGGCCGAATCCAGCTTCCGCGATCTTGCGGTGAAGGTCGACAATGGCGAACTGATCCCGCCTTCGGTCAGGCCGCTGCTGGCGGGGATCGACGCATTCGGTCTGCCGTTTCCGTCCCACGTCGGCGGCGGCGATGGCTCGTTCCTGGCCTGGGCCGTGCTTCAGGAAGAGATCGGGCGGGTGATGCCGGTGCTGGGCATCTACCTTCAGGTCAATCTTCTCGTCGCGGGGATCCTGCTCGAAAGCGCAACGCCGGATCAAGTCCGGCAGTGGGTGCCGTCCCTGCTTGACGGCAGCAAGACCGGCTTCATGGCCTTCACCGAGCCGCAGACCGGCAGCGACATCTCGATGATGACCACGCGCGCCCGCAAGGTGGAGGGCGGCTGGAGCATCTCCGGCAGAAAGATGTGGATCAGCAATGCCGCCACCGCGTCGATGGGCGTGGTCTATGCCCGCGATCCCGATGATAGCCTCAGCATGTTCCTCGTCCCCACCGACGCGCCGGGTTTCCGCGTCGGGCCCAGCATCGAGATCATGGGGCTGCGGGGCACCGAACTCAACGAGCTCGAATTCGACGATCTCTTCGTGCCCGAGGAGAACCTGCTCGGCGGCAAGACCGGCATCAAGACGACCGTCCTGCGCAAGGTCATGCCGATCGGCAAGATCGGCATCTGCGCGGTCTGTGTCGGGCTGATGCAGTCCTGCCTTGAGGAAGCTACGCGCTATGCCAGGCAGCGGGTGCAGCAAGGCCACCCGATCATCGATTTTCAGGCAATCCACTATCTGATCGCGGAGATGGTCGCCGCGCTAGAGGCATCGCGCCAGATGGTCTACTGGGCCGCGACCTGCAAGGATCAGGGCGCCGATGCGATCACCGAACTGGCCACGACCAAGCTGTTCGTGACCAATGCGGCGATCAGGGTGGCGCGCATGGCCGTATCGGTTCACGGCGTTTACGGCATTGCCAAGGGCGCGGTGGTGGAGCGCCTGCTGCGCGACGTGCAGGTGTTCGAACTGTTCGAAGGGCCGTCCGAAGTGCAGCGCGAAATGGTGATGCGCGCGGTCCGCGACATCGCGTGACGAGTGCGGCGCGAAGCAGGCCATGATTCCCCCGCAATCCTGCCGCAAATGGGTGATCGCCAAGCCGCTTGGGGCGGACGGCATCATCCGGGCCGAGAACTTTGCCATGACCGAGCAGCCGCTGCCCGCGCTTGCCGAGGGGCAGGCGCTGGTGCGTACGCGGCTCATAAACCTGCATTCGCGCACCAGGCTCAAGCTGGCGAAAATGGCGGTGGGCGAGACGGATCTGGCGAATTACGGCCTTGCCGAAATCGTCGCCTCGCGCGATCCGCTGCTTCCCGAAGGGTCTAGCGTCCACTGGCAGCTTGGCTGGCAGGACTGGCAAGTGATCAGCCGCGACGAAAAGCCGATCGGCTATGCGCCGCCGACCCCGGCGGTTCGTGCGCTCAATCAGACCCACGCCCCGATGAACTACGTCTTGCGGCCCGAGATCGCACAGGGCTGGCCAAGCGACGCGGTGATGCATGTGTTCGGCACCTCGGGCACGACCGCGCTGCTGGGGCTGCGCCGATGCGGCCCGATCAGCGCTGGCGAGAACGTGCTGGTCGCCGCCGCGAGCGGTTCGGTCGGCTCGCTTGCCGCGCAGATCGCCAAGGCAAAGGGTGCCCGCGTCGTCGGCCTGGCAGGCGGCACGGATCGCTGCGCCTGGGTGACGGACGCGCTAAGCATTGATCACTGCCTCGACTACCGCGCGCCCGACCTTGCCGAGCGGCTGCGTGCTGCATTTCCCCGCGGCATCGACCTGTTCTGCGACGGTGTCGGCGGATCGCTGACCCAGACGGTCGCGCCCATGCTAAATCGAGGCGGGCGGCTGTTTTCCTATGGCAGCTCTGCGAGCTTCTATGGTGACGAAAGCGCGCGTGCAGCGGGTGAGGGCCTTCGCGGTGCCTTCGGGATTACGCCCGAGATCGAGGCGCTTTGCGATGAACGCGCGATAAGGATCGAGTGCTGGATCGTGTTCGATCACTATTACGAGCGCTTGTCGCTCGAAGACGAACTTGCCGCGATGGTGCGCGCGGGCAGCCTTAAAGCAGTGACCGACGTGACGCGCGGTTTTGAAAACCTGCCCTCGGCGATCATGGCGATGTACGAGTGCCCGCATTCGGGCAAGGCACAGGTCGATTTCGAGGGATAGGGGAGAGGCCATGCCAAGCAGCGAACTCGAGGCAGTCGTCGCCGCGATCCGCGAGGAAGAGCGCCAGCGCGGCGGCAGCAGGCTGGGCTCGGTTCGGCCCGAAGTGACGGACCTGATCGCGCGCAAGGCTGCGATGAACGCGCACTATGTGCCGATCCCCGAGGGCGTTGCTTGGCGCAAAGGCACGGTCGGCGGCATTCCCGGTATCTGGTTCGAGTCCACGGGCGCGAAAAGCAGCCGCGTGATCCTCTATTGTCACGGCGGCGGTTTCATGTTCGGCAGCCCGATCAACACCGGCCATGTCACTGCAAGGCTGGCGCGGGCAGCGGGGTGCCTGGCATTCAGCATCGATTATCGGCTCTCGCACGAAGCGCCGTTTCCCGCCCCGGTGGAGGATGCGCTCGTGGCCTATCGCGGACTTCTGGACCAAGGCTTCGCTCCCGGCAGCATCGCAATTGCGGGCGATTCGGCCGGCGGCGGGCTGGCAGTACTCCTGCTGGTGGCGGCACGCGATGCCGGGTTGCCGCTCCCCGCTGCGTGTCTTTCATGCTCGCCGTGGACCGACCTGGAAATGACTGGCGATTCGATTGCGGAATGCGCGGACACTGACGTCAATTGCCACTTGCCGGGCCTGCGAATGATGGCGCAGGCTTATCTGGGAGGAGCCGACCCCGGCGATCCGCGCGCCTCGGTGCTCCACGCCGACTTGTCCGGCCTGCCGCCGATCCTCATCCAGACCGGCGGGGCGGAGGTGCTGCGAGATGACGGCGTGCGGCTTGCTGAAAAAGCGCGCGCGGCTGGCGTCGAGGTGACGCTGAACGTTATCGAAGGCGCGGTCCACATCTGGCAATATATCGCGCCGGACTGCCCGGAAACGCGGGCATCGGAGGCGCAGGCTGGCGCATTCCTGAAAGCGATGATGGACCGCGCTGAGGTTTAACCCGGCTCCGCCCATATCCCCGCTTCGCCCTTCGCCAGCGAATATTCGTCCGACCTTGCGCCGGGATCGCGGTCCGGCCCCTCGAACAGGCGCGCGGCAAGATCGCGCGACGATTGCCTGCCGTCGAGCGGGCTGATGATGCGGCGGTCGATCCTCCAGCCATTGGCTCCGCGTGAAAGGTAGATTCGGGAGATGTTGAGCCGCAGCATTTTCGGCTCGCCGTCCTGATCGCGGCCGAGGATGATCGAGTAATTGGTGGCGATCGCGCGGTCGCCCTCAAGTTCGACATGGGGCAAGGTGCCGATGTGCGCCGCGCCGTTACCGGTCAGCGTGCGGTGGCCCTTGCCGTTCATCATGTCGCGGATTTCGGAAAGGCCGTCCATGTAGCGGAAATCGCGCACGTCGTAGATGCCGTCTTCGGCATAGACCTGGCCCATCGCCTCAAGATTGCAGCCGTCGACCGCAGGACCATAGGCCGAGATCACGTTGTAGATTTCAAGACGATCCTCGACGGCGCGAAGCCGGTCTTCCACACTGGCCATATCCCAATCTCCTCAGTGAACCACCGGATCGCCCATGCGCGCGAAGCAATCGGCCATGGTCGCGCCAAGGAAGCCTTCGCGCACGCTGCGATCCAGATCATCGAGGCCCGGCTGGTACAGCTCGATCGGATCGGCATTGCCCTCTGTGTGCGGATAGTCCGACGAGAACACGACCATTTCAGGATAATCGCGGATAAGGTCGAGCGTGTTCCAGTCGCCAAGGCCGGGCAGCGGCGTCAGCCTGACATGACGCCTCAGGTAATCGCCGCCGCTCATCGGGAACGGCCAATCGCCCCACGGCCCGCGCTTGGCGCTGAACACCTCGGTCTGCCGGATGAAATTGGGCAGCCAGCCCGCCCAGATCTCCGACATCAGGATCGTCAGCTTCGGATGGCGCACGAAGGCGCCGCCATAGAGCATCGCGTTGAGGAACTGCTCGGCGCTGTGGTGGCGCTGGGTGTTGGCCATGCGCATGAACGGGCCGATCGAATCGCGGTTTTCGAAATCCCAGCCGAGGTTAGCCCAGTCCCCAAACCAGCCGGGCACGTTGCCGACGTGAATGTTGACCACCATGCCCAGGTCGACCGCTGCCGACCACACCCGGTCGAAATGCGGATGGCCCAACGACAGTCCGCCGACCGGCTCGGTGCGGATCGAAAACGCCCTGCTGCCAAGGCCGCGCATCCGGGTCATCTCGGCAATCGCGCCGTCAAGATCGGCCAGATCGATCACGGAGATCGGGCTGCAGCGCTGGGTATGGCCGTCGAGCACTTCGACCAGCACGTCATTGGCGGCGCGCACGAAATGGGCGCGCTTGTTCTCGTCGCGGATCAGCGGGAAGGTCGAGCCGTAGCCGCCTGGATTGACGAGGGCGAATTCGATGCCGATGCGGTCCATCCACTCGATCCGGTCGGCAGGCTTGCCGGTCTGCTGCAGCTTGCGCCAGTGCTCGGGGATTTCCTCGCCCGCCGGCAGGCCGAACAGCCATGCCGGATCGGGCCTTGCATGCTCGGGCAGCGCTTCGATCAGGTCGCCTGCGAAAAACCACGCGAGCAGGTCCTGCGTGCGGGGAAGATCGTCGGCGAATTTCGCGAGAGGGCCTTTCGAGGGTTCAAACTCCCAGGCGAAGGTCCAGTGGCTGTCGACATCGATAACGTGGCCCATCGTGCTCTCCTACGTCGCTGCTGACCCGCCGAAGCTTTCACCCAGTGCGGCAACAGCCTCCAGCCTCGCCTTGCGCTCGGCCATCATCGGCCGCATGTCTTCGCCGCCGGGCTGCTGCGGATAAAGCAGCAACGGTCCGTGCGGCAGCCAGCCAAGCGCATCGCGCACGACCTGATCGGGCGCAAAGCACATGTCCGGCGAGATCAGGAAGCCGGTGCCCTCGGTCGTCGCGCGAAAATTGGGCGTATCCATCGCCGGCGCGAGCACCGCGAGGACATCGACATTGTGTGGCCGCAGTTCGCCCCACAGCGCTTCGCAGAATACCGCCTCGAACGACTTGGTCGAGGCGTAAGTGGCCAGATACGGGATGCCTAGCATCGCCGACATCGAGCACATGATCAGCAGGCCGCCGCTTCCGCGCGCCCGCATCTTGAGGCCGAAGCCGTGGCAGGTGTCCATCACCGTGCGCACGTTCATGTTGGCGAGGGCGTGCCAGCGCTCGACCGGCGAATCGAGAAAGCCGGTGCCCGATGCGTCGACCCCGGCCCCGGCGTTGGACACGTAAAGACCGACATCGAGATCGGCTGCTGCCTCCAGCAGGCGCAGTCCGGCGTCCTTGTCCATCAGGTCCTGCACATGCACGCGGTATTCGATCCCGTGAGCCGCCTTCAGCTCATCGCCCAGCGCGCGCAGGACCGGTTCGCGCCGCGACGATAGCAGGAGGTTGATGCCCATGGCGGCCAGTTCGCGCGCGAAATGCTCGCCGGTGCCGTCGGAAGCGCCAGCGATCACCGCCCAGGGGCCGTATTTGGTCTTGGCTGCGGCCTTGTCGAGCGGGGAGGGAGGCTGTGTCATTGTCTGTCTTTCTTTGGCTTTATGTCGCCGCCGGTTCGTTGAAGCTGTTGCCAAGCGCCATCGAGCCTTCGACCCGCGCGCGGCGTTCGGCCATCTCGGGCCGCATGTCCTCGCCGCCGACAAGGTTCGGATACATTAGCAGCGGACCGTGCGGCAGCCACCCGAGTGCGTCGCGCGATACGTCGAACGGATCGAAGGCCGCAGTCGCATCCATCAGGAACCCGGTGCCTTCGGTATTGCGACGGAAACACGGCGTATCCATCAGCGGCGCGAGCACGCACAGCACGTCGATACCGTGGGGCTTGAGCTCGCCCCAAAGGCCTTCGCAGAAGTTCGATTCGAACGCCTTGGTCGAGGAATACATCGACAGGAACGGGATGCCGCCCATCGCCGAGCCCGAGCTCATGATAAGCAGTCCGCCGCCGTTGCCGCGCGCGAGCATCTTGCGGCCGAAGCCGTAGCAGGTCTCGACCACATTGGTCACGTTCATGGTGACCATACAGTGCCAGCGCTCCACCTCTTCGTCGAGGAACCCGCGCCCGACCGCGTCAGCGCCCGCGTTGGATACATAAAGCCCGACATCGAGATCGGCGGCGGCATCGAGGATCGCCTGGCCCGCGCCCGGAACCATCAGGTCCTGCACGTGGACGCGGTATTCGATGCCATGCGCCGAGGCGAGTTCCGCGCCCAGCGCTTCGAGCACTTGGCGCCGCCGCGAGGACAGCACGAGGTTGATGCCCATGGCGGCCAGTTCGCGCGCGAAGCCTTCGCCGGTGCCGTCGGAAGCGCCGGCGATGACCGCCCATGGGCCATATTTCGCCTTGGCCGCAGCCTTGTCGAGCGGGGAGGGAGGCTGAGTCATTACGGTGTTCCTTTAATCGAGATCAGCTTCCCTGAAGACCGCGATCGGTTCGACCGGTTTCATCAGGATAACCGGGATCAGGCGGCTGGTGGCCTTGCGGTAGTTGTCGAAGAACGGGAACTTATCGACCATCATGTTGTAGACCTTCTCCCGCTCGGCCCCGCTCGCCTCACGCCATGTTGCGCGCCAGGCTTGCGTGGCGATCTGGAAATCGACCTGGGGCGAGGCGACAAGGTTGAGATACCAGGCCGGGTGATGGTCAGCGCCGCCCTTCGAGCCGATGATCGCCACTTCGCCGCCGATGTCGCCGTAGCAAAGCGGCGCGATGAGGGTCTTGCCGCTCTTCCGGCCCTTGTAGCGGATCAGGCAATGCGTGCCGAACGGCAGGCCGCCGGCATGGGTGGTGTCCATGATGTGGCCTTCCGCCCCGCCCGAGCGCAGGTAGGCGCTACGGTGCGAAGCGATGAAGGCCTCTGCTGCCCGAATGATTTCGGCTGACGTCTGATCGCTCATTCTGCTCTCCCAAGCCGGCCGGCGTTCGCCGGTCCGGTCCGGAAGGCATACCATCACTGCGCGCCGCCGCGCGCAAGTGTTGTTTGTCTGTCAGGCGATCTTGGCTGTCGCGTTCGAGCGGAGCTGGTTGAACGGCGTATCGGGCGCGGGGCCAAGCTCGCGCGGCAGGCCAAGGTGGCGTTCGGCAACGAGGTTCATCTGCGTCTCCAGCGTGCCGCCACCGATGCGGTGAGTCGAAACACGGCTCATGCCGACACCGTTGGCGCTCGCATCGTCGAAGGTGGCGATCCCCTCAGGCCCCGCCATCGCCGAGACCAGCTTGGTCCGGTCGATATCGAACACCGACGACATCAGCGAACTGATCGCGCCTGCCTCGCCGTGGAACTTGCCGCTGCGCAGCCCGGTGTTGATCCGCTTGCCGATGAGATCGCTCACCGCGTCGTAAACCATCAACTCGCCGATCAGCGCGCGGGTGTAGGGATCCTTGTCGGTGCCCAGCTTCTTCGCGATCTTGCCGTAGCGCACGTTCGGCTCGATGTAAGGCGAGGTTTCGGCGCGGTGCATGCCGACGTGCCAACCGCGCGCCATGCCCTTGCGTTCGGAGGCAAGCTGCGTCTGCGCGACCTTCCAGCCGCCGTTGACTTCACCGAGCCGGTCCTCGTCGGGGACCACGACGTCATCGAGGAATTCCTGGCAGAATTCAGAGCCGCCCATGACCAGTTTGATCGGGTTCACGGTCATTCCGGGCTGGTGGAAGTTCACCAGGAAGATCGTGAGCCCCGCGTGCTTGCGAAGCGTTGGGTCGGTGCGCGCGAGACACAGGCCCATGTCGCAGTGATGTCCGCCGGTGGTCCACACCTTGGAGCCGTTGAGATACCAGTTGCCGTCCTCGCGACGTTCGGCGCGGGTCAGCACCCCGGCAAGGTCGGAGCCGCCCGAAGGTTCGGACAGCAGCTGCGCCCACAGGTGGGTGCCGTCGAGGATGGCGCGAACATATTTGCGCTTCTGCTCCTCGGTGCCGTGAGCAAGGATGCAGGGCATGGCGATGTTGGTGGCGTTGCCGAAGCTCCACGGCAGGCGATAGGGGGCCGCTTCCTCGAGGAAAACGTCCTCGAAGCGCTGGTCCAGGCCAAGGCCGCCGTATTCGACCGGCACGGTGATGCCCTGGTGGCCGCCGAAGCCGGCCGCGTGCAGCTTCTTCTGAAGCTCGCGGTCGCGGTTGACGAGCGCGGCATCGTCGAAATCATTGCCCGCCTCGTGCGGCAAGCGCGGCGGCAGGTTGTCCTTCATCCATTCGCGGGCGCGAAGGCGAAAGGCGCGGACTTCGTCGCTGTCCTGATCCTCGGTGGTCGACACCACGATCTCTGCGGTCGGGTTGTTCTGCATCTTGTCTCTCCTCAAACCCCCGTGAGCTGGCAAAGCCGCTCGTGGTGGACGGCGGGGCTGCCCCAGAGCTGTTCGTTCGATACCGCGCGGCGCAGGTACAGGTGAATGTCATGCTCCCATGTCAGGCCGATGCCGCCATGCATCTGCAGGCAGTCGCGGATGATCTCGGTCGCCATGCGGCCGCAATGGCTCTTGGCCACGCTGACGGCAATCGCTGCGTCGGGCGCATCGTTCTGCACCGCCTTGGCAGCATAGGCAGCCGCCGCCTTGGCGCCTTCGAGATGGCCGCAATGGCGCGCCAGCCGGTGCTTGAGGCCCTGGTAGGAGCCGATAGGCCGGCCGAAGGCATAGCGGTCATTCACCCATTCGAGCGTGAACTCGAAGGTGCGGTCGGCGACGCCGACGGTCTCGGCGCATTGCAGGCTTATGACCGTCTGGAGCTGCTTTTCGAGCGCCTGCGCGGCCTTGCCCGCTTCGCCCAGCAGGGCATCGGCTTCGGCCTTGACGCCTTCGAACTTCACAACATGCAGGCGGCGTCCCAGATCGAGCGCGTCCATCGGCTCGATGCTGACCCCGGCGGTGCCGGCGGGGATCACGAATTGCGAGACCCCGTCGCCGTCCTTCGCGGTTACCAGCAGTAGGTCGGCATCGGCGGCATCCTGCACGAAAGCGGCGGTGCCATTAAGCTCGAAGCCATTGCCGCTGGCCTTGGCGGTAATCGCGCCCGGTTCGATGCCTGCCATCGGCCCGCGTCCGGAAATGCACCAGGCGCCCAGCGTCTCGCCCGCAGCAATGCCGGGCAAGTGCGCTTCGCGCTGCTCGGCGGAACCCGAAAGGGCGATCGCCTGGGCGAGCGCGCAAGTCGAAAGGAACGGACCGGAAAAGACCACGCGGCCCAGTTCCTCGGCGACGATTGCCGCGTCGGCTACTCCGCCCGCGCTTTCGGCGATGCCGCCATTTTCCTCGGGAACGAACAGCGCAATCCAGCCCAGTTCGGCGCCTTCCTTCCAGACGTCGCGGCTGAAGCCCTCGCCGGCGTTGACCTGTTTGCGCAGCGCGCCAATCGGCGAGCGATCCTCAAGGAAACGGCGCGTCATGTCCTGAAGCATCGTCTGGTCTTCGTTCAGTTCAATATCCATCTCGGTATCCTCTGCGTGCGGCGCCGCTTAAGCATATCGGTCTGGCCAAGCAAAGCCAGAATTGAACTGCCTCAATTCAAAGCCGCGCGGGCGATCGAGGTGTTCGCGGGCGCGATCCGAGTGCACGACGCCGCCGCGACCCGAATACGTTTTTCGCACGCCCTGTCCGCGCTCACTTGGCGTTCAGGGCCGGGCTGTCTATAGGCGGGGCCATGTTCGCACATATCACCCCGAAAGCCGCCCTGGCCGCGCTCGCCGCCTCCGCCCTTGTCTTCACCGGTGGCTGTGCCACGTCCGGCAGCAAGAACAAGGACACCGCCTATGTCGCGCGCGATGTGAACACGCTGTATCTGGTCGCCAAGGAACGGCTGGACAAGGGGCAGGCACGCCAGGCAGCCGCCCTGTTCGACGAGGTGGAACGCCAGCATCCCTATTCGCCGTGGGCGCGCCGCGCCCAGTTGATGAGCGCCTTCAGCTATTATGTCGCGCGCGATTACACCAAGACGATCGCATCGGCGCAGCGCTTCCTTTCGATCCATCCGGGCAACAAGGACGCACCTTACGCCTATTACCTCGTTGCGCTGAGCTATTACGAGCAGATCAGCGACGTTACCCGCGACCAGAAGGTGACCGAGCAGGCCCGCACCGCTCTCACCGACGTCGAGCGGCGCTTTCCGAACACCAAGTATTCGCGCGATGCGCGCCTCAAGCTCGATCTGGTCAACGATCACCTTGCCGGCCGGGAAATGAACATCGGCCGCTATTATCAGCGCAGCGGCATGTGGCTGGCTTCGACGATGCGTTTCCGCAACGTGGTCGATAATTACCAGACCACCAGTCATGCGCCCGAAGCGCTCTACAGGCTGGTCGAAAGCTACCTTTCGCTTGGCGTGCAGGCCGAGGCGCTCAAGGCCGCAGCCGTGCTTGGTACCAATTATCCCGGCAGCGAGTGGTATACCCGCGCCTATGCGCTGATGAACAAGCACGCCCCCGAAGCGCGGGTAAGCTAGTTTGCTGTCGCATCGCAGTTGCGGAAAACTGGTTCCCACATTTTCCGCGCGATGCTTTTGGCGATCCACGCCTTTGACAACAGGCCACGTGACGTAGGCCGCGCAGTCGTCTAACTTGCGTCCCGACCATGCTGACGCGCCTGTCCATCCGTAACATCGTCCTGATCGAGGCGCTCGATCTCGATTTTACCGGCGGGCTCGGCGTGCTGACCGGCGAGACCGGTGCGGGCAAGTCGATCCTGCTCGATGCGCTCGGCCTTGTGCTGGGCAACCGCGCCGACGCCGCGCTGCTGCGCGCCGGCGAGGAACGCGCAAGCGTGACCGCGAGCTTCGAGTTCTCGCGCCTGCCCCAGGCCATTACCGACCTGCTGGCAGACGCCGGAGTGGAGATCGAGCCGGGCGAGCCGCTAATCCTGCGCCGCCAGCTCAGGTCTTCGGGCGACGGCCTTGGCAGCAAGGCCACGGTCAACGATCAACACGTCGGCGTCGCGTTGCTGCGCGACCTCGCTGCCCTGCTGGTCGAGGTCCACGGCCAGCACGACGATCGCGGGCTGGTCAATCCCTCCGGGCACCGCGCCTTGCTCGATCGTTTTGCCGGGGCCGATGCCGTCGGAGTGAGCGCAGCGTGGCGGACGTGGCAAGCGGCGAACGAGGCGCTGGCCGCGGCGCGCGAGCGGGTAAATGCCGCGCGCGAGGACCGCGATCTTGTGCTCGCGCACCTTGAGGAGCTCACCGCGCTCGCGCCCGAGGAAGATGAAGAACAAGGCCTCGCCGATGCCCGCTCCGATATGCAGAAGGGTGAGCGGCTTTCGGGCGACCTTGAGGACCTGCGCCATTTGTGGGCGGGTTCCGATTCGGCGCTGGCAAGCCTGCGCAGCGCGGCGCGGCGGCTTGACCGGATCGCATCGGAACATCCCTTGCTGGCCGATGCGCTTGCCGCGCTCGACCGCGCGGTGATCGAGGCGGGCGAGGCCGAAGAGCTGATCGAAAAGGCAGCGCAGGCGCTCGTCCACGATCCGATGGAACTGGACCGCATCGAGACGCGGCTGTTCGACCTGCGCGCCGCCGCCCGCAAGCACCGCTGCGAAGTTGCCGACCTGCCAGGGGTAGCGCGCGACCTGCGCGCCCGGCTCGACGCGATCGAGGGCGGCGAAGAGGAACTGGCCGGGCTGGAGGCCGCTGCGCAGGCGGCAGGCGACGTCTATCGCTCGTGTGCCGAGGCGCTCCATGCAGCGCGAAGTGCGGCGGCCTTGCGGCTCGACAAGGCGGTCGCCGCCGAACTCGATCCGCTGAAACTGGGCGACGCTCGCTTCCGCACCGCCGTTACCGCTCTGCCCGAGGAACGCTGGGGCGCGAGCGGGATGGACAGCGCCGAATTCCTGATCGCCACCAATCCCGGCGCGGATTTCGCACCCCTCGCCAAGATTGCCAGCGGCGGCGAACTGTCGCGCTTCATCCTCGCCCTGAAGGTTGCGCTGGCCGAGGAAGGCGGCGCTGCCTCGCTGATTTTCGACGAGATCGACCGCGGCGTTGGCGGTGCGGTCGCGTCTGCCATCGGCGAGCGGCTATCACGGCTGGCGCAAGGCGGGCAGGTGGTCGTGGTGACGCACAGCCCGCAGGTCGCGGCGCGCGGAGCCTCGCATTATCTGATCGCCAAGACCAGCGAAGGGCTTGTCACGCGCACCTCGGTCGCGCTGCTTGGTGACGAGGAGCGCCGTCAGGAAATCGCGAGGATGCTTTCGGGCGCCGAAGTCACCGACGAGGCCCGCGCCCAGGCCGACCGGCTGCTGGAGCGCGTGTGAGGGGCTGGGCGCTCAATGCGGCGGATGCCGGGCCGCTCTCGGTCTTGGTGGTGGCGCTCGTCGCGCTTGTCGGCGCGCTGCTGATCCACAATCTTTCGCGCCGCAATCAGGCCCCGAACGGCAGCGCCAGGCTTCCCGGAGTGCGCCAGACGATGATCGCTGCGGCCCGGCGCATGGACCTGCCCGAGCACCTGCTTCCCGCGCTTGCCTTGCCGTCTAGCCGGGAAGGCGACTTCGTCTATCGTCAGGCGAACCAATACGTTTACTGCTCCTTTGAGCGCGGCACCCAGATCTTCGAACACCGCACCGCCAATGTGGACGATCTGCTCTACCGTGTGTTCAAGGATCGTGCGTGGACGCGCACTTATGTCGGCCTGATCGGGCAGGATGTGCCGCAGGAAGAGCACGCGGCGCGGCTCGCTGCGGGGCAGGAGGCGCTGCTGGAGCTGGCGGACCCGCGCTGGGCGCAGCGGCTGCGGGCGGAGCGCGGTCAGGCATGAGCAATTTCACCAAAGCAGATGCCGCGAAAGCCCCCTCCTCTTCAGAGGAGGGGGAGGTGAATCTGAACGAAGCCGATGCCGCCAACGAACTAATGCGGCTGGCGAAGGAAATCGCCCGGCACGACGCGCTGTATCACGCCGAGGATTCGCCCGAGATCAGCGACCCGGAATACGATGCGCTGGTGCGCCGCAATGCCGAACTCGAAGCCGCGTTCCCGCACCTGATCCGCGCCGATTCGCCGAGCCGCAAAGTCGGCCACGCGATCGCCGCCTCGCCGCTCGCCAAGGTGACGCACGAGCAGCGCATGATGAGCCTCGACAACGCCTTTTCCGACGAGGAACTGGCCGATTTCGTGGGCCGCGTGCGGCGCTTCCTCTCGCTGGCCGAGGACGAACCGGTCGCCTTCACCGCCGAGGACAAGATCGACGGCCTGTCGTGTTCGCTACGTTACGAGAACGGCGTGCTGATGCGCGCGGCGACTCGCGGGGACGGGCAGGTGGGCGAGGACGTGACTGCCAATGTCGCTCACATTCCCGATATTCCGCAGCGGCTGACGGGCCAGGCTCCAGACGTGTTCGAGATTCGCGGCGAGGTCTACATGGCCAAGGCCGATTTCGCCGGGCTCAACGAGCAGCTGATGGATGAGGCGAAGTCCGACGCCGAGGCCAAGGGCGCCGCTTTCGAGCCCGAAAAGGTCCGCCAGTTCGCCAACCCGCGCAATGCCGCCGCCGGTTCGCTGCGGCAGAAGGACGCCTCCGTCACTGCCAGCCGCCCGCTGCGGTTCCTTGCGCATGGCTGGGGCGCGGCGAGCGAGGTGCCGCACTCCACCCAGTTCGGCATGATGCAGCAGATCCTCGAGTGGGGTGTGCCGGTCTCGCCGGCCTTGATGCGCTGCCTCGATCTCGCCGAGATGCAGGAGCATTACCGCGCGCTCGCCGAGATGCGGGCCGGGCTGGGCTATGAGATCGACGGCGTGGTCTACAAGGTCGACCGGCTCGACTGGCAGCAGCGGCTGGGCTTCGTCGCCAAGGCGCCGCGCTGGGCCATTGCGCGCAAGTTTCCGGCCGAGCGCGCGGAAACCACGCTTGAAGCAATCGATGTACAGGTCGGGCGCACCGGCAAGCTGACCCCGGTGGGCAGGCTCGCGCCGGTGCTGGTTGGCGGCGTTACCGTCACCAACGTGACGCTGCACAACCGCGACGAGATCGCGCGGTTGGGGGTGCGTCCGGGCGACCGGGTCGTGGTGCAGCGCGCGGGCGACGTGATCCCGCAGGTTGTGGATAACCTCACGCGCAAAGTGGAGCGCGCGGAATATCACTTCCCCGATCATTGCCCGCAGTGCGGCTCCGAGGCGGTCGCCGAAGAGGGCGAAGTCGACGTGCGCTGCACCGGCGGGCTGATCTGTCCGGCGCAAAGAATCGAGCGATTGCAGCATTTTGTCAGCCGCGCCGCGCTCGACATCGAGGGGCTGGGCGCCAAGACCATCGTCCGCCTATTCGAGCTGGGCTGGCTGCAAAGCCCTGCGGACATCTTCCGGCTCAAGGATCGGCGCGAAGAGCTGCTTGCGCTCGGCAAGGATGTGGAAACGTCTGTGGATAACCTGTTGAAAGCGATCGAAGCCAAGCGCCAGCCCGACGCCGCGCGATTGCTGTTCGGCCTGGGTATCCGCCATGTCGGTGCGGTGACGGCACGCGACCTGCTGCGGCAATTCGTCACCTTGCCCGCCCTGCGCGGGGCTTCCGAGAAGGCGCATCAGGGCGATACCGATGCGGCCGCCGAACTGCTCTCGATCGATGGCATCGGGCGAGCCGTTGTCGAGTCGCTCGGCGATTTCTTCCATGAGGAGCACAACCGCCAGGTCTGGGACGATATCCGTTCGCAGGTTTCGCCGCCGCCCTATGTCGTCGAGACGCGCGACAGCGCGGTCGCGGGCAAGACCGTGGTGTTCACCGGCAAGCTCGAAACCATGAGCCGCGACGAGGCCAAGGCGCAGGCCGAACGGCTCGGCGCGAAGTCGGCAGGCTCGGTTTCGGCCAAGACCGACCTTGTCGTCGCCGGGCCGGGCGCAGGATCGAAGTTGAAGAAGGCGGCGGAACTGGGCATCGAGGTTATCGACGAGGCCGATTGGGCCAGGATCGTCGCGGAGGCGGGGTAGGATGACAAACGATGCCTTCTACAATCGTGTCTCTGCAGATCGGATCACTTCGAGACAAATCGATGAGCTGATTGGAATCGCCAGAGGCCTTTGCGCTGATGGCACGCTGAATGAGCAGGAAGTTGAATACTTGCAGAAATGGCTAGCCTGCAATGCGGCAATCAGCGATCAGCCAATAATTCGAACATTATTTGACCGGACAAACGCCATCCTTGCCGACGGTATGATTACGCAGGATGAGCGAGCCGACCTCTTCGACACTCTCAACTCGCTTGCTGAGCGGGATTTTGAATTAGGCGAAGTCTTGAAACCAACGACCTTGCCGCTTTGCGACCCGGTTCCGGACATCTCGTTCGCTGGTCGTAGATTCGCGTTCACAGGCACTTTCAATTTTGGACAACGCAAAGATTGCGAACGAGCGGTTATTGAGCGCGGGGGAATGGCTGGCGGGCTTGTCCAGACGACGGATTTTCTTGTCATCGGTGCCTATGCCACCGAATCTTGGAAGCATTCTTCAATGGGAACAAAAATCATCAAGGCATGCGATTGGCGAGATCAAGGTATTTCCGTTGCAATCGTCTCAGAACAGCACTGGAGTGCATACCTTTAACCTAACTGGACAAAACTAAGATGCTCGAGGAATTCAACACGATTGCGCTGCGCATTGCGGAATTGCTGCGTGCGCGCGGCGAGAAGATCGCGGTGGCCGACGGCGCGACCGGCGGGCTGATCTCCGCCTCGCTGCTCACCGTGCCCGGTGCGCTCTCGTTCTATGTCGGCGGCGGCGTGGTCTATTCGAAGGCGGCGCGCGATGCGCTCTACGCCCTCGGCGAGGACACCTACGAGGGCATGCGCTCGGCCACCGAGGAATATGCCGCATTGCAGGCGCGCGCGATCCGCGACAACTTCGGCGCCGAGTGGGGCGTGGCCGAATCGGGCGCAGCGGGCAGCAGCAAGCATCCGATGGGCGTGGCCTCGGGGCGCAGCTGCGTCGGTGTTGCCGGGCCGGGCGGCGTGCTGGTGACGCAGCTAACCGAGACTGACAGCGATGATCGGATCGCCAACATGCAGGCGTTCACGCGCCGCGCGCTCGAGTTTCTGGAAGCGACGCTGGCTTCGGCCTGACGCGGCGATTGGGGGGAATATGACACTGGGACTTTCGGTCGACGAGGTGCTGACCACCACGCGCACGGTGCGAAAGCGCCTCGACGTGACCAAGCCCGTTTCGCGCGAAGTGCTCGAGGAATGTCTCGAAATCGCCCTGCAGGCGCCCAACGGCTCGAACCTCAATCGCTGGCGCTGGATCATCGTCGACGATCCGCAGATGGTCGCCAGGGTTGCAGGCGAATACCGCAAGGCGGTCAACTGGTCGCCAGACGGTCCGGGAGGATCGGACGAAACCGGCAATGCCGCCGCGATCTACAAACGCGTCGAGCGAGGCGAGAAGATCCTCGAATCCTCCAATGCGCTGGCCGAGAAGTTCGACGCCATGCCCGCGATCGTCGTGCCGCTGATGCGCGGACGGACCGACGGCCTGGACGTGTTCAACCAGTCGGCGATGTGGGGCTCGATCTATCCCGCGGTGTGGAGCTTCTGCCTCGCTGCGCGCGAACGCGGGCTGGGAACGGCCTGGACCACGGCTTCGTGCATGCGCGAGCGCGAGGTCTGCGAGGTGCTGGGCATCCCGATGGAAAAATTCACGCATATCGGCCTGCTGCCCGTCGCCTATTACGAGGGCGACAGCTTCCGGGAGGCGTGGCGCAAGCCGCTGTCCGAGGTGCTGACCTGGAATTCATTCGAGGGCTGATGGCGGCAGATTAGCACAAAGCCGGAAACGAGGGGGGACGATGAGCAAATTCCTTGAGCGGCTCGAGCACGATCTCAATGCGCCGATCCAAGTTCGCGGGTTCGGATCGGGCTGGTTCTCGGGCTTTTTCGCGCTGCTGTTCGCCGTGTCCGGTTTCGGCATGGTCGTCGCGCTGCGCTATCCTGCATGGTTTTCGATGCCCGAGCTTCAGGTCGTCAGGGACTGGGCGGGCTTTCGCACCGCAATCCACCTCGTGCTGCTGTCAAGCTATGCGCTGGCGCTGCTCAGCCTGCTGCTGCGACCGCGCAAGGTGCTGGGCGCAACCGCGCTGGTGATTGGCCTGGCTGCCGCGCTGCTGGGCGGAAGCAATGTCCAGCCGAGCGAGACGGCAAGCTGGGGCATTTTCTTCGGGCTCGATTTCTTCGTGGTCAACCTGCTGGTTACCGGCTTCATGTTCGCGCCGATCGAGCGGTTCTGGCCGCACCGCGCGGACCAGCGCCTGTTCCGCATCGAGTGGCGCGAGGACCTGTTTTACTATCTCGTCAGCTCGATGATGGTGCAGCTTTTCGCCTTTCTCGCGCTCGCGCCGCAGGCCTATGTCAATGCGCAGACCAGCAACTGGGACCAGCTGCGTCATTGGGTCGCGAACCTGCCGTGGGCGGTGCAATTCGTGCTCGCCGTGATCCTCTCGGACCTGTTCCAGTACTGGTATCATCGCGCCTTCCACCGCGTGCCGTTCCTCTGGGGCTTTCACGCAGTGCACCATTCGGCCAGGGCAATGGACTGGCTGGCGGGCGCGCGCATGCATTTCGTCGAGATCGTGCTGCTGCGCGCGGTTACCTCGCTGCCGCTATTCACCCTCGGCTTCGCGCCATCGGTGCTGCAGGCCTATATCGGCTTCGTCTATGTCTATTCCTCGCTGCTTCACGCCAATCTTGCCGGGGACTTCGACCGGCTCGGCCACTGGCTGGCGACGCCGCGCTTCCACCACTGGCACCACGGGCTTGAGCAAGAGGCGGTCGACGTGAATTTCGCGATTCACTTGCCCTTGCTAGACAAGCTGTTCGGCACGTTCCACTTGCCGGAGGGCCGCTGGCCGCAGGGTTACGGCGTGCCCGAGGCAGTGCCGCATGGCTATCTGGCGCAGGCAAAGTATCCGTTCGTCCGCAAGGCGGGCGGGTAGGTGGCAGGTTCTTTCGGTCGCATCGCCTTAGCGGAAAACCGGTACCCACTTTTCCGCGCGGTGCTTTAGTCCTCGTCGAAATCGACGACGATCTCGCCCGAAATGTCTTCGAGCGCGGCGCGCACCGTGTCGAACGAGACCATTTCGGGCACCACCACCTCGGCGCGGGCGCGGAACAGCATGCCGCCGGTCCAGGCCTCTTCCACGGTCGCGGTTTCGAGAAAATCGATGCTGACGCCGAGCCCCGCCAAGGCGGTCGATAGCTCGCGGACGATGCCGGGGCGGTCTGCGCCGACCAGCTCGAAGCCGAGCATCCGGTCGGGCATGGCCTTTGCCTCGGCGGCCGTCTCGACGCTGACGTGAAAGCCATCGGCGTCCATGCGCATGGCAGCGCGCTTGAGTTCGGCGAGGCCGCCGGCGGGCAGTTCGACCAGCACCGAGCCGACATAAGAGCCGCCAAGCCGCGCGAAGTGGCTTTCAAGCCAGTTGCCGCCAGCCGCGACGATGCCGTCGGCAAGAGCCTTGGTCAGTCCGGGCCGGTCTTCGCCGACCGCCATCACGATTACGCGCATGTTCTCACGGTTCCTTGCCTGTCGCTTACCCTATAGCGCGTCGCCGCTTGCGCAGCCACAGGATCGACCAGTCGCCGCGGGATTCGCGGGCTGCAAGGCGAAAGCCCGCGCGGGTGCAGGCGCGGCGCACCTCGGCTTCTTGGCTGGTGAGCAGGCCGGAGAGCAGCAAACTGCCGCCTGGAACCAGCGCGTCTCCGAACGCAGGCGCAAGTTCCACCAGCGGCCCGGCGAGGATATTGGCCAGGATGAGGTCATAAGGGCCGCGCGCCTCGATCAGCGGGTGGTCCATCCCGGCCGCGACAGTCACGATCACTTCGCCCGCGCGTCCTCCAATCCTGACACGGTTCAGTGCCGCGTTTTCCAGCGTAACCGATGCGCTCAGCGGATCGATGTCGGATGCGGTGACGAACGCGCGCGGCCACAGCGCCAAGGCCGCGAAGGCAAGCACGCCGGTGCCGGTGCCTATGTCGGCGCAGTTGCGCACGACGCTGCCCGTCCGCTTCATCCGGTCAAGCATGGCGAGGCAGCCGGCGGTGGTCTCGTGGTGGCCGGTGCCGAAGGCTTGCCCCGCGGGAATGACGAAATTCACCGTTGCGGGGGCGGGATCGGCGCGATGCTCGGGCGTGTGGACGAAGAACCGGCCCGCGCGGATCGGCTCCAGACCTTTCTGGCTTTCGCTGACCCAGTCGATGTCGGGCACCTGTTCGACGACAAGGTTAGGGGCCGCGTCAACGGCGAACAGGCGCGCGATCGCCGCGCGGTCGTCGCTGTTCGGCTCGCGCTCCAGCCAGGCTTCGAGCAGCCATTCGTCGGGCCGCTCGGCGCTGATCTCGCTGCCGGCGATGACGATGCCTTCGTCCCAGTCGAGCGCATCTTCGTGAGCGAGCAAAGCCGCTTCGACCGCGGCGCGCGGGGCGGGGACAGACACTTTCCAGATTTCGGGCATTACGCGAGCATAGCCTGAACCGGCAGGCTGCGGAACCGCGCGCTTGCGTGAGCGAGCATATTCCTTGCGCCACCTTGCGCCCCCGCCTGATTTGGCTAAGGGAAGGGCCAATCGCAGTCAGGGAATCCTTCGCCAATGGCCAGCGCCAGAAATCGCCCGCTTTCGCCGCACCTGCAGATCTGGAGATGGGGACCGGCGATGTTCGTCTCGATCCTCCACCGCGTCACCGGTACGATCAATGCGACCGCCGGGCTCGGCCTGCTGCTGTGGTTCCTCGGCGCTTTGGCGAGCGGGCCGGAAGCCTATGCATCGTTCGCGGGCCATGCAGCGAGCTGGTACGGCCAGGTGGTGCTTTTCGGCGTCACCGCATCGGTGTTCATCCATGCCGCATCGGGAATTCGCCATTTCGTGCTCGATATCGGTGCAGGCTACGAGCTTGACACCAACAAGGTCTGGTCGGTGCTCAGCCCGCTGATCGGCATCGCTCTCGCGCTGGCCTTCTGGGCCGCGCTGCTGCTGACGTAAGGAGCCAAGCACATGGGCAACGGAACCTCGATCGGCCGCGTGCGCGGCCTTGGCTCGGCGAAGAGCGGCACCCATCACTGGCTGGTCCAGCGCTGGACGGCAGTGGGCAACCTCGTTTTGATCGCCTATCTTGCAGTGTCGCTGCTGCTGCTTCCCAGCCTCAGCTATCAGGCTGTATCGCAATGGATTTCCGGGCCGGTCCCGGCAGCCGCCGTGGCGCTGCTGATCGTCAGCACTTTCTGGCACGCGCGCCTGGGGCTGCAGGTCTTCATCGAGGACTATGTCCACGGCGCCAACCGGCTCGCCGCGCTGATCGCACTCAACCTCATCGTCTTTGCCGGGGCCACCTTCGGCCTGCTGAGCATCGTTCGCCTCGCGCTGGGAGGCGCATGAGATGGCTACCGCATCCACTACCCAGCCTGCCTACACCATCGTCGATCACATCTACGATACCGTCGTCGTCGGTGCGGGCGGATCGGGCCTGCGCGCCACCATGGGCAGCGCCGAGGCTGGCCTGAAGACCGCCTGCATCACCAAGGTGTTCCCCACCCGCAGCCACACCGTTGCGGCGCAGGGCGGCATCGCCGCATCGCTGCGCAACAATTCGCCTGACCACTGGACCTGGCACATGTACGACACCGTCAAGGGGTCGGACTGGCTGGGCGACCAGGACGCGATCGAATACATGGTCCGCGAGGCGCCCGCCGCAGTCTACGAGCTTGAGCATGCCGGCGTGCCGTTCTCGCGCAACCCCGATGGCACGATCTACCAGCGCCCGTTCGGCGGCCACATGCAGAACATGGGCGAAGGCCCCCCGGTACAGCGCACTTGCGCCGCTGCCGACCGCACCGGCCACGCCATGCTCCACGCGCTTTACCAGCAGAGCCTGAAGTACGCGGCGGATTTCTTCATCGAATATTTCGCCATCGACCTGATCATGGACGGCGGCAAATGCGTCGGCGTGATCGCGCTGTGCATGGATGACGGCAAGATCCACCGCTTTCGTGCCAAGGCGGTGGTGCTGGCGACCGGCGGCTATGGCCGCTGTTATTTCACCGCCACCAGCGCCCACACCTGCACCGGCGACGGCGGCGGCATGGTACTGCGCGCCGGACTGCCGCTGCAGGACATGGAATTCGTCCAGTTCCACCCCACCGGCATCTACGGCGCGGGGGTTCTGATTACCGAGGGCGCGCGCGGCGAGGGCGGTTACCTCACCAACTCCGAGGGTGAGCGCTTCATGGAGCGCTATGCTCCCAGCGCCAAGGATCTCGCCAGCCGCGATGTCGTCTCGCGCTCGATGGCGCTGGAAATGCGCGAAGGACGCGGTGTCGGCCCGAACGGGGACTACATCTATCTCCACCTCGATCACATCGATCCCAAGGTGCTGGCCGAGCGGCTTCCCGGCATCACCGAGAGCGGCAAGATCTTCGCAGGCGTCGATCTGACGCGCCAGCCGCTGCCGGTCTGCCCGACTGTGCATTACAACATGGGCGGCATCCCCACGAACTATCACGGCGAAGTGATGACTATCGGCGCGGACGGCGATCCCGAGACCGTCGTTCCCGGCCTGTTCGCGGTGGGCGAGGCGGCCTGCGTATCGGTCCACGGCGCCAACCGCCTCGGTTCCAACTCGCTGATCGATCTCGTCGTGTTTGGCCGCGCCACCGGCCACCGGCTCAAGGAAACCATCGATCCCGACGCCGGGCAGCCACAACTGCCCGCCGATTCCGCCGAATTCGCGCTTAGCCGGCTCGATCATTTCCGCCATGCCAAGGGCGGCTCGCCGACTGCAGAGGTCCGCCTCGAAATGCAGCGCACCATGACCAAGGGCTGCGCCGTGTTCCGCGACGAGGCGCTGATGGCCGAAGGCAAGGCGAACCTCGCCAAGACCTATGAGCGGATGCAGGACATCCACGTTACTGATCGCGGCCTGATCTGGAACTCGGATCTGGTCGAGACGATGGAGCTCGACAACCTGATCGCGCAGGCGACCGTGACGATCCACGGCGCGCACAATCGCAAGGAATCGCGCGGCGCCCATGCGCACGAGGATTTCCCCGATCGCAACGACGCCGAGTGGATGAAGCACACTGCCGCCTGGTTCGAAGGCTGGGGCGGCAAGGGCGGATCGGTGAAGATCGACTACCGCCCGGTCCACGAATACACGCTCACCGACGACGTGAGCTACATCAAGCCTAAGGCGCGGGTTTATTGAGGGTGCGATCCGGCCTCGCCGCGCTCCTGCTTGCGCTGGTGCCCGCTGCACCGGCGCTCTCTGCACCTGAGAGCGATGGGATAAAGATCGGCGCGGTGCGCGCGCAGCTCTATTACCAGCACTCGGGCACCTTCTCAGAAGACCTTATCGCCCGCAAGCCGCCTTTCCGTGGCTGGAATACGGGCGAGGGCGAGGGCGACGCCAAGGAGCCTTCGGAGCACCTGCTGGTCGTAGCGACGCTGGTCAATTCGGGCGCGGAGCATTTTACCAGCGACAAGGTGACCCTGCGCGTCACCGACGAGATCGAGCAGGAGGTCAGGGTAAAGGAATTTTCCGGCGTCCTGCTTCCCGCCAACGGCACGCTGCAACTGCCGATGTGGCTCGACGACGCGGCCTGCCTCGGCACGGTGACCGTGACCGCGACCTTCCGGGAGCAGTCGGTCAGCGGTACGCTGGATATGCTGTGCGGCACCTAGGCGGCATGATGTCGCGGCGCGGCCTGACATCTCTTGCCACTCTCGCTCTCGCCACAGGCCTGAGCGCGTCTGCGCTTGCCGCGCCCCAAAACGGCGTGACGATCGGCGGCCTGCGCGCGCACCTGTTCTATGAACGATCCGGCGTGCTGTCCGACGACGTGCTGGCGCGCGACCCGCCGTTTTCGGGCTGGAACACCGTGATCGGCGAGGGCGACGCGGGGGAGCCTGCGGAAAACCTGCTCGTCATTGCGCGGCTCGACAATCCGGGCGCGGAGGCTTTCCTCGACGAGAAGGTTACCATTCGCGTGTCCGGCGAAAAGGGCAAGAAGCTTAAGGAGCGCGTGTTCAGCGGCGTGCTTCTGGCGGAGCGCGGCACCGTGCACTTGCCGATGTGGATCGATGATGCTGGCTGTCTCGGCGCGGTCACGATCACGGTGACATTCCGCCGGCAGTCCGCCAGCAAGCCGTTGCAACTGATGTGCGGCGAGTAGGCGGCTCGGTGGCGCGGCTCCTGTCTGCTGCATTTGCGGCGCTGGTCGGGCTGGGCTCGCCCGCGCTGGCGCAGGACGACAGCGTCGTGGTTGCGGGGCTCTATTCCGGCAGCCAGGCCGAGGTCGCCGCGATGCTCGAACTCGGCGAGGACGGGCGCTACCGCTACCAGCTCTCCTACGGCGCGCTCGACGAATGGTCGGCGGGCACATGGAAGAAGCAGGACCAGATGGTCGTGCTGCAGAGCGATCCATTCGTCGCGCCTGCCTTCGAACTTTCGGAAGGTAGCACGCGGACGGGCGAGCTTTCAGTGAAAATGGTCCTGCCCGACGGCATGGACCCGCAATATTTCGCGGTCACGCTTCACCGCAAGGATGGCTCGGCCTCGTTCGAAAGCATGAGGGCCGAAGGGCTCGAAGTCCCGATGGGCGAGAATCCGGTGGTCTCGGTGCGGCCGGTATTGCCGGTGATGGACCTGCTCGGCCCCACATTCCCGGTGCGGGAAAGCGGAGCGGACCTGAAGATCACGTTCAAGCCCAACGATCTGGGCTTCGCGGGATTTTCGGGCGAGGTCATGCAAGCCAGCGAGGGGGCCTTCGAACTTGCGGGCCACGGCATCACCCTGCGCTTCCGCAAGGTCGAGCGAGAGCGTTGAGCAATCGCTAAGCCGGTTGGACCTGCTCGGTGAAGATCAGGTCCATCGCCGCGCTGTCGAAGTCTTCCGCGCCGACGAAGCCCAGCATGTCGCGCGCTTCGGGGATCGGCAGGTGCAGCGCGTCTTCATAACGCATCTCGTAGACCGAGGCGGAGGCCTCGCCCACTGCGATGCCGCGCTGGATCAGTTCGAGCACGGTCGGCCAGGTCTGCGGATAGTGCAGGAAGCTGCGCATTACCATGCGCGGGCCGACAAAGATGTAGAGCTCGCTCATCGCCTGCGCCAATTCGGGCGAATAGTGCCGGAACGGGTTCGACAGGCGGCAGAACAGCGGCAACAGTTCGCCCAGCGAATTGAAGCCGCCACCTGTCATCAGGTGCTCGTAATCGTGGATCTGGCCCGAACGCATGCGAATAAATTCGATGTCGCTTTTCGGATTGGCTTCCTTCCAGCCGAGGTTGAGCGCGTATCCGTTATCGACCAGATAGCGGTAAAAAATCCCGCCAAAGCTGCCGGGCGGGAATTTCGCAAAATCCTCCACCTGCATCGTGCTCAGCCACTTTTCGGCCACCCAGTCGCGAAAGCTCGGGTTGCGCTCTTTCTCGGCGTCGATCAGCCGCTGGTAACGCGCATGGTCGCGCAGGTCGTCAAGCGCTTGGGTGATGCCCGACACCGGATCGGACGGGATGGGAATGTCGGCACCGTTGCGGCGCAGGAAATGCGTCGCCAGCCAGTCGCGCAAGCCGGGATGGTTGAGGTACTTCGAGGTCGACAGCAGGTTGCTGCTCGTGGGTTCAGCCTGCCGGATGCCGCTGGTGAAATAGCTATAATCGCGCTTCATCGCCCGATTACTCTGCTGCTTCCTGCATGGGCGGCATGTCGCCCGGCAGGACCTGCTCGGTGTAGATCAGGTCCATTTCGCGGGTGTCCATGTCGACGACGTTGCGGAAGCCGAGGAACTCGCGCGCCTCGGGGATCGGCAAGTGCAGCGCGGCCTCGTAATTCATCATGTGAGTGGATTCGGAGGTCTTGCCGACGAGGATCGCCTGCGTCATGCAGTTCAGCACCGTCGGCCAGACCTGCGGGTAATGCAGGAAGGCGCGCATCACCAGCCGCGTGCCGCCGAAAATGAACATCTGCGAGATGCCCGCCGCCAGCTCGGGCGAGAAGTGCGCGAACGGGTTCGACATGCGGAAGTAGTAGGGCATCAGCTCGCCCAGCGAATTGAACTGGCCGCCGGTCATCAGGTGCTCGAAATCGTGGATTTGGCCCGAACGGATGCGGATGTAGGTAAGGTCGTCCTTGGGCACCTCATAGCCCCAACCAAGGTTCAGCTCATATCCGTTGTCGGCGATATGGCGGTAATAGATGCCGCCGAACGTATCAGGCTCGAACTTCGA
>CANJUF010000034.1 GCA_947477745.1 Sphingomonadaceae bacterium | reverse complement strand
TTGCGCATCTGTCAGCCAGATCAAGTCACACATGGCAACGCCTCCTCGCGCCGCCATTGAATCAACTGTTCGCCTGTACCGCAAGCAATTTAATGGGTCCTGAGCCTAAGCACCGCAAAGAGCAGCAGATAGCCTCGAACCCGGGCCTTGAGCCAAAGCGCCTCGCGGAGAAAATCGATGCCCATGATGGGCCGGTCTATGCCTGCCGCGTCTGCCGCTGTCCATCGCGCCCGCGAAGCCGGAGGCCGCCGTTCACTCCCCTGCGGATGCGTGCTTGCCTCGCCAAGCCCCAGACCATAGGGTCCGCCCGCAATTTGCCGGACAGGAAGACACGATGCAGCGTTTCGAAGGTACCAAGTCATACGTCGCCACCGAGGACCTCAAGGTCGCGGTCAATGCCGCAGTGCTGCTGCGCCGCCCGCTGCTGGTCAAAGGCGAGCCGGGCACCGGCAAGACCGTGCTGGCTCACGAGGTCGCCAAGGCGATCAATGCGCCGCTGATCGAATGGAACATCAAGTCCACCACCAAGGCGCATCAAGGACTCTATGAATACGATGCGGTCGCCCGCCTGCGCGACGGCCAGCTTGGTGAGGAGCGCGTCCACGACATCCGCAACTACATCAAGAAGGGCAAGCTGTGGGAGGCGTTCACCTCGCCCCAGCTTCCCGTGCTGCTGATCGACGAGATCGACAAGGCCGACATCGAGTTTCCGAACGACCTTTTGCAGGAGCTCGACCGGATGAGCTTCGACGTTTATGAAACGCAGGAGCGGATCGCGGCGGTCGACCGGCCGATCGTGGTCATCACCTCGAACAACGAGAAGGAACTGCCCGACGCCTTCCTGCGCCGCTGCTTCTTCCACTACATCAAGTTTCCCGATCGCGACACGATGCAGGAAATCATCGACGTCCACTACCCAGACATCCAGAAGTCGCTTGTCAGCAAGGCGATGGATATCTTCTATGAGCTGCGCGAAGTGCCGGGCCTCAAGAAGAAGCCGTCGACCAGCGAACTGCTCGACTGGCTCAAGCTGCTGATGAACGAGGACATGCCGCTCGACGTGCTGCAGAATCAGGACCCGACCAAGGCGATCCCGCCGCTGCACGGAGCGCTGCTCAAGAACGAGCAGGACGTGATGATGTTCGAGCGGCTGGCTTTCATGGCGCGGCGCAAGGGTTAAAGACTCGGGCCATGCCCCACACCGGACAATGCCTTTGCGGCCAGGTGACCTTCACGATCGACGCCGAACCGGTGGGCGCGCGGGCCTGCTGGTGCCGCGATTGCCAGCGCATCGCCAGCGGCTCGGCCACGGTGAACGTCCTTTTCCCCGAGGAAGCCGTGTCCTATTCGGGCGAAATCACGAAGTTCGAGATGATCGCTGACAGTGGCAACACGGTCGAACGCGGGTTCTGCCCGAAATGCGGCGCGCAGATGTACAGCCGCACCGTCACCCCCGCCGGCATGCCGATGCGGGTCCGCGCCGGAACGCTTGATGATCCTGAACTGATGGCGCCCACCGCGCTGATCTGGACCGAGAGCGCGCCAAGCTGGGCCGCGCTCGACCCTGAGCTTCCCCACCACCCCAAAGGCCCGCCAGCAAGGTAGCTCCCGATGTTCTTCAATTTCGTCGACGAATTGCGCGCTGCAGGCATCTCCGCCTCGATGAAGGAGCACCTGACTCTGCTCGACGCGCTCGACAAGGACGTGATCGAGCAGACGCCCGAGGCGTTCTACTATCTTTCGCGCGCCACCTTCGTGAAGGACGAGGGCCTGCTCGATCGCTTCGACCAGGTGTTCCAGAAGGTCTTCAAAGGCATCTTCTCGGATTACGGCACTGCCTCCGCCGAAATTCCCGAGGAATGGCTGCGCGCCATCGCGGAAAAATATCTCACGCCCGAGGAAATGGAAAAGATCGAGGCCCTCGGATCGTGGGAAGAGATCATGGAGACGCTCAAGAAGCGGCTCGAGGAGCAGCAGGGCCGCCACGAAGGCGGCAACAAGTGGATCGGCACCGGCGGCACCAGCCCGTTCGGCAATGACGGCTACAACCCCGAAGGCGTGCGCATCGGCGGCAAAGGCAAACATGGCCGCGCGATCAAGGTCTGGGAAAAGCGCGAATTCCAGAACCTCGATTCGTCGCGCGAGCTTGGCACGCGCAACATCAAGGTGGCGCTGCGCCGCCTGCGCCGCTTCGCGCGCGAAGGATCGGCGGAGGAACTCGATCTTGACGCCACCATCGAAGGCACCGCCAAGCAGGGCTGGCTCGACATCCACATGCGGCCCGAGCGGCACAATGCGGTCAAGGTGCTGCTGTTTCTCGATGTCGGCGGATCGATGGACCCGTTCATCAAGCTGGTCGAGGAACTGTTCAGCGCCGCCAAGGCCGAGTTCAAGAACCTTGAATTCTTCTATTTCCACAACTGCCTTTACGAGGGCGTGTGGAAGGACAATTCGCGCCGCTGGTCGCAGCGCGACAAGACCTGGGACATCCTCCACAAGTACGGACACGACTACAAGGTGATCTTCGTCGGCGATGCGGCGATGAGCCCTTACGAGGTTACTCACCCGGGCGGCTCGGTCGAGCATGTCAACGACGAGGCCGGCGCGGTGTGGCTCCAGCGCGTGCGCCACACCTATCCTGCGACGGTGTGGCTCAATCCCACGCCCGAGCGGCAGTGGGAATATTCGAGCTCGACCAAGCTGATCCAGGAGCTGATGGACGGCGCAATGTATCCGCTCACGCTAGGCGGGCTCGACGATGCGATGCGCGAGCTGACCCGGAAGCGGGGCTGAACGCATGGCTAATACGCTTGAAGGCAAGGTGATCATCGTCGCCGGTGGCGGCAATGGCAGCGGGCGCGCCTGTTCGCTTGCCTATGCCGCCGCGGGCGCAAGCGTGGTGATCGGAGACATCAACGCTCCCGCCGCCGAATCGGTGCGTGAAGAGATCGCCAGGCAAGGCGGATCAGCCTCGGTGTTCGAATATGACGGCAGCGATCTCGACAGCGTGCGCTCGCTCGTGCGTTTCGCGGCAAGCACCCATGGCCGGATCGACGGCCTGCACAACATCGCCGGAAATCCGACGCTGCACGCGCGCGATCTCGACCTGCTCAACTCTGACGTTTCGACGTGGGAAGATGCTTTCCGCAGCCATTTCAGCGCCTATGCCGTTGCCGCGCAGGAAGCGATCCCAGTCATGATCGAGAGCGGCGGCGGCTCGATCATCAACACCTCGTCTGGAATGGCCATTTCCGGCGACTCGATCAAGCTGGGCTACCAGGTTTCCAAGCGCGCCGCCGAACTGCTCACCTTGCATATCGCGCATGCCTATGGCCGGCGCGGTATCCGCAGCAACGCCTTGCGCTACGGCGTGATCCTCACCGCGAATGCCAAGGCTCACCTCGATCAGGCGTTCCTCGACGATGCCTGCGAGCGTTCGTGGAGTGGTCGCTTGGGTGAGCCGCAGGACGCGGTCGGCGCGGCGCTGTTCCTGATGTCGGACGCTGCCAGCTTCATCAACGGCCAGATCATCGAGGTCGCCGGCGGCAAGATGTCGGGGATCCAGGGGTAGCGCTGCACCGCGCGACTTATCCCCAATCGGGGTTTGTGCGTATTTTCACCGCCGATGTTACAGCCCATTCTCGCCGCAAAAGGTGATGGACGGGGACTATTCGACTCACGGGGGTGACGCATGAGCCGCAAGGGATCGCGACGACGACGGCATTTGACTGCAACCACGCAAGGAGGCGGGGCCGCTATTGCCCTGAAGCAACCGCCCTGGCCACCCGTCGCCGCGCCCCGCAATCCGGCGCAGCTGCCCGCCGGCGCAGTGCCGCTCCCGCGCCGCGAAGAGCCGCTAGTCATGAATGGTCCAGCGCCTTCGGAGACGCTGACGCCCCTACCCCGCAGCCTGTCGCTGGTCGATCCGCGCATGCCGATCACGCGGCGCTTGCGCTTCTGGTTTCTTGCTGCCGCCGAACGCTGGGTCGAGCGCCGCAAGCCCCTGCCGGAAGCGCCAACGCTCGCGCAGCTCGACAAGCTGCGCAAGGAGCTGGCTTCTGTGCAGCGCAAGCTCGACCGGATGCTGGGCTAATAGATTAACAGATCGGATACCTCAGCCCGCCACGCAGCCTCGTCCTGCGCAGCCATGGCGTCGAGATCATGCGGCAGAGCCGCTGGATCATCGATCCATTCGCGCAAGGCGGGGCCTCCGTTGATGACGTCAATCGCCAGCCGCTCCATCTCGTACTCGTAGGGGAAATCGCGCCAGAGCGGGTAATCGGGATAGACTCTGCGGATCGCCTTAAAGGCGAGCGCCTGCAAGCGCCAAGGGCGGAACGCGGCATGATCGTAAAAGCTGCCCTCGGCATGGATCATCAGCGCGCTGCACAGCCGGCCCGCATGCTTGTGGAAGGTCGGCTCGAACCAGCAGGGCCGGATCGCGCAGCCCGTCAGCCAGTCAGGCCCAATGCGCTGCATTTCGGCCAACACAACAGCGGCATCAATATCCGGCGCACCGAACAGTACTTCCAATGGCCGGGTCGTGCCGCGCCCTTCGCTCAGCGTCGTGCCTTCGAGCATGACCGTTCCGGCATAGGCCCGCGCCATGTTGAGATTGGCGGCATTGGGACTGGGATTGATCCACAGACGGCTTTCCGGCCAACCGAAGCCGGGACGAGCTTCCGGCTGCCAACCATCCATCGCGATCACCTGGTAATCCACGTCGAGATTGAAATGCCGCACGAACCAGTGCCCCATTTCGCCCAGGGTCAGCCCGTGGCGCATGGGCATCGGCCCGGCGCCGACGAAGCTTTCCTGCCCCCGCAGCAGCAGCGTACCTTCGACAGGACGGCCCGCAGGATTGGGACGATCGAGTACCCAGACCGACTTGCCTGCTGCGGCTGCCGCTTCGAGCAGGTACAGCAGCGTCGTCACGAAGGTATAGATCCGGCAGCCAAGGTCCTGAAGGTCGAACAGGAACACGTCGGCGGTGCTCATCATCTGGCCGCTCGGCCGCCGCACTTCGCCGTAAAGGCTGAACACCGGGATGCCGTAGGCCGGATCGATCTCGTCCGCGGTCTCGACCATGTTGTCCTGCTTATCGCCCTTGAGGCCGTGCTGCGGGCCAAAGGCGGCGCTCAAGGTGATTTCGGGAAGACAACCAAGCACATCGAGGCTGTGAGTCAGGTTCTCCGTCAACGAGGCGGGATGGGCGACCAGCGCCACACGCTTGCCTTCGAGCGGCGCTCGCAGCGCAGGGTCTGCCAGCAGGCGGTCAATCCCAAACTTCACACGGCCGTTTTTCATGCGCGTTCCGGTGGCGTAAAGTCGGCCGTGAAACAAGACGCATCGTGAAAGTCGGGCTGGTCCTTGTGGTGGCTTGGTGCCCAGAACGACAGCACGCCGCCGTCTTCCACCACCACCGTGGTCAGCGCGCCGTGGGTTGCTCCCGCCAGCGCCTCGCGCGGCAGCCGTACCGCGCCAGTGAGGAGAAATTCGCCCCGGTCAACGCTGGTCTCGGGCCACTCGCGCAGCTCGGCATTGCCCGATAAGTCGCGATAAGAGGCGAAATCCATCGCCGCCCAGCGCCCCGAAGGGCTGAAATTGAACTCGCGATACCTGCCCCCGCCGAGATCGAGGAACAGCTCGAAACAGGTCGTCTTCCACAGGTCCTCGCCGCGGCCAGTGCCCGCATAGGGCGGCAGCACCACCTTTTGCGCGCCATCGATGCGCCAGCGCAGGAACAGTGCGCCGTCCTTCAGGAACTGGCTGACTATCTGCACGCCGGTTACCCGGCTTGGCGGCCGCGCCGGGTGCGCCACAAGGCGGTGGATTTGCAAGCGTGTCCCTCCGTGCTAGTCGCCCAATCCCGAATAGAAAGCGCCATGTCGAATTACCAATCATCCCTGCTGCGCCTGCTCGACGAGCGCGGCTATATCCACCAGTTGACCGATGCCGAAGGGCTCGACGCGCTCGCCGCAAAGCAGATCGTGCCCGGCTATATCGGCTTCGACGCCACCGCGCCATCGCTGCACATCGGCAGCCTTGTGCAAATCATGATGCTTCGCCGCCTCCAGCAGGCGGGCCACAAGCCGATTGTCCTGATGGGCGGCGGCACCACACGGATCGGCGATCCGACCGGTCGCGACGAGAGCCGCAAGATGCTCTCGGACGAGACGATCGACGCCAACATCCGCTCCATCCAGACGGTGTTCGAGAAACTGCTCACCTTCGGCGACGGGCCGACCGACGCGGTCATGGTCAACAACCATGATTGGCTCTGCAAGCTTGGCTACATCGAACTGCTCCAGGACGTCGGCACCCATTTCACCGTCAACCGGATGCTGACCTTCGATTCGGTCAAGCTGCGGCTCGAGCGCGAAAAGCCGATGACCTTTCTCGAATTCAACTACATGATCCTACAGGGATACGATTTCTGGCACCTGTCGCGCTCGCACGCTTCGCGCCTGCAGATGGGCGGCTCGGACCAGTGGGGAAATATCGTCAACGGCATCGAACTGGGCCGCCGCAAGGACGGCGCCGAACTGTTCGGCCTGACCACGCCGCTGCTGACGACGGCTGACGGTGCCAAGATGGGCAAGACCGCCGCCGGGGCAGTTTGGCTCAACGAGGCGCAGCTGCCGAGCTACGATTTCTGGCAATACTGGCGCAACTGCGACGACCGCGATGTCGGCCGCTTCCTCAAGCTGTTCACAGACCTGCCGCTGGACGAGATCGCACGGCTCGAAGCGCTCGAAGGCGCGGAGATCAACCAGGCCAAGGTGGTACTCGCCAATGAGGTGACCCGCCTGTGCCGGGGCGAGGACGCCGCCATGCGCGCGGAGGAAACCGCGCGGCAAACCTTCGCCGGCGGACAGGGCGAAGACCTGCCGGTGCTGGAAATCCCCGTCGAGGGGATGACGATTGCCGCCGCCTGCACCGCAGTCGGCTTCACCGCATCTAACGGCGAGGCCAAGCGCAAGATCGCCGAGGGCGCGCTGTGGATCGACGACGAAAAGGTCACCGATCCCAATGCACCCGCCACACCGGGAAAGCTGCGGCTGGGCAAGAAGAAACACGCGATTCTCAAGGCCGGCTGAACACCCCGCCGGCGCCATTCTGCCGGGCCAGCGGCAAAAATCTGCCGCACTTTACCGATTCTTTGCCATTTCGATGGATAAGTCGGCTGCTGAGCAGTCCACAACTTTCGGAATCGACATGGGTGCAGGTGCGCAACTGACAGTAACCGACAAGCGCCGGGCGATGCGTCACCCGGTGGATTACAAGGTTATCGCCGAGCATCGCTCGCTCGGCGACGTGCATCTGCATATCGTCAATATTTCTGCCCAAGGCTTCATGGCGACGCCCGACCGCGAGCTCGGCAAGGGCGAGCGGATCGACGTGCGCCTGCCCATCATCGGCCGGATCGAGGCATACCTTATCTGGACCCGCGACGAGCGCAGCGGCTTCCAGTTCGAGCGGCTGGTGCGGCTCGACGAATTCGTCAAACTGATCGACGAGATGCAGCCCAACCCGCGCCTGCGCCGCAGCCGCTAACCACTGGCTCCCAAATTCTCAGCAAGGTGTTCGTTTGCAGCCCTAAAGCGCGGACTGTAGTATTGATATAATATATCATCACATGTATCGAGCTTGTGTGGAACGGACTTTCAAGCGAATTGCGGCTAGCGCGCTCCTCGCGGGTGCTGCCTGCCTGCCGACAGGCGCATTCGCCCAGGATGCTGGAGGGCCGCACGCGCCCGCCCACGCCGAGCCGAGCGACGACGCCATCGTCGTCACCGGGCACCCGCCGGTCGATTTCGCGATTCTTTCCGCCACCACCTCGCTCGCGGGCGATGCCCTGCTGGCTGAGACTCGCGGCCAGATCGGCGATACCTTGGCCAAACTTCCCGGTGTTTCGGCCACCTCGTTCGCGCCGGGCGCGTCGCGGCCGGTCCTGCGCGGTTACAGCGGCGACCGAGTCGCAGTGCTCATCGACGGAATCGGCTCGATCGACGCCTCGACCGTATCGAACGATCACGCGGTGGTGCTCGATCCGCTCTCGATCGATCACATCGACGTGTTCCACGGGCCAGCGGTGCTGCTGTTTGGCGGCAATGCGATCGGCGGGGCGGTCAACGCGCGGGACAAGCGGATCCCGCGCCGCGTGCCCGATTCGGCTGAGATGACGGTGATGGGCGGTTACGGCACTGCTGCCGATGAGCGTTCGATCGGCGGGTCGCTGGGCTTTGCAGTTGCGCCGCGCCTTGCCGCACATCTCGATGCAAGCTGGCGCAAGAGCGACGATCTTCGCATCGGCGGAAACCTGCTCTCCCGATCGCTGCGCGCCGATCTTATTGCCCAGGGAAACGAAGATCTGGCCGACGCGGCGGGCCGGATTCCCAATTCGGCGACGCGCACCTTTACGCTCGGCGGCGGCCTCGCCTTCATCGATACAGGCGGCGACATCGGCGTCTCGGTTCAGCGCTACGACACCCGCTACGGGGTTCCCTCGCGGCCCGGCGGCGAAGAAGACCCTGTCTCGATCGATCTGGTCCAGACGCGAATCGATCTGCGCGGCTCGGTAAAGCTGTCGGGACTGCTAGATTCGCTGCGGTTCCGGGGCGTCTATGGCGACTATTCGCACGCCGAGCTTGAAGGTGATGCAGTCGGCACGCGCTTCGCCGGCGAAGGCATCGAATTTCGCGCCGATCTCGTCCAGGCCACCAACAACGGTTGGCGCGGTCGCAGCGGTATTCAGATCGCAGACCGCTCGCTTGCCATCCAAGGCGATGAGGCCTTCACACCAGACAATGACACGCGGCGGTTCGGCCTGTTCACGCTGCAATCGGTCGAACTGGGTAGCGGGATCACGCTCGAAGGCGCGGGCCGGTTCGAACGCGCCCGTGTCGCCGCCAATCAGATCGGCTTTTCCCGAAGCTTCGGCCTGTGGTCGGCAGCGGCGGGACTGTCATGGGAAAGCGACGGCGGACTGACGTTGGGCGTCAACTATGTGCGCAGCGCGCGCGCGCCTTCGCCCGAGGAGCTGTTGTCCGACGGCGTGCATGTCGCCACCCAGTCCTACGAACTGGGCGATCCCGGTTTCGGCAAGGAAACCAGCGACGGCTTCGAAGCCTATGCCCGGCTCAAGACCGAACGCACGAATGTTTCGCTCACGCTGTTCCGCACCCGGTTCGGCGGCTTCATCTCGCCGATCCCGAACGGAGAGGAGCGCGAGGGCTTCCCGCTCTACCGCTATGTCCAGGTTCCCGCACGCTTCACCGGCTTCGAGGCTTCGGGCGACTGGCAAGCGCTGCGCTGGAGCGAGGGCGAGCTCACCCTGAGCGCAGCGGGCGACTATACGCACGCGCGGCTCGAAGGCCTGGGCGCTGCCCCGCTGATCCCGCCGCTGCGCCTGCGAGGCGGGCTCGCGGTCCGTCAGGGCGCGCTGCGGGTGAGCGCCGAAGCCGAATGGAACGCGCGGCAGAACCGGGTCGGCCCTGCCGCCTCGCCGGTCCCTGCTTTCACCCTGGTCAATCTTGGCGCGGATTGGCACCCGATGGGCGAGGACGGGCCGATTACCCTCACGCTGAGCGCGGACAACCTGCTGGACGTGGTGGGCCGCCGCGCGGCCTCGGTCACGCGCGACTTCGTGCCGATCGCCGGACGCGACGTCAGGCTGACAGCGCGCCTGGCCTTCTAGAGCCTAAACATCTGCCTGCTTGGCAGACTTTCGCATCGGTGCCACAGCGGCAAGGTGACCGAGCCGACCTCGCCTCTGCAGATTCCGGATTTCCGCCTCTATTGGCTGTCGCGCCTGGTTTCGGTGCTGGCGACAGTCGGCATGGTGGTGATCATCGGCTACCAGCTTTACGATGTCGCGCGCGGCCAATACGGCATGTCGATCAGCCAATCGGCGTTCCTGCTGGGCCTGCTCGGCCTTGCGCAATTCGTCCCGCTGGCGATCTTCACCCCGGTTGCGGGCCTGGTCGCGGACCGGTTCGATCGCCGCACGGTTGCAGCCGCCGCAATGTCGGTCGATCTGGTTGTTGCCCTGACGCTCGCCGTCGCGACTCAGGCCGGACAGGCCAGCCTGCCGTTGCTGTTCGCGCTTGCCGCGCTTCACGGCACCGCGCGGGTGTTCATCGGCCCCGCCTTGAGCGCGGTGACGCCGAACATCGTTCCCGCCCCGCTGATTCCGCGCGCAATGGCGCTGAGTTCCATGTCGTGGCAGATCGGCGCGATCGGCGGCCCTGCCCTCGCCGGTCTGCTTTATGGCGCGAATGCCGCGCTGCCCTATTGGACCTCGAGCGCGCTGCTGGTGATCGGGATCGCCGCGCTTCTATCAATCCGCCGGCTCCCGCCACCCGAGGAAAACCGGGGAGAGCCGCCGCTGCGCCAGATGATCGAAGGAGTCCGCTTCGTCTGGAATGAGCGCTTCCTGCTCGGCTGCGTCACGCTGGATCTTTTCGCGGTGCTGCTGGGCGGAGCGACGGCGCTGTTGCCCGTATTCGCGCGCGACGTGTTGCAAGTCGGCGCGGAAGGCCTTGGCATCATGCGCGCGGCTCCGGCCGTGGGCGCCGTGGCTGTCTCGCTCTGGCTCTCGGCGCGCCCGATCGCGCACAATGTCGGCGCGAAAATGCTGTGGGCCGTCGCCGCATTCGGCGCAGCGACGATCGTGTTCGGCGTGTCGCGCAATTTCGCGCTGTCGCTTGGCATGCTGGCGCTGCTTGGCGCGGCCGACATGGTCTCGGTGTTCGTTCGAAGCACGCTGGTTCAGCTCAACACGCCCGATGCGGTTCGCGGCCGGGTCTCCTCGATCTCGATGCTGGCAATCTCGGCGTCGAACGAACTTGGCGAGATGCAGTCGGGCCTTGCCGCGGGCCTGCTCGGCGCGACCGGCGCGGTTGTGTTTGGCGGCGCCGGAGCCATATTGATCGTAGCAATTTGGGCCGTATTGTTCCCCGAACTGCGCAACGCCCGGACATTCGCCCCCCAGTATCGTCAGACTCATCGCCAGAAGGAACCCGCACCATGAAGGCACAGAGCATTCTCGCCACTATCGGCAACACCCCGCACATCCGCCTCTCGCGGATGTTTCCGGACCGCGAGGTCTGGATCAAGTGCGAGCGCGCCAATCCCGGCGGATCGATCAAGGACCGCATCGGCCTCGCCATGATCGAGGCCGCCGAAGCATCGGGCGAATTGAAACCGGGCGGCACGATTGTCGAGCCGACCTCGGGCAACACCGGCATTGGCCTTGCGATGGTCGCGGCGGTCAAGGGCTACAAGCTGGTGCTGGTCATGCCCGAATCGATGTCGCTCGAGCGGCGGCGACTGATGCTTGCTTACGGCGCCAGTTTCGACCTTACCCCGCGCGAAAAGGGCATGAAGGGTGCGATCGAGCGCGCACGCGAGATCATCGAGCAGACGCCGGGCGCATGGATGCCGCAGCAGTTCGAGAATCCCGCCAATGTCGATGTCCACGTCCGCACCACCGCACAGGAGATTTTGGCCGATTTTCGCGAGACGCCGCTCGACGTGCTGATCACCGGCGTCGGTACCGGCGGACACCTGACCGGCTGCGCCGAAGTGCTCAAGGGCGAATGGCCGGGAATGAAGGCCTATGCGGTCGAGCCGACACTGTCGCCGGTCATTTCCGGCGGGCAGCCGGGCCCGCACCCGATCCAGGGCATCGGCGCGGGCTTCATCCCCACCAACCTCCACACCCGCTCGATCGACGGCGCGATCCAGGTCGATCCCGCCGATGCCAAGGAATGGGCAAGGCGCTGCGCCACGGAAGAAGGCATGCTGGTGGGTATCTCCTCGGGCGCCACGCTTGCCGCGATTGCGCAAAAGTTGCCTGAGCTTGCCGCAGACGCGCGGGTGCTTGGCTTCAACTACGACACCGGCGAGCGCTATCTTTCGGTGCCGGATTTCCTGCCCGAATGAGTGCGCTGGAGCCGCTGGCCTACGATCACGCGGGCACGGCGCTGACCGGACTTGTCGCGCGGTGTGCCGGGATGCCGCGCGCGGCGATTGTCCTTTATCCTACCATCGTCAACGCCAACGATGCGATGGAGCGGCGCGCGGATATGCTCGCCCGGGCCGGTTTCCTCGTGATGATCGCCGATTTCTATGGCGAGCCTTGCCCGGATTTCGCTGCCGGTCAGGCGCTGGCTGGCGCGCTTCGTGCCGATCCGGCTTTTTACCGCGCCCGGCTAGCCGCCGCGATTGCAGCACTGCGCGAATATGCGCCGGGCCTCCCCATGATCGCGCTGGGATACTGCATGGGCGGCGGAGCAGCGCTCGAAATGGCGCGCGATGGGCAGGACCTTGTCGCTGCGATCAGCTTTCACGGGCTGCTGGCAACGCCGCTTCCGGCACAGTCCGGCGCGGTCAGTGCGCGGCTGCTGGTGCTGCACGGCGATGCCGATCCGATGGTGCCGCGCGAACAGGTCGCCGCGTTCATGGCCGAGATGGATCCCGCCGGCGCGAACTGGCACCTGCATGCCTATTCGGGCGTGCGCCACGGCTTCACCGATCCGGGCAGCGACCTGCGCGACCTCGATGCTGTCGCTTATGATGCCAGCGCCGACCGCCAGAGCTGGGCGGCCGCGATGGCGTTCCTCGACGAGGTGCTGGGCTGATCAACCCCGCGCAAAAGCCTCCTCGGGCAGCGCCATCACCGCTTCCGCACCCGCTTCCAGCCTGCGCCGCAAGGCGCCCGCCTCGGGCGTAAACCGCTCGCCGAAATAGCGTGCGGTGACGAGCTTGGCCTCGTAGAAAGCCTTTTCGTCGCTGCCGCTGTCAAGCGCCGCCCCGGCCGCGCGCGCCATGCGCAGCCACATCAGCCCGAGCGAAACGATCCCGGTGAGGTGCATGTAGTCATAAGCCGCCGCACCGGCATTGTTGGGATCGGTCAGGCCGTTCTGCATCAGCCACAGGGTCGCGGCCTGAAGTTCGCCGTTGGTCTTCTCGACCCGGCCCGCGAGGTCGGCCAGCCGCGCGTCGGCCTTGGCGGCCGCGACTTCCTTGCCCACCTCCGCGAACAGCGCCTGGATCGCCCGCCCGCCGTCCTTGGCGAGCTTGCGTCCAACCAGGTCCATCGCCTGAACCCCGTTCGCGCCTTCATAGATCATGGCGATGCGCGCATCGCGCACGAACTGCTCCATGCCATTCTCGACGATATAGCCGTGCCCGCCCCAGATCTGCTGCATGTCGGTGGCAACCTTGTAGCCAAGATCGGTGCCATAGCCCTTGATCACCGGGGTGAGCAGGCCAAGCAGGTCATCTGCGGCCGTGCACTCGTCTTCGCTAGCCGCGACATGGGCGAGATCGACCAGCAGGCCCGCCCACAGCGACAGCGCGCGCATGCCCTCGGTGAAGGCGCGCGCGTCCATCAGCATGCGCCGCACGTCGGGGTGGACCATCAGCGTGTCGGCCTTCTCCGCCGGATCGGCCGGCCCGGTAAGCGCCCTGCCCTGGCGGCGTTCGAGCGCGTAGGTGACGCCGTTCTGGTAAGCGGCTTCGGCCTGCGCCAGCCCCTGGATGCCAACGCCAAGCCGCGCCGAATTCATCATGATGAACATGGCGGCAAGGCCCTTGTTCTCCTCGCCGACCAGCCAGCCCTTGGCGCCGTCATAGTTCATCACGCAGGTGGCATTGGCGTGGATGCCCATCTTGTGCTCGATTGCACCGCACATCACCGCGTTACGCTCGCCCGGATTGCCGTCACCATCGAGCAGGAACTTGGGCACAACGAACAGCGAAATACCCTTGGTGCCCTGGGGCGCATCCGGGGTGCGCGCCAGCACCAGATGGATGATGTTCTCGGCGAGGTCGTGTTCGCCCGCCGAAATGAAAATCTTGGTGCCGGTGACCGCGAACGAGCCATCGGCTTGCGGCTCGGCCTTGGTGCGGATCATGCCCAGATCGGTGCCGCATTGCGGCTCGGTCAGGTTCATGGTGCCAAGCCACTCATTGGCGACCATCTTGGGCAGATAGGTCTGCTGCTGCTCGGGCGAACCTTTCACGAGCAGCGCGTTGACCGCGCCGTTGGTCAGTCCGGGATACATGGCGAAAGCCATGTTTGCCGAAGACATGAATTCCTCTACCGCAAATCCCAGCACATGCGGCAGGCCCTGCCCGCCGAACTGTTCGGGCGCGGACAGCGTGCCCCAGCCCGATTCGCGGAATTGCTGATGCGCCTGTTTGAAACCTTCGGGCGTGGTCACCGATCCGTCCTGCTGGCGCGTGCAGCCTTGCTGGTCGCCCGAGGCATTGAGCGGAGCAAGCGCCTCGCTGGCGAACTTGCCTCCCTCCTCGATCACCGCATCGACGATATCCGCGCTGGCCCCTTCGAAACCGGGCAATTCGGCAAGATCGCCGATGCGCAGGACCTCGTTGATGATGAAGCGCGAATCGCGCGCGGGCGCGACATAGCTTGGCATGTCTGGTATCTCCCTTTTTGGGTTTATTGGCGACGTTCCCGATATGGGGCCTTTATTCGATTCTGATAAGCCCGTCTCCGTCAAGTCGCCGGTAGAAGCAGCTTGTCTCGCCGGTATGGCAGGCAGGACCCTGTGGCCGGACCAAAAGCACCACGGCATCCTGGTCGCAGTCCACGCGAATTTCCTCGACATTGAGGACGTGGCCCGAGGTTTCGCCTTTCATCCAAAGCCTCCCGCGCGAACGCGAGTGGAAGTGGGCAAGTCCGGTTTCGCGGGTCCTGGCGAGCGCTTCGGCATCCATGAAGGCGAGCATCAGAATCTCCTTGGTGACCGAATCGACAGCCACCGCGCTCAGCAGCCCCTTGTCGTCAAAGCGCGGCGCGAAGACTGCGCCCTTTTCGCGCTCGGCAGCGGAAATTTCTGACATTCGCGATTCTTTCCCCAATCGGTGACGCCAGTCCGATGGACCGGCATGTTGCACGATAACAACAACGCTCGCCAAAAATCCATGGCGACAAGCAAATGCGCTTTTCTTTTGGCTCAATTCGCGGGATTTACATCCCAGCAGTCGGGGGGCTGCTCTAAGCCAGCAGGCGTCAACCGCGCCATGGTTCAGGGAAGAAAAGCGGCGCTTGCGGCAAACGCAAGGCGCGCTTGATGAGGGATCGAATCTTGGCAGTCCGCAGGGGGATTGCCCAAACGCCGCAAGGCGGAGGTTCATAAGTTCGTTTCGTCACGAAGGCGCCCGGGGTTGCAGACCTCGGGCGTTTTCGCATTCATCCCGTTTCCGGTTATTTTTCATCACATCGCTAATTGCGGAAATCAGGTTCCCACTTTTCCTCGCGATGCTCCAGCGCCTCGTCGAGCACGCGGGCGAAACACCCCACCACCACCTGTGTCGCTCCCGCCGCCTTGAGCACGCTGACGCAGGTGTGACTGGTCGCGCCGCTGGTGAGGACATCATCGACCAGCAGCACTTTGGCACCTTGAAACTGCGCGCCGCGCTGCGGGTGCACTGCGATCGCGCCTGCCAGCACCCGCTCTCGCTCACGCGCCCCCAGCCCCCCCAGCATCGGCGTCTGCTTGCGCCGGACAAGCGCATCGACGCTGAGCCGCGCCCCGGTCAGCTTGGTCAGCTCACTCGCCAGAACGGCTGCCTGGTTGAAACCGCGCTGCCACAGCCGCCAACGGTGAAGCGGCACCGGGACGATCAGCCAGTCATTGCCGACGCCTTCGAGCCGGGCCGCGATCAGCCGCGCCATCATCGGCGCGAGCGCGATCCGGTTGCCGTGCTTGAAAGCGAGCACCAGCTTGCGCGAGATATCGTTGTAGAGCGTGGCGGCGGCGATCCCGTCGTGCAGCGGCGGCGTGGCGCGGCACTGCGGGCATACCTCGCTGCCGCGCGGCGCGGCGCTGAACGGACGTGCGCAGGCGCGGCAGGCGGGCTTGCCGGGAATGACGAGCTCGTCCCAGCAGCCGAGGCACAGTCCCCCCTGCGCGGCTATTCCCTCGCCGCACAGCGGACAGCGCGGCGGGAACACGAAATCGACCAGCGGGGCAAGCGTCTTGGCAAGCGACATCCATGCATCCTGCGCCGGGCTGGCGCGAGGAGCAAGGTTGCATCGCGGCGGGCAGCAGGGCACTGGGCCAAAGCTCGATGAGCTTGTCTCATCCAGTTTTGGTCAAGCCCGTGCTGCGTCTGAGCATCTCCAAGGTGCGATGCGCCAGCATCAAAGCACCTTGGTAAGAGACTCATGGCAAGCACGGCTCCACCGCTTATCTTTTCGCCCGCGCGCCGCCGCGCCGCACGGCTGCGCATGCTGGCGCTGCAAGCTCAGCCAGATGCGCCGCGCTACATCGCGCAGGATTACGCCGAGGACGTGCTCGATCGCCTGTCGTTCCTGCGCCACGCACCGCGCACCGCGCTGGTGGTCGGCGATATCACCGGTGAGCTTTCCGGGGCGCTTGAACAGGCCGGCTGCAATGTCACCCGCGCCGAGCCCGCTCTCGGCTTCGACGAAGAGCAGCCGATCTCCGGCGGCCCGTTCGATCTCGTTGTCAGCCTCGGCACGCTCGACACGGTCAACGACCTGCCAGGTGCATTGATCCACATCCGTGCTGCGCTCGCGCAGGGCGGATTGATGATCGCGAGCTTCCCCGGTGCGGGCAGCCTGCCTCAATTGCGCGCGGCCATGCTCGCTGCCGATGGGGAGCGCCCTGCACCGCGTCTTCATCCGATGGTCGACGTGCGCGCCGGCGGGCAGCTGCTGCAACGCACCGGCTTTGCCGATCCCGTGACTGATTCGCGGCTTATCCGGGTGTCATTGCCGTCGTTTGACCGGCTCATTGCAGACCTGCGCATGCAAGGTCTTGCCAATGTCCTTGCCGATCCTGGCCCGCCGCTTGGCAAAGCTGCGCTGGATCGGGCCCGATTGTCCTTCGCTCAGGCAGGAGAGGCGGGCCGCACCATCGAGCAGTTCGAGATTTTGACGCTTAGCGGCTGGAAACGCTAACTTACTTGCCCAGAGCCGCCTGCGCCGCGGCCAGCCTTGCGATCGGCACTCGGAACGGCGAGGCGCTGACATAGTCGAGCCCGATGCTTTCGCAAAAGGCGATGCTCGCCGGATCACCGCCATGTTCGCCGCAGATGCCCAGCTTGATGTCGCCGCGCGCGGCCCGGCCCCGCTCGGCGCCCATTGCGATCAGTTGACCGACACCTTCGATGTCGAGGCTTACGAAAGGATCGCGCGCAAAGACGCCCTTCTCGACATAAACGCCAAGGAAACGGCCCGCGTCGTCGCGTGACAGACCAAGCGTCGTCTGCGTCAGGTCGTTGGTGCCGAACGAGAAGAACATCGCCTCGCCCGCAATGTCGCCCGCCATCAGCGCCGCGCGCGGCAACTCGATCATGGTGCCCACGAGATAATCCAGCGTGTTTCCCTTTTCGGCGAAGACCTCGGCCGCGACCCTGTCCACCAGCTCGCGGAGGATCGCAAGCTCGCGCCGCGTCGCTACAAGCGGGATCATGATCTCGGGCACGATCGCCTCGCCGTGCAGCGCGGCTACGTCGCAGGCCGCCTCGAACACCGCGCGCGCCTGCATCTCGTAGATCTCGGGAAAGGTTATGCCCAGTCGGCAGCCGCGATGGCCGAGCATCGGATTGAATTCATGCAATTCAGCCGCACGGCGCTGGAGGTGATCCACACCGAGGCCGATGGCGTCGGCAAGCTGGGCGAACTCCTCGTCGCTATGCGGCATGAACTCGTGCAGCGGCGGATCGAGCAGGCGAATCGTCACCGGAAGGCCGCGCATCACCTCGAAAATCTCGTGGAAGTCGCTGCGCTGGGCGGGGAGCAGCTTGGCAAGCGCAGCGCGTCGATCCGCCTCGCTTTCCGCCAGGATCATCTGGCGCACCGCAATGATGCGCTCGGCATCGAAGAACATGTGCTCGGTGCGGCACAGGCCGATGCCTTCCGCGCCAAATTGGCGCGCGGTGCGGCAATCGGCAGGGGTCTCGGCATTGGTGCGAACCTTCATGCGGCGGTGCTTGTCGGCCCACTCCATCAGGTGGCCAAAATCGCCCGCCAGCACCGGCTCGACCGTGGGCACTTCGCCCGCCATGACGTCACCGCTGGTCCCGTCGAGGGTAATGACGTCGCCCTCCTTCAAGTCGCGGTTGCCGAAGCGCAACGTGCGCGTCTTCATGTCGATCGACAGGCCCGAGGCGCCCGAAACGCAGGGGCGCCCCATGCCGCGCGCGACAACCGCGGCGTGGCTGGTCATGCCGCCGCGCGCGGTGAGGATGCCCTTGGCTGCGTGCATGCCGTGAATATCTTCGGGCGAGGTTTCAATACGAACGAGGATCACCGCCTCGCCGATCGCGGCGTAGCGCTCGGCCGTATCGGCATCGAGCACGATTTGGCCCGAGGCCGCGCCGGGACTTGCCGGCAGGCCGCGCCCGATCACGTCGCGCGGCGCATCGGGATCGAGCGTCGGGTGCAGGAGCTGGTCCAGCGCCATCGGATCGACGCGGCGGATCGCGGTTTCCTCGTCGATCAGCCCCTCGCCGACCATGTCCACCGCCATTTTCAGCGCCGCCTTGGCGGTGCGCTTGCCGCTGCGGGTCTGGAGCATCCAGAGCTTGCCGCGCTCGACGGTGAACTCGATGTCCTGCATGTCGCGGTAGTGCTGCTCAAGCGTCTCGAACACGCGCGCCAGCTCGCCATAAGCCTCGGGCATGGCCTCTTCCATGGAGGGGAGCCTGGCGCCCGCCGCCTCGCGCGCGGACAGCGTCAGGTATTGCGGCGTGCGGATACCGGCGACGACGTCCTCACCTTGCGCGTTGACCAGCCATTCGCCGTAGTAGGCTTTTTCGCCGGTCGCCGGATCGCGGGTGAAGGCGACCCCGGTGGCCGAGGTGTCGCCCATGTTGCCGAAGACCATCGCCTGCACGTTGACCGCGGTGCCCCAGTCGCCGGGAATGTCGTTGAGGCGGCGATAGACCTTGGCGCGGTCCGAATCCCACGAATCGAACACGGCGCGGATCGCGCCCCACAATTGCTCGTTCACATCCTGCGGGAATGAGCGGCCAAGCTCGCGCTCGACAATCGCCTCGTAGGTTTTGACCAGCGCCTGCCAATCCTCGGCGGTCAGCTCAACATCGTTGTGGAAGCCATTGTCTTCCTTGACGATCTCCAGCTCATCCTCGAACAGGTGATGATCGATGCCGAGCACCACGTCAGAATACATCTGGATGAAGCGGCGGTAGGAATCCCACGCGAACCGGTCGTCGCCCGAAGTCGCGGCAAGGCCCTGCACCGTCTCGTCGTTGAGCCCCAGATTGAGAACCGTGTCCATCATGCCGGGCATCGACACGCGCGCGCCCGAACGCACCGAGACGAGCAGCGGATCGCCGGCATCGCCAAATTTCTTGCCGACGCTGCGCTCGATATGGCCGAGCGCGTCGGCGACCTCGGCGAGCAGCGCGTCCGAGAAATTGGCGCCTTCGGCAAGGTAGCGAACGCATTCTTCAGTGGTGATCGTGAAGCCCGGAGGCACCGGCAGGCCGATTGAGGCCATTTCACCAAGGTTCGCGCCCTTGCCGCCGACGATGGTCTTGTCGCGGCTGCGCGGATCGTCGTTGTTCGCATCGCCGCCGAACGTATAGACCTGCTTTTGCATGGAAGCGCCCTGCCCTTTTCGTGCTGTTACGCTGTCCTAGCCTTCGATGCGGGAAAAGTCAGCCACGTTGTGCACCGCAGCACGGAAAGCATCGAGCAGCGCGAGGCGCGCGGCGCGCTTGGCCGGATCAGGATCGTTGACCGTCACCGAATCGAAAAACGCATCGATGGGAGAGCGCAGGGTCGCGAGAGCGGCCATGGCTCCGGCGAAGTCTTCCGCCACGACGGCGCTCTCGGCCTTGGGGCCAGCCTCCGCCAGCGCATCGATCAGCGCCTGTTCGGTCGGTTCGGGCGAGGGATTGACCGCGCCCGGCTCGTATTCTTCCTTCTTGAGGATATTGGCCGCGCGCTTGTATCCGGCGAGCAGGTTCGCGCCGTCCTCGGTGACGATGAAGGCCTGCAAGGCATGGACGCGGGCTAGCAGGCGGACGAGATCGTCCTCCCCGCCGAGTGCGAACACCGCATCGATCAGATCGTGACGGACCCCGGCCTCGCGCTGCTGGACCTTGAGGCGGTCGATGATAAAACCAAAAAGTTCATAGAGTAGAGCCGCATTCTCTCTGTCGCGTTGTTCGACAACTGGCGAACCGTCTACCCCCTTAGCGGCGCTAGGGAAAATCCGATTAATCACCAATGCTAAAGCTTCCGGCTGATCACCGAGCAAGGGTGCCACTAATTTTATTGTCTCGATTCTCGGTCTACGCTCAGAGGCGTAAATCTTGTCAAGCACGCCAAACATAGCTTGGAGGAGCACCTGGAGCATATTTCCTCGAAGATTTGATTCGACGAAGAGTCGTCCCACTCCAATACATGCACGGCGAAGTGCAAAGGGATCCTTTGAACCAGTTGGTTTTTCTCCGATCTGATAGAATCCCGCCAACGTATCCAGCTTGTCCGCCAAGCTCACCGCCACGGTTACCGGCGCGGTGGGAACTTCGTCGCCCTGACCCACCGGCTTGTAGTGATCGCGGATCGCGTCGGCGACCGCATCGGGCAGACCTTCCGCGCGGGCGTAATAGCCGCCCATCAGCCCTTGCAGTTCGGGAAACTCGCCGACCATTTCGGTAACGAGATCGGCTTTGCACAGCCGCGCGGCCTGTTCAGCATAATCGGCAAGCTGTTCCCGCGTCCCTGCGAAGGCAGGGACCTGCTGCGCGCCGGAACTGCTTGAGGCCCCAGCCTGTGCAGGGGCTCCGGAAGTGACAATCCCTTCTTCCACCAGCCAGCGCGCCAGTTTAGCCACGCGCTCGACCTTGTCGGCGACGGTGCCCAGCTTCTCGTGAAAGGTGATTCGCTCCAGCTTCTTGGCCTGCTCTGCGAGCGGGGTCTTGAGGTCCTGCTCCCAGAAGAAGCGCGCGTCCGAAAGCCGCGCGGCGAGCACCTTGCGGTTGCCCGCGACAATCGCCTCGCCGCCATCCACCGCCTCGATATTGGCGGTGCAGACGAAGGCGTTGGCCAATTGCTGAGTCCCTGCGGAGGCAGGGACCTGCTGCGGGCTGGCACTGCTTGCGACCCCTGCCTGCGCAAGGGCACGGGTGCACACGAAATATTTCTGGTTCACCCGCGCGGTAAGCTGGATGACCTCGGGCGGAACGTCGAGGAACGCCTCGTCGAAGCGGCCGAGCAGCGGCACCGGCCATTCGGTCAGCCCGGCGTTCTCGATCACCAGCCCCTCGTCCTCGACCAGCGTCAGGCCCGCCGCACTTGCCGCCGCGCGCGCCTTGTCGCGGATCAGGTCCTGACGTTCCTCGTGATCGACGATCACGTGGCAGGCGCGAAGTTTGTCGGCATAGTCATGAGCGCTGCCGATGGTAATCTCGCCGGGGTGGTGAAATCGATGGCCTTTGGTAGCGTAACCGCTGGCCACGCCGCCCACTTCGCACTCGACCAACTCTTCACCCAGAATGGCAATAATGCCGCTCAACGGCCTGACCCAGCGCAACGATTCAGTGGACAGCGAGGCCTTGCCCCAGCGCATCGACTTGGGCCACGGGAAGGCGCGAACGATGGCCGGGATAGCCTCGGCGAGCACCTCGCTGACCGCCCTTCCCGGCTTTTCGGCCACGGCGAAGTAGGTATCCTTGCCCTTGAGGTCGCGGACCTGAAGCTGCTCCTTCGTCAGGCCCACCTTGCGCAGGAAACCGTCAAGCGCCTGGTCGGGCGCGCCGACCGGCGGGCCTTTGGTCTCCTCGCTGACCGCCGAGGTCTGTTCGGGCAAGTCACGCGCAATCAGCGCGAGGCGGCGCGGCGTCGACCACACGGTAATCGCACCGCAGACGACGCCCGCATCACTGAGCTGCGCACGAAATAGCTTTTCCAGATCTGCGCGCGCGCCCGCCTGCATTCGCGCGGGAATTTCCTCGCAGCGCAGTTCGAGGAGGAAGTCAGCCATCAGGCGCTCCACCCCTCGTAGTCCCGCGCCCAGCGCCCGGCATTGACCGCGATCCACTTTTCGCAGGAGCCCTTGGCGAGTTCGCGGACCCTGCCGATGTAGCTGGCGCGTTCCTGCACCGAGATCACGCCGCGCGCCTGGAGCAGATTGAACAGGTGGCTCGCCTCGATCGCCTGGTCGTATGCGGCGAGCGGAATATCGGCATCGAGGCAGCGCATGCATTCGGCCTCGGCGGCCTTGAACCCGGCGAACAGCGCCTCGGTATCGGCCACCTCGAAATTGTATTTCGACATCTGCTGTTCGTTGGCGAGGAACACATTGCCGTATGTCGCCGCGCCAAGCGGGCTGTCGGGCGAGTTGAAGGCCAGGTCGTGGTAGCGGTCCTTGCCTTGCAGATACATGGCCAGGCGCTCGAGGCCGTAGGTCAGCTCGCCCGCGACCGGCTTGCAGTCATAGCCCCCAACCTGCTGGAAATAGGTGAACTGGGTCACTTCCATGCCGTCGCACCAGACTTCCCAGCCTAGCCCCCAGGCGCCCAGCGTCGGGCTTTCCCAGTCGTCCTCGACGAAGCGGATGTCGTGCGCCAGCGGATCGATGCCGATCGCGGCAAGGCTTTCCAGATACAATTCCTGGAGGTCGGGCGGATTGGGCTTCAGGATCACCTGGTATTGGTAATAGTGTTGTAGCCGGTTGGGGTTCTCGCCGTAACGACCGTCGGTCGGGCGGCGCGAGGGCTGGACATAGGCGGCGTTCCAAGGCTCCGGCCCCAGCGCGCGCAGCGTCGTCGCCGGGTGAAAGGTGCCCGCGCCCATGCGCATGTCGTATGGCTGGAGGATCAGGCAGCCGCGCGCGCTCCAGAAAGAATGGAGCGTGAGGATCATGTCCTGAAAACTGAGCGGAGCCGCCGTGCTGACCATGCGCGGCGCTTTGGCGGAACGGTGTTGGCGGGTCAACATGCGATAGGCATGCTTCCGCAGAAGTGCCAAAGCGCACAACTTGTTCATCGCAGCGAGAGATTCGCGCGCTATAAGCAAGAGCGATGCTGCCGATCTTCCTTCGCCTCGCCACAGTGCTGGCCGCGCTCAGCCTGTCGGCGAGCATTCCGCTAAACGCGCAAAGCGAACCGAAGCCGCCAGTCGCGCCCGCTCTGTGGGTGATCGGCGATGCGGACACCACCATCTACCTGTTCGGCACGATCCACGCCTTGCCGCAAGGGATCGACTGGTTCCAAGGCAAAGTGGCCCATGCCTTCACCGCTTCGGACATGCTCGTCACTGAGGTCACCGGGCAGGACGATCCGGCCATGCAGGCGCTTGTGTTCAAGCTGGCGGCGCTTCCGGAAGGCGCGTCGCTGCGCGGCCAGATGCCGGCGGAAGAGCGCGCAGCTTATGACAAGGCGCTTGTGCAGTTCAACATCCAGCCGGCCATGCTTGACCGGTTCGAGCCGTGGTATGCGGCGATGGCGCTATCGACCCTGCCGATGGTCCAGCAAGGTTATTCTCCCGCGAACGGGGTCGAAGGTACGCTCGCACGCGAGGCTGACGCCCGCAAGATGCCGCAGGTCGGGCTCGAGACCGTCGAATATCAGCTTGGCCTGTTCGATGGCCTGCCGTCCGATGTCCAGCAACGATACCTGGGTGAGGTGATCGAACAACTGCCCAATATCCGTGAGCAGATCGGCGCGATCGTCACGGCCTGGAAGGCGGGCGATGCTGGCGAGCTCGCGCAGTTGATGAACTTCGGCGAAGACGATCCCGCTTTTGCCGAGGCAATGCTTTTGGGCCGCAACCGCAAATGGGCCATGTGGCTCGACGAGCGGCTCGACCGGCCCGGCACGGTGTTCGTCGCGGTCGGCGCGGGGCACCTGGCAGGCAAGGGCAGCGTGCAGGAGCAGCTGGCCGAGCGCGGCATCGGCACTGCCCGCGTGCAATGATGCGCGGCGCGCTCGCGATTGGCCTTTCGCTGGCGCTGACGAGTTGCGGTGCCGATCCCGATCCGGCCACGCCCGCGCTATGGCAGGCCGATTGCCCTGGCGAGCGGCAGGCCTGGCTGTTCGGCACGGTCCACGCGCTGGAACGGCCAGCGGCATGGCGCGGCGATATCGTCGACAAGGCGATGGCCGAATCCAGCTTGCTGATGGTCGAGCTGGCCGATCCCGGCAATGCCAAGGCCGGTGCCGAGGTCTGGGAACGGTTAACTAAAGGCCCAGACCAGGGCCTGCTTTCGGCTCGCCTGTCTCCTGACAAGCGCGCCGAGCTGGCCTTGGTACTCAAGAGGACCGGGCTTCATGACACTGACTTCGCCGACACCGACACCTGGGCGGCGGCGCTCGCCGTAGCCTCGGCCTCCAGCCGCGAGCTCGACAGCGGCAACGGCATCGACCGCGCGGTAATCGATGCCATGCACGGCACCCCGATCGTGGAATTGGAAGGGCGCGCGGACCAGTTGGCGATCTTTGATAGCTTGCCCGAAAAGGAGCAGCGCGACTTGCTGGGCGCGGTGGTGCACGATGCGGCGCAGGCCCGTGACGAGGCCGCCGACATCGCTGCCGCGTGGCGGCGCGGCGACATGACCGCCATCGCCCGTGAGACAGCGCGCGGCATGCTCGCCGATCCGCAGCTGCGCGAGGCGCTGTTTTCTGCGCGCAACCGCCGTTGGAACGAGCGCATTCTTGCCGCGATGGATTCCGGCGATCGCCCCTTCGTCGCGGTTGGAACGGCGCACCTCGTCGGTCCGCAGGGCGTACCCGCTCTCTTGCGGGCCAGCGGCTGCGCCGTGGAGCGGGCGCAATAGCTTTGCTAGCATGGCAACTGCATTGCAAATCCCTTGCTACTTTGCCCGCCTGCGACTAAGCGCCCCCGCTTCCGGCATGGTCATCCCTGGAGGCGTGCCGGTGACTGAAACCAACCTCGAAAGGTAGTGACCATGAGCGACGCTCTTACCCTGCCGGCCGAATCGCGCGAACGGGCGGGCAAGGGAGCCTCCCGCGCACTTCGTCGCGAAGGCCGTGTCCCCGCCGTCATCTATGGCGGCAAGGAAGATCCCCAGCCGATCCATGTCGAGGCCAAATTGCTTGGCCTGCAGCTCGGAACCGGCCATTTCATGAACTCCATCGTGATGATCGAGATCGATGGCAAGACCGTGCGCACTCTGCCCAAGGACGTGGCCTTCCACCCCGTCACCAGCCGTGCGCTGCATGTCGATTTCCTGCGCCTTGCAAAGGACGCGAAGGTCGAGGTTCACGTTCCCGTGCTTTTCATCAACGAAGCGGATTCGCCCGGCCTCAAGAAGGGCGGCGTGCTCAACGTGGTTCGCCATGAGCTTGACCTGATCTGCGACGCGGACAAGATCCCCGGCGAAATCCAGATCGACGTGGCCGGCCGCGATGTCGGCGATTCTATCCACATCAGCCATGTGGTGCTGCCTGAAGGTTCGGTCAGCGCGATCACCGACCGCGATTTCACCATCGCCACGATCGTTGCACCGTCCGCGCTCAAGAAGGCCGAAGGTGCCGCTGCGGCTGCCGAGGTCGCTGCGGCGGGTCCGGCTCCTGAAGCCGAACCTGAGGCCGAGGCTGAAGAAGAAGCCGCCGGCGAGGAATAATAACCGCCGATTAACGCGCAATCTGACGGCGCGGCGGTCCCCACCGGACTTGCCGCGCCGTTTGCATTTGAAGCTGCGCTGAGCCACATCGTGCTCCATGGCGCTGGGCGCCGAGAACCGGGAAATACGCGATGCAACTCTGGGTCGGCCTCGGCAATCCTGGCCCGCAATATGCGATGCACCGGCACAATGTCGGCTTCATGGTGGCCGACACGATCGCGGAAGTCCATGATTTCGCAGCCGTGCAGAAGAAATTCCTTGGCTGGACTCAGGAAGGGCGCATCGGCGGCGAGAAGATCGTGCTGCTCAAGCCTGCGACATTCATGAACGAGAGCGGACGCGCGGTCGGCGAAGCAATGCGCTTCTACAAGCTCGACCCCGGCCAGCTTACGGTTTTCCACGACGAGCTCGATCTGGCACCGTTCAAGGTCAAGGTACGGCTCGGCGGCGGGCTTGCCGGGCATAACGGTCTGCGCTCGATCGACCAGCACCTCGGCCCCGATTTCCGCCGCGTGCGCATCGGCATCGGCCATCCCGGCCACAAGGACCGCGTCACCGGCTATGTGCTGGGCAACTACGCCAAGGCCGAAATCGACGATCTGGCCGACATGCTCGGCGCTATTGCAGCCGAGGCGCGGTGGCTGGCACAAGGTGATGACGCCCGGTTCATGAGCGATTTGGCTTTGCGGCTGGCGGATTGAAAGGACCTGGCGATGCGAACTGTTCCCCTTGCCCTTTTTGCCGCGCTCGCGGCGCTCGCCTTCGGCCCGGCGACGGACGTTTCCGCTGCGAGCAAGACCGAGAAACGCTGCGGCTATCTGACAAACCCCACTCCCGCCAACTGGTGGCTGACTGACCGCGACGGCGAATGGCTGATCGGCGCCCAAGGCGGCTATCAGGCGGAAGGGATCGACGTGCTGCCCGAAAGTTTCTTCGAGCGAGGTTGGGTGCGCACAAACGGATATTACGGCTATCGCTGCGCCTGCCTTTCCGTGACGACCGACCGCAAGGAGATGCGGATCAAGCGCATCTATTCGGGAGAGCCGCTGGCCCTGTCGCGCTGCACCCGCGACAAATCCATCAAGCGCGGCGCAGAATAGGTCGTCTGAAAGTGAAGCTCACAGGTTAACAAATTAACCATATTTGGTGTCGGTCCCGGTTACAGCGCCGATCTACCCGCTGCGCCGTTAACCATCAAAACCCCCGAAAAGCGGCAATTGGCACGCCGTTTGCTTTGTCGATGTCAACCATCAACAGGGGAAATGACTGACATGAAAACCAAGACCATCCTTCTCGCCGGCCTCGCTTCTGCCCTCACCTTCGCTGCGCCCGCCAATGCCGGCGGCACGACCGGCGGCTATACTGGCACCACCAGCGGCGGCTCGTCGAGCTACGGCGGTACCACCACGCATCGCCACTATTGCGGCTGCGGCCACGTGACCTGCGGCACGACGTCTTCGGGCGGCACCACATCTTCGGGCGGAACCACCTCGTCGGGCGGCACCACCTCTTCAGGCGGCACGACGTCCTCGGGCGGCACCACCTCTTCAGGCGGCACCACTTCCTCGGGGGGAACTACCTCGTCGGGCGGCACCACTTCGTCTGGCGGCAATCAAGTCCCTGAACCCGACATGCTCGCGATGCTCGGTCTCAGCCTTGTCGGCCTCGGCCTGGCGCGTCGTCGCCGCATCCGCAAGTAATCCAGACTGGAATGACGCGGCCGGTCGCATGCTCCCGCGACCGGTCTGCAAGACGGCAGGTCCCGTGACATCACGGGGCCTGCTTTCGCTTACGGCCTATGTCGAAGCCCTCGCCTCGGCTTCTGCGAGAAGTTCGCGCTCGTGCTTGCTCGCATCGGTCCAACTGGCCACCGGCGCAAGCGTCTCGAGCGCGCCTTCGGCATCGTCGGCCGCCAGCCTTGCTTCACCCAGCAGCACCCGCACCCGGCGGTTTTCCGGCTCTCTCAGCAGCTGTGAGGTTAGCCGCACGCGGGCCTGGTCTGCTTGGCCCAATCGCATAAGCGCCTCGGCATAGAGCGCGTTCGAGTTCGGCATGGTTTCCAGAGTAGTTTCGTAAGGCTGGAGCAGATCGCGCGCTTGCGCCCAGTCCTTGGCCTCGGCGGCAAGCCGGGCATCGAAGTAAAGCAGGTCGGTGTCCTGCGGGTGCGCACGAGCGCAAGCTGCGCCGCGCTATTGGCGGGTTCATCCTGGAGGATCGCTTGAAAATCGGGGCGGGCATGGCTGAAGCGATGTTCGGCCAGCGCCTTCTCGGCGCGTTCCATCCGCTCCTGCGGACTGGGCGCACAGCTTGCCAGCAGACCGGCGGCGAGTGCTGCAATCAGGGTTTTTTGAGCGGTTCGCATGGTTGCCACATTAACCCTCCCGGGTGAACTTTGCGTAAAGCCGCCGCGCTGCGACGTGAGAACTGGCCAAATCGCGGCGCGGTCGGTATGGGCGCGCGCTTGAAGCAGCGAGATGCGCTGCTTGCAGGAGCAAGAGATGGGATTTCGTTGCGGTATCGTCGGCCTGCCCAATGTCGGCAAGTCGACCCTGTTCAATGCGCTCACCGAAACGCAGGCGGCGCAGGCAGCGAACTATCCGTTCTGCACCATCGAGCCCAATGTCGGCCAGGTTGGCGTGCCCGATCCGCGTCTCGATGCGCTGGCCTCGATCGCCGGCAGCCAGAAGATCATCCCCACCCAGCTCGGCTTTGTCGATATTGCGGGCCTGGTGCGCGGTGCATCAAAAGGAGAAGGCCTAGGCAACCAGTTCCTTGCCAACATTCGCGAGGTCGATGCAATCGTCCATGTCCTGCGCTGCTTCGAGGACGACGATATCCAGCATGTCGACAACAAGGTCGATCCGATCGCGGACGCCGAGACGGTCGAGACCGAACTGCTGCTTGCCGACCTTGAAAGCCTCGAAAAGCGGGTGCCTGCCGCCGCGAAGAAGGCAACCGGCGGCGACAAGGAGGCCAAGGCCATGGCGAGCGTGCTGGGGCAGGCGCTCGATCTGCTGCGCGAGGGCAAACCTGCCCGCCTCACGCAGCCCAAGGACGACGAGGAAGCGCGGCTGTTTTCGCAGGCGCAATTGCTGACCGCCAAGCCGGTGCTCTATGTATGCAATGTCGAGGAAGACGCGGCCGCAGAGGGCAATGCCTTTTCAGCGCGCGTGTTCGAGAAAGCCAAGGCCGAAGGCGCAGAAGCGGTGATCGTTTCGGCGGCGATCGAGGCCGAATTGATCGGCATGGAGGCCGACGAGCGCATGGCCTATCTCGAGGAGATCGGCCTGCACGAAACCGGGCTCGCACGGATCATTCGCGCGGGGTACGACCTGCTGCACCTGATCACGTTCTTCACCGTAGGACCGAAGGAAGCGCGGGCCTGGACCGTCCACAAAGGCGCGAAAGCCCCCGAAGCGGCGGGCGAGATCCATTCGGACATGCAGCGCGGCTTTATTCGCGCCGAAACCATTGCCTACGCCGATTTCATTTCGCTGGGCGGCGAGGCTCCGGCCAAGGACGCCGGCAAGCTGCGCGCCGAGGGCAAGGAATACGAGGTCAAGGACGGCGACGTCCTGCACTTCCGTTTCAACGTCTAAGCTTGCGACCTAGGCTCAGGACTCATTGATTGAGCCAGAAGATGACGGTTGCGGCGATGCAGATGGCAGACATGAATGTGTGGGCGCATCGGTCGTAGCGGGTATGAATGCGGCGCCAGTCCTTGAGTTTCCCGAACATGTT
>CANJUF010000033.1 GCA_947477745.1 Sphingomonadaceae bacterium | reverse complement strand
GTTACGCACCCGTGCGCCACTAGACCCGAAGGTCTCGTTCGACTTGCATGTGTTAGGCATGCCGCCAGCGTTCGTTCTGAGCCAGGATCAAACTCTCAAGTTTGTGTCCAATCTCACAACAGCACAGGCCGAAGCCTGCCATCTGACGTAAAATTAATTCAGGGATCAATTACCCTGCACTTGTCTAAACGTATGGTTACGTTAGGACATGTAAGCCATTATCCAACGAGGAAAACCCCGCTGGTGACTATCAGGTAACGACTAATTTAAACTGCCACCCCGAGCCCTGAAGCCCCGGGAGCAGGCGCCGTCGCCCACATGTCCCTTCATCAAAATCCAACAATGTCAAAGAGCCACCGAACAGAAGTGGCGGACAACCAGTGTTCCCCGAATGTATACCGGGGGACATGGCGTCCGTTCCTGTTGGCGACAAAAACGCACCGGAAAAACCGGCTGCAGCGCTTCGGTGAGCAGGCATATATGGAGGGTGTTGGATTCGGTCAACGCCTTTTTTTCAAAATAGTTGCATCGCCTTCGAGAGCTGCGGTTTTCCGCCCTTTACCTGATGGTAAACAGGTGTGTTGCATAGGTGTTTGCGATGACGATACCCGCTCAAGCCCCGGACCTGACCACGAATCGGGCCGAATCCTCCCTGCGCGATCAGGTCCGCAGCGCCGTGATCTGGCGATCGGGATCGCAGATCGTGGGTCAGCTCATCACCTGGGCTTCGACGTTCCTCGTCATCCGCATCCTCTCACCCGCTGACTACGGCCTCTACGCCATGACTTCGGTGCTGCTGGTGCTGCTCAGCCTGGTCAACGGCTATGGCCTAGCTAATGCCGTCATCCAGCGGCGCGAGGTCACGCCGCTGATGATGCGCCAGCTGTTCGGCATGCTGTTCGCACTGAACCTGTCTTTGGCGGCGGTGCAGTGGATGGCCGCGCCGCTGGTCGCCGACTATTACGGCCAGCAGATGGTTTGCGACATGCTGCGCGTCCAGGCGCTCATTTACCTCACCAACCCGTTCCTCGCGATGGGCTATGCCGTGCTCTCGCGCGAGATGGATTTCCGCAAGCAGGCGCAGGTGAACCTGTGCTCGGGCGTTATGGCCGCGCTTGCGGCGCTTGGCGGGGCCCTGGCGGGGCTCGGCGTGTGGACCCTGGTGTTCGCCCCGATCGTGGGCTTCTCCGTGCGCGCCTTCGGCAACATGTTCATGGCGCGCATCTTCATCTGGCCGAGCTTCAATTTCTCCGGTGCCTGGTCGCTGGCGCGTTACGGCGGCATCGTCGCGGTGGGCGAGTTCTTCTGGTTCCTGCAGACCCAGGCCGACATCATCATCGCTGGCCGCTGGTTCGATCCGCACGATCTGGGCATCTACACCACCGCACTGTTCCTCACGCAGATGTTCGTCACCAAGTTCGTGCCGCCCATCAACGAAGTGGCCTTCTCTGCCTATTCGCGCGTACAGGACGACAAGGCCGCGATGGCCAATGGCTTCCTCAAGTCGGTCCGCCTGATCCTGCTTGCGGGGATTCCGTTCTGCCTCGGGCTTTCGGCGGCGGCGGAATCGGTGGTCGAGGTCGTGCTTGGCGATAAGTGGATCCAGACCGTGCCGATCATCGCCACGCTTGGTCTTGCCATGCCGTTCATGTGCCTTCACGTCCTGTTCGGCCCGGCGGTGAGTGCGGCGGGCAAGCCGGGGATCGACACCATTGTGCGGATCATCGGCGCCTGCATCCTGCCGCTCGCGTTTTATGTCGGCATCCATTGGGGCGTCATCGGCCTCGCGGCTGCCTGGATCGTCAGCTACCCCATTCTCACTGTCGTGTCCGCGATCTGGGTGCTGCCCGTGCTGGGAGTGCGGCTGCGCGAACTGATCGACGCGATTTCCGCGCCGGTCATGGCCGGAATCTCGATGTTCCTGGTGGTCCAGACCCTGGCGCTTTGGCTGCCCCACGAGATAGCGCCGATCATGCGCTTGGCCACGCTCGTGTCAGCCGGCGGACTCACCTATTGCGGTTATTTGCTGTTGTTCGGGCGCGACCGGATCGCCGAGCTGGTCAACATGGTGCGCAGGAAAAGCGCCTGAAGCGGGCAGTCATTTTGGCTAGGCAGGAAACTGGACCCGGTTCTGTCCGGGCGACAGATCCTTAAAGCGCGGCGATCGCCTTGCGCGTGGCGTCCAAGTAGGCGCCGCCGTGATAACGGTAAGTGCCGATGAAATGCATGAAAGCCACATCAGCCGGGACCGGCTCGTTCCAGAAGTTGAGATAGCACCCATAGGGTAACAGCACTGGCTCACCTTCGTTGGCGATGATGACATTCGACATCACCTGCTCGCTGCCCCAGCGCGACCAGCTCTCTCGGCCGATCAAAGCAGTGATTTCGGCGCAGAACTGCTTGGCCAGCTCAGTCCCATGACCGCCCGGCGCGAAGCCGGCGAAGCCAGCGCAGCCGCGAACATAGTGCCGCTGGCCCTCTAGGCCGGCGGGAAGCCGCGGTAGCAGCGCCTCGGCGACGTCCTGGACGTGGGTTGCAGGATCCTGCCAGTCATAGAATGGCGGTGTCGCGACGAATTCCTCGACGGTCATCCACCGTGACACCGCCTCGCCCTTGAGGGTGAAGTTGCGCCCCTGCGAAATCGCCTCGACGACATCGGGTATCGCGCCAAGCGTGACAGTGTCGGAATCGAGCTGGATCACATAGTGGTCGCGCCGCAGTTCGAGCAGGGTCAGCAGCCGCTCCCAGCAGCAGCCATTGGGGCACGGTCCGGGCTCGACATCGGCGATTGAGAAGATGCGCGGATTGCCGAGGTGGTGCGCAAGCACTTCGCGGTCGCTCGCGGTGAGCGTGCCGTCGTCGAGTATCGCGAAACTGCCCATGCCAAGGCGGCAATGCAGCGACTTGGCGGCAACGAGATAGGGCAGCAGCACGCGCGTGCCGATCATCGGGAACACGATCACGCCGTCGTCGCGCACGGCGACAGGGGCCGTCCCGAGAATTTCCCGTGCCCCCGCCAGATAGCGCATCTCGCGCAGCTTCCGGATCGCCGTTTCGGCCACCATATTCATGACACCGGCTCTAGCAGCCTCGCGTTAACCAATCGCGAACGCAGGCTCGCTTGCCACACCCGGTGCCGGCAAGGTATACTCGAAGCACAAGTCCGCTGCGAAGACCCGCGGACAGGCGAAAGCGATATGCCGGGCATGGCTGCCCTTCTCGCGCTCGCCGCCACTTCGGCGATCAATCAGAACGCGGTCCCGACGCGTATCCCGCCCAGTGCCGCAATCCAGCATGCTGCCGAAGTCATCGTATCGCGCGAGTCCGATGCGGCGGCCGAGGCGATTCAGGCGAAGGTCGATCGCGAAACCCGCTTGACCGTGCCGGTCACGATCGAGGGCAAGGGACCGTTCCGCTTCCTGATCGACACCGGATCGCAGAACACCGTGCTATCGCGAAACCTCGCGACGCAGCTCAAGCTCGAGGCGGGGCCGCGCGTTCGGGTCATCGGCATCGCCGACGAGTTGCCGACTGACAGCGTCCGCGTCGAGGCGCTCGATCTGGGCCAGATGACGCTGTTCGGGCTGCGAGTGCCGCTGCTTGAGGAACGGCACATGGGTGCCGAAGGTATCCTCGGCACCGACGCGCTGCAGGATCGGCGCGTATTGCTGGACTTCATGCACAACCGCATGGAAGTCGGCGACACGCGCGCGCTGGGCGGCAACTCCGGCTATGAAATCGTGGTGCAGGCCCGGCGCAGATCGGGCCAGCTGATCATGGCCAATGCCCGGATCGACGGGGTCAGGGTCGATGTCGTGCTCGACACCGGCGGAGGAACGTCTGTCGGCAACCGGGCCTTGCAGGCCGCACTGGGCCGGCGCGGCGGGGCAAGCCAGCAGGTCAGCCTGCTAAGCGTCACCGGGCAGACCGTGCTCGCCGACATTGGCCTCGCCCACAAGCTCGAAATCGATGCGGTCAACGTTACCAATCTGGTGATTGCCTATACCGATACGCCCGCCTTTGCCGCACTCGGCCTGACGCGAAAACCGGCGCTGTTTCTGGGGATGCGCGAAATGCGGCTGTTCCGGCGCGTGGCGATTGATTTCCAGACGCGCAAGCTACTGTTCGATATTCCGGGCTGAACGCAGCAGCGCCTTTGCGTTTCGCGCGCACAACCTACATAGCGGGCTATGCCGCCAGATAACGCCGTAAACGATCCCGAAGCCCGCCACGACGGCTGGCATACGATTGCCCGCTTCCTGCCATACCTGTGGCCGAAGGATAACCCGGCGCTGCGCTGGCGCATCTCGATCGCTGTGGTCTTGATCGTACTGGCCAAGGCGACCACCCTCGCGCTACCGTTCTTCTACAAGCGCGCGGTCGATTCGATGTCGCTCGAAGGCCAGCAGCCGCTGCTGGTCGTAACCTTCGCCTTCGTCCTGGCCTATGCGCTTGGCCGGCTTGCTTCGGTAATCTTCGATCAGCTGCGCAACATTGTGTTCGAGCGGGTCGGGCAGGACGCGACGCGTCATCTCGCCGAGGACGTGTTCAGCCGCCTGCACCGCCTGTCGCTTCGCTTTCACCTTGCGCGGCGCACCGGCGAGGTCACCAAGGTGGTCGAGCGGGGCACGAAGAGCATCGACATCATGCTCTTCTTCCTGCTGTTCAACCTCGCGCCCACGGCGATCGAGCTGATCGCGGTCGCGGTGATTTTCTACTTCCATTTCGGCATCGGTCTTGTGCTGGCGACCGGGGTTGCCGTCGTCACTTACGCGGCCGTCACCCGCTGGATCACCGAATGGCGCGCGGCGCTGCGTGAGAAAATGAACCGGCTCGACAATACGGCGATGAGCCGCGCGGTCGATTCGCTGCTCAACTACGAGACGGTGAAATATTTCGGGGCGGAAGCGCGCGAGCAGGAGCGCTATGCGCAGGCCACCCGCGCCTATGCCGATGCCGCGGTGACGAGCGAGAACTCGCTTGGCTTCCTCAACATGAGCCAGGCGCTGATCGTCAACCTGCTGATGGCGGGCGCGATGGCCTATACTGTCTGGGGCTGGTCGCAAGGCAAGATGACGGTGGGCGATCTGGTCTTCGTCAACACCTACCTTACCCAGCTGTTCCGCCCGCTCGACATGCTGGGCACGGTTTATCGCACGATCCGGCAGGGCCTGATCGACATGGCCGCCATGTTCAAGCTGATGGACACCGAAATCGAGATAAAGGACGCGCCGGGCGCTCCCGCGCTGGTGGTAAAGCGGCCTTCGGTGACGTTCGAGAACGTGGCGTTCGGCTATGAGTCCGACCGCACCATCCTGCACGGCCTTTCCTTCGAGGTGCCCGCCGGGCAGCACTTCGCGATCGTCGGGCCATCGGGCGCGGGCAAAAGTACCATCGCGCGGTTGCTGTTCCGCTTTTACGATCCGCAGGACGGGCGCATCCTGATCGACGGGCAGGATATCAAGACGGTGACGCAGGCCTCGCTGCGCGCGCACCTCGGCATCGTGCCGCAGGATTCGGTGCTGTTCAACGAATCGATCGGCTACAATATCGGATACGGGACGCCGTGGGGCCGCGACATCGCCACTCAGGAAGACATCGAGGCGGCAGCCCGTGCCGCCGCGCTGATGCATCTGATCGAGCGGCTGCCGCAGGGCTTTGACACCGAGGTTGGCGAGCGCGGGCTCAAGCTGTCGGGCGGCGAGAAACAGCGCGTCGCCATCGCCCGGACCATCGTCAAGGATCCGCCGATCCTGCTGCTCGACGAAGCGACCAGCGCGCTCGACACCCGCACCGAACAGGAGGTGCTCGCGACATTGCACAAGGTTTCCGAAAACCGCACCAGCCTTTCGATCGCGCACCGCCTGTCGACCGTGGCTGACGCCGATTCGATTCTGGTGCTGCAGGACGGGCGGCTGGAAGAACAGGGCAGCCACGCCGAACTGCTGCGCAAGGACGGGCTTTACGCGGCGATGTGGGCAAGGCAGGCTCAGGAATCTGAGGAGCTGGACGAAGCGGCCCAGTAAGTCGCAGGCCAGATCATCGCGGTAATCGCGATGCGACAACAAATATGGGGGAGAGAGCCATGCAGTTCGAAGTTATCGCCGAGGGGCTGGACTTTCCCGAAGGCCCGGTGGTGATGGAGGACGGCTCGATCATCGTGGTCGAGACTCACGGCGGACGCATCACCCGCTGCTGGGATGGAGGCCGCAAGAAAGTGGTGGCAACTCCTGGCGGCGGACCCAACGGCCTTGCAGTCGGTCCGGACGGCGCGCTCTATCACTGCAACAACGGCGGCCATGACGAAAGCCACAGCGGCGGACGCATCGAGCGGATCGACCTCGCCACCGGCAAGGTCGAGCGACTCTATGATCGGAGCAACGACGAAGCGATCAGCGCGCCCAACGATATCATGTTCGATGTGGAAGGGCAGATGTGGTTCAGCGACCTCGGCCGCATCGGCGACAAGGGCAAGGACTGGGGCGGGCTCTATTGCGCCTCGCCCGATGGTTCGAAGATCACGCGAATCGTCGAGCGCGCGCTGAGCTACAACGGCGTCGGAATTTCGCCCGACATGACCACGGTCTATGCCGCCGACACCTATTCGGCACGGCTGTGGGCGGTGGACCGCAAGTCCGAACTGCAAAAGCCGCGCCTCGTCGGAACCGCGCCCGGCCCCACGTTCCTCGACAGCCTCGCGATGACGGCGGCGGGCAACGTTGCCGTCGCGGCGGTAACCGCTGGCGCGATCGCAACCTTCACGCCGAACGGCGAGGTGACCATGACGCCTGTCGATGACCGGGTCGTCACCAACATCGCCTTTGGCGGCGCGGACATGATGGACGCCTACCTGACTTTCTCGGGCCACGGCACGCTGGTGAAATGCCGCTGGCACGAGCCGGGGATGAGGCTGGTCTACAACGCCTGATTACTTGATGACATCCGCGTCCTTCCACACCACCGCCTGCGCGGCCTTCATGCAGCCGGCCTCATGATCCCATGTAATGATGGGAGAACCGTAAAGCCGCCAGCCCTGCTCGAGCGCCTCGGACACGCGCTCGCAGAAGGCGCGGTCGTCCTTGCCCGTGAGCAGGCGGTAGACGGGGCGGTCATCGGGAGGAGTGGTCATCACGAACGGCTCCAGAAACCGCTCTTCAGCGGCACAGGCCCCTGCTCCATGCCGAGCACCCCGCATGGCACCAGCCGCGCGCGCAGGTCGGCATCGAAGGCATCGGCAATCTCTGCAGCGGTCCAGCTTTCGCGGTAAAGCGGCGGAACGAGCAATGCCGGGTGGGTGTAGAGCTGGATCTCGCCACTGTCGATCCGCACGATCTGGCCGTTCACGCCCTCGGCCCGGTCGGACAGCAGGTATTCGACCAAAGGCGAATTGGCCTCGGCGGGCTGGAACTTGCTGCTGCGATCGACCGCGCCGATCGAGCGGCGGTAAGCGCTGGTATGCTCGGCCATGCGCGTATTGCCGAAAGGCGAGAGGCCGTTGATCCTCACCCCGGTGCCCGCCAGATCGACCGCCCAGCAATAGACCATCGAGGCAACCGCGCCCTTGCTCGCGCCGTAGATGCCGAGCGAATCAATGCCCATGTGCGCGCCCGAGACGACATTGACGATCGAGCCGGAGCCTTGTGCGACCATCGCTTTCACCGCGCGGCCGGCGCAGTGCATCGCACCCAGCACGTTGACCTCGATCAGCGCGCGCGCTGCATCGGGATCGAAGTCCCAAGCCTTGTTCATGTGGAACAGCCCGGCATTGTTCACCAGCCCGTCGATCCTGCCATAGGTTTGGGTGCAGGTTTCGATCAGGCGGCCAGCCTCTTGCCAGTCGGTGATGTCGGCAGGGCAAGCAATCGCCTTGCCGCCCGCCGCGCGGATCGCCTCTGCGCTCGCCTCGGCAACATCGGCTTCGACATCGTTGACTACCACCGATGCGCCCTGCAGCGCTGCGCCCATTGCGCAGGCCGCGCCGATCCCGCGCCCCGACCCGGTTATGACCACTGCCTTGCCTTCGAGCATTCCCATGCCACTTGCCCTCTCACGCGCCCCCGCGCAGGCAGGGGCCTCATATGGCTACAGGCAATTCGGGCAGGCCGAAAGAGGTCCCTGCATGCAGGGACACGGGCGCATCAAAGGATATATTTCGATAGGTCGCTGTTCTTCGCCAGATCGGCGAGCCGCTCGCGGACATAGTCGGCATCGATGCGCACCGTCTCGTCCTGCCGGTCCTCAGCTTCGAAGCTCAGTTCCTCGAGCAGCCGTTCCATCACCGTCTGCAAGCGCCGCGCGCCGATGTTCTCGACGCTTTCGTTTACCTGCGCCGCAATCCTTGCGACTTCCGCCACGGCTTCGGGTGCAAAATCGAGCGTGACTTTCTCGGTCGCCAGCAGGGCGACATATTGCTCAACGAGATTCGCGCGGGTTTCCGAAAGGATGCGCACGAAGTCGGCTTCGGTCAGCGCTTTCAATTCGACCCGGATCGGCAAGCGGCCCTGCAATTCGGGCAGCATGTCGCTCGGCTTGGCAACGTGGAACGCGCCCGAGGCAATGAACAGCACATGGTCGGTCTTCATCGGGCCGTACTTGGTGGCGACCGTGGTGCCCTCGATCAGCGGCAACAGGTCGCGCTGCACGCCTTCGCGGCTCACCGAGCTGCCGCGCACATCCGAAACCGCGATCTTGTCGATCTCGTCAAGGAACACGATGCCGTTGGTCTCGGCATTGGCGAGCGCAACGCGGGCCACATCGTCGTGGTCCATGCGCTTTTCTGCTTCTTCGTCGACCAGCTTGTCCCAGGCATCGGGCACCTTGAACTTGCGGCGCTTGAGGTTCTGGCCGCCGAACGCCTTGCCCATGATGTCGGACAGGTTGATCATGCCGACCGAGCCGCTCATGCCGGGAATTTCCATCGGCATGTTGGGGGCGTCCTCGACCTCGATCTCGACCTCGGTCTCGTTCATCGCGTTTTCGACGATGCGCTGCCGGAAGCTCTCGCGCGTCGCCTCCGAAGCGCCCTCGCCGACCAAGGCATTGAGCAGGCGCTCCATCGCCGCCTTGCTCGCCGCCTCGCGCACCGAATCGCGGCGACGGTCCTTTTCCAGCCGGATTGCCTCCTCGACGAGATCGCGGGCAATCTGCTCGACATCGCGGCCGACATAGCCGACCTCGGTGAACTTGGTCGCCTCGACCTTGACGAAAGGCGCTTCGGCAAGCTTGGCCAGGCGGCGGCTGATCTCGGTCTTGCCGCAACCGGTCGGCCCGATCATCAGGATGTTCTTGGGCGTTACCTCGTCGCGAAGCTCGGCGGGCAGGCGCTGGCGGCGCCAGCGGTTGCGCAGCGCGACGGCGACCGCGCGCTTCGCGTCGGCCTGGCCTACAATGTGTTCGTCAAGGGCGGCGACGATCGCCTTGGGGGTGAGGTTTTCCATAAGTCTTTCGGTCAAAATTCCGCGCCCATTTGGCGATTGCAATCCGGGCTTCAAGCGCTGATCGAGTTTCTGCGCGTAATTCGTCGCACAGCCTGCCTGATTGCCTTGGCTATGAGGAATTTGCGGTAGTCTCCCGAAGATATCGGGTTTCTGAATTCGATCCGGTCGAGCATGTGGCTCGCCCCCATCAATTCGATGCCTTCAACGAACTCATCCCAGTTCGAGACCTTGTTCGCGCGATTTGGCGTGCGATCCTGCGGCTGCAGGACTTGCTCGGTCGCACAATCGCCGACGTCCAATCCCAAATCACGCAGCATCATGTCGACCACTTGGTCTGGAGGATTCCCTGATTTGTAAATCTGATCGTAAGAAAGAGTCACAACATTGTTTGCGGACCGTCTCGCAACGTCATAGTAAGCACGAAAATAATTGCTTATATCCTCATGATATTCGCGAAATTTCTCCTCATAAATATTAGGTTTTATTTCGGTTGTATCAATTTTTTTCCAAATCCCCAGCTTGTCAGCCTTCAGCCTGGAAATATAAGTATCGACAGGAGATCTCGACACGACGATTACATCACAGCGAACGGCCTTCAGGATTTTCCCAAATTCTGACAAGGAGATGTGTCCAGGGAAAACCTTGAACGCAAAGGTTGTCGCTGGCGAGGAATCGCTTTCGGCAATAATCCGCAAAGCTTTCACCGGATCGCGCTTGATCGCCCGAAAGGCTTCTGAGGAATTGAGCGGCGGCCTGCCCAGGATGGCGCAGGCCGCGCGAGTGATCACGGGCTTCGCGTCGGCATGAAAGTGGGACCAGGACGATATGCAGTGCTTGCCCCCATGAAAGGTCTCACCAAGAAAGTTGAGCTTCGCATATGAACGGAGCATCCCCGCCAATTGCGTCGTACCGGATCGCGGCGCAGACAGTAAGATCACGATGTTGTTGCGGGTCAAGCCAGAGTTCATCGCAATTCCATAGCATGTATCGTCGAACCGCGCCCGCGGATCGTGGACCATCTCAAACCGTCTCGACCGTGACCCGGTCATTGGTGAAAACGCAGACATCGGCGGCCACTTCCATCGCCTTGCGCGCGATGACCTCGGCGTCCGCCTCGTAAGCGGTCAGCGCCCGCGCCGCTGCCAGCGCATAGTTGCCGCCCGATCCGATCGCCGCGATCAGCGTACCATCCTTTTCCTCGGGCTCGAGCACGTCGCCGTTGCCGGTAAGGATGAGCAGGACGTCGGCATCGGCGACGATCATCAGCGCTTCGAGGTTGCGCAGGTACTTGTCGGTGCGCCAGTCCTTGGCCAGTTCCACCGCAGCGCGCATGAGTTGCCCGCGATATTCCTCAAGCTTGCGCTCCAGCCGCTCGAACAGTGTGAAGGCATCGGCAGTCGCGCCCGCGAAGCCGGCGATCACCTTGTCACCTTCGCCCAGGCGGCGCACCTTGCGCGCGTTGGGCTTCATCACGGTGTTGCCCATCGAGACTTGGCCGTCCCCGGCGATAACAGTCTTACCGCCCTTGCGAACGCCGATGATGGTGGTTCCGTGCCACTGGATGAGGCCGTGGCTGGCCTGAACGCTATCCATGCGCGGGATATATGCGTTCGCGCTGGTGGATCAACCCAGGCTCAGGAGCCGTTGGGACCCGGTCCGCTTGGCGCAGCGCCGCCCGGCCCGCCTGCGCCCACCGCGCCGACATTGCCGAACAAGTCTTCGAGGAAGCTGCGGTCGCGCCCGAGGGTGGGCGTCTTGTCGCCTTCGGGATCGATCCGCGCGATCTGTTCCTTGCCAATGCGGTCGACCGCCGCCACGTTTCCGCTGGCGTCGAAGGCAACGCGCAGCACCGTTTGTTCGCTCGTGTGCGGACGTCCGAAGGCAAGCGTCTTGGTGTCCTGCGAAATGTAATACCAGTCCTTCGCGCCGAACTGGCTGACGAAGGTGGGTCGGCCCAGCGTGCGCTCGACCGACTGGCGGTTATCGATTCCCGGCTGCACCGCATCGACCAGCGCCTGATCCACCAGGTAGCCGCGATGGTTGCGGATCGCGGTGCATCCGCTTGCCAAGAGGGCCGCGCCCAGCACCATGGCTGTCATCCCGACCGACCGACCTGTGATCCGCATGTTCGTGTAACTCCCCTGCCGCAAGGGCGCATCGCCCATTGCCAGCAGCATTTGCTGAGATATATCGGCCTCAGCCTTTAGGCTGACCGGCCGCGCACCGCAATGGCAAGGATCGCATGCGCGGCGCGGCGCCCCCGATGCAAGGCGTGGTTTGAATTGCCGCTGAACGAAAGGCCTTTTGCTGCGATGTCCTTCCTGTCCCGCCTGCTTGGCAAGCGCCCCGACGAGCGCGAGGCCTTGCGTCCGCTGTGGCAACGCGTGATCGAAATCGCGCGGGCTAAGGCTTGGTATGCGCGGCTTGGCGTGGCCGACTCGGTCGAAGGGCGTTTCGACATGGTGAGCCTGGTGCTCGCCGCGGTACTGCTGCGCATGGAGCGCGAACCCACACTGGCTGAGGCGCAGGCGCGGCTGACCGAATTGTTTGTAAATGACATGGACGGCCAGCTGCGACAGAGCGGCATCGGCGATCCCACCGTCGGCAAGCATGTGCGAAAGCTCGTCACCACACTCGGTGGAAGGCTGGGTGCGCTGCGCGATGCTTATCCGCAGGGCGCGGCGGCGCTGGTCCCGGTGCTCGATCGCAATGTCACCGTAAGGCCGGGCGCGGAATTTGTGCCGCTCGCCGATGCGGTGGCGGCCCTCATCGCGGCGATTAGCGACACTCCGATCGATGCGCTGCTATCGGGCAAGTTCGCTTTCGATCCGGCATGACCGCGCCCGAATTCTCGCGTGTGGTAAATCTGAGCCACTGCGACGGGCGCGAGATCGAGCTTATCGCCAGCGCCGAAGAATGCGCGCGCCTCGCCGAGCGGTTCGAACTGGTGCGCATCGAAGCTCTGCACGCCGCGCTCTTGCTGACGCGCCGCGGCGATGAAATCGAGGCGAACGGCAATTTCGAAGCCCGGTTCGTGCAGACCTGTGCCGTATCCGCCGAGGATTTGCCGGTCGCGGTGTCAGAACCGCTGAGCCTGCGCTTCGTTCCGGCCAGCGCGGCCATTCCGGCCAGCGAGGAGGAAGTGGAAATCGCGTCCGACGAGCCCGACGAGATCGAATACACCGGCACGTCGATCGATCTTGGCGAGGCGGTCGCGCAGAGCCTTGCGCTTGCGATCGATCCCTTCGCCGTCGGCCCCGAAGCCCAGGCTGTTCGCGAAAAACTGCGCGGCGAAATGGACAGTCCGTTTGCCGCGCTCGCTGCGCTCAGGCGCAAGCCGGAAGGCGAGGCCGATTGAATGGCGCTGCTGCTGGACAATGTCTCCCCCGAACGGCTCGATGCGTGGGCGCTGATCGACCCGCGACAGCAGCTTACCTGGCGCGAGGTCGCGGACATGGTGAGCCGCGCCGCCAACGGCATGCGCGCGCAGGCCGGACCGGGGCGACGAATCGGCGTGTTTACGCGAAACTGCGCCGAAGCCGTGATCGCCTATGTCGCCTCCATGGCGGCAGGACGTTCGGCGGTGCCGATCAACTCGCAGCTTGCGCCAAGCGAACTGGCCTACATTCTGGAGGACGGCGCGGTCGACCTGCTGTTCACCGGCCCCGAATGCGTCGGCGCGGCGCTGACCGCCGCGGCAGAGACGAACGGGCGTGTGCAGGTGATCGCCTGGCGCTGTTCCGGCAAGAACGGCACGGCTGTCTGGACCGATTGGCTCGCAGCTCAGGACGCGAGCGAACCGCCCGCAGACGCCCCTGCGGTCCCGCACCTGCATTACACCTCGGGAACCACCGGCCGACCCAAGGCGGTATACACCTCGCGCAACATGTTCCCGCAGGTCGGCACGGTGGACGAAGTGTTCGCGGCGCTGGGCGAAGAGGTGCGCCAAGGGGTCAGCGGCCCCGGTCTGGCCGTCGCCCCGCTTTATCACGCCAGTCCGCTGCGGCTGGTGCGCGCGTTCGCGGGCGGTGCGCCGCTGGTGTGCCAGGACCGTTTCGACGCCGAGCAGGTACTCAAGGCGGTCGAGCAATACGGCATCGAGCGGATCGTCATGGTTCCCACGATGTTTCGCCGCCTCCTTGCCCTGCCCGCCGAGATTCGCGAGCGATACCACCTGTCGAGCCTCAAGCTCGTGTCGCATACCGGTGCGTCCTGCCCTGTCGATGTAAAGCAGGCGATGATCGCATGGCTGGGGCCAATCCTGCTCGAGATCTATGGCGGCACCGAAACCGGCCCTGCCGCCACCATCAACTCGCATGACGCGCTCGCTCATCCCGGTTCGGTCGGCCGCGCCGCGCCGCCTTTCGAGGCGGTCGTGATCGGCGACAATGATGGGCCTTTGCCAGCCGGCGAGGAAGGCAGGCTCTATTTCCGCGACACCACCGGGCGCGGCATCGAATATGTCGGCGATCCGGAAAAGACCCGCGCCGCCCATATCGCACCGGGCGTCTTCACGCTGGGCGACATGGGCTATGTCGATGAGGACGGCTGGATCTTTATCACTGACCGTTCGAGCGACATGATCGTCAGCGGCGGGGTCAACATCTATCCCGCCGAGATCGAAGCGGTGCTCGGCATGCACGAAGCGGTAGAGGACATGGCGGTGATCGGCGTACCAAATGCCGACATGGGCGAGGAGGTCAAGGCGCTGGTGGTGCTGCGCGCGGACGTTGCCGTTCCCGATCCGCACGAACTGGATGACTGGTGCCGCGAGCGGCTGGCCGGGTTCAAGTGCCCGCGTTCCTTCGAATTCGTCGAGACTGTCGGGCGCACGGCAATGGGCAAGATCAACAAGCGCAATCTTCGCGCGCCGTATTGGCCCACCGCGCGCACGATCGGCTAAACCCGTCCGGGTCGGCGTGCGATCAGAACGGAATATCGTCGTCGAGGTCGTCGCCCATGCCGCCGCGCGACGCGCCGCCGCCCCAGTCACCGCCGCCCGATGAGCCGCCGCCGGACGAACCGCCGCCGGACGAACCGCCGCCACCCCAGTCGCCGCCGCCAGATGACCGGCCGCCGCCGCCACCGCCGCCTTCGCCCTTGCCGTCAAGCATGGTCATCACGCCGCCCATGCCGCCGACCGAGACTTCGGTCGTGTAGCGGTCGTTGCCGTCCTTGTCCTGCCACTTGCGGGTGCGAAGCTGCCCTTCGATGTAGACCTTCGATCCCTTGCGCAGGAACCGTTCGGCCACACCCACCAGCCCATCGGACTGCAGCACGACATTGTGCCAGTCGGTCCGCTCCTTGCGTTCTCCGGTCTGGCGGTCCTTCCAGGTTTCCGAAGTAGCGATGCGCAGGTTGGCGATGCGTCCGCCGTTCTGGAACGACTTCACCTCCGGATCGGCGCCAAGGTTGCCGATAAGCATGACTTTATTGAGGCTGCCGGCCATGAATTTTCCTCTCGCGGGCTACAAGCCGAGCGCGATTGCGCTCCAGTAAGTGATTCCCGCGAAGGTATAGGCAAGTCCGAACAGGTAGGCCAACATGAACATGGGCCATTTCCACCCATTCGTTTCGCGCCGCGCCACCGCGATGGTCGAAAGGCATTGCGGGGCGAACACGAACCAGGCGAGGAACGAAAGCGCCATCGGCAGGGTCCAGGCAGCCTTGAGCCGGTCCCCCAGCGCGAGCGCCTGAGCCTCTTCATCGTTACCGGCATCGACTGCATAAGTCGTCGCCAGCGAGCTGACCGCCACCTCTCGCGCCGCCATTGCCGGGATCAGCGCCAGCGCCATGTCACGGTTGAAGCCGATCGGCTCGACCACCACGGCAAGGCCATTGGCAAGGTGCCCGGCAATCGAGGCATCGACCTGGCTTTCGCCCGGTGCGGCGCGGGGAAAGCTCAGCAGCACCCACAGTACCACGGTCACCATGAAAATGATCGTGCCGGCACGGCGCAGGAATATCCACGCGCGCTGCCACAGGCCGATCACCAGATCGCGCAGCAGCGGCATCTGGTATTTCGGCAGTTCCATGATGAAGCCCGATGCCGCGCCCTTGGTCACCGAGCTGCGCAGCACAAGGGCGACCGCCATCGCGCCTACAATTCCGGCGACATAAAGCACGAACAGCACAAGGCCCTGCAGGCCGACGCCCATGCCAACGCCGCGATCGGGAATGAATGCGGCGATGATGACGGCATAGACCGGCAGCCGTGCCGAACAGGTCATCAGCGGTGCGATCAGGATCGTGGTCAGCCGGTCCTTTGGATCGGCGATAGAACGCGTTGCCATGATGCCGGGAATGGCGCAGGCGAAGCTTGAAAGCAGCGGGATGAAACTGCGCCCCGAAAGGCCGACGCCCGCCATCAGCCGGTCCATCAGGAAAGCGGCGCGGGCCATGTATCCCGAAGCTTCCATGAACAAGATGAAGGCAAACAGGATCACGATCTGCGGCAGGAACACCACGACCGAGCCAACCCCAGCAAAGACGCCCTGCGTGACGAAATCGCGCAGCAGGCCCGGTGCCAGCGCGGCGCTTGCCTGATCGCTCAGCCAGACGACCCCGGCCTCGAACGCATCGGCAAACGGCGTTGCCCAGGCGAACACTGCCTGGAAGATGACGAACAGCAGCGCGAACAGGATCACCGGTCCCAGCCAGGGATCGAGCAGCACCCGGTCAAGCCGGCTATGCAGGCGGTGCTGCGCGGTTTCCGAAAGGATCGCGCCTTGCGCCATGGCATGCGCGGCGACCCGCCGTTCGGTCGCCGTGAGCTCGGTCAGGCCAGCGCCCGGCTCGCGGTGCGGCGCGCTGGCGATAGCTTCGGCCAGGGCATCGAGGCCCTTGCGGCGCACCGCCACGGTCGGCACCACGGCAACGCCCAGCTCTTCCTGCAGCAAGGCCGGATCAAGCACCAGCCCGTCTCGCTCGGCCAGATCGAGCATGTTGAGCGCAATGACGGTCGGCTTGCCGAGCGCAAGGATTTCCTGCGCGAATACCAGGTGCTGCTCAAGGTTCGAGGCATCGAGCACGACCACCAGCACATCTGGCGCTGCCTCGCCGGGAAACAGCCCGCGCACGACCTTGCTTGTCACCTCCTCGTCGGGGCTGGTCGGATCGAGGCTGTAGGAACCCGGCAGGTCGGTCATTTCAACCGGCTCGCCCGTGGGCAAGACCATGCGGCCCGACTTTCGCTCGACCGTGACGCCGGGATAGTTGGCGATCTTCTGGCGCGCACCGGTCAGCGAATTGAACAGCGCGCTTTTGCCCGCGTTCGGGTTGCCGACAAGCGCGACCTTGCGCGGGCGGCTCATTGCGCCGCGACTTCCACGGTTTCCACCTCCATCGCGGCGGCATGGACTCGCCGCAGGGCAACGGTCATGCGCCCGACGGTGATCGCAATCGGATCGCGCCCTCCGAACACGCCGCGGTTGGCGACTTCGATGCTCGCGCCTTCCTCGATTCCAAGTGCGCGCAAGCGGCGCGCTTCCTCCGCGACGAGCGCGGACCAGTCGATCGCGACGATGCGCGCGCGCTGTCCGATATCGAGGAGGTCGAGGGTCATGGCGGTGCGCTGCCAGATCGATCGGGCAAATGCAAGCTTATGCGAACCATTCGCAATAATTTGACTTATGTCAAAATGGGCAAGAATCCTCCGCTCCACGTCAGGGGAGAGGCAATCTCCAATAATTCAAACCGCCGGATAGCGCAGGCGACCTAGGAACCTCGCCATACTGAAACGCTCCTCGCGCGGCTTGAGCAGCTGCGCCTTGGCCTTTTCGAAGCGCATCACGCCGTCGATGCGGCGGTCGAGAAAGGCCATCGTCTCTGCCTTGCTCTCGCTTTTGTCGTCCACCCAAACAGCAAGCGTTGCGGCGTAGATGCCGGCAAGCAGCGCGCGCTTGGAATAGTGGTTGTAATCGGTCGCCGTGTCGCCAGCCAGCCGCCACATCGCATCGGCGCTGCGCCAGCCCAGCCGCAAGCTGCGAGCGGCATGATGCGGCATGGCCATGATCACCATGGCGCTTCGCACACCTTCTTCCTGGCCCTGCACATGGCCGAGCCGCCAGCGCACCAGCGCGGCGATCCGTTCGCGCACTTTCATCGCCGCGAGCTGTCCGGGCGCAAAGGCGGTATCCATGGCGTGATCGGTCGCGGCGATCCACGCATCGATCATATCCATCTGCCCGCCGGGAAAGGCATAGAGTGCGACGTCCTCGTCAATTCCCGCTGCACGCGCCGCACCGCGCACGCCTTCTTTAGACCAGCCGTCGAATGCAGCATTGGCAGCGATGAGCGGGGCGAGCCTTGCCCGCACCTCATCCAGCGTCGTTTCCGCCTCAGCCTCGGCACCCGTCATCAGAATGTCGGTCCATAGACGGCCGAGCCGGGTTTGCCCGCCGCGCTTTTCGGCTTGGCATTGGCTTCGATCACGGTGAGCAGCTGGCCGCCCTTGTCGAGCTTGGCATAGTCGCGCGCGGTGCGGCCGGAATTATCCGCCCGGTCCGGATCGGCCCCGCCCTTGAGCAGTATGCGCATCATCGCGCCGTCGCGGCGATGCACCGCACTGATCAGCGGGGTCTCGCCGGTATCGTTCGGCTGATCCGGATCGGCCTTGCGTTCGACCAGGAAATCGACGCCCTCGACCCAGCCCAGGCTGGTCGCCAGTTGCAGCGCGGTCACGCCCTTGTCGTCGCGCATGTTCACGTCGGCGCCCTTGGCCACCAGATAGCGCAGCCACACGATGTCGCGCCGCTCGGTGACGATGTGGATCGCGCCCTTGCCGGTCGAGATATCGCGCGACAGGATCACGGTCGACCCCGGCTCGCCAAGCAGGGTCTCGACCTTGTCGCCTTCCTTCTTCTTGACCGCCTCGAGAAATCGGTAGCCTTCTGAAAACTGCGCATGGGCGGGCGCGGCAAGCACCATCAAGCCAGCGGCAAGCATTGCGCCGCACGCTGCTGTCACCGTTCTTATGCGCCCTTTGTGCATTCGCACCTTTAACACTCCCGCTGTTGATGCCAGGCCGGTTTGCCCGACTGCCTGCTTGCACTGCAAGGTTTAGCAGAGCATGAACCGGCGCGCCATGTCCGCCTTCATCCGTGCCCTGATCATCGCCGCCGCGCCGGTCCTGCTGGCCGGCTGTTCTGCCGAGCCAGCGCCGCAGCCGCCCCTTGCGGGGGCCAATATCGGCGGCGAATTCACGCTCGCCGACAAGACCGGCAAACAAGTGCGCTGGAGCCAGTTCGGCGGATCATGGCGAACGATCTATTTCGGCTATACGTTCTGTCCCGATGCCTGTCCCAATGACATGGGGGTGCTGATGAAGGGCTTCCGCCTGTTCGAGAAGGCCCGGCCCGATCTTGCCGCAAAGGTGCAGCCGCTGTTCGTCACCATCGACCCGGCGCGCGACGGACCCGGGCAGGTCGGCGAATTTGCCGCTGCCTTTCACCCGCGCCTGATCGGGCTGACCGGCACGGCGGAGCAGGTCGGTCAGGCGGCAAAGGCCTTCGCGATCTATTACCAGAAGGGCGAGGAGACGAGCGGCGGCTATCTGATGGACCACTCGCGCCAGGCCTACCTGATGGACCCACAAGGCAAGCCGGTCGCCATGCTGCCGGTCGACCAGTCTCCCGAAATGGTTGCGCAGGAGCTGGAAAAGTGGGTCAGGTAGACGCCAAGCGCGACAGGTTCTGGGAACTGCCGCTCGGCGATCTCAACCGCACCGAATGGGAAGCGCTGTGCGATGGCTGCGGTCAGTGCTGCCTGCACAAGGTCGAGGATGAGGATACCGGCGAGTTCTACAACACCAATGTCGCCTGCAAGTTGCTCGACCTGAAGACCGCGCGCTGCTCTGACTACAAGGGCCGCCGCGCCAAGGTGCCCGATTGCCTGCGCCTGACCCGGAGCAACGCCGGCGAACTGGAGTGGCTTCCCGGGACCTGCGCCTACCGGCTGCGCGCGCGCAGCGAGCCCCTGCCCCATTGGCATTATCTCCTGACCGGCGACCGCGAGGCGGTCCACGCGGCGGGTATCTCGATCGTCGGTAAGGTCATCAGCGAAGTGGACGCGGGACCGATCGAGCATCATATCGTCTGGACAGGTGACGACGATGCCGAGATCGACGATGATTGACTGGCTGCGCCGCAATCCGCGCGAGGTTCCGAGTATCGACCTCGGCTCGGCGCGGTTGCCTGTCGTCATGCGCCGCCTTTCGAGCGCCAAGCGGATGACGCTGCGACTGTCGGCAGATGGCAACGAGGTGCGCGTCACCTTGCCGCAATGGGGACGCAGCGCCGATGCGCTCGCCTTTGTTGAAGCGCGGCGCGACTGGCTGGCGGCGCAGCTGACGGCGCATCCCCCTGCCCTGCCCATCGCGCCGGGAACGTCGATCCGCTACCGGGGCGAGGCCCTCGCCGTGCGCCATGATCCAAAGGCGGCGCGCCGTCCCGTGCTCACTGAAAGCGCGGTCGTCATCGGCGGGCCGGAAGCCGCGCTGCAAGGCCGCCTGCGCCGCTGGCTCGAGGCAGAAGCGCGCGCGCTGTTCGCCGCCGATCTCGCACATTACTGCGCGCTGGCTGGCAAGGTGCCGCCAAGCCTCATGCTGTCGGGCGCGAAGCGGCGCTGGGGAAGCTGCGCGACGTCGGGCGCGATCCGGATCAACTGGCGGCTGGTCATGGCACCCGATGCGGTGCGCCGCTCGGTCGTGGCGCACGAGGTCGCGCATCTCGTCCACTTCAACCATTCGCCGAAGTTTCACGCGCTTCTCGGCGAGCTGTTCGAAGGCGACATCAAGGCCGCCAACCTTTGGCTCAAGCGAGAAGGGCGCAGCCTCTATCAGCCGTTCGGCTAGCATTCGGCCGGATCGCCTACTATCTTGCGCGCCATGAACCCGTTCAAACCAGGCGGATACTGGCAACACGTGCGTCCCGTCGGCATGATTGCCGACTTCGTTACCGTGTGGAAACAGGCGGGCGGCAACCGGTGGCGGATCGCGGCTCTGGCGGCGGCCTGCACCTTCGGAGTGTTCTACATGATGTCGGAGCAGGGCGGGCGGGCGCCGCACCGGCCGCCTGAAGTGACCTATGTCTCCTCCTGGCGCGCTGACCGCAGCCTTGATGAAATCAGGGCGTCGAACCTGCGCAACCAGCAGATCAAGGACCAGCTTGCCGCCGAGCAGGCCGTGCGCGACCAGAAGGTGAAGGATCTGTACCGCGCACTGGGCAAGATCTCCGGTATGGATACCGAGAAGATTGAGGCCGAAGCCGCAGCCGAGCGCGCCGCCGAAGACAAGGCTTTCCGCGAGAGAATGGCCCGCCAGCAGGAAGAAGCCCGGCAACAGGGACTATCCCAGCCCGGTGAGTGAGCCATCCACCGACCACGCGCGATGGATGGCAGCCGCTGCCTCGCTGGCGGCGCGCGGGCGGCCGCTCAGCCGCCCTAACCCGGCAGTCGGCGCGATCATCGTGCGCGGTGGAATTGTCGTCGGGCGCGGCTGGACCCAGCCTGGCGGGAGGCCTCACGCCGAGGCTATGGCGCTTGATCAGGCCGGCGAAGCCGCGCGAGATGCAACGCTATACGTCACGCTCGAGCCCTGCGCGCACCAGTCAGAACGCGGCCCGGCTTGTGCAGATCTGGTCGCTGTATCGGCATTGCAACGCGTCTGCATCGGCACTGCGGATCCCGATCCGCGCACTGCAGGGGCAGGAATCGCCGCAATCCGTGCGTCGGGCATCGCCGCTGACCTGATCGACTCACCCGAGGCCGAGGCAAGCCTTGCTGGATATCTCATGCTGCGGCGGCATCACCGCCCGCATGTCACGCTCAAGCTGGCCTTGTCGCTCGACGGGTGCCTCGCCTGGCCGCCGGGCGGCCCGCGCTGGCTCACCGGCGAGCAGGCGCGCGCCCACTGTCACGCGATGCGCGCGAAGTCTGACGCGATTCTCGTCGGCAGCGGCACCTTGCAAGCCGACCGGTCGCGCCTCGACGTACGCTTGCCGGGACTGGAAGACCGCAGCCCCGAGCGCTGGGTGCTGACGCATGGGCAGGCGCCTGAAGGCTGGCGCGCTCTGCCATCGCCCGCGGCGGTAAGCAGCATAGCTGACGTGCAGTACCTGTTCGTCGAGGGCGGAGCGCAGGCTGCCCGGGCTTTCATCGCGGCGAACCTTGTCGACAGCCTGCTGATCTACCGCGCCCCGGTCACGGTTGGAAGCGATGCTCCTGTCCTGCGCGAACTGGCGCAGGATGCGATGACCGGCTGGAAACTCGGCGACAGCCGCGCGCTTGGCAAGGACACGCTCGAAGTTTACAGCCCCGAACCATGTTCACCGGAATAGTCACCGCCATCGGCACCATCCGCGAGGCGCGCCAGCTTGGCGACCTGCGGCTCGTCATCGCCTGCCCGTTCGATCCGGCGGGGATCGCCATGGGCGCCTCGATCGCCTGTTCGGGCTGCTGCCTCACCGTGGTCGACAAGGGCGGCGTTGCCGGCGATGCCTGGTTTGCGGTCGATGCCTCGGCCGAAACCGCCGCGCGAACCGTGCCGGGACGCTGGACCGAGGGCACGAAACTCAACCTTGAACCCGCGCTCAAGCTGGGCGACGAGCTCGGCGGCCATATCGTCACCGGCCATGTCGACGGCGTCGGTGAGGTTCTCGGCATATGCCCCGAAGGCGATTCGCGGCGGATCGGCTTTGCGGTGAGCCGCGAACTAGCGCCCTATCTCGCGCCCAAGGGCTCGATCACCGTCGATGGCGTTTCGCTCACCGTCAACGACCTGGCAGATCAGGCAGACGGCAACTGCCATTTCTCGGTCAACATCATCCCGCACACCGCTGAAGTGACGACGCTGGGGACGCTGGCACAAGGCGACAAGGTCAACCTCGAGATCGACGTGCTGGCGCGGTACCTTCAGCGGATGCAGAGCCTGCGGGGTTAGGCATGTGGACAACACTACTGCCTGTGATTGTCGGCGCATTGATAGGAGTACTGGGTGCCACTGCTGGACCAGCGCTGGACCAGCGCTGGCCCATAAACTCACGCAAGATTCGTCAAAACGTAAAGAAATCGAGGCAGCAGCCAAGGATTTGGTGAGCGTACTATACGAATATTTACATTGGCTTCAGAGTGTTAGGAATATTGAGGTTTGGGGTCGAGACGAGAAACGAGAAATAAACCGTTTATTCAAAGGCCGCGCTATAACAATAATTCATTTCGAAGATTTGGACGAGAAAATATCCGAACTTGAAAAAGCTACAGCGCAATTCCAACTATGGGCGCTCGAGGCGGGCAAAAAGCGTCGTGATGGAGAAACGGGCTTCACCGAAGGCGGCTTTGAGGCATACGAACAGTGCTGGGCAAGGGTTCAGTTGCTCATCAAAGATGTCAAAGACAAATTCAAGAAGTGACGGTTCTCAGCCCGCAACATCCGCCACGGCGTCGATGAACTTGTCGATGTTGCCGCTGGTCAGCCCGGCAATATTGATGCGGCTCGAACCCGCCATGTAGACGCCGTGCTTCTCGCGGATGGCGAGCACCTGCTCGCCGGTCAGCCCGACGATAGAGAACAGCCCGTTCTGCTGACCCATCGGCGCAAGGTCGATGCTGCCTGCCTGCCCCGCCGCCGCGAGCCGCTCGCGCATCTGGCGCATGCGTGTCCGCATCTGGTCAAGCTCGTCTAGCCACTGCGCCGTCAGCTTCTCGTCCTCCAGCACGATCCGCACTGCAGCGCCGCCATGATCGGGCGGCTGCGACCAATTGGCGCGAGCCAATGCATGGCCGTGCGACATGATTGCGGGCAAGTCGCCTGCGTCCCTCGCCATCACGTAGAGTGCGCCGACGCGGTCGCGGTAGAGGCCGAAGTTCTTGTCGCACGAATAGGAGATCAGCGCCTCGGGCACCGAAACGAGCACGCGCCGCAGGCCGTAAGCGTCCTGCTCCATGCCGTGGCCGAGGCCCTGATAGGCCATGTCGATCAGCGGCAGCATCGGCGAGCCGGCGAGCATCCCCGCGATCTCGTCCCACTCGCCCTGCGTGTAATCGATCCCGGTCGGGTTGTGGCAGCAGCCGTGCAGCATCAGCACGTCGCCGGCCTGCGCTTCGGCGATCGCCTTGCGCACGCCCGCCATGTCGGCGGTGCCATCGGGCGAGGCGTGATTAAACTCGGCGACGTCGAGGCCAAGGTCGCGGCAGATCTGCGCGTGATTGGGCCAGCTCGGATTGCCCACGACGATGCGCTTCGCCCCTGCGCGCTTGGCCATGGCGAGCGCGAGCCGCAGCGATCCAGTGCCACCCGGCGTCTGCATACCCTCGATCCGGCCGCCCATATCCGGCGAATCCTTGCCGAAAATGTAGGGCATCAGCGCCGCGACAAAGCCCATGTCACCTTCGGGTCCGAGGTAGGCTTTGGAATCCTGCGTATCGACGAGGATTCGCTCAGCCGTCTTGATCGCGCCGAACACGGGCGTCTCGCCCTGCCCGGTGCGATAGACGCCGACGCCAAGGTCGATCTTGTCGCTGCGCGGATCGGCATTGTGGAGCTTGATGAGCGCAAGCAGCGCATCGGCGGGCTGTTGTTCGAGTTGGTCTAGCATGGCGCGCGCGCTCTAACCCTGCCCGGCGCAGCGCGCAAGCGACAGACTGCCGCTAGAACGGCACCCAGCGCTGTTTATGCGAAAACTTCATGTAGCCGATGTTTGCCCCGAGGCGCAGGCCCGCGCCGGCGCGCACCGGGATCAGCACCACATCGCCCTTGCGCAGATAGCTGACGTGGAAGCCGCCAACGAGATAGGCCTGCCCCTCGCCCGCGGGAAATCGCTCGTAAAGCTCTTTGGTGTCGTTGAGGTTATACACCAGCACAAAGGCATTGGCGGCATTTGCGCCAAGATCGAAGCCCACTGAAGGCCCGGTCCAGTAAACCGGCATGTTTCCCTCCACCTTGTGGTGCAAGGTGCCCGAACCATAGCGAACGCCCACCGCCACCGCGCCGCCCGCTTCGCGCCCGGTGATATAGCCATTAGGCTCGCCCTGCTTGCGCAGGATATCCTCGATGATGCCCGCGAGGCCCTGTGCGCCCTTGCCGAACACGCCCTCTGCCGCGCCGATCAGGTCATCCTGGCGATAGGTCGAGGTCTCTGTCTGCGCCGGGAAAGTTTCGGCATTGCCGATATCCGCCCTGGTCGAGGTATCGACCGCCGAGACGCTCTCGATGCCGGGAGCCGGCGCAGGCACGGTGGCTGCGGTGACCGCGTTCGTGATCGGAGCGGGCGGCGAAGCGCGGCCGGAAAGATCGGCGTCGATCGCCGCGTCGGGATCGACCGAACGCATCTGGGCATTGGCGGGCGCGCCAGCCAGCGCAAACAGCGCCAGCGCGGCGGCCAGTGCGGTCCTGAACACGGTCATGGTCCTGCGCCCTCCTGAACTTATTGGGCAAAGCAGCAGCAGACGCTGCCGCGCCGGTTCGCTACGAGCAGCAAAGGCCAATGCGGCGCTGCCTGCAATGAGGCGGCGACAGCCCGAGTCCGGCTTGCGGCCAGTCGAATCGCTGGCGGCTTGGCAGAGAGCGAAAGCGCCCCTTGAAGCGGGCACCCCGCCTCGCTATAGCCCGCCGCTCGCGGGGAGCCCCCGCGATCCGGAGACGTGGGTGAGTGGCTGAAACCAGTTCCCTGCTAAGGAACCGTACTCTATCAGGGTACCGAGGGTTCGAATCCCTCCGTCTCCGCCATACATCTAATGAAATCAATGGCTTATAGAGGGGTAAAGCCATCTACCCACCTTTCTACCCACCTTGTGGATTGCGCTTGGGTCGCTATTTAGCGACACCCCCACCCCCATCGAAAATCCTGTCAGACGAGACCCCACCTACCCGGCACCCCCCGTTTTGCTCAGATGGGACCCACGCTTCCTTCTACATACTATTTTGCTCGTTGGGTGGGGCTTGGGTCACTTCTTCCGCCATGCGCTAGCCAACCTCTGTGCTTCCGCGATCTGGGCGGGCCAACGAGTATCGGCGCTTGCAATACCGCAAGCTCGGCGCCTAATATCAACCCCCAGATGAGGCCGACACTCCGCTAATCTACGCCGCCAACTGTCTCAAATATTCTGACGACGAACACGGACAATCTGTCCGGCATAACGGTGCTCGTAATACTCCGGCACTTTGAGGCAACCTGTATCGTCAGAATATTTGGGTAATGGCTGACCTTCATCGTCAAACCAATCAGTGGGGATTTCACCGACCATCTCGTAACGGCAAATGGCGATTTCAAACTTATCGGGATCGTGGGTACGACTGACGCACAGGTATTCACTCCACGTATCGACCCTACCTACGCCCTCACGTTCATCGAGGATTGCCGAGCTGTTCGTCACACGCGGGCCGCCAGCGCACATACGGTCAGACAACGGTCCCGAGTTCATCGCCAATGCCGTGCAAGCATGGCTGGCGAAGATCGGCGTGAAGACGCTCTACATCACGCCCGGCAGCCCATGGGAGAATGGCTACTGCGAAAGCTTCAATGGCTCGATGCGCGACGAGCTCTTGAACGGGGAGATCTTCTACACCTTGGCCGAGGCTCAGATCCTGATCGAAGCCTGGCGTCGTCACTTCAACACCGTCAGGCCGCACAGCTCGCTGGGTTATCGTCCACCCGCCCCGGAAACGGCGACCCCGCCATGGCTGCCCTCCGGTTCCGCTTCGCTCCACCTGCGGCCAGCCATGGCGCTGGAGGCAATCTTGCACTAACAATCAACGCGGACCACTCAGTGGGGGCCGGTCATCGCAGGTTCGAGTTGGGAAATGTGCCATTATCGGTGTTGGTCGACATCCAGCCCCATTGCGGGCACAGCCCCTATTTGGCGTGTGGTCTATATGTGATCCCACCCGGCAGTAACCTGGGGCTCGACATAAGAAGGTAGTCTAGGAATGATTCAGGGAGCCTTGTCCGGAGTGCGGGTAATTGACCTGTCGAGAGTGCTCGGCGGCCCGCTGTGCACGCAGCATCTCGGAGATCATGGCGCCGACGTTATCAAGATCGAGCCCCCGACCGGTGACGAGACGCGCTTCTGGGGACCATTCGGCCCGGACGGAAGTGCCTATTACGGCGGGATCAACCGGAACAAGCGCCATGCGGCACTGGACCTATCCACCAGCGAGGGCCGGGACGTTCTGCTGAGCCTGTTGTCCGATGCAGATGTGCTCGTCCACAATTTCAAGCCGGGGACGATGGAGCGTTGGGGCATCGGCTTTGACGATATGCTTTCGGTTCGTTTCCCGCGCCTTATCTATTGCCATATCACCGGGTTCGGCGAGGACGGACCGCTCGGCGGGTTGCCTGGATATGACGCGATCGTTCAGGCAATGACAGGGTGTGCAAGCGTAAACGGCCAGCGAGACGGCGAGCCTACAAGGGTCGGCATGTCGATCGTCGATATCGGTGCAGCATACAATGCGATCATCGCGATCTGCATGGCGCTGTATGAACGAGAGCGATCGGGTCTCGGCCAGAAGATCGACATCGCCCTCTACGACTGCGCGCTTGCCTATCTCCACCCCCACGCGGTGAGTTTCATGTTGTCAGGTGTCGAGCCGAGGCCCGCTGGCAATCAGCATCCAAGCATTGCGCCTTACGAACAGTTCGAGACGGCGACCGGCGCGATGTTCCTGGGAGTTGGCAACGACCAGCAGTTCCTGTCGCTCTGCCGGCTGCTCGAACGGCCCGATCTGGGCGCTGACCCGCGTTACGCCACCAATGCTTTGCGACTGGCCAATCGACCGGCGCTGCACGAGGCCTTGCAAGCGAGTCTGCAAGATCTTGACGCTTCCGCTCTTTCCAGAACACTTATGAAAAACGGCATTCCGGCGGGCCCGGTTCGCACTGTGGGCGAAGCTTTGGCCGAACCGCATACTACACATCGCGAAATGATTGTTGCAGGCGAAGATTACAAAGGTTTGGGCATTCCGATAAAGTTCTCGCGCACGCGCGGTTCCATCCGTCGGATACCGACGGATCTTGGTGCCGATTCGCGTGAGGTCTGCAAGCTGGCTGGCTATTCCGACGATGTCATAGAGGACCTGATTTCACGGGGAGTCGTTTTCGACAGTCCGTCGAAGGACGAGGAAACGTAGAGTTCATGGATGCGCAGCCGCAAGTTCAAGTCGATCTGGATTGCTCGCAGGGCGGTCTCGTCGCCACCGTTCTCATCAAGAATGAGAGCCGCCTAAACTCGATGAACAGCGTGCTCATGACCGAGTTTGTCGAAGCAATGGCCAAACTTCGCGTGAACGAGGAACTGCGCGCGGTGATTCTGACCGGGGCCGGTGAAAAGGCCTTCGTCGGCGGCGCCGACATCAAGGAAATGGCGAAGCTGAGCCAGCCCGAAGAGGCGCGCGAATTCATCACGCGCGTCCATCTCTGCTGCGACGCTGTCAGGTCGATGCCGGTTCCCGTGATCGCCCGGATCAACGGTTTCACCTTTGGTGCCGGCCTGGAACTCGCCGCCGCATGCGACCTGCGGATCGGATGCGAATCTGCCATTTTTGGCATGCCGGAAGTCAAGCTTGGAATACCCTCAGTCGTTGAAGCGGCTCTTCTGCCCTCGCTAGTCGGCTGGAGCCGAACGCGTCAGATGCTTCTTCTCGGCGAACCGTTTCCGGCAGTGGATGCCGAAAAGTGGGGGCTGCTGGATCATGTAGTCCCGGCGGACGAACTCGATGATGCTGTCCGGGAATGGACCGCCCAAATCCTCACCGGCGCTCCGCGCGCCATCCGGCTCCAGAAGCAGCTCATCGGCCGGTGGGAAGATCTGCCGCTGAAATCCGCCATAGCGGCTGGCATCGATAGCTTTGCCTCGGCATTCGAGACCGACGAGCCGGCCCGGAAGATGCGCGAATTTCTTGATGAACAGCAACGGCGAAAGCATTCGTCGCAATAGAGTCAACGAATTGGGCTACTGGGCGGAGATGCCCTGCTTCAGAACCAGCTAGTCACCGTCTCCATCGCGCCTACGATCTCCGCCGATGCTCTCGCCCGCTTCATCTGCGTACCCAGCCTGAGGGGGGCATTTCAGCAAAGCGGGCTAACGTCGCTTCACGGCTGCCGCGATTATCACTGCACCGATGACGATAGCCAAACTTGGCGGCATTGCCGAAATGGCCTTAATCAGTGGCGGCCCAGCAAGGTAGACCAAGAGACCACCAACAAGACCAACAAGCAAAATCCCAGCGAGAATTGCAATCCCTGAGACAGCTTTCTCCCTCCGTTTTTGCGTGATCGGGCTAGTGTATCGAAAAACCCATGAGCGCGCATACCCGCCCGCGCCCGCCGTTACCTGCAAGTTCAGGCCCGGCTGCTTCCGGTCCGCTGTATAACCAACCTTGGTTGTCGTCTCGACCTGACGCGCGGTCAGGTCCGCCATAGCGCTTCTACCCACCTTCCTACCCACCTTTCTGCGCTGGATAGTAGTGAGTCTTGCTGGAGCTTACAAGGGGCTAATGCAAGCTAACATACTGTGGCACAATGTTATAATACTCCTTAGTGGTGCTCTCTGGAGTCCACCGAGTAGGACTCCGTCTCCGCCAACATCTCTTTGCAAACCAATGAGATGGGCCTTCCGGGGCCAGAAAATCCCCACCTTCCGCGCCGTTTTGCTGATGCCGACCGAACCCCGGAGACTGCCGGGGCGTCCAAAATCGGTCTCTGATCGGCTTTCGTCTCTTTTCACCCGAACCTGATCTGGAATGGTTCGGTTATGAAAAGTGGCAGATTACTAGGGTTTTCAGGCGCAGCAACGACCGAACCTTTTGTGTCGATTTTCGATCGGAAACCATTACAAAAAGCAAGGTTCTGGCCCTCAAATCCCGGTCACCCTATCGCCTGCGCGTTCAGCAGCGCCAGAGCAGCCGTTTAGATCCGGCGTATCTGAAATCATCGAAAGGCTTCTCAATGAACAAATGGGTAGGTGAGGCGCATCAGATCGCCAAAGAGCGCGGCTATGACATCACGCAGGATGATATCTTGAGGATGAAACACCTTCTGTCACAGATCGACTTCGAAGATGAACAAGGCCAGCACGAAGCAGCTTTTGTCTGGGAGGGCGTGGCTTTGATCGTGAACGACCCGTTATATAAGGGCGATGCAGAGCCG
>CANJUF010000032.1 GCA_947477745.1 Sphingomonadaceae bacterium | reverse complement strand
GCGGCATGACTGTGCTTTGGCCGGGGAGCCATCGGCAGGGCAAGCGAGACGAAAATTCGCCTGGAGTAGCGGCTGAGGCTCCCGCGGGCTCGCTGGTGTTCTGGGACTTTCGCACTTTCCACTACGGCATGGCCAACAAGGGCGATGCGGCGAGGCCGTTCCTCTATTTCACGGCATGCAGGCCGTTCTGGATCGATTACCTCAATTTCGTTCCGGGCAGGAACTCCAAGCTGCTGGCGCAGCGCGCGAGCCTCGACGCGCTTGACGAGACTGTGCGGGCGCGGTTCGTCAGGGCCGAGGTGAGCGACTAACTTTCGTCCTCGCAGATTGCGGCAAGCTGTGCTGCGCAGGCCTCCCAGCCCTCGACAAAGCCCATCGCTTCGTGCTGCTTGCGGTCTTCGTCGCGCCAGTGGCGCGCAGTCGCGGTATAGCGGGTGCCGTCGCCCTCGGGTTCGATTTCCCAGATGCCGATCATGAACGGCCCCGAAGGCTGAAGATCGTCTGTTATTGTATCGGTCGTGGCGAAGCGGCGGCCTTCGTCATAGGCCAGGTATATGCCGTTCTGGGGCATTTCCTCGCCATCGGGTCCGCGGAATGTCATGTTGCAGGCCCCGCCGGGTCGCGGCTCGTGCCGATCGAAGGTCGCGTGCCAGGGCACCGGGCACCACCATTCCTCGCGGCGATCGGTCATGACTTCCCATACCTTGGCAGGCGAGGCAGCGATGAAACGGCTAACGGACAATTCGTTGGTATTGGACATGTCTGTCTCCTCAGTCGCGTTCGGGCGCACCGAGCGGAAAATTGGGGCGATAGGGACGGGCATCCTCAACGCAGCGGCTGACTGCCGGAATGGCGAGCAGGTGCGCGCGCCAGTTTTTAAGGCGGGGCCATTGCTCGCCGATCCGGTGAACCCAGTCGGCATAGAACAGCGATGGTGCGGCAGCGCATTCGATCAAGGTGACCTGCGAGGGCCGCCGATAATCGCCTAGCCAATGGTCGAGCCAGGCATAGGTTCGCTCCAGACGACGCCGAACCTCCGCCATGACCGCCGGATCGGGCTGGCCGCTGGTGCGGATCGCCTCGTTCACCCCCTCTTGCATCAAATTCATCACGTAATTGTCGAACACGCGGTCCATCATGCGAACTTGCAGCGACGCGTCGGGATCGGAGGGAACCAGACCTGCATCGGGAAGATAGTGCAGCGCCAGATATTCGATGATTGAGGTCGCCTCGAATATCGTGCGCTCTGCATCAACCAACACCGGGAATTTGCCTTGAGGCGATGCGTCCTGAACGAACTGCGCCTCTTCTATGCTCACTTCTTCGAGACTGCGGAACTCGAACGGAACCTGATGCGCGTAAAGCGGGATCAGCGCCTTCCACGTATAGGACGAGAACGGGTGGCCATATAGATTGAGCGGCATCAGTCCCAGCCCCCATAAGGCACGGTCAGCGCTTCGAAGAAGTGCCCATCCGGCCCTTCGAAATACACGCCCCTGCCGCCATCGTTGTGGTTGATCTCGCCAGGCTTGCTGCGCGCAGGATCGGCCCAGTACGTCATGCCGCGTGCCTCGATGCGCGACATGATCGCGTCGAACTCAGCTTCGGAGACAAGAAAAGCATAGTGCTGCCGCGCGATCGCTTCCTCGGCATCGGCAAAGTCGAAGGATGCGCCGTGCGCCGCAGTGACCACCTTGAAGTGATAAAGGTCGACTGGCGCGGGCACACATTCATGTCTGCCATCTGCATCGCCGCAACCGTCATCTTCTGGCTCAATCAATGAGTCCTGAGCCTAGCTGGCGCAGCACGCTGACCATGAGCACGTCGGCGACCGTGAATTTGCCCGCGAGCCAGTCGTTCTCTCCCAAAGCTTCGCTAAGCAGCGCGAGCCGGTCAGCGAGGCGGCTTTTTGCGGTGGGCGCGAATTCCGCCGCGCCCGGCGCCTCTGCGTTGAAGAGAGTAACATATTGCAGCATGAGGATATTTGGCTCGACGCTGTTAAGCGCGGCAAAGACCCAGCTCAGCACCTTGGCGCGGGTCACGTCGTCGCGGGGCATCAGGGCGGGATCGCGTTCGGCGAGCCACAGGCAGATCGCGCCCGATTCGAACAGCACCGCATCGCCGTCATGCATCGCGGGCACCTGACCGAATGGCTGGTCGGGCTTACGATCTTCGGGTCCGCTTGTGCGCCGATCGAACAGGCGGGTGCGATAGGGCTGGCCCATTTCCTCGAGCACCCAGCGCGCCCTCAGGTCTCGCACCAGTCCACGCGGCATCGGCGGTACCCAGCTGAAGGCGGTGAGCTCTATCTGACTTGGCTCGGCCATGTCAGGCCTCCACTTCGGAAATGTGAGCGTCCGAATTTGCGACGGCCGGGTCCATCCACATCGGCTCCCAGACATGCCCGTCGGGATCGGCGAAAGTGCGCATGTCCATGAAGCCGTGGTCTTCCGAGGGATTGACGTCCTCTGTGCCGCCGCCCGCAGCGGCCGCGGCGACCATTGCGTCCACCTCGTCGCGGCTGTCGCAGCTCAGCGCCAGCGACACTTCGCTGGAACCACGGTCGCAGATCGGCCGGGTCGTGAACGTGCGCCACTTGTCATGAGTCAGAAGCATGACGAAAATCGTGTCGGAAACCACCAAGCTGGCCGCCGTTTCGTCGGTGAAGCGAGCGTCGTTGGTAAAGCCAAGCGCCTGGTAGAATGCCATCGCCTTGGGCAGGTCGGCTACGGGAAGATTGACGAAGATCATTCGGGTCATGGCTTCTCTCTTTGATTACGACTCGCCGATTGCATGAAGCTGCGCGATGTGGTAACTAAAAGCAACCATGAAGTTACAAAATGAAACTAAGATAGGACAAAGCGCCGAACACGGCCGTTGGTATGAGGACGCCTGTGCGGCAGCTTTCGCCATGGAGCTCATTGGCGAACGCTGGACGTTGCTCATTGTTCGCGAGCTTATGCTGGGGGCGCGTCGCTTTTCTGACATTCGCGCCGAATTGCCCGGGCTGAGCGCCAAGGTGCTCACTGAGCGGCTGACGAGGCTTGAGGAGATCGGCGTGCTGACACGGCACAAGCTTCCGCCGCCCGCCGCTAGCCAGGTTTTCGCCCTGACCGACTGGGGCAAGGAGCTGGAGTTCGTCATGCAGGCGCTCGGGCGCTGGTCGGTCCGCTCACCGCTTCATGACGCCACGCTGCCGATGACGCCGACCTCGTTCCTGCTGTCGCTGCGCACGATGGTGGATCTGGTTCGCGCTGGCGAAATGAAGGTGCGCGCGGTATTCCGAACGCCGGAGGTAACGCTGTATGCGCACCTCGAAAGCGGCCAATTGCTGGTCGAACGTGAACCTGCACCCGGCCTGCCTGCAGACCTCGAGTTTTCAGCGCAGACAGTCCCACAGTTTCTCAGCTTGATCTACGGCAAGCAGCCCGCAGCCGAATGCGGCGTGACGATCACCGGCGATCCGGCGCTGGCGGAGCGCTTTGTCGATCTGTTCTCGCTCCCGGAGAAGTGCCCGATCGCCGCTAAACCTTAGCCTGTCGCGCCCAGCCGTACCGCAGTGGGTGCTTCCATCACGGCGACCGAAGCCCAGGCGGGCCGGGCAGCCACGCGGCCATACCATGCCGCAGTCGCCGGATAGCGCGCGGAGTCGGGTCCGTATCCGACATAGCTCATGCTCTTGAGCATCGAGGCCACCGAAATGTCGCCCAGCGAAAATTCTCCATTCAGCCAGCCCTGCGCAGGCGCCGCGCCTTCGAGGTAATCGAGAATGCGCGGCAGTTCGGCTTCGCCCTGCACGGCAATCGCCTCGTCCGAAGGCAGCTTGAGCAGCTTTGGCCCGACCAACCGGTTGAACAGGATCTTGAGGCCCGAGGCGGCATAGATCGTGTCGGCAAATTCGTCGAACCACATCGCCTTGCCGCGTGCGGCGGGCTCGGCGGGGAGCACGGCCGGCGAAGGATACTTGGCGTCGAGATAAATGGCGATCGCGCTCGAATCGGCCAGCGTATAGTCGCCGTCGCGCAGCGCCGGAATCTTGCCGAACGGGCTGGCTTCCAGGAAATCCGAATTGTCCGATCCGGGACTGTGCATCACCAGTTCCCACTCAAGACCCTTTTCCTCCAGAACAACCGCAGCCTTGCGGACGAAGGGCGAAAGCAGCGCACCGTAAAGTTTCATCGAAGTCCTCCAATTCTCAGGTCAAAGTGGCACGGAATAGCGCGGGCGCGTCCGCTCGCCGATCAGGAAATGCACCGGAATGGCAAGGAGCATGAAGCTTAGTCCCAGCAGCCCTGCTTCAAGCCCGGTTCCATAGAGCACCCACAGACAGAACAGGATGCCCAGTACCGCAAGCGGCGGCTGAACCCTGGTGACGATCGCGGTCAGGCATACGCCGATATAGAACCATATCGCCGAGGCTGTGGTCAGGCGCAGCATGAAATCGAGCACGCGCTCGCCCGAGGAATTGGTGCTGATCAGCATCAGGGCAACTCCGAGCACGCACCCGAACACGAGCGGCCCAGAAGCGACGTCCCGCGCGTTGGTCGGCGCCATCCAGCCAGGAAGCTGCCCGTCGCGCACCATTCCGTAGGGCAATTCACCCAGCAGCAGGACAAGTCCGTTGAGGCAGCCAATCGCCGAGATCGCCGCGAACAGGGCGACCGAATCGCCCGCCCAGGTGCAGAGATGGCGGGCAACGAACATGGCGACCGGCGCGGACGAAGCATGAAGCTCCCCCGCCGGGGTCGAGGCGATGATACCAGTGCTCACCGTAAAATAAATGACCAGAACCAGGGACAGGCCAAGCAGGGTCGCGCGCACCACGTTGCGCGCCGGATCGCGCACGCGCTCGGCCATCATGCTGGCGTTCTCGAAGCTCAGCACAGCAAAGAAGGTGAGGCCCAGCGCAGGAGTCAAATCGGCCCACCTGAACGGCGCTGAAAGCGAAGCGGTGTAGGTTTCCGGCGTGCGCAGCAGCAGCCACGCGGAAATAACAATCACGAGGATCAGAGGCACCAGCTTGAGAACGGTGGTGACGACCTGCAGCCTGCCGGCGCCGCGCACACCGCGCAGGTTGATCAGCACGAGCGCGAGCACGATAAGCGTTCCGCCGATCGCGCCATTGGTGGAGGTGGAAGGCACCCCGGGCAGCAGGTGGAGCAGATAGGCGGTCGCCGCCATGGCCAGCACCGGCAATGAGCAGACAATCGTCATCCAGTAGGACCAGGCGATCATGCGCCCAGGCAGCAAGCCCAGCACATCGCCGCAATGGGTGAGCACGCTCGGCTCATTGGGGCGGCGCAGCGTCAGTTCAGCGATGACACGCCCGATCGCCAGCACGCCAAGCCCCGCCACGATCCAGCCGCCCGCCGAGGTCCAGCCGAACGGCGCCAGCGAACCGGGCAGGACGAAGATGCCCGCGCCGATCATCCCGCCGACCACCATGGCGCTCGCAGTCCACAGACCGAACGGTCTCTCGCTTGTTTCCATGCCTGTAGCTGCCCCCTTGCCGTTGGGTCTCATAGAAGAGGGGGGCGGCAAAGCGGAATTTTACGTCCCGGCGCGAGAATCTTGCCCCGCGCGCCAATCCTTGTTGCAGGGCAGCCAGTCCGAATGTAACCGGTCAGGCCTATGACCGAACAGACCAACATCAAGACCGGCGAGCGCGATTCCACGCTGATGGCAGCGCCCGACACCGAAATCGACGTGCGCGAGGCCTTCGGCATCGACATCGACATGAAGGTGCCCGCCTTTTCGCAGGCCGACGAGCGCGTGCCCGATCTCGACGCAAGCTACGTATTCGATCCCGATACCACGCTGGCGATCCTGGCCGGCTTTGCGTTCAACCGCCGCGTCATGGTGCAGGGCTATCACGGCACCGGCAAGTCGACTCACATCGAGCAGGTGGCCGCGCGGCTCAAATGGCCGTGCATCCGCATCAACCTCGATGCGCACATCAGTCGCATCGACCTGATCGGCCGCGATGCGATCGTGCTGCGCGATGGCCTGCAGGTCACCGAGTTCCGCGAAGGGCTGCTGCCCTGGGCGCTCCAGCACCCGGTGGCGCTGGTGTTCGACGAATACGACGCTGGCCGACCCGACGTGATGTTCGTGATCCAGCGCGTGCTCGAAACCGAAGGCAAGCTGACCCTGCTCGACCAGAACCGGATTATCCGGCCCAATCCATTCTTCCGCCTGTTTGCCACGGCGAACACGGTGGGCCTTGGTGATACTTCGGGTCTCTATCACGGCACTCAGGCGATCAACCAGGGCCAGATGGACCGCTGGAACATCGTTGTCGGCCTCAATTACCTGCCGCAGGAAACCGAACAGCAGATCGTCAGCGCCAAGGCGGATGGCATGGAGCCCAAGCTGATCGCCGACATGGTCAAGGTTGCCGACCTGACGCGGCAGGGCTTCATCAACGGCGATATCTCCACCGTGATGAGCCCGCGCACGGTCATCACCTGGGCGCAGAACACCGCGATCTTCAAGGATCCGGGCTTTGCCTTCCGGCTCTCGTTCCTCAACAAGTGCGATGAGACCGAGCGGATGCTGGTCGCCGAATACTACCAGCGGGTGTTCGGCACCGAGCTGCCCGAAAGCGTGGTCGGCAAGAGCTGACGATGTCTCCCCGAGGCATTGCTTCGGGGAGGCTCGCAATCGTTTCTACTTCCTCTTTTTTCCAGCCATGAGGCTCGGCCGCATCCGGGCGACCGACCATGCCTGTGCGGTCTTTGTCGTGGGCACCACCGCAGCCATTCCGAAAAACTCGTGCGTCACTCCAGGATAGGTGCGCTGGGCAACGCTGTTTCCGGCGCGGCGCAGCGCTGCAGCCAGGTTCTCGCCGTCCGAGCGCAGCGGATCGATCGAAGCATTGACGATCGTCACCGGCGGCAGCCCGCTCAGATCGGCGGCAACCAGATTCACGCGCGGGTCGTTCGCATCTGCCATGGTACGCATGTAGTAATGGCCGAACCAGCCCAGCATCGGGGTATTGAGCGGCTTGGCGGCGGCGCTGTCGCGCCTTGACGGCAGGTCCTTGCGCGAATCGGCGATGGGATAGACCGAAAGCACGTGGCGCGGCATGGTTAGCTTGTTGTCGCGGGCATAGATTGCCGTCGCGAGCGCCAGGTTGCCGCCGGCGCTTTCGCCCGCGAGCGCGATCCGGCCCGGATCGGCATTCCAGCCTTCAGCTTGATCGAGCACCCAGCGGTAGGCGGCGGCGGCATCTTCGTGCTGGCTCGGGAACTTGAGTTCGGGCGCGTGGCGATATTCGACCGAGACGACCAGCGCGTTAAGCGCCTTGGCCATGGCCCTCGGGGTGGCGTCATAAACGTTGAGATCGGCGATTACCCACCCGCCGCCGTGATAATAGACGACGATCGGCACGGCAGGCCCGTTGGCCTTGTGCGCAGGCGGGTGATAAATCCGCACTTTCTGCCTGGGGTTCGAGCCATAGGATGCGTCCTCGGTCCTGATCGACTTGTCCATCGGGATCTTGTCGGCCGCCATGATCTGCTTGACCGCATCTGCCGGCGTCGGCTGGCGGCGGGCCTGCTCGGGAGTAAGCGTTTCGATGGGCTTGCCGCCAAGCGAGGCAAGGACGTCAAGCACGCGCTTCATCGCCGCGCTGGGCTTGTCCGGGCCCATCATGCTCTGGTCCACGGCTGGAGCCGCGGGCGGCGGCGCGCCTGCGTTGCGGGGCGACTGCGCATTGACCGGGACCGTAGCCAGCAGTGCGCAGGCGAGCGAGCAGCTACCTAGTAGGTGTCGAAGCATCCAGTTGATTCCTTTGCTTGCCCCGCGGCAGCCGAATAAACGCCAAGGCCGAACCGTTGGTTGCGCCGTTGTTCTCAGGGGCTTCGGCAGATGGCCGGCGATCATTGCGGGTTCAGACGCATCGGTGCTAAGTTGACGCGATGGACATGCCCGCCGGTTCCGGGGACACACTAGAGCGGCGCTCGCCCTTCGGGCAGCCGGGCGAAGGTGCGCCTGCGCAAGGGGTGCCCGGCCCCATCCCCGTTCCCGGGACGATCCCGCCGCTTGAGGGAGAGATTCCGCCGCCGCAGAAGCGCACGCGCTGGTGGTGGGTTTCGCGGGCTATCGCCAGCGTCCTCATGCTGTTTTTCCTCACGGTGCTGTGGCTGCTATTCACCGCCCCGCTGTCGAAATCGCTCGAACCGATCGCGCCGCCCGAGCTGACCTTGCTCGCTTCCGACGGCACCCCGATCGCCCGCAACGGGGCTGTTGTAGAGGCGCCGGTCGAAATGAAAAAGCTGCCTGCCCATGTCAAGAACGCCTTCATCGCGATCGAGGACCGGCGGTTCTATTCGCACTGGGGCGTCGATCCGCGCGGCATGGCCCGCGCGGCAATTGCCAACATGTTCACCGGCAAGCGGCAGGGCGGCTCGACCATCACTCAGCAGCTTGCCAAGTTCACTTTCCTCACACCCGAACAAAGCCTGACGCGCAAGGCGCGCGAAGCCGTTATCGCCTTCTGGCTCGAAGCCTGGCTGACCAAGGACGAGATCCTCGAACGCTACCTGTCGAACGCCTATTTCGGCGACAACGTCTATGGCCTGCGCGCGGCCTCGCTCCACTATTTCTATCGCAAGCCAGAAAACCTGACCAAGCCGCAGGCGGCAATGCTCGCGGGAATGCTCAAGGGGCCGAGCCGCTATGCTCCCACCCGCAATTATGAGCGCGCCGAGGAACGCATGCGGCTGGTGCTGGGCGCGATGGTGGAGGAAGGTTATCTCAAGCGCGAAGAGGTGCGGCACATGGCCGCCCCTGCCATCGATATCCGCAGCAAGAAGACGCTGCCCACCGGCACCTATTTTGCCGACTGGGCGCTGCCCGAGGCCCGCAAGCTCAGCGATGTGGGCTATGCCCGCCAGACGATCAGGACTACGCTCGATTCGAAGCTGCAACGCGCCGCCCAGGCTGCGATTGCCCGCGCGCCGGTTGGCGATGCGCAAATTGCGCTGGTCGCCATGCGCCCCAACGGCGAGGTCGTGGCCATGGTCGGCGGCCGGAACTATGCCGCTTCGCCGTTCAACCGAGTGACGCAGGCGCGCCGCCAGCCGGGTTCGACCTTCAAGTTGTTCGTCTATCTCGCTGCGCTGCGCGACGGTTGGGAGCCTGACGATACGCTGCCGAACACGCCGATCATGCGGGGCAGCTATCGCCCCAAGAACGCGGGCGAGCACTATTCGAAGTCGATCACGCTGGAGGATGCCTTCGCCCGGTCAAGCAATGTTGCCGCCGTGCGGCTGTGGCATGAGGTGGGCGATGACGCGGTGATCCGGACTGCGCGCGAGCTTGGCGTGCGCTCGCCGCTGCCAAAGGGCGATCCCAGCGTCGCACTTGGCACTTCGACGATGACGCTGATGGAGTTGACCGCTGCCTATGCGGGACTTGCAGGCAACGATTTTCCAGTCCGGCCGACAGCCTTCCGCGCACAGGAGCCAGGGTGGTGGGAATGGCTGACCAGCGGGCAAACCAGCCTGTCGGGCAGCGAAAAGGACGCGATGGAGCAAATGCTGCGCGCCGCGATCAACCGCGGCACCGGCCGCGCGGCGATGCTGCGGCAGGCGAATTTTGGCAAGACCGGCACGACGCAGGATCACCGCGACGCGCTGTTCGTCGGCTATGCAGGCGGGATCGTGACCGGCGTATGGATCGGCAATGACGATAACAGCCCGCTGGCAGGAGTTTCGGGCGGCGGACTGCCTGCTCGGGTATGGCGCGATTTCATGCGCGTAGCCACGGGCGAGGCGGCAGCGCCACCACGGCCCAGGCAGCGTAAGAAGCCCGATCCGCAGGGGCCGGTGGTGCCGCTCGACATTCCCGATCTTGGTGACCTGCCGCTCGGCGATGCGCAGATCGGCATCGAGGGCGACGGCGCCAATCTGAGCACCGAAATCGGCGGGGTGCCGGTCAATGTGCGGATCGGGCCAGACGGCGTGCGCGTCGGTTCGGGAGCGATCGATGACGCGATCAGCCGCGCTGAAGGCGCCGCACGCGATCTTGAACGCCGTGCCCGCGAATCGCAGGTCCGCGTGCGCGAAGCTACGCGGCGGATCGAGGAAGCTGCGCGGGAAGGGGCAGGGCGTTAGCCAACCGGCACGATCAGCGCCTTTTCGCCCGTGCGCCTGGCATTGATGACCAGCGCCGCGTCCTTCTCCAGCACCTGCTCCATGGTCAGCCGCTGGCTGAAATGGCTGGCGAAAGTGCTGTCGATTCCGGCGATCACCCGCTCGCTCATGGCGCGCGAGGCCTCCACACCGATTTCCTGTAGGTAGGGAAACAGCAGCCAGGCGCTGATATCCCACGAAAAGCCGATCGAGGGCGGCAAGATCGTCGGCGACAGGTCAAGCCTGCCATAAACGTAGAGATGCTTGCGCTGCGCCGATCCATAGCGGCTGAATTCGGCGTTGCGGGTGGCAGCACGCTCCATCGCGCCGAGAATGCGTCCGCCCATGTCGCCGCCGCCGATGGCGTCGAAAGCGCACCATGCCTGTGTTTCGGAAATCGCGTCGATCAGCGCAGCGTCGAATTGCGGATCGCTCGAATCGAGCACGTATGGCGCGCCCATGCCCATCAGCAGCGCGACCTGCTCGCTCTTGCGCACAATATTGACGATCGGGATGCCATCTTCCTGGCAAATGCGGTTAAGCATCTGGCCGAGGTTCGATGCCGAGGCAGTATGGACCAGCGCCTTGAAGCCCTGCCGCTGGATCGTACCGGTAAAGCCGAGCGCGGTCATCGGATTGACGAAGCTGGCGCTGGCGTTCTCGATGCTGGCGCTGTCGGGAATGGCGATGCATGCACCCAGCGGCACAATCGCGTGGCTGGCAAAGCTCGCCGCGCCCGGCCAGCAGGCGACGCGCTTGCCCATCAGCGCCTTGGCCGCCGGATCGTCTCCCGTCGCGATCACGGTGCCCGCGCATTCGATGCCGATCACGGTCGGTTGGCCAATGCGGCCCGCCTGCGCCTTCATTGCAGCTTCGGCCACCGGAGCAACGATCTTGCCCGGCTTATAGTCTGCGCCCTCAAGCTGGGCAGGCCCGTATAGCCCGGCGATGTCGCTGGGATTGATCGGCGCAGCTTCTACCGCAACGACAAGCTGCTTCGGACCCGGATCGGGCAGGGCGACCTCCCGCACTTCGATGGTTATCGTGGCGTCGGTATTGAGCGTGGAAACGATCTGGCGGGCTTGAGTGGGCATAGCGTTACTCCTGATAGGTCGCGGCGACGAAATAAAGCCCGTCGGGCGGGGCATTGAGGCCGAGCGCCTGCCGGTCACGCGCGGCGAGCACTTCGGCGATGCGCTCCTCGTCCCAGCGGCCCATGCCGACCAGTGTAAGACATCCGACCATAGAGCGCACCTGATGGTGAAGGAAGCTGCGCGCGGCGGTCTCGATCAGCACATGCTCGCCTCCCAATGGATTTTTGGCACGGCGCACCTCAAGCCGGTCGAGCGTCTTGAGCGGGCTCTGCGCCTGGCATTGGACCGAGCGGAACGTCGTGAAATCGTGCGTGCCGATCAGCGCTTGAGCGGCGCGGTGCATGGCCTCGGCATCGAGCGGCTGCACTACCTGCCAGGCCCGTCCGCGCTCGAGGGTCAACGGCGCGCGGCGGTTGACGATCCGGTAAAGATAGCTGCGCCCGGTGCAGGCGAACCTCGCATGCCAGTCGTCAGGGACAACGCGGCATTCCTTCACCGCAATCGGTGCGGGTCGCAAATGCGCGTTGAGCGCTCCCATCAGCCGGAACGGCGCAATGTCTCGGGCAATGTCGAAATGGCTCGACATGGCGAGCGCATGGACGCCGGCATCGGTGCGACCGGCCGAAATCATCGTCACTGTCTCGCCGGTGGTCGCAAACACGGCTTCCTCGACCGCCTGCTGGACGGAAGGCCCGTGCGCTTGCCGCTGCAGGCCCATGTATGGGCCGCCATCGTATTCGAGGATGAGCTGGAAGCGTGTCATGCTTCCCGGTTCAGGCGCGTGCCGGGAGGGATCGGCTTGCCACGCAGCAAGTCTGCGGTACTCATCACCGGCTTGCCCGCACGCTGGACCGATGTGGGCCGGATCGCGCCGGAGCCGCTGGCAATGGTCAGTGCATCGTCAAGCACCGTACCGGGCGCGCCGGAACCTGTTACAACCTCGGCAGCCAGCACCTTGTAACGCTCACCCTCGAGCAAGAAATAGGCACCTGGGGCAGGGGCCATGGCGCGCACTTGCCGCTCCACCTGCGCAGCGACCTGCGTGAAGTCGAGCAGCGCCTCGGCCTTGTCGATCTTCTTGGCATAAGTCACGCCGTCATCGCTCTGTGCGATTGGCGGGATGGCGCTCAGGTTGGCGAGCACATCCACGATCAGTCTCGCACCTATCCCGCCCAATTCGGCGGTCAGGTCGCCCGCCGTCTTGGCACCAATCGGCGTTGCCTCGGCGAGCAGCATCGCGCCGGTATCAAGCCCGGCATCCATCTGCATAACGGTGATGCCCGTCTCTTTGTCACCGGCAAGGATCGCGCGCTGGATCGGCGCAGCGCCGCGCCAGCGCGGGAGAAGCGAAGCATGAAGATTGATGCAGCCCTGCTTGGGCGCATCCAGAATTGGCTGCGGCAGGATCAGGCCATAAGCCGCGACCACCGCCACGTCTGCGCCTAGCGCTGTAAAAACCGCTTGCTCATTCGCGCCTTTGAGCGAGGCGGGATGGCGCACCTCCAGCCCCAAAGCCTCGGCAGCCTGATGCACCGGCGTCGGCGTCAGTTCCTTGCCGCGCCTCCCGCCGGGACGCGGCGGCTGGGTATAAACCGCCGCGATCTCGTGGCCCGCCTCATGCAGCGTTTTCAACGCGGGCACGGCGAAGTCAGGCGTTCCCATGAAGATGATGCGCATAAGCGGTCAGGCAGTCTTTCGTGAGCAGGTCACCGGCCCTATCTGGGGAACCATGGCATCGCAAGAGATCGAGACGCTGACCGCCGCGCTATCGCGCCTGCCGGGGCTAGGGCCGCGTTCGGCCCGGCGTGCGGTGCTCTGGCTGATCAAGCGGCGCGACGCGGCGCTACCCCAGCTTCTCGATGCGCTGGGCGCAGTCCACGAGCGGCTGCTCGAATGCACGACCTGCGGCAACGTCGACACCGCCGATCCTTGCGGCATCTGCACCGATCCGCGCAGAGACCAGCGCGCGCTCTGCGTGGTCGAGGACGTGGCGGACCTGTGGGCGCTCGACCGGGCGAGGCTGTTCACCGGGCGCTATCATGTGCTCGGTGGCCGGCTTTCGGCGCTTGATGGTGTCCGGCCTGAAGACCTCGCTATCGCGCCCCTGCTTGCCCGTGTGGAGCAGGGAGGCATCGATGAAGTGGTGCTGGCTATGAATGCCACGCTCGAAGGACAAACCACTGCGCACTACATCGCCGAGCGGCTTGAAGGCATGCCGCTGCGCGTCACTCAGCTTGCTCACGGCCTGCCGGTAGGCGGCGAGCTCGATTACCTCGATGAGGGCACGCTCGCACAGGCTTTGCGGGCCAGGCGGCCGATGGGCTGACTGGCTTGCGCCGCGCCGCACCTCACACTATCTGGCCTGCATGGCTATCCGCGAAATCCTCGAAGTCCCCGATCCGCGCCTCAAGCAGGTCTCCGCCCCCGTCGAAGCATTCGACGACGAGCTGAAAACGCTTGTCGAAGATATGTTCGAGACGATGTACCACGCGCCAGGCATTGGCCTCGCCGCGATCCAGCTTGGCGTGCCGCTGCGCGTACTGGTCATCGACCTGCAGCCCGACGATCCCGACGCCGAGCCGGAACTGTGCGACGCTCATGGTGGCCACGCGCATTATCACACGCCAACCAAGCGTGAGCCGCGCGTGTTCATCAATCCCGAAATCCTCGATCCTTCCGAAGACCTGAATACCTATTCGGAAGGCTGCCTGTCAGTCCCCGAAATCTACGCCGAGGTCGAGCGCCCCGCACGGATTCGCGCGCGCTGGCAGGATGCCGAAGGCACCGTTCACGAGGAAGAAATCGAGGGCATGCTGGCGACCTGTCTGCAGCATGAGATGGACCACCTCGAGGGGATTCTGTTCATCGATCACCTCAGCCGCCTCAAGCGGCAGATGGCGCTCAAGAAGCTGGAGAAGCTGCGGAAGGCGGCATGATGTCGCGAAGGTGATCGCCTGCTGCATGGGCTTCGCCGTTCAATACCCTGAGCGCTAGTCGGCAATCCTCGGCGCAGCTTCTGCAAATCAGCGCGCAAAGCTGGCAGTGTTCGTGATCGTGTTGCAGGCATTCCTCGGAAACGCGCTCGCACGCTTCGATACAGGTTGCCAGCAGCGTGCGGATCAGCTGCCGGTCGCCGCCGCTCCTGCGGATTCCGACGCGCCAGGTGGCTACGCAGACATCGCTGCAATCGAGGCACAGGCGGATGCACTGGGTCATGTCCATCGGCTCGGCAATGCACGCATCGGCGCAGGAAGTGCAGGTTGCCGCACATTCAACGATGCGGCTTATCGCGCGGCCAAGGGCGACGTTATACGTCTCCGGACCTACGTCCGGATGCAATGTGATGATTTCCTCGATCGACTCCATCATGCGGCTCCTCTCGCCCGGTAAGGAGCGCGCCGCCGGGATTGTTCCCTCGCGGGGGAAAAATGCGCCGTAAGGCTTGTGCGCTTCGATGGCCGGAGATACGTTCCCATTTCGTTCTTTACGGGAGGTTCAGGGTTGGACGGACAATTTATCGCAATCCTGGCCTTGGTGATCGGGCTCGCAATGGGCGGGGTGTTCGGCTGGTTTGCCGGCTCGCGCCCTGCAGCCGAACTGCGCCAGCGCTGGCTAGCCCGCGATGGCGAGGCGCGCGAACTTGACGAGAAATTTCGCCGGGCCATCACCGAACTCGCCGCAGCGAGCGAGCGGGCGCGCTTGGTCGATGAATTGACCGAGCAACTTTCCAGCGTCCGCGCCGATCGTGACGGGCTTGGCGCGCAGCTCGCGACACTCAAGGCCAATGCCGCCCATTTCGAGGAACAGAAGCGCCTGCTCGTCGAAGCACGCGAGGAACTGGTCAAGGAGTTCCAGAACACAGGCAATGCCGTGCTCGGCAAGGCGCAGGAGACCTTCCTCAAGGCAGCAGGCGAACGCTTTGGCCATGCCGAGAAGGCTTCCGAGGAAAAGATCAAGGCGCTTTTGGCGCCAGTCGGCGAGAAGCTTGGCAAATACGAAAAGCGGGTCGAGGAGCTGGAGACGCAGCGGGTCAATGCTTTCGGACTGCTGCACGGCCAGATCGAGGCAATGCGCGCCGGCCAGGAAGAGGTGCGGCGCGAGGCGCAGCGGCTCGGAAATTCGCTGACTAATGCACCCAAGGCGCGCGGCCGTTGGGGTGAGCGGGCGCTGCAGAACGTGCTCGAGCAGTGCGGGCTTTCGCAGCACACCGATTTTCTGCTCGAACAATCGATGGATACCGACGACGGGCGGCTGCGCCCCGATGCGATCATCAATGTGCCGGGCCAGAAGAAACTGGTGATCGACGCCAAGGTGTCGCTCAACGCCTATCAGGCGGCTTACGAAGCTGACGACGAGGGGGAGCGCAAGCGGCACCTCGATCTGCATGCCAAGTCGATGCGCGGCCATGTCCAGACATTGGGCGCAAAGAGTTACCAGAGCCAGTTCGAAGAGGCGCCCGATTATGTGGTAATGTTCGTTCCGGGCGAGCATTTCGTCGCCGCCGCGCTCGAGCATGATCCCGAGCTGTGGGATTTTGCCTTCCGCAACAAGGTGCTGCTGGCGACGCCAACCAACCTTGTCGCGATCGCGCGCACAGTGGCGCAGGTGTGGCGGCAGGATTCGCTGGCACGCGAGGCGCAGGACATTGGCAGGCTGGCGGGCGAACTTTACGAGCGCCTTGCCGTGGCCGCCGAACACTTGAAGCGCGTAGGCGGCGGGCTGGAGACGGCCGTCAACAATTACAACAAATTCGTCGGCAGTTTCGAGCGCAATGTACTGACCTCGGCGCGCAGGCTTGAGGAAAAGGGCATTGAGACCGGCAAGCGGGAGATCGACGAAGTGCCGCTGGTCGAGGCCTCGCCGCGATATAATGCCGACGATGCCTTGGGCAGCGATGCGCTTATCGAGGAGAAACTGCCATGATCCGGCATGTGCATCTTTGCCTAACCTGCGGCGTTGCGCTGGCCGCAGCCGCTCCTGCGATGGCCTCATTCGCCGTCCCGCCCAATGCACCAGGGCAATATGCGCCGCGCGACGAATGTTCGGCGCAGGAGGGCGGCGCACAGTTTCTCGCCGCGCTCAAGGCAGCAATCAAGGCGCGCGATGCCAAGGCGTTCGCCGATCTGACCTTGCCCGACGTTGTGCTTGATTTCGGCGGCGGCGGCGGGCGCGAGGCCGTGCTAGAAATGCTGGGGCAGGGCAGCGCCAAGTGGAAAGAACTAGACAAGATAATGGCGCTGGGCTGTGCCTGGGACGAGGACAATTCTGCACTGGTCTTGCCGTGGTTCTTCAATCAGGATCTTGGCGACGCCGATCCCTTTTCGACCATGGTGACGCTCGGCAGCGAAGTTCCCCTGATGTCGCGGCCTTCGCGCCGAGGCTGGGTGCAGAAGGTGCTCAACTGGCAGCTGATCCACGTCTACGAAGTCGAGGTCGACGATCCCGGCTACCGGACGGTCGCGGTGATTGACAGCAATTACGAAGGCTATATGCGGATCGCCAGCCTGCGTTCGCAGCTCGACTACCGGCTGCGCGCCGAAAAGAGCGGCGGAAAGTGGCTCATCACCGCGTTCGTCGCGGGGGAATGAGGCTCAACCGCGCAATTTGGCGAGCGCTTCATAGGCGAGCACTGCTCCCGCCACTGCCGCGTTGAGGCTATCGGCGCGGCCCAGCATTGGAATAGTGACGCGCAGATCGCAGGCCTGCTCGCATTCCTCCGGCAGGCCCTGCGATTCGTTGCCGACCATCAGGAAGCACGGCGCCCGGTAAGGGGCCTTGCGATAATCGGTCGCTTCGCGCAGCGAGGCGGCGACAAGGTGACCCTCGCCCATGCGCAGCCACCTGATGAATTCGTCCCAGCTCGCACGAACCACGCGCTGAGTGAAAATCGCGCCCATGCTGGCGCGCACCGCCTCGACCGAAAACGGATCGGCACAATCATCGATCAGGATCAATCCGCCCGCACCGACCGCATCACCGGTGCGCAGCATGGTGCCGAGGTTGCCCGGATCTCGCATCGCCTGCGCAACCAGCCAGATCGGCGCGGCTGCACGGTCGACCGAGGCGAGGGAGGTATCGAATTCGGCATAGACGCCCGCGACCGCCTGCGGATTGTCTTTGCCGGTGACCTTCGCGAGGATGTCCTCATCCATCTCGACAATCTGGCCGCCCGCTGCCGCCACCGCCACTTCCAATTCAGTCAGCAGAGGATGTGCATCGCGGCCCGCCGCCATCACCAGCATCTCGGGCAGCATGCCCGCGAGCCGCGCATCGGTGAGCAGGCGAAGCCCCTCGGCGAGGAACTTGCCCTCCCGCCTGCGATGTTTCTTGTCGCGAAGCGAACGCAGGAACTTGACGAGCGGATTGGAATAGCCGGTTATCGTGCGACGTTCGGCCAAGACCTGCCTTTTCCTTATGATCGCCCCGCTTCTAGCGGGAAGCTGGATTCCACTATCCCCGCGGGGCAGAGCAGCGCTGCATGATGCCCCGTCGAAGCAAAGTGGAAACCGTTCAGACGGTCAATTCTTTTCCTTGTCGACCAGCTTGTTCGCGCCGATCCACGGCATCATCGCGCGCAGGCGGGCGCCGGTTTCCTCGATCGGATGAGCCGCGGCGGCCTTACGGCTGGCTTTCAGCTCGGGCTGCCCCGCGCGGTTGTCGAGCACGAAGTTCTTCACGAAGCGGCCGGCCTGGATGTCGGCGAGCACGCGCTTCATTTCGGCCTTGGTCTCGGCGGTGATGATGCGCGGGCCAGTGGTGATGTCGCCATATTCGGCGGTGTTCGAAATCGAGTAGCGCATGTTGGCGATGCCGCCTTCATACATCAGGTCGACGATTAGCTTCACTTCGTGCAGGCATTCGAAATAGGCCATTTCGGGAGCATAGCCCGCCTCGGTCAGCGTTTCGAAACCGGCCTGGATCAGGTGAGTGAGGCCGCCGCACAGCACGGCCTGTTCACCGAACAGGTCGGTCTCGCATTCCTCGCGGAAGTTGGTCTCGATGATGCCGCTGCGCCCGCCGCCGACGCCCGAGGCATAGGCCAGCGAAACGTCATGCGCGTTGCCGGTCGCATCCTGATGGATCGCGATCAGGCAGGGCACGCCGCCGCCGCGCTGGTATTCGCTGCGCACGGTGTGACCGGGGCCCTTGGGCGCGATCATGATCACGTCGATGTCCTTGGGCGCCTCGATCAGGCCGAAGTGAATGTTGAGGCCGTGTGCGAAGGCGAGGGTGGCACCGGGGCGGATGTTGTCCTTGATGTCGGCGTCCCAGATCGCGGCCTGATGCTCGTCGGGGGCAAGGATCATCAGTATGTCGGCCCACTTGGCCGCGTCCTGGTTGTTCATCACCTTGAAGCCCGCGCCTTCGGCTTTTTTCGCCGTGGCCGAACCTTCGCGCAGCGCGATGGCGACTTCCTTGACGCCGGAGTCGCGCAGGTTCTGCGCGTGGGCGTGGCCCTGGCTGCCATAGCCGATGATGGCAATCTTCTTGCCGGTGATCAGGTTGATGTCGCAATCGGCGTCGTAATAGACTTTCACGGTGTTCCCCCTTCGTCATCCCCGCGCTGGCGAGGATCCAGAAATGTATGGCGCGTTGTGCGCAGTGCGAGAGGCCCCTGCCTTCGCAAGAGCGCAGGATCAAGTGTTCGTTTTACGCTCCCTCGGCGCCGCGGGTCATGCCGACCACGCCCGTGCGGCCGACCTCGACCAGCCCCAGTTCGCGCATGATGGCGATGAAGCTGTCGATCTTGTCGGGCGTGCCGGTCAGCTCGAAGATGAAGCTTGAGGTGCTGGTGTCGACCACCTTGGCGCGGAACACGTCGGCGACGCGTAGCGCCTCTACGCGGATATCGCCTTTGCCCGCCACCTTGATCAGCGCCAGCTCGCGCTCGACGTAAGGCCCGTTTTCGCTGAGATCGAGCACCTTGTGGACCGGCACCAGCCGTTCGAGCTGGGCATGGATCTGGTCGATCTGCGCGGGCGGTCCGTTGGTGACGATGGTGATGCGGCTGACCGCATGGTTCTCGGTGATGTCGGCCACGGTCAGGCTGTCGATATTGTAGCCGCGCGCGGTGAACAGCCCGGCGATCTTGGCGAGAATGCCCGCCTCGTTATCGACCGTGATCGCCAGGACGTGGCGCTCGGATTCCTGTGTCTTGATTTTCATCACACCAGCGCCTTCGCTTCGTCGTCCATGGTCCCCGCGACAGTGTCGCCATATAGGATCATGTCCGTATGCGCCGCGCCGCTCGGAATCATCGGGAAGCAGTTGGCTTCGTCGTGGACCAGACAATCGACGAAGACCGGGCCGGGATGGTCGATCATCGCCTGAATGCCTGCATCAAGCTCGCTCTCGCTTTCGATGCGGATGCCCTTCCATCCGTAAGCCTCGGCCAGCTTGACGAAATCGGGCAGGCTGTCCGAATAGCTCTCGGAATAGCGGCTCTCGTACGTCAGTTCCTGCCACTGGCGAACCATGCCCATCCACTGGTTGTTCAGGACGAAGACCTTGACCGGCAGGCGGTATTGCGTCGCGGTGCCCAGTTCCTGGATATTCATCTGGATCGAGGCGTCGCCCGCGATGTCGATCACGAGATCGTTAGGATTGCCCATCTGCGCGCCGATCGCGGCGGGCAGGCCGTAGCCCATGGTGCCCAGACCGCCCGAGGTGAGCCAGCGGTTGGGCTGGAAGAAGTGATAGTGCTGCGCTGCCCACATCTGGTGCTGGCCGACCTCGGTGGTGATAATCGGGTTGCGGTCCCTGGTCAGCTCGAACAGCCTCTGCACCGCAAGCTGCGGCATGATCGCATTGGCATTGGAGGGAAATGCCAGGCTGTTGCGTGTCCGCCATTCGCCGATCCGGCCTTTCCATGCGGAAAGGTCCTGCGGTCGACGCTGGCCCCACTCGTCGATCATCTGGCGCATGACCGCGCCGCAATCGCCGACGATCGGCAGTTCGACCTGGACCACCTTGTTGATCGAGCTGCGGTCGATATCGACGTGGATCTTTTCGGAATTGGGCGCGAACGCGTCGAGGCGGCCGGTCACGCGGTCATCGAAGCGGGCGCCAAGGCAGACAATCAGGTCGGCCTGGTTCATTGCCATGTTGGCTTCGTATGTGCCGTGCATGCCGAGCATGCCGAGCCAGTCGGGGCTGTCGGCGGGGAAGGCGCCAAGCCCCATCAGCGTCGAAGTGACGGGCGCGCCGGTGAGCTGCTGCAAGCGGCGCAGCAGCGCCGAGGCTTCGGGTCCGGAATTGATGACGCCGCCGCCGGTGTAGAACACCGGGTTCCTGGCCTGTGCCATCATCTCGACCGCGCGGGCGATCTCGTCGGCCGAGCCTTCGGTGCGGGGGGCATAGCGGTTGCGGCGCTGGGCCGGGCCATCGTGATAGACGGCGGTGGCGATCTGCACGTCTTTTGGAATGTCGATGACGACAGGGCCGGGGCGGCCAGAGGTGGCGATCTGGAACGCCTCGTCGATGGTCGCGGCAAGGTCCGCCGGGTCCTTCACCAGGTAATTGTGCTTGGTGCAGTGGCGGGTGATGCCGACCGTATCGGCTTCTTGGAACGCATCGGTGCCGATCAGGCCGGAGGGAACCTGCCCGGTGATGACGACCATTGGAATTGAATCCATGAAGGCGTCGGCGATACCGGTGACGGCATTGGTCGCGCCCGGACCCGATGTAACGAGAACGACGCCCGCCTTGCCGGTCGACCTGGCATAGCCCTCGGCCGCGTGGGCCGCACCCGCTTCCTGCCGCACGAGAACGTGGAGGATGCGCTCATCATGGAACATGGCGTCGTAGATCGGCAGGACCGCGCCGCCGGGATAGCCGAACACATGCTCGACCCCCTGCCGCACGAGGCTTTCGACCAGGATTTCCGCGCCGCTGCGCTCGCTACTCACAATCTCTTCCTTCAGCTGGTTCCACGCGACCGGCGCGGGAAATGGCCTGCAACACAAAAAACCGACCCGGCTTGGCCGAAGCCAGCCGGGTCTTCCTCTCCAAAACGGAGACCGCGCATATGCGCGACCGATGGCGGGCCACTAGGCGATGAAAAATATCATGTCAACATGAATTGCTGACATATTATGTCGCAAAGGGGCCCCAGGCTAAAATCATCGTACTCGATTCGCGACCACTCGGGCGGGGGCTGGCGGCGGAACCAGGTGTATTGTCGTTTTGCGTAGTTGCGAGTCGCCTGGCCCGCCATGGCTTCGGCTTCTGACAGCGGCCACTCGCCGCGCAGAGAACCGGCAATCTCGCGCACGCCGATGGCGCGCATCACAGGCAGGCTAGGGTCGAGTTGGCGGGCAAGCAGGGCTTCTACTTCCTCAATGGCGCCGCGCTCCAACATCTGCGCGAAGCGCCGCTCGCAGCGGGCATAGAGCTTGCCTCGGTCCGGCAGCAGAACCGCCGCCTTGAGGCTGACACCCTCACCAATCCCGCCCTCGCGCTGCGCTTGCCAGTGCGCCAACGTATTGCCGGTGGAGCGCACGACCTCCAGCGCGCGTGCAATCCGCGCGGCGTCGGCAGGCGCAAGCAGCGCGGCGCGCTGCGGGTCTTCCGCCTGAAGCGTGGCATGGGCCTGCGTCACTTCCATAGCGCGCACCTCGGCCCTGATCGCAGGATCGATCGGCGGAACGGGCGCGATCCCGTCGAGCAGGGTGCGCAGGTAAAGCCCGGTGCCGCCGACAAGGATCGGCAGCGCGCCCGCTGCGTGGCACTCAGCGATTTCCTGTTTCGCACGCCGTGCCCAGTCCGCCGCCGAGCAAGCCAAAGCCCCGTCCCATTCGCCGAACAGGCGGTGCTCGATGCCGCGCATGTCTTCAGCCGTCGGCCTTGCGCTCAGCACCGCGAGGTCGCGGTAGACCTGCGCGCTGTCGGCATTGATCACTACGGCGCGTCTGCCTGTCGCTTCGATACGGACCGCAAGCTCGACCGCGAGATCGCTCTTGCCGCTCGCCGTCGGCCCTGCAATGAGCGCCAGCGGCGGCTTTGGGCCGGCCCGATCAGGAGATATTTCGGTGCTCATTGCCCGGCTGATAGCAGAACCGGACACGCTTTCGGCAAGCCTCGAAGCGGCAACCGCGCAGATGGAAGCGGGGGGCGTGCGCGTGGCTACGGCGGCGATGCTCGAATTTTGCGGGCAAACGCTGCAGATCGGCTCACCCGACAGCGATGCGCAGGAGATGCGCGCGGCCATCGAGGCGCATTTCGCGCCCTGCGACGCGCTGATCGCTCAAGACGAGCCGCAGGTGCCGCATGTTTTCGTCTCGGACATGGATTCGACCATGATCGGGCAAGAATGCATCGACGAGCTGGCCGATTTCGCCGGGATCAAGCCGCAGATCGCCGCGATCACCGAGCGCGCAATGCGCGGTGAGCTCGATTTCATATCTGCGCTCAAGGAGCGCGTCGGACTGCTGGCGGGGATTGACGAACGGGCGATACGGCAGTGCCTCGATGAGCGGATCACGCCGGTGGACGGCGCGCGCGCGCTGGTCGCCACTCTCAAGTCCAGGGGATGCCACACCGTGCTGGTGACGGGGGGCTTTCATCATTTCGCCGATCCGGTCGCCGAAATGCTCGGCTTCGATGCGGTGGTCGCCAACCGGCTGGAGATCGCGGGCGGCAAGCTGACCGGTGGACTGATCGGGCCGATCGTCGACAGCGCGGTAAAGAAAGCGACGCTGGTGGGGGAAATGGCAAAATTGGGCGAGGGGGCGATCAGCCTTGCGACTGGCGACGGCGCCAACGACATCCCGATGCTGGAGGCGGCGAGCTATGGCATTGCCTACCGCGCCAAGCCCGTCGCCCGCGACGCGGCAAACGGCTGGATCGACCGGGGCGATCTGACCAGCGTGCTGCGCCTGCTGGGTATCGACGAAAAGGAGTGGGTGAGGGGCTAGGGCTTAGGCCTTCCTGCCCGCCTTCGCCTTGTGTTCGCGCAGCAGCTCATCCAGCTCGGCGATCCGAAGCCGCTCGGGCGTGCCGTGCGCCAGCCCCTTGAGGCGGCAGGTCGCCCACAGGCTCTTGCGTTCGCTCTCCAGAGCCTTGAGGTAAAGATCTGCCATCAGCCTTCCATCCAGTCGCGGAAGTAGCTGTCGTTGGCTTCGCGCAGCGTGGCAATTTCGTGCCCCGCAACCTTCGTGCCGCCGACCGTGCCAATCGGCACTGCGTTTTCCAGTTCCTCGTCGGCCGGCGTGGTGACGACATAGCGGCCCTGATCTTCGCCGAAGGCCTGCAGAGCCGTCAGTGCACGGTCGAGGTGGCAGCCAATACCGCCCGCCAATGCCATTTCGGCGAGGGCTACCAACAGGCCCCCATCGCTTATGTCGTGGACTGCCGTCACCCGGCCGGCTGAAATCCATTCGCGCACCGTCTCGCCGTGCAGGCGCTCCGCCGCGAGGTTTACCGGCGGCGCATTTCCCGCTTCGCGGCCCTGGATTTGGCTCAGCCAGAGCGATTGGCCCAGATGGCATCCCTCGCCGCCGAGCAGCCAAATCTGGTCGCCCTCGGCATTGAATGCGATCGTCGCCATCTTGCTGTAATCGTCTAGCAGGCCAACCCCGCCGATCGCAGGCGTGGGCAGGATCGCCGAGCCGCCGCCGGTCGCCTTGCTTTCGTTATACAGCGACACATTCCCGCTCACGATCGGAAAATCGAGCGCGCGGCAGGCATCGCCCATACCATCGAGACAGCCAACGATTTGCGCCATAATCTCCGGTCGCTGCGGGTTGCCAAAATTGAGGCAATTGGTGATCGCCAAGGGCCGGGCGCCGACAGCGCAGAGGTTGCGGTAACATTCGGCCACCGCCTGCTTGCCGCCTTCGTATGGATCGGCATAGCAATAGCGCGGGGTGCAGTCGGTGCTCATCGCGAGCGCCTTTTGCGTGCTGTGAACGCGCACCACGGCCGCGTCGCCGCCCGATTTCTGCAATGTGTCCGCGCCGACCTGCGAATCGTATTGCTCCCAGATCCAGCGGCGCGAGGCGAGCGCGGGCGAGGCCATGAGCTTGAGCAGGTCCGCGCCGATATCGGCCGATTCGGGCACGTCGCCCAGCGGCGCGACCTTGGCCCAGGCCTTGTATTCTTCGCGGCTGAGGTGCGGGCGGTCATAAAGCGGCGCATCGTCCGCCAGCGGCCCAAGCGGAATGTCGCAGACCACTTCGCCGTCGAATTCGAGCACCATGCGGCCGGTGTCGGTCACTTCGCCGATCACCGCGAAATCAAGTTCCCATTTGCGGAAGATCGCCTCTGCCATCGGCTCCTTGCCGGGCTTGAGAACCATGAGCATGCGCTCCTGGCTCTCGCTCAGCATCATCTCGTAAGGCGTCATCGCCTCTTCGCGGCAGGGCACCGCGTTCATGTCGAGCCGGATGCCCGCACCGCCCTTGCTCGCCATTTCGACGCTGGAGCTTGTCAGGCCGGCCGCGCCCATGTCCTGGATCGCGACAATGGCATCTGTTGCCATCAGTTCGAGGCATGCCTCGATCAGCAGCTTTTCGGTAAAAGGATCGCCGACCTGCACGGTGGGGCGCTTTTCCTCGGTATCGTCGGAGAAATCGGCGGAGGCCATGGTCGCGCCGTGGATGCCGTCGCGCCCGGTCTTCGAGCCGACATAGACGATCGGATTGCCCAGGCCCGTGGCGGCCGAATAGAAGATCTTGTCCGCATCGGCGACGCCCACGGTCATGGCGTTGACGAGGATGTTGCCGTCGTAGGCCTTGTCGAAATTGGTCTCGCCGCCCACGGTCGGCACGCCAACGCAGTTGCCGTAGCCGCCAATGCCCGCGACGACGCCTTGCACGAGGTGCTTCATCTTCGGGTGGTCTGGCCGCCCAAAACGCAGCGCGTTGAGGTTGGCAACGGGCCGCGCGCCCATCGTGAACACGTCGCGCAGGATGCCGCCTACGCCGGTCGCCGCGCCTTGGTAGGGTTCGATGTAAGAGGGGTGGTTGTGGCTCTCCATCTTGAAAATCGCGGCCTGCGCCACTCCGTTCGGTCCTTCCCCGATGTCGATGATCCCGGCGTTCTCGCCCGGTCCGCAGATTACCCAAGGCGCTTCGGTAGGCAGCTTCTTGAGGTGCAGGCGGCTCGACTTGTAGGAACAATGCTCCGACCACATCACCGAGAATATGCCGAGTTCGACAAGGTTCGGCTCGCGGCCAAGCGCATGAAGAACACGCTCGTACTCTTCGGGGGAGAGGCCATGCGCCTCGACGACATCGGCGGTGATTTCGGCGGCTTGGGTAGTCATCGGCTGGCCTTAGCCGCGTGCGCTGCGCTGCGCTAGAGATTGGCGCGCTTGACCGCGCCGATATGCCCCGCCATTGCTGCGCGGATGGACGAAAGTGCAGCCGAAATCGCCAGCCTGAGCTTCGAGGACGCCTTGCGCGCGCTCGAGGACGTGGTGCGCAAGCTTGAAGGCGGCGATGTGCCGCTCGACGATTCGATTGCGCTTTATGAGCGCGGCGAACAGCTTCGCAAGCATTGCCAGGCACGGCTCGATGCGGCGCAGGCCCGTATCGAGAAGATCGTCCAGAAGGCCGATGGAACGGCGGCCCGTACCGCGCCGTTCGATTCGCCTGGCGACTGACGATGGCAACACGGGTGTGACCGACAACCTGTTGTCCGAAGCGCTCGGCGATATTGCCGCCGAGACCGATTCGATGTTCGATTTCCTGCTGCCGGTTCCCGAGGATGCGCGTGCACGGCTGGTAGAGGCGATGCGCTATGCCGCGATCGGCGGCGGCAAGCGGATTCGCCCGCTCCTGCTGACCGCGACAGCGCGGATTTACGGGGTCGACCGTGAAGCGGCGGTGCGCGCTGGGGTCGCGGTCGAGGCGATCCACGTCTATTCGCTGATCCACGACGATCTTCCCTGCATGGATGACGACGCGCTGCGCCACGGCAAGCCGACCGTGCATCTCGCCTTCGACGAGGCCACCGCGGTGCTGGCGGGCGATGCGCTTCATGCCTTTGCTTTCGAGGTGCTAGCCGATCCGGCGGTGAGCGCCGATCCTTTCGTGCGCGTCGAACTGCTGCGCGCGCTGGGCGAAGCGAGCGGCCTTCGCGGCATGGCTGGCGGGCAGATGATGGATCTTGTCGCCGAGGGCAGCGAGTTCGACCTCCCCACGATCACCCGGCTTCAGCAGCTCAAGACCGGCGCGCTGCTTGCCGCTGCGGTGGAGATGGGCGCGATCCTGGGCCATGTCCCGCTTGAAGGACGCACGCACCTGCGCGGTTATGCGCGCGACATCGGGCTTGCCTTCCAGATCGCCGACGACCTGATCGACCACGAGGGCGACGCCGCCACCGCCGGAAAAGCAGTGGGCAAGGACGAGGCTGCCGGCAAGCAGACATTTCTCACCCTGCTGGGGCCGGACCGGGCGCGCGAACAGGCGCGCATGCTCGTCGAACAGGCGATCGCGCACCTTGCCGATCACGGCAGCGAGGCCGACCTGCTGCGCGCCATTGCGCGCTACATCATCGAAAGGGATCATTGATGACGCAGTCGTCCGGCGAGCGCGTCGGCATCTATCCGGGCACGTTCGATCCGATCACGCGCGGCCACATCGACATCATCCGTCGCGGGGCAAAACTGGTCGACCGGCTGATCATCGGGGTCACGACCAATCCGTCCAAGGATCCGATGTTCACCCCCGACGAGCGGCTCGCCATGGTCGAGCGCGAAGTGACCGACATGAAGCTCGACAATGTCGATGTCGTCGGGTTCAACGCGCTGCTGATCAAGTTCGCCAGTTCGATGGGCGCAAACGTGTTGATCCGCGGACTTCGTGCGGTGGCCGATTTCGAATACGAATATCAGATGGCGGGCATGAACCAGCAGCTCGACAGCCAGATCGAGACCGTGTTCCTGATGGCCGACGTCAGCCTGCAGCCGATCGCCAGCAAGTTGGTCAAGGAAATCGCGCTGTTCGGCGGCGATATAGCCAGCTTCGTCAGTCCCGCCGTACGCACCGACGTGCTCGCGCGGGTCGAGAAGCTTGGTCGGCGCGGGGACCTGTGAAAGGCGCGGCTATATGCCCGCTTGCCGCACGTTCATTGCAAGGCAAGCGCAGCGGCGCTATCGCCGCGAAAATCGTGAGGCGCATCGGCGCGCCCGGCATCAAGCAGTGAGTATTGGATGATTTTTCGCTCGTTACTGGCCCTGATCGCCGGCGCTGTACTGGCCGCGTCACCTGCGGCGGCCAAGTCGAAAGTGCCGGTCGCGGCTCCGGCTCCGGCCCTGCCGACGCTGGTCGATCCAGACCCCTCCCACACGCCGGAGGACGTGCTGCTGCTTGACCTGTCGAACGGTGGCAGCGTCGCGATTCGGTTGATGCCGCGATGGGCGCCCAAGCATGTCGAGCGGATCAAGACTCTGGTTGCGCAGGGTTTTTACGACGGAGTGATCTTCCACCGGGTGATCGAGGGCTTCATGGCGCAAACCGGCGATCCCACCGGGACTGGCGCGGGCGGGTCGAAGCTGCCTGATCTCAAGGCCGAATTCAACTCGATGCCGCATCTGCGCGGGACCGTTTCGGCGGCGCGCACCAGCGATCCCGACAGTGCCAACAGCCAGTTCTTCATCGTGTTCTATCCGCGTTTCTCGCTCGACCGGAAATATACGGTGTTTGGCCGGGTGATCTCGGGCATGGAAGTGGCCGACAGGATCGAGCGCGGCGAGCCGCCCGCCAATCCCACGCGGATCCTGCGGGCGCGCATGGCAGCGGGGGGGGCTGTGGCCGCGCCCGTCCCGGTTCCGCCTGCGGAAACCGCGATTTCGGTGGATGATCTGAACAATTCGAAGTCTGACTGAGGCTGAGGCCTCGGATGGACGTCGATCTATTCGATTTCGACTTGCCGCCTGAGCGGATTGCGCTGCGCCCGGCGCGTCCGCGCGACGCCGCGCGCATGCTGGTTGTAGAGACCGGCGGAAAGCTGAGCGACCGCCATGTCCGCGATCTGCCCGGCCTGCTGCGGTCGGGCGACGTGCTGGTCGTCAACGATACCCGCGTGATTCCCGCCCAGCTTGAGGGGCGGCGAGGAGAGGCGCGGATCGGCGCGACGCTGCACAAACGCGCCGATATGCGCGCCTGGGTCGCCTTCATCCGCAACGCCAAGCGCTTGAAACAAGGCGATATCATCGAATTTTCTGCCGGTGTTACTGCTGTGGCCGAGGCGCGCCACCCTGACGGTTCGTGGCGGCTGCGCTTTGCCGGAAACGAGCCGGTCGAGGTGCTGCTGGAGCGCGCGGGGCGCATGCCGCTGCCGCCCTATATCGCGGGCAAACGCGCCACCGACGAGGCGGACAAGGCCGATTACCAGACGATGTTCGCTGAGCGCGAAGGCGCGGTCGCCGCGCCCACCGCCGCGCTGCACTTCACGCCCGAGTTGACCGAAGCGCTGGAATTGGCCGGAATCGGGCGCGAAACGCTCACCCTCCATGTCGGCGCGGGCACCTTCCTGCCGGTCAAGGCGAGCGATACAGACGCTCATCAGATGCATGCCGAATGGGGCCGGATAGATGCTGCAACGGCCCTGAGACTGAACGCGGTCAGGACGGCTGGCGGGCGGCTGATCGCGGTGGGCACCACCAGCCTGCGCCTGCTCGAAAGCGCGGCGGACGAACAAGGCGTAATCCATGCCTTCGAAGGCGACACTTCGATCTTCATCACGCCGGGTTATCGCTTCCGCGCGGTCGACGGATTGATGACCAATTTCCACCTGCCGAAATCGACGCTGTTCATGCTGGTCAGCGCGCTGATGGGGCTCGACGTGATGCAGGCAGCATATGCCTATGCGATTGCGGAGGGCTACCGGTTCTATAGCTACGGCGATTCCAGCTTATTGCTGCCCAAAGGGTGACTTTCGCGCCGGAGCGGGTGAGGCGCCGCTAGGCGTTTTCGATCATGAATTCCTTCATCGTGCGCCGCATCTCGTTCCAGCAGCGCATTTCGTCGGCTTGGTTTGCAGGAATCGTTGCGGCGACCGTTTCACACACCGCATCGATCAGGCCGGTGAACAGGGCCACAGCGATGCCGAGCGCATGAAGGTGGTGCGGCACGGTCGTGGCGAGGACGATCTCGATCTCGCCGCGATCCGAATGCCATCGCATCAGGCAATAGAGCGCCTGTTCGATCATTTCACCCTCCAGCCTCGCTGGCCGCCCCGGACTGTGGAATTCGAAGCGTTCCCGCGCGTGCGGCGTAGCAGCGTAATAGCGCTCCATGACATGAGGTGTGATGTCGCCAAGTTGCGCGGCTGCGCGGTCGAGGATTGCTTCGACCAGTTGCGCGCCAAGGTCTGGTTCGAGGACCCTCGCTTCAGGCATCGCCGACCAGCGATAGTGATCATCGCTCGCAATGGCTTGATGCCGATCAAGACAGGGCAAAAAACCCGCGAAGGGTTTCGCGCAGCGGCGCGTTATGCTCGGTAGGAACCGATGGCGGCTACGTTGCTTTCACCCTCGCCGGAGCAGGCGGACGACGACGCCTTGATGCGCCGGGTCGCCGCGCGCGACGTCCAGGCCTTTACCGTGCTCGCCGGGCGTCATGGCGAGCGTCCGCACCGCATCGCTTGGCGCATGTTGGGCGGGCTGAGGACATCACGCAGGAAGCGCTGCTGCGGCTGTGGAATACGGCTGCGCAGTGGCGTGGCGGCGGACCTGGAGTGGCGGCCTGGCTGACGCGGGTGGCGACCAACTTGTGCCTCGACCGGCTGCGCAGGCGCGCGCGGCTAAGTGACGAAGCGCCGCCCGAGCGCGCCGACGAGGCACCGCTCGCCGATGCGCTGATCGGCGCGCAGCAGGAGCGCGCCGCCGTGATCGCCGCGCTTGACCTTCTGCCCGAGCGTCAGCGCGCGGCAATTGTGCTGACCTATTACGAGGAACTGCCCAATGCCGAAGCCGCAGCAATGCTCGACATGAACATCAAGGCGTTCGAATCGATGCTGCTGCGTGCGCGCCGCGCGCTCAGGACCATGCTGGTGGAGAATGACCATGCCTGATTCCGGGGCTGAACCGATCGATCCCGCGCTGGCCCGAAAGCTCGATGCTTTCACCGTGCCGCCACTTCCTGCGGGTTTTGCCGAGCGACTGGCGCAGCAAGCTGCTTCGCTGCCGCCCGAAGCCAGCTCCGCCGCGCCGCTGCCACGCACGCGCCGCGCTATGCCGCGCCGCCGCTGGCGCGCGGTGACGACCGGGCTGGGGGCCTTGACGCTCGGGATGATGAGCATTTCCGCCGCTGCGGCGGGCTGGTTGGGCGAGCCGCTGCGCGAGGCAGTCGGCAAGGCGCCGGTGCTGGGCCCGGCAATCGTCTCGGCGGTGGAGCGGGTCGTGCCCGCGCGACTTGTCGCCAAGGCGGAGCAGCCTGCCAAGCCGGTGTTCGCATTGAAGCCTGAGGTACCGGCGGTAGCTCCAGATGCGGATAACCTGCCGGACCAACCGCTTGCCGCGCCGAACCGTGCCGAGCCCCGCCGCCTGCTGGCCGATCCCGCAGCTCGCCGCGCGTGGCTGGAAGCGCACCCTCGCGCTGCTCAGCGCATCGAAGCGCGGCAAGAAGCTCGCCGCGAGTGGATCGAGACGCACCCGCGTGCCGCCGAGCGGATTGCGGAAGTGCGTGCCGCGCGCGAAGCCGGTGCAACGCCCCGGGAGCTGCGCCGTTTGCGGCGTGAGAAGGTGATCGAGGCGCGTGAGCAGCGCAGCGAACTGCGTTCCAGTCCGCAGGCGGAGATTACAGCGCAGCCACCCGCAGCGCGGATCGCCGAGCCGCCTGCCGGACCTTCAGTCGAACAGCCCGAGACTGCGGCCTCGGCCGCACCGCTCGACGAGCCCGCCGCAGGGCCGGCGCAGCGGCGCATCGAACGGCGCGAACTCATTCAGGAAAGGCGCGAGCGGCGCAGGCAGCGGATGGAGCGGCTGCGTCCGTGAAGATACGATGCCGCATCGCTGATTGCGAAAAACCGGGTCCCACTTTTTCGCGTGATGCTTCCAAAAAAATGGCCCGCCGTTTGCACGGCGAGCCAGCGGGGGGAGTGGGATGACTGGCTTTAATTGCGTATGTCGTTGCCGGTCTGGTTGAGCTCATGGTTGAGACCGCGCACCTGCGCGCGGGTAAGGTGGCCGTTGTTTTCGTTGGCGCGGGCGAAAGCGCGCTCCTGCAGGCGGATATCGTGGAGGTCGCCGTGAAGGCTGCGGGCCTCGGCGCGGCTCATGTCGCCCTGACGGACCTGATGGGCGATCCGCACGTGCTGGCGGGCGATCCGGTGATTGATCTGGATCCTTGCCGGGTGGTGGCGGGCCCATCCGCCGGGACGCGCCTCGGCGGTGGCGGCGATGGAAAGGCTGCCCAGAACGAGGCTGCTGGCGATCAGTGCACGGGTCAACATGATGGGTTCTCCTTTGCATGTCCCCAAGCGGCGGGGATATTCGCCTAACGGCGCAGCAGGCCTGACCCTTCGCAGCGGCTGAAAATTCTTTATAGGCCGGACACGATGACGCGCTTTGCCTTCACCATCCACGCTGCCGACGGCAAGGCCCGCACCGGTACGATCGCCATGCAGCGCGGTGAAATCCGCACGCCCGCCTTCATGCCGGTGGGCACGGCAGCCACGGTCAAGGCGATGAAGCCCGAGGCGGTGCGCGCGGCGGGCGCCGACATCATCCTTGGCAATACCTACCACCTGATGCTGCGCCCCGGCGCGGAGCGGGTGGCGCGGCTCGGCGGGCTGCACCGGTTCATGAACTGGCAGCGCCCGATCCTCACCGACAGCGGCGGTTATCAGGTGATGAGCCTCTCGGGTCTGCGCAAGATCACCGAGGAGGGGGTGACCTTCGCCAGCCACCTCGACGGATCGCGCCATCTGCTTTCGCCCGAACGCTCGATGGAGATCCAGCGCTTGCTCGGCTCCGACATCGTCATGGCCTTCGACGAATGTCCGCGCGCCGACCAGCCGCGCGACGTAATCGCCCGCTCGATGGAAATGTCGATGCGCTGGGCGAGGCGCAGCCGCGAGGCATTCAATGCAGGCGGGGAACATGCAGAGGCTGCCGCGTTGTTCGGCATCCAGCAGGGCGCACTGGACAAGGAACTGCGCGGCCAGAGCGCGCAGGCGCTGACCGAGATCGGATTCGACGGCTATGCCATCGGCGGCCTCGCCGTGGGCGAGGGGCAGGAGGCGATGTTCGCCGCGCTCGACTATGCGCCCGGCCAGCTGCCCGAAGACCGCCCGCGCTACCTGATGGGCGTGGGCAAGCCCGACGATCTGGTCGGCGCGGTTGAGCGCGGGGTCGATATGTTCGATTGCGTGCTGCCCAGCCGCTCGGGCCGCAACGGTCAGGCTTTCACCTGGAACGGCCCGCTCAACCTGCGCAACGCCCGTCATGCCGAGGATGGCGCCCCGCTCAACGAGCGCTGCGGATGCCCGACCTGCGCCAGCTACAGCCGCGCCTATCTGCACCATCTGGTCAAATCGGGAGAAATGCTTGGCGCGATGTTGATGACCGAGCATAACCTGTGGTTTTACCAGGCGCTGATGCAGGCAATGCGCGAGGCGATCATCAATGGTCGCTTCGCCGCTTTCGCCGCGCAGTTCCGGCGGGACTATCTTGGAGAGGGTGGCGGCTGAATGGAACTTGCAATCGACCTCGAATCGCTAGCGCAAGGCATTGCCCGCGACGGGTTTGTCGTGGTGCCCAATGTCATTTCCGAGGAACTGCTGGAACGTGCGCAAACCGCCATCGAGCGCATCATTGAGACCATGCGCGCCGAGGGCATCGACACCTTCAGCGAATCGCTCGATCCGAACGAGGCCAATCTTCGCCTCTATCACCTCGCTGCCTGGGACCCGGTGTTCATCGAACTGCTGCGCCATCCGGTCGCCCGCGCGCTGGTCGAGGCGACGATCGGGCCGCACTGGCTGGTCTCCAACTTTACCGCGAATGTCGCCCTGCCGGGGTCCGGATCGATGAACGTGCACTCGGATCAGGCGCTGGTGGTCCCGCCGCCATGGACCGAGCCATGGGCGATCAACGTGATCTGGTGCCTGGACGATGTGCACGAGGCCAACGGGGCGACGCGCTATGTACCCGGCAGCCAGCACTGGGCCCGGTTCGAGGATGTGCCGGGCGATCTGCTCGCGCGATCGGTCGCGTTCAGCGCGGTCGCGGGCTCGTTCGTGGCGATGGAGGGGCGCGTCTGGCACACATCTGGCGCCAACGTGACGAAGGACGAGCGCCGGGCAATGGCCTTCGCCTATTACACCCGCGATTTCATCCGCCCGCAGGTCAACTGGGCGATGGTGATGCCGCCCGAAGATCAGGCCGGGCTGGATGACGAGGCGCGGCGGATGCTGGGCATGTCGGTCATGGGCAACATTTCCATTGGCGGCGCGCTCACCCGGATGCGCGAGGGCCGCCGGCCTGACCTGCGCATAGCGCCGCTGCGCGGCTGACAGTCCAGCAGGTCTGGCTTGGTCGCAGGTTTAGGCCGCGCCGGCACGTCAGGATCGACAAGGAACTGGCGCTCCTTGGCGGCCAGCCTCAACGTCCTTGGCCGAACCGTTCCATCCGCGACAATGCGCGCTGTCCATAGCTCTTGAGCAGGTTGTTGGCCGGATAGAGCCGCGGCGAAGCGGGGCGCAGGCCCATTCGCCGCAGGCGCGCGTTGAACCGGCAAGCATCCGCGTGATGAAAGCTCCACTCGCTGCGCCATGTAAGCGATAGCGAAATCGACACTTCGTCGTGGACCTTGACCCAGTGAGGAGCCAGGATCGGGACATAGATCGCTTCTCCTGGCACTATGGTAATCGGTTGGGCGTGAAGCTGCTCCATGATCTTCGAACACTGTTCGGCGATGCGGATCGACTATCGACAGAGACCATCCTTATTGAATTACAGGGGATCGACGAGTCACCATGGGCTGATTTCAAAGGGAAGCCGATCGATTCGCGGCGCTTGTCGCTCATGCTCAGAGACTACGGCATCAAGTCGACAACCACTCGCATTGATGGCCGGTCGGTTATCCGCCATCGGCGAACAGGTGCCGCAGCCACGGGAAGCGATTGACGACCTCGGCAAGCAGCAGTGGCGCTCCGTCGCGGTCCTGGATGTCGGCGGTGTGGATCAGGGCGTGGACCAGATTGCCCTCGGTATCGGTCAGGATGTGGCGCTTGCGACCCTTGATCTTCTTGCCTGCGT
>CANJUF010000031.1 GCA_947477745.1 Sphingomonadaceae bacterium | reverse complement strand
GTGCTGCAAGCGCCGATGTTCGATGGTCTGTCGCTTGATCCTTTCGCGTTGTTTGATGATGGCCGGCGCCCTGCCGAAGTAGGCGTCGGCGGGCGTCACGTTGGCCAGGCTTTCGTGATAACGCTGGTGATTGTAGTGTTCGACGAAGGCCTCGATCTGGGTTTCGAGGTCGCCGGGCAGGAAGTAGTTTTCGAGCAGGCTGCGGTTCTTCAGGGTCTGGTGCCAGCGCTCGATCTTGCCTTGGGTTTGCGGATGGCACGGGGCGCCGCGCACATGGCTCATCTTGTTGGCCTCGATGTATTCGGCCAGTTCGGCGGCGATGTAGCTGGGGCCATTGTCGCTGAGCAGCCGCGGCTTGTGCAGCACCGTAGCATGATCGCAGCCGGAAGCCGCCAGGGCGAGGTCCAGCGTGTCGGTGACGTCCTCGGCACGCATGCCGGGGTGCGCGAACGGTATCTCGGCGCGGCGCGCGATCTTGACGTGGAAAAGAAAGCGCTGCTGCTGGGGGCGACGAACCACATGGACCGCCTGCGCGTGCTGTTCGGCGAGGTTGGTAACAATTACCGCAAGCTGGCGGAATATATGGAGCGTGGGGTAGGGGCGGCGCTTCCGGCCGCCGGATAGTTCTGGCTATTCGCCTCCGAACAGCGCCCGCACCTCTGGGGCCATCACCTTGAGCGACGCGTTGCGCGGCAGTTCCTCCACGCAAATTATCCGCACCGGCACCTGATAGGATAGCAATCGCGCCTTCGCGAACGCGATCAGTTCGGCTTCGTCTGGCGCGCTCGCTCCCGCCGCCAGCTCGACTGCCGCGACCGGCACCTGGCCCAGCCGCGCATCGGGGATTCCGACCACGCTCGCGTCGCTGACCGAGGGATGCTGGCGCAGGACATCGGCAACGGTCTCGGGAGGGATCGAAAAGCCGCCGCGATCGATGGCATCGTCAGCCCTGCCTGTGACGTAGACGAATTGGTCTTCGTCGATCCACGCGAAGTCGGTCGTCTCGATCCAGTCCGGTCCTACCCGGTCCACCCTGGCATGAAGCAAGCCGGTCTGGCCCGGAGGCAAGGCTACCCCGGTCGCAGGATCCACCACGCGGACCTCGACGCCGGGGATCGGCTTGCCGACACTGCCGCGCTTTGCCTGCCGATACCGGTCGTACAGTTCGTCGGTCCACACGATGATCGAACCGCAGGTTTCGGTCGCGCCATAGGCACCGAACACGCGAATGCCGTAGCGCGCTTCGAAACGGTCCTGCAGGTCGGGGTCCAGTTTCGATGCGCCGGAGACGATGGTCCTGAGCGATGCAAGGGCTTCGCGCGGCACCCCGGCATCTAGGATCATGCCCAGGCCCGCAGGCTGCACCGAGAGAATCTCGGGCCGGTAAAGCCGCACCGCCCGCACCCACGGTTCAACCGCGAACCTGTCCAGTATGACGATCGGCTGCCCGATCAGCGCCGAAGGCAGCATCATGTAGACGCCGCCGATGTTGCCGAGCGACAGGCCCGAGATCGCCGGGGCGAGGTCCAGCCCCGACAGGGCAGGAGATTCGCTCCCGAACAGCGCCGTCCCATGCGCCGAGCCGAGCGCCGACTCAAGCGTGTGCCACCCGATGGGGATGCGCTTGGGCGGTCCGGTGGTGCCGCTGCTGAGCAGTTCGAGCGCGGTGCCGGTGCCGGGTTGCTGCGTTGGAGGAGCGCCCGAAGGAAGCTGAACCTTTGTATCGCCGCCAAGTGTACCGGGCACCACGATCTGCATGGACCCCGATTGCGATGCCGCTGCGGCAACCGCATCGGACCAAAACCGTTTCTCGCCTACCACGGCGGCCAGCCGCAGGTCGGCGAGCTCGGCGGCAAGACGTTCTTCCGATTGCGCACCGTGGATCATCACCGTCGTCACGCCGTCTGCAATCAGTCCCAGCATCGCCGCGAGCACCACCGGGCGGTTCCGCGCGATCAGGCCGACCCGGCGCGCGCCGGGGCAGTGATCGCGCAGGACGTCCGTCACCTGGCTGGCAATCCGCTCAAGCTCGGCCCAGCTGTGCCAATGTTCGCCATATTCGACCGCGCGCGCGGAGCCGCCTTCGCGCAGGGTCCTGCTAATAGTGTAAGAAAGGCCGCTCATTGCGCGACCAGCATAGGGAAAAGCGATTGACCGGGTAAACTGTCATTGTGAAATGTGGCGCTTTCAGTCCAGACTGTGTGCGGGAGACAAAACGATGCACGCCAATATGCGCCCGCTGATCTCGGCCGACAGCCATGTCGAGGAACCACCGGGCTTGTGGTTCGACGAAATTCCGGAAGCGATGCGCGGCGATCTTCCGCCGGAGATGCGGCCCACCGACTCCGAAACGCAATATGCCCTGGCGGTCGGCGCCAAGAAGGAAGGCGATCTTACCGCTACCGAACTCGAAGGCGAACGGCACCGGCAGGAAATCGCTTCGCTTGGCACGACCAGCGTCGAGGCGCGCTTCAAGGTCATGCGCGAGGAAGGCGTCGTCGCCGAGTGTATCTATCCGACCAAGGGCCTCTATCTCTGGCGGATCGAAAACCCGGAAACCGAAAAGCTCTGCGCGCGCCATTACAACGACTGGATGTACGACCTGCTCGAAAGCCGCTCCGAACGGTTTCGCTGCGCTGCGATGATCCCCACCCGCCGCATCGAGGATGCCCTGGCCGAGGTCGAGCGCTGCGCCGCGATGGGCATGGGGGCGCTGATGCTGCCGATCGTCGGCACGCCGCCGTTCAACCACAAGCAGTGGGATCCGCTATGGGCGGCGATGGCGGAAACGGGCCTGCCGGTGGTGATGCATCAGGGCAGCGGGCATGACATGCTGTTCTACCGGGGCAGGGGGGCGACCGTATCGAACCTGTTGGCGACGCAATCGATGGCGCCGCGCACGGCGGGTCTGCTCGCCATGTCCGGCGTGCTCGAGAGCCATCCGGACCTGCATTTCGTTTTCGTCGAGACCAATGCTGCGTGGATTTCGTGGGCGATGACCACGCTCGATCATTATGACCGCTCGTTCCGCCATTATGTCGGTTGGGTACGGCCCGAATTGAAGGAGCCGCCCAGCTTCTATCTCAGGCGGCAGATACATGGCACCTTCCAGATCGACGATGTCGCGGTGCGCATGGTGCCCTATACCGGCGCTTCGGTGGCGCTGTGGGGATCGGACTATCCCCATGCCGAGGGCACCTATCCGCATTCGCAGGACGTGGTTGCGGGCTTTGCCAGGGACCTGTCCGAGGAGGACGCGAGCGCGATCACCTTCGATACCGCCGCAGACCTGTTCGGCTTCGACCGGGCCAAATTGCTCGAACCGATCTGAATGGACGGCAGCGACGTATTCCTGGTGTTCGTGGACGGCAAGCCCGGCCACGAGGAAAACTACGCCGATTGGTTTGGCGGCGAGCACATGGCGGACATGCGCAGGCTACCGGGGGTTGCCCGCGCCTTTGCCGGGAAACTGTCTGCGCTCGATGGCGAGCCGCCGCCCGCACAGCTTTGCGGATATTACGAAACGCCGGACTGCGGCGAACTGCTGAGCACGATTGCCGCCAGCAGGGGAACGCCGGCGCTGCCTGCATCGGATCTGCAAGGCAGGATGGTCTGGCGGGTGCTTGAGACCACCGCCCTGCATGGCGAATGGCCGGAGCCTCAGGATTTTGTCCAGGTCCTGATCTGCATGTTTACGGCCGCGCCCGACGAATTTTCAATCGCTGACTTGCCGATTGTCGGCGCGCGCTGGACCCGGATCGGCGCGATTCAGCCCGCCAGGGGCCGCGAACATGCCGCGGTGCTGTTTCTGATGCTGCCAGAAGGCATAGACCCGGCCGCGATTGCCGCCATGATCGCTCAGCGGTCCGGCGCGAGCGGCGCACGTTTCCTGCTTGCGGGTCCCGCCTGAGCCGAACTCTCGTGATGCCTATCCGGCGATCACTACCTCGCAGGCGTCGCTGAACACGATCTCGCGGCTGGCGTGCAGGTTGTTATGCGGCCCGCCGCCCCACGAGGTCATCACAGTAGAATAGACGCCGGTACCGCCCGCTACCAGGATCAGCAGCCGGTCAGGAGTGCCAATCGCGGGTATGAGGCGGTCTGGTTCGGGAGAAGGCTTGCCGCTGCGTGCCCGGCTTATCTTGTCGGCACTGTTGACCGCGCGCTTGAACAGTTCGGCGGCGATCTTCTCGCGGTCATAACCTTCGCGCGCCAGTGCCTGGGAATGGTCGGGATTGAGCACGACAACGATCGAGCCGCTGTGGAAGCTTGCATTGTTATGCCCGACCCCGGCGATGGTTTCGGCCAGCACGCCGAGCATCCGGTCGGCCACCGGCGCATCGTCGCTGCTGGGCGGCAGGATGACCGAGATCGGCGACCCGACGCAGGCGACCGTCACCGCGCTCTGGCCGGCTTCGAAGCCCAGCGTGGTATGAAGCGGTGGGAAGGGGCTGCCGGCCTCGTCCTCGGCCAGGCAATAGGCGATCGAGGCGGGCTGACTGAGCAGCGACATTGCCGATTCGCCCGGCCAGACGCCGCCCAGATTGATCAGGCAAAGGCGCAGCGCACGCCCGATGCACAGGTTCGCACGGTGACCATAGCCGAGCGCGCCGAAGCCGCTGGCAACCCCGGCCTCCTGGATCGCAGGGCCGTTCACGATCAGCAGCGGAGCGACCTGGTGAGTCGTCACCTGAAACTCGGTCGAATCCATGCGCGGGTCGCACACCGCCGAAACCGCGGCGATGACCACCGGGAAATGCTCGGGCTTGCACCCGGCCATGACCGCGTTGATCGCCACCTTCTCGACCGTCGCCTCGCCCATGTTGGGGCCGACTTCGCCAAGGATGAGATCGGGATCGAAACCCGCCATCGCCGCCATTTCGAGCATTTCGGCGACGCGCTCGGGCGTCGGCAGGATCACCGGCAGGCCGTCGGTCGCCTTTAGGCGGTAAAGCTCGTCCTGGAGCGCGGTTTCGCTGGCGCCTTCGATGCGGGCGGAGCGCAGGTCAGGCTGCACGCGAAAGCCTCGCTTGCCAGGATGCAATGATGGCGGGGGCAGCGCCGCGCGCGATCTCGGCGATGCGCGCCGCGCCGGTGCCCGCAACCGGGTGCGGCAATTGCACGCGCGGCACGTCGGGCATGCCGACCGAACGGGCGACGAAGCCGCCTGCCTCGGTGAATTTCTCGGTGATGAGCGCGGCAACCGGGATGCCGGCGCGGGCGAGGTTCACCGCGTCGCGCGTCGCGCTCGAAGTGCAGCTCCCGCAGTGTCCCATGGCGGTGATCGCGACATCGTTGTTCGCCGCGATCTCGGCAATGCTCTCGAGCGGCGCGAGCAGCGAGGCGTTGGGAAATTCGTACAGCGTGACAATCGGCGCATCGAGCAGGGCCTTAAGTTCCTCGCCTACCGCGCTCAGCAGGTTCGATGCGTCGAAAAAACAATTCGACACGAGCGCCACGCGAAGGCCCGGACCGCTTGCATCGCAGGACAGCGAATAGGGCGTGATCGATATGCGCGGTGCAGCGCGCGGATCGAGGATGGTCAGGCTGGCCATTGGCAGGGTTCCTCTCGTCTTTTGGGCCTGTCTGGCCCTCGTTGAAGTGATTACACCACAATGCGGCGGCGATGCAAAGCGAAGCCGCAGCGCGCTTCAATAGGCATCGGCGCTGTAGAGCACCGAGCCGCCCATGTTGGGCACGCCCTGGCAGGCGAGCGCGAGCTTGACGTCGCGCTGCCGCTCGCCCGCGCGCCGCGCCAGTTGCAGATAACATTCGATCATCTGCGGGGTGCCGTGCATCCGTCCGTTGCCAAGCGATCCTCCGCTGGCGAGCACGGCCTTTCCGTCCGGGCTGTCGCTGTCGATGCCGCCCTGCGCGATGAACCGGTGCGCTTCGCCGCGAGGGGCGAGGCCCAGCAGTTCGATCCAGAACAGCGAGAGCGGAGAAAACCCGTCGTAGATTTGCGAATGGTCGATATCGGAAAGCCGGATTTCCGCGCGCTGGCAAAGTCGTTCCAGACCCAGCGCGCCAAGCTCCATGATCTCGTCATATGGCCAGTGATGCGCCAGACCGAACCGTCGCGGCAGAATGTCCGAATAGGCCGAGATATAGACCGGCCGGTGCGGCATGTCGCGCGCGCGCTCCGCCGAAGTGATCACGAAGGCAGCTGCTCCATCGACCGGAATGTCGCAATCGAACATTCGGATCGGATCGTTGATGAAGGGCGCGGCAAGATACTGCTCAAGTGCAAGCGGTTTGTCCTTCCAGTACGACCACGGCAGTCGCGCGCCATTCTTGCGCGCCTCGATGGCGATCGGGGCAAGCGCATCCTCACCCGCACCATACCGCTGCGCATATTCATTCCAGGCGAGCGCGATGGCCGCAATCGGCCCGTGGTGTCCTTGCGGCATGACCCATTGATCGCGTCCGGAGGCCTTGGGCGCATCGTTCTGGTGATAGCTGCCGCCCGGATTGTGCAGCGCACGATAAACGACCACGTTTTTCGCCGCTCCGGCATGAATGGCGTTGACCGCCATTGCCACCGCGCCGGGGAGCTGGCCTTGAGGGTTCTCCTGATAGACCGGGACGATGCCCATGCGCTGCGCCAGCCAGTTGGTGGTGACGAGCGCAATGCCGTCTTCGGCGGCGTGGGAGCCGAGCGAGGGGAACAGCGGGGTGGTGATAAGCCCGTCGATCTCGCTCACCTCGAGACCGGCGTCCGCAACCGCCTCGCGCACCGTGGCGATGGTGATCGCGCCGAGCGTCATGGGCGCGTGGCGCTGGACCGGGCTTTGCGCAAAGCCGGCAAGGGCAGCCTTGTTGCGGGCGGGGAAAGCGCTCATCCGGCTGCCAGCCTGAAGGCCGGGACAGCGACATCGGGCGCAATGTCCTCGAAACACACCGCAACCGGCGCGCCGGGCACGAGCGGCGCTTCGATACCGTCAAGCAGCCTGCCGATGATCCTCAGGTTCGGTTGTTCTTCCAGTTCGACATCGACGGTGACATAGGGAACGAGGTCCGCAAATCCGGGCAGCAAGGCTTGGCGAACTACGCTCCAAGAGCGGATGCGGCCCTTGCCGCTCAGCTTCATCCATTCGAACGCGGGCTCGATCGAGCCGCAGGCACAGCACACCGCGCCGGGCGGGTGGGCGAACATATGGCACTGGCCGCATCGCGCCAGAGCCAGTTCGTGGCGGGAAGCAGCATTCCAGTAACCCGCCGACTGCGCATCGGGCACCGGGAGCGGACGCTGCTGGACTGTGCTGCTCATGCCACCACGCCTTTCACCTTGAGGTCGATCACTGCGTCCCAGTCGAGCCCGAGCTCGGCGAGTATCTCGTCGCCATGTTCATTGAACAGCGGCGCACGCGAGGTTGGAGCGGGGGTGCTGCCGAACTGCAAGGGCGCTGCAACCAGCTTGAAGGGCACGCCCTCTGCGGTCTCGCACTGCTGCAGGTAGCCGTTGGGTTCCACCTGCGGGTCGCTTGCCAGGTCGCGCGCGGTCTGCACCACGCTCCACTGTCCCCGGAAGTCGGCAAGCATGGCGCACCATTCGTCGCGGCTGCGCTTGGCGAACTCTTCGGTCAGCGCGGCGATGGCTGGAGCGTGGTTCGCCATGATCGCGGCATGATTGCCAAAGCGCGGATCGTCCGCGAGATCCTCCCGGCCGATGTGCCGCGTGAGCAGCGGCCAGTAATGTCCTGTCTGGAGGCAGCACAGTGCGATCCTGCCGCCTTGCCTGGTATCGTAAGTGCGCGACAGCGGGTTGGGCGGCTGCGGCGGCCATGGCCAGGCCGGGTCCTGCGTGGCGGCGGCGATCGCACCGCTCATCGCCCACATGCCGGTGGCTAGCAGCGATGCATCGACGACTGTCGCCTCGCCGGTGCGTTCGCGGTGATACAGCGCGCCCATGGTGCCGCCGGCGATGAACATCGCGCCGGTAAATTCGCCAAAGCCGGGAGCGGGCAGGAACGGCGGTCCGTCCGGCCCTGCGACCATCGATGATACGCCCGCGCGGTGCCAGTAGGTGAGCAGATCATAGCCGCCGCGGTCTGCTTCCGGCCCGCGCTCGCCCTGGCCGACGCCGCGAACGTAGATGATCTGCGGATTGTGCGCGCGGATATGCTCAAGGTCGATCTTGAGCTTGCGGCGCACCCGGCCAACCTTGTTGGTCATGAACACGTCTGCCGATGCGACCAGCTTGTAGAGCACTTCGCGCCCTTCCTCGCTGCCCAGATCGAGCGCGAGGCTGCGCTTGCCCCGGTTCGAATTCTCGAACTGGAGATTGACCTGCGCCGTGCCGGTGGTGGTGATGCCGCGGCTGGCATCGCCGCGCCCGACCGGCTCGATCTTGATGCCTTCCGCGCCCCAGTCGGAAAGCAGAGCGCCAGCGGCGGGCAGGAAGGCGTGTTCGGACACCTCGACCACGCGCACGCCCTTCATGATTGCCGTCATTCCGGCTGTCCTCCCTCCTGCATATCGGCAGGTCAGCTTGCGGCGGGGGCCGCGCTCAAATCGAGGTTGTAGAGCTTCTCGGCATTGCCGCCGAACACCAGCGCGCGTTCCTCGGGCGTCAGTTGCTCGAGCGAGTTCAGGTGATAGCCCAGCGGATCGGGATAGAGGCAGGTGGGATGCGGCCAGTCGGTTTCGAACATGATGCTTTGCGCGCCGACGCGGCGCACCGCCTCGATCAGCCCCTGCTTTTCCGACCAGAAGCAGATCGAAAAGTGCTTGTTGAAGACCTCAGTGACCGAAGTCGTCCAACCGGGCAGATTTTCCTCGACCTGATATTGCAGGTTTTCAAGCATGAACGGCACCCAGCCGACGGCGCTCTCGACCGAGGTGAACTGAAGCTTCGTATGGCGCTTGAAGATCCCGCTCATCAGCAGGTTGAGGATCGTGATCATGTTGGGTGCAAACAGCATCGATCCGCTGACCGCGTATTTCTCGTAACCGGTCAGGCTCGGCCAGACATCGGGGTTTTCCCAGCCTTCGGCACCTTGCGAGAAGCCGACGTGGAAGTTGACCGGCAGGCCGCGATCCTCGCAAAGCTCCCATAGCGGGGTCCAGTGCTCGTGGCCGAGATCGGGCAAACCGTGATGCTGCGGATTGGCGTGAATGTTGATGCCGCGCAGCCCCATATCGGCGCAGCGCTCACCTTCCGCTACGGCCTTGTCCACGTCCCACCACGGCAGCATCGCCATGGGATAGATGCGATTGCCCGACTCGGCCTGCATTTCGGCCATCGCCTCGTTCTGGATCTGGATCGCCATTTTGCGCAGATCGGCATCCACCTTCATCGATTTGCCGCCACCGAAGCCAAGCAGGTTGGTATAGGCGATCTGCGCAGCAATTCCGTTCTCGTCGAGATAGGCGAGCCGCGCCGCAAGGTCATAAGCGCCCTCGGTCACGTCCTCGAGCGGATGATCGAAAAATTCGAGGCCCGGCAGTTTCGAGCCGTCCTTCATGATCGCCGAAAAACCGTAATTCTTGCCCAGCTCGTAGTCGCCGAAAACCCATGCGGTCCGGCCGTCGATGGTCTTGCGCTGCGGCATCCTGTCCTTGAAGGCTGCCGGCGCGCGCGAGGTCCACAGATCGGGCCATTCGGTGATGTGCGCGTCGGTATCGACGACCTTCACGCCCTTGAGCAGCTTGCGGGCGGCAGACTGATCGCTCGCACTCGTGCGTTCGGCTAGATCGAGAGACATGGCGTGCTCCTTCGCATTGTGCAGACAGGTTATCGCGGCCGGGCCTGCGCGGCCATAGCAGAATTCGGCCGCGTCCCGCCTTCAGTCCAGTTCCTTGCATGTGAATTTCGTCCGCAGCCATCATCATTGTGATTGTCGGCTCGCACAGGTCGCGAAATACAGCTAGGCTTCGATCCGGGAGAGGGAACATGTCGCCAACACAGATCGAGCGAGCCGCGGAATGGCGCGCCAACTGGCCGCTGGTACTGACCGCCTTCGTCGGCCTGTCGTTAACCAGCGTCGTGATCTATTCGACAGGCTTGGTCATTGCGCCGATCGAGCAGGAATTCGGCTGGTCGCGCACGCAGGTTACGGCCGGGACATCGCTGGCGACCATGCTGGCAATCCCGCTCTCGCCTTTCGTGGGTGCGCTGATTGACCGGCTCGGCGTGCGCAAGCTTGCGCTTCCCGGCACCGTGATCGCCAGCATCAGCATCGCGGCAATAGCCTTCGCGAATGGATCACCTGTGCAGTGGCTCGCGCTCTGGATTTTTTATGGCCTTGCTGCTCTGATGATCAAGCCGACCATCTGGACAATTGCCGTCACCGGCGCTTTCACGGCGGGCCGCAGCCTCGCAATCAGCGTGATCCTGTGCGGCACGGCATTTGCCGGCATTGCCGTGCCGCCGCTGATGCAATGGGTGACCGACAGCTACGGCTGGCGCGAAGGCGTCATCACCATTGCCGTATTGTGGGGCGTTCCCGCCCTCCTGCTCTCGTACTTCTTCCTGTTCGACGCGCACGACGCAAAGCCGCTTCGTGCGGCCGATTCGTCGCCCGAGGCAAGGGCCGCCCTTCCGGGTCTGAGCGTTGCCGAGGCGGTGCGCAGCCTGACCTTGTGGCGCATCGGCATTGCGACGCTGATCATGCTGCTGCTGGCCAGTTGCCTGCTGGTGCATCAGGTGCCGATGCTCACCGATTTCGGTATTACCCGCCACGATGCTGCTTGGTTGGCGAGCCTGGTGGGGGTCGCGGGGGTGATCGGCAAGCTGATTACGGGCTGGATGATGGAGCGCTGGGATGCCGGGCTGGTGGGCAGCGCGACCAACTTCGCCACGGCGCTGGCGATGGTCCTGCTGCTCGAACCGTTCCGTTCGCCCGCGACGATAGTCTGCTCGATCATGGTGGTGGGCTATGCCGGCGGCACCAAGCTGCAGCTCTGCGTCTATCTCACCGGCATCTATGCCGGGATGCGCAATTACGGCAAGATTTTCGGCGTGATGGCGAGCATTGTCGCAGCCTCGGGCGGCATCGGACCTGTGATCGGCGGCGCCTTTTACGATGCCTTCGGCGGCTATAATGAGGTGATCATGACGGCGATCCCGGCCAGCCTGGTTTCCGCCCTGATGATCCTGCGCCTCGGCCCCTATCCCGAATGGAGCAAGGCGCTGGAGGCGCGAGGGAAGCGGCCAGCGGCTGCCCCGGCCTGAACAGCAGATTTTGAAACGCCAAACCAGAGAGACACACGATGAGCAAGACCCTGCCGTTCCCCGTCTATGACGCGGACAACCACCTTTACGAATCCAGGGAAGCCTTCACCACCTATCTGCCCGACCGGTACAAGCGCGATTTCTACTTCGTCGAAAAGGATGGCCGCACCAAGCTTGTAATCAACGGGATGCTTTCAGAATTCATCCCCAACCCGACCTTCGAGGTTGTGGCGCGGCCCGGCGGCTGGGAAACCTGGTTCCGCGCCGAAAACCACGAAGGAAAATCGCGCCGCGAGCTTCAGGGCAAGGCAGTCCGGCCGCCCGAATCCTGGCGCACCGGGAAAGGCCGGATCGAGGAGCTTGACCAGCAAGGCGTTCACGCAACGCTGATCTTCCCCACGCTCGCCTCGGTGATCGAGGAGCGCATCGGGCACCGCGGCGATGTGGTCGCGGCGCTGTTCCACTCGCTCAACGAATGGATGGCCGACGAATGGAGCTTCAACAGGGACGACCGCCTGTTCGCCGTGCCGTTCATCAACCTCACGGATATCGACAAAGCGGTTGCGGAACTCGAATTCGTGCTGGCGAAGGGCGCGAAATGCGTCAACATCCGCCCAGCGCCGGTTGCGCATATCCAGGGCAGCCGCTCGTTCGGCCTCAAGGACTACGATCCGTTCTGGGCGCGCTGCGCCGATGCAGGGATTTTCGTGACGCTGCACGGCTCCGACAGCGGGTATGACCGGGTCGCGGGCTGGTGGCGCGGTTCATCGAGCGAATATACACCTTTCGAGCGTGACACTTTCGGCTCGGCGATCGACATGATCGGCATGGCGACCTCGCACTCGATGCTGGTGCTCATCTGCCACGGCGTGTTCGAGCGTCATCCCACGCTCAAGGTCGCCTCGATCGAGAATGGCGGAACCTGGGTGAAGCCGATGCTCGAACGGCTGGACCGCGCCTGGGGCCAGATGCCGCACGCATTCAAATCGCACCCGCGCGGGCAGTTCGAAAAACACGTCTGGGTCGCCCCTTTCTACGAGGACAACCTCAGCGAACTGAAGAACTTCGTTTCCGCCGAACGCATGCTGTTCGGCAGCGACTTTCCTCACCCCGAAGGCCTCGCCAATCCACTCGACTACCTTGATGAGTTTGAAGAGTTCTCCGCTGACGATGTCGAGAAGATCTTCTCGACCAACCTCAAGGGGCTGTTGGCGGGCGCGCCGATCTGACGCGAGCGTTCACGCGCTCGCGCTTTCGGCGGCCTCCCAGTAGCGGGCGCGCAGTTCGCGCTTCATCATCTTGCCGGTGATGTCGCGCGGCAGCTCCTTCTCGAAGTCGATCGAGCGCGGACATTTGAGCGTCGAGAGCTGGTCCTTGCAGTAGGCGATCAGTTCGGCCTCTAGCTCGGGGCCGGCGTCCGCCCAGTTGCGCGGCTGGACCACGGCCTTGACCACTTCGCCCAGATCGTCGTCGGGCACGCCGAAAACCGCGACATCCTCCACCTTGGGATGGAGGATCAGCGCGTTCTCGGCTTCCTGCGGATAGATGTTCACCCCGCCCGAGATGATCATGAAGGCGCGGCGGTCGCTGAGGAACAGATATCCGTCCTCGTCGACGTGACCGATGTCGCCATAGGTGCGCCAGCCCGGATGCTTGGGATTGCGCGATTCCTTGGTTTTTTCCGGATCGTTGTAATAGCTGAAATCGTTCGCGGTCTCGAAGAAGATCGTGCCCGTCTCGCCGACCGGAAGCTCGTCGCCATTGTCGTCGCAAATGCGGATGATGCCATCGACCGCGCGGCCCACCGATCCCGGCTTCTTGAGGTATTCGGGGCTGGTGATGACAGTCGCACCTGCGCCTTCGGTGCCGCCGTAGATATCGAACAGGATCGGCCCGAACCATTCGATCATCGCCAGCTTGACCTTGACCGGGCAAGGCGCGGCGGAATGGATCGCGAGATCGAGCGACGACACGTCGTATTTGGCGCGGACCTCCTCGGGCAGCTTGAGCAGTCGGATGAACATGGTCGGCACGAACTGGCTGCGCCGCGGCTTGTACTTGTCGACCGCCTTGAGCAGTTCTTCCGGATCGAACTTTTCCATCAGCACGATGGTCGCGCCCATCTGCTGCTCGGCCAGCGTCATCATCAAGGTGCCGACGTGATACATCGGCGCCGTGGTCATATATCCGGTGGCCGGTTCGACCGGGCTGAGTCCCTGGTAAAACGGGGGATTGTGCTGATCGAAGGGCTTTTCGGGCAAGTCCTTGCGGATGCCCTTTGGGGTGCCGGTGGTGCCCGAGGAATAGATCATCGGCATGCCCGATGACTGGTCGGCAATCTCGGTCGCCGGCATCCGGGCGGTTGTGTCCTCCCAGCGCTCAAGACCGCCAAGCGGCCCCTGAAGCGCGAAGACATGCTCGACACCGGGGCACAGCGTCTTGATCTGCGTCACGAAATCCTGCGCGTGCTTCACACCGGCATCGACGATCACGACCTTCGAGCCGCTGTCGTTGACGATATAGGCGGCCTCCTCGGGCTTCAGCTTGGAGGCGATCGGAGTCATGTAGAGGCCCGAGCGCTGCATGGTCCATGTGATCTCGTGGAAACGCGCATTATTGGTCGACCACAGCGCAAAACCATCGCCGCGATTGAGGCCAAGCGAGCGCAGCAGATGCGCGCCGCGATTGGAGGCAGCCTCGAGCTGCGCAAAGGTTATCACTTCGCCGCTTCCGGTCATGATGACGGCCGGTGTATCGGGGCTCGTTTTGGCCCAGTCCCTGATGTGCATGCTATTCCCTGATTAGATGTCTGATTGCTTGGTGGTTGGATCAATCGGGTTGGAAGAACGGACGAGCGCCGTCAACAGTGCAGCGGCGCATCTTGCGGTCCTGCGGATAGTGGTCGCTCAAGGCGCGGTGGTTGGTGCTTGCCTCGTCCCAGATGACGAAATCGCCCTCGCGCCAGTTCCATCGCACCTGGAGGTTGGCATCGTCCAGCAGCGAATTGAGATACCGCAGCAACACGTTGCTTTCCGCCGCGGTCACCCCAACGATCCGGGTCATGAAACCCGAAAGGTACAGCGCTTTCCGTCCGGAAACCGGATGGGAGCGCACCAATGGATGCTCGACAGGCTGGAAGATCGCCGCGACCTTCTCGGCGATGTCGGGGCCGAACCTTCCGGATCGCCGGAACGCTTCGAGCTGATCGGGGTGCGGCGCATGCATGGCGGCGAGCTTGCTGCACATCTCGCGCATCGGTTCCGACAAGGCGTCATAAGCGGCAAACAGGCTCGCCCACAGCGTATCGCCGCCGAATTCGGGAATGTGGATGGCGGAGAGGAACGCATGGCTCGGCGGTTCGGGCAGCCAGGAAATGTCGGTGTGCCAGTGATCCGCCTTGGGCGGACTGTCCGCGCTGTCGGCAATGTGGTGAAGAGCTTTTGTCCCGCCCATGATGCGCTCGGCAGGATAGACGCTGGGCACGCCAAAGCGGGCCGCGACGGCTTCGTGCTGTTCGTCGGTAAGGTACTGATCGCGCAGGAACACCACCTGGTGTTCGGTCACGGCGGCGTGGAGCGCGGCGAAGCTCTCATCGTCGAGCGGTTGCGCAAGGTCCAGGCCGTCGATCCGCGCACCGATCTTGCCGGTGAGCCGGTGCACGGCAAGCGTGGCGGAAGGCTGCCTTTCCAGCGCCGCGATCTCGTTCATGGCCTTCTCCCAGCGAAGTTCGACGTTGCAGGAACGCTAGGACGAGGGACGGGAGTGTCAAGCGCCTTGGGTGATGCTACATGGCGCTGGCGGCACAGGGAGAAGCAATGGAAGTGCAATCGAAAGGCGAGCAACAGGGCGTCGAGGGCGTCTCATCTTCAGTTTGGCGATTCGAGATGGCCACTCGCGCAAGCGTGGTCATCGATGCCGACGGGTATTTCGAGCTAATCCGCGAAGCCATGCTCAAGGCCAAGCAGTCGATCTTCCTGATCGGGTGGGATTTCGACACCCGGATTCATCTTTGCGCCGGGCGCAAGAAGGTCACGCAAGATGACAATACGCGGTTCCCCGCACGTCTCGGAGCGTTCATCGTCTGGCTCGCAAAGCGCACCCCGGGCCTGCGCATCAACATCCTCAAGTGGAATTTCGCGCTCATCAAATCGCTGTTTCGCGGGCTGATGGTGTTCGACCTGATCCGCTGGTCGTTCAAGGATCGGATCGATTTCAAGTACGATTCCGCGCACCCGGTCGGCACCAGCCACCACCAGAAGATCGTCGTCATCGATGACAATTTCGCGGTCTGCGGCGGGATCGACATGACTTCCGACCGCTGGGATACGCGCGGACATCTTCACGAGGATATTCGCAGGAAGCTGCCGAATGGCAAATTCTACGCCCCCTGGCACGATGTGACGATGCTGATGGAAGGCGATATCGCCTATGCCCTGGCCGAATTGGGCCGCGATCGCTGGATAACGGCAGGAGGCAAACCGCTCGATCGCTGCATGCCGCAGGAGGGCACAGCCTGGCCCGACAGGCTTGTCGCCGAATTCAAAAACGTCGAAGTCGGGATCGCCCGCACCCGCGCGCAATATGGCAACGTGTCGCAGGTTGACGAGATCGAGGCGCTGTTCGTCGAGCATATCCAGCGCGCGGAGCGTTTTCTCTATGCGGAAACGCAGTATTTCGCTTCGCGCCGGATCGCCGAGGCAATTGCCGAGCGGCTCGACGAGCCCGATCCGCCCGAGTTCGTCATCATCAATCCGCGCCGGGCCGACGGCTGGCTCGAGCAGCAGGCAATGGACACCGCGCGCGTACGCCTGGTCCGTTCGCTGATCGAGCGCGACCATGCGAACCGGTTCCGTATCTACAATCCCTATACCTCGGGCGGGACGCCGATCTACGTCCACGCCAAGTTGACCATCGTCGATGACGAGGTGCTGCGCGTCGGCTCCGCCAACATGAACAACAGATCGATGGGTCTCGACAGCGAATGCGACGTGTTCATCGATGCGCGCCGGCCCCGCCAACGCCGGGATCGAATCCAGGATCGAACGCATCCGTCTTTCACTGATAGCCGAACATTGCGGCAGGCCTTTCGAGGAGGTCGAGCAGGCGCTGCGCGCATCGGGTTCGATGATTGCCATGCTCGACGCGATGCCGACCGAAGGCAAGCATATCGAGCGCCTGCCTATCGAGACGCTGGACTCGTTGCAGAAGGAAATCGCCGACAGCGCGCTGCTCGATCCCGAACGCCCGGGCGATTGGTTGGAACCGATTGCCAGGCGGGGACTTTTCCGAAGTTCGGGTCGCTTGCGCAAACCGCTGGGCAGGTTAAGGCGAAGGCTGGCCTGAAGGCCCGATCGAAGAGGAACTGGACATGGCAAGCCCGGACAACGGCGATATTATCGAGGACGCGAACGGCAAGGTCATCGTGCCCGAACATGTGCAGGACGCTATCCGCACGCTGCTGCGCTGGGCTGGAGACGATCCCGATCGCGAGGGCCTTCGCGATACGCCTTCGCGGGTAGGCCGCGCCTGGCGCGAATACTGCTCGGGCTATGCCGACGATCCCGCCGTGCACCTCTCGCGCGTGTTCGAGGAAGTGGGCGGTTATGACGAGGTCGTGCTGCTCAAGGACATCCCGTTCCAGTCGCACTGCGAGCATCACATGGCGCCGATCATCGGCAAGGCGGCGATTGCCTATCTGCCGCAGAACCATGTCGTGGGCATATCCAAGCTGGCCCGCGTTCTGCATGGCTTCGCGCGGCGGCTTCAGGTCCAGGAACGGCTCACCGCCGAAGTCGCCAACTGCATTTGGGACCATCTGCGCCCGCGCGGCGTCGCCGTGGTGATCGAGGCAAACCATTCGTGCATGACCGCGCGCGGGGTCCGCACCCCGGGCGTCGGCATGACCACCAGCCGGATGATGGGCGTGTTCCTTGAGGATTCGCGCAGCCGCGAAGAAGTGCTCAAGCTGATGGGCTATTGAAGCGATCTTCCGGGCGCTGGCTGACGGCGCTTGGTCGCTAATATCTTTGCGGAACCGGAACATGCGTTGACGTGACCGGTTGCTCCTTGCGGTTCAATTCTCAACCGCAGGAGCTTAGCATGAGCAATTCGCACGACATCGGCGTTCTCAATACCCTGATTGCGACCACCCTGGACAGCGTAAAGGGCTTCCGCGACGCCAGCGAGGACAGCAGCGGCACGCACACGCAGTTCTTCACGGAAATGGCGAGCGAACGCAGCCGCGTTGCGTCCGAAATGCAGGACCGGGTGCGCGAGCTTGGCGGTGATCCGGAAACCGATAGCTCGACCGCTGGCGCGGTCCACCGCGGCTTCCTCAATCTCAAGGAAGCGATCACCGGCAGGGACGATCAGGCGATCATCAGCGAGGTCGAGCGCGGCGAGGACTACATCAAGGCCAAGTTCGATACGGCGATGAAGGACGACGAACTGATGCCCGAAACCCGCGGGCTGCTGCAGCAGTGCTACGAATCGATCCGCAAGGGCCACGACCGCGCGAGCGCGATGAAGCACGCCAATACCTGATCGGGCGATAGCCGGGCCAAATGACCCGCTGGAAGGGCGCTCCGTTGTGGGGCGCCCTTTTCGCTTCAGGTGTTGCGGACAGCCGGGATCAGCGCGCCGGTCACCGCGCCCGATGCGGGCGAGGCAAGGAACAGCATCACCTCGGCAATGCCTTGAGGCGTCACCCATCCCTTGGGATCGGCATCGGGCATGTCCTTGCGGTTGGTCGGCGTGTCGATAATGCTGGGGAGCACCGCGTTAACGGTTACGCTCGAGCCCATCAGTTCGACTGCCAGCGCCTCAGTCAGCTTGTGGACGCCGGCCTTGGACGCGGCATAGGCGCCCATGCCCATGTCGGCCTTAACAGCGCCGCCTGCACCCATGTTGATGATGCGGCCCTGCGAGCTCTTCTTGAGCTCGGGCAGCGCCAGCTTGGTGATGGTCGCGGCGGTCATCACGTTCATCGCCTGCATCCTGGCCCAGCTATCGAGGCTGCCGTCCTCCATGGTTTCCCAGGTGAAGCCGCCGGCGATGTTGATCAGCACGTCGATCCCGCCATGCGCGGCGACAACCTGTTCGAGCACCGCCTTGGTGGCGGCCTGATCGGTCAGGTCGACCCCGCCGATGTCGAGCGCGCCGGGCAGGGGGGACGGTGCGGCAGGCGCGAAATCGACGCGCGCCACCTTGTCGCCGCGATCGGCGAAGGCCTTGGCCACCACTTGTCCCAGTGCGCCGAAGCCGCCGGTTACGATCACTGACTGCGCCATGCTGCTATCTCCCAAAACGCGAACGGCTCCCTCGTTAGGTTACGGGAGAGCCGCTTCGCAAGCCAAATTGAAGCTTAGAGCTGGCCGAGCATGTGTTCGGCAGAGCTGACCTTGTAGTCGCCCGCTTCCTCGACATTGAGCTGCTCGACCGTGCCATCATTGACCACCATCGACCAGCGCGAGCCGCGCTGACCCAGCCCGAAGCCCGAACCGTCCATGGTCAGGCCCAGCGCCTTGGCGAGTTCGCCGTTGCCATCGCCGAGCATGGTCACGTCGCTGCTGCCGTCGGCGCGGCCCCATGCGCCCATGACGAAGGCGTCGTTAACCGCGGTGCAGGCGATCTCGTCGATGCCCTTGGCTTTGAGGTCGCCGGCTTTCTGCACGTAGCTGGGCAGGTGCTTGGCCGAACAGGTGGGCGTGAACGCGCCCGGCACCGAGAACAGCGCAACCTTCTTGCCGGCGAAATATTCGCCGGTCTGGACGGCCTCAGGGCCGCTCTCGCCCGCCTTCATCACTTTGACGTCCGGAATCTTGTCTCCGACGGAAATGGTCATTCGTGCATCCTTTCCTGCAAATGGGTCGCAACGGGGCCGATATAGTGGTCTGGTCGCAGCGGGCAACGGGGAACGGCTAGTCCCTAGGGCATATAAAGAAATCTTTATATTTGATTCGATACCGGTGTGGCGGTATGGCGCGGGCTAGTTGCGGCCCTGTCGCCGCTCGTCCTGCAAATCCTCACCCGGAGTATTTCCCTTGGCCACCGCACTCGATGCCGCCCACGATCACGCCATTGCCGACATTTCGCTCGCTTCCTACGGGCGCGCCGAAATCGCCATTGCCGAAACCGAAATGCCGGGCCTGATGGCGCTCCGCGAGGAATTCGGCGCAGGCCAGCCGCTTAAGGGCGCGCGCGTCACCGGTTCGCTGCATATGACGATCCAGACCGCGGTGCTGATCGAAACGCTGGTGGCGCTGGGCGCGGAGGTCCGCTGGGCGACCTGCAATATCTTCTCGACGCAGGATCATGCCGCCGCCGCCATTGCCGAGCAGGGCATCCCGGTTTTCGCCGTCAAGGGCGAAAGCCTTGCCGATTACTGGGACTATGTCGGCCGCATCTTCGATTGGTCGACGCCCGGCGAGCCCAGCCGCACTTGTAACATGATCCTCGACGATGGCGGCGATGCCACCATGTTCGCGCTGTGGGGCGCGCGCCTCGAAGCGGGCGACCAAATGCCCGAGCCCGGCAATGCCGAGGAGATCGAGTTCCAGCGCGCATTGAAAGCCTTCATCAAGGCACGTCCCGGATATCTCACCATGTCGGTCGCGCACATCAAGGGCGTGTCCGAAGAGACGACCACCGGCGTCCACCGGCTTTACCAGATCGCCAAGGACGGCAAGCTGCCGTTCCCCGCGATCAACGTCAACGACAGCGTGACCAAGTCTAAGTTCGACAACCTTTACGGCTGCCGCGAATCGCTGGTCGATGCGATCCGCCGCGCCACCGACGTGATGCTGAGCGGCAAGGTCGCCTGCGTCGCGGGCTACGGCGATGTCGGCAAGGGCAGCGCACAGTCGCTGCGCAACGGCGGCGCGCGCGTGCTGGTCACCGAAATCGACCCGATCTGCGCGCTTCAGGCCGCCATGGAAGGCTATGAAGTCGTCACCATGGAGGAGGCGGTCACCCGCGCCGACATCTTCGTCACCGCCACCGGCAACGAAGGCGTCATCACCGGCGCGCACATGGAGGCGATGAAGGACAAGGCGATCGTCTGCAACATCGGCCACTTCGATTCCGAGATCCAGATTTCGGCGCTCGACAACTATGGCTGGCAAGAGGTCAAGCCGGGCACCGATCTCGTTACCTTCCCCGACGGCAAGCAGATCATCGTGCTGGCCAAGGGCCGCCTCGTGAACCTGGGCTGCGCCACCGGCCACCCCAGTTTCGTAATGAGCACCAGCTTCACCAATCAGGTGCTCGCGCAGATCGAGCTGTTCACCAAGGCAGCGGCTTACGACAATCAGGTCCACGTGCTGCCCAAGCACCTCGACGAGAAGGTCGCTGCGCTGCACCTTGAAAAGCTGGGCGTGAAGCTGACCCGGTTGTCCGAACGGCAGGCGAACTACATAGGAGTTTCGCAGGACGGACCCTTCAAGCCCGACCATTATCGCTATTGAGGCGCGGAATGGCGCATCGTGCCTGATAGCGAGTTGTAATCGCCGGACGCCTCTCGCATAGCCTCGGGCAATGCTTCTCGAACCTGCCGCCCTCGCTGTAATCTCCGCCCTGCTGGCAGCCTGGACCCTCGCGGCTGCCATTGCCATCGTTGCTGCCCGCAGCCGTCATCGCCGCGCCGAAACGGTGCAGCGCGGCGCGCGCCGTCTGGCGCGGATGATCGACGAATCGCCCGCGCTCCCGCTGCTGGTCCGCGCCGATGGCCGGATCGAGGCATCGCCCCGGTTGGCGCACTGGCTGGGGCTCGATTCGGTGCCCGGCTATCTCAGCGAACTGGACGGGGGCGACAAGGGCCTGACCGCCGACGCGCTTGCCGAACTTTCGACTGCCGCGCTGCGCGCGCAGAAGACCGCCGCACCGTTCAGCATGGTCGCCACCCCGCGCGGATCGAGCCGCAGCCTGGCGCTGCGCGGTCATCTTGCCGATCCGCAGGTCTCACCCGGCGGCGCCGCGCTCGTCTGGGTGTTCGATTTCAGCGACAGCGAGAGCGAACTGGTCACACTTCGGCGGCAGACCGACGAGGCGCGCCGCGATTTCGAGGCCCTGGTCGCGCTGATAGAGGCCGCGCCGATGCCGATGTGGTTCCGCACGGCCACAGGCGATCTCAGGCTGGTCAATGCGGCTTACGTGCGCGCGGTTGGCGGCGAGAGCGCCGATGCGGTGGCGGCAGCAGGCACCGAGCTGGTCGAGCCGGTCGACGGCCGCAGTGCGCGCGACATCGCGCTTGCCGCCGCGACTGCGGGCAAGCCATCCGAGCGCATGGCTGCGATTACCATCGACGGGCAGAGGCGCACCTTCCGGGTCAGCGACCTGCCGCTCGGCGAAGAGGGCATTGCCGGCTACGCGGTCGATATCGAGGACTTCGAGGAACTGGGCCGCTCGTTCCGCGCCTTCCGTGAAGCGCAGCGCTCGATGATCGACCAGTTGTCTGCCGGTGTCGCGCAGTTTGACGCGCGGCGCACGATGACGTTCGCCAACCAGCCGTTCCAGCGGCTGTTCGCCATGGATCCCGCCGATCTCTCCGGCCAGCCGCTGTTCGAGCGGTTTCTCGACAAGGCGCACGAGGCGGCGCGCACGCCCGAAGTGCGCGATTTCCCCGCCTGGCGGCGCGAACGTGCGGACTGGTTCGCCTCGAGCAAAAGCATCGAGGAGAGCTGGACGCTTTCCGATGGCACGCATCTGCGGATCATCGCCCATCCGGTGCCCGATGGGGGGCTGCTGCTGATCGCCGAGGACCGCACCGAGCAACTGCGCCTCTCCGCCGTGCGCGACACCCTGCTCCGCACCCGCACCGCGACCTTCGACAGCCTGTTCGAATCGGTGGCCGTATTCGCGCCCGATGGCCGCCTGCAGCTGTGGAACCGCCGCTTCGCTTCTGACTGGGGTCTGGAGGACGAACAGCTCGACAGCCATCCGCATATCGAGGAACTGCTCGATACGATCGCGCCGCGCATGGTAATGCCCGAGCAGGCCAAGGCCGTTGGTGACACCGTGCGGGCCGCTACGCTTGACCGCAAGCAGCGCGGCGGCCGGGTTTCGCTCACCGATGGGCGTACGCTCGAATTTGCCGGCGTGCCTTTGCCCGACGGCAACGGCCTGCTGATCGTGCTCGACATTACCGACAGCCAGAACGCCGAGGAAGCCTTGCGCGAGCGCAACGAGGCGTTGGTCGAGGCGGACGCGGTCAAGACCCGGTTCCTCGCCAACATGAGCACCGAACTGCGGACGCCGCTGACCTCGATCGGCGGCTTTGCCGAACTGCTCCAGCAGGGCATCGGCGGCGAGCTGAGCGATGCCGGCAGCGAATATGTCGGCGCGATCCTTACCTCCGTTGAGCGGCTCACCGAACAGATCGAGAGCCTGCTCGATCTTTCGCAAAGCGAGGCGGGGCTGCTGCCGCTGGCCAGCGAGGACATCGCGCTCGAACCTTTCGTGCGCAAGCTTGCCGACGAGCGCGCCGCGCGCATCGCCCAGGCCCGGTTGACGCTCGAATTCCAGCAGGACGGAGAGGCGGGTTCGATTCGAGGCGACAAACGGCGCTTGTCGCGTGTGCTCGGGCATCTGCTCGACAACGCCATCGCCGCAACGCCCGAAGGCGGGCGGATCCTGCTCATGCTTTCGCGCGAACAGCACAAGGACAGGGAATGGACCCGTATCGTCGTCTCCGACAACGGGCGCGGCATGGATCCGGCGACGCTGGCACGGGCGCTCGAAGGGCTCGATACCGGCGATGCGGGGCTGCGCAGGCAAGGCATCGGCCTGCCGCTGGCGCGGCGCATCATCGAATCGCACGGCGGCGCGCTCGACGTGATCTCGGAGCCGGGTGCGGGGACAGCCGCCATCGTCGATCTGCCCTGAAACCATGAGTCCGACCGCAATTCCGCTTCCCGATCTTGCCGCCGTGGCCGACTTCGGCAGCGCGGTAGCCCGCCAGTTACGCGTCGGCGATGTCATCGCGCTGAGCGGCGGGCTGGGTGCGGGCAAGACCACGCTGGCGCGGGCGATCATCGCCGCATTGGGCCATGGCGGCGAGGTACCGTCGCCCAGCTTTTCGATCGTCGAGGTCTACGATCCGCCCGCCGTGCGCCTGCCGCTGGTCCACGCCGATTTCTACCGGCTTGCTGATCCGCGCGAGGCGGAGGAGATCGGGCTTGACGATTACAGGCAGGGCGCGGCGCTCATTGCCGAGTGGCCCGAGCATGCCGGGGGCTTCGCGCACGAACCGGCCTGTCTGTCGATTGCACTGGAAATTGCGGAAGAAGGCAGACAGGCCATTGTCGCGGGCGGCAAGGATTGGCATGGCCGTGAGCCATGGCGATGAAACCTCCAAGCGGCGTCGATGAATTCCTGGCAAGCGCGGGCTGGGCCGGCGCCCAGCTGAAAGCGCTCGATGGCGATGCCTCGTTCCGGCGTTACTTCAGGGTAAAGCGGTTCGGATCCTCGGCGATGCTGATGGACGCTCCCCCGCCGCAGGAAGACATTGTGCCATTCCTGCGCGCTGCGCGGTGGCTTGGCGACAACGGCATGCGCGCGCCCGAAATTTACGCAGAGGACGCCGAGAAGGGCTTCGTCTTGCTCGAGGATTTCGGCAAGTCGCGGATGCGTGACTACCTCGATCAATGGCCTGACGATGAGGTCGAGGTCTACCGTTCGGCGGTCAGCGCGCTCGCAAGGCTGCACCGCCTGCCGCCCGGCCCGTTCCTCGATTATACCTTGTCCGAGTATCTGCGCGAGGCGGCGCTGTTTACCGACTGGTACTGCCCGGCGCGCGGGCTCAACGTCGATATCGAAGGCTACCGCGCAGCTTGGGAATCAGTGATCGGCGAACTGTTGCCGCGTCAGCGCCCGGGCGTGACCGTGCTGCGCGACTATCACGCGGAAAATATCATGCTGCTCGGCACCCTGCAGAACCAGGGGCTGCTCGATTTCCAGGATGCGCTGATCGGCCATCCGGCTTACGATCTCGTTTCGCTGTTGCAGGACGCCCGCCGCGACGTTTCGCAGGAGCTTGAGGCGGTGATGTTCGATCACTACCGCGAGGAAGCAGGCGTCGACGGCGATACGTTCCTGGGCGACTATGCCCGCCTCGGTGCGCAGCGTAACGCCAAGATCGTCGGCATCTTCGTGCGACTGTGGAAGCGCGACCGCAAGACGCGTTACCTGCCCCTGATCGCGCGCGTGTGGAAAGCACTGGAACGTGACCTCACGCACCCCGCGCTCGGGCCTGTCGCTCAATGGTTTGATCGCAACATTCCGCGCAAGCTGCGCGAAGCGAACGGCGGAAACTTCACGCTATGACCAAGCTGGCAAGCGACACCGCCATGGTGCTCGCGGCAGGCCTCGGCAAGCGCATGCGTCCGCTCACTGCAGCGCAGCCCAAGCCGCTGGTGCGGGTTGCCGGGAGGCCGCTGATCGACCACTGCCTTGACAAGCTGGCCGATGCCGGGGTCGCCCGCGCCGTGGTCAACGTGCATTATCTTGCCGATGCGCTCGAAGCGCATGTCAAGGCGCGCACCGACGCACCATTGGCTGGGATTTCCGACGAGCGCGACCTGCTTCTGGAAACAGGCGGCGGCATGGTCAAGGCAGCGCCGCTGCTGCCCGATCCGTTTTTCTGTATCAACTCGGACAACATCTGGCTTGATGGCCCGCGCGATGTCTTTGCCGAGCTGAGCGCGGCATGGGATGCAGAACGGATGGACGCGCTGCTGCTGCTGGTGCCGCATGCGCGCGCCGTGAACTATCGCGGTGAGGGCGACTTTCACCTCGATCCGCGGGGGCGGGTCACACGCCGCAAACCGGGCCGGATCGCACCCTTCATCTACAGCGGCGTGCAGCTTGTTTCGCACCGTTTGCTGCGCGATGCGCCTCAAGGTCCGTTCTCGACCAACGTGCTGTGGCAGCGCGCCATCGATGAACAGCGATTGTTCGGCATTTCGCACACCGGCGTGTGGTTCGAAGTTGGCGATCCCAAGGCGATCGCGCCGACCGAAGCCTACCTTTCGCGTGGCTGAGAAACGCACACCGGCCATTTACACCATCGCCGCGCATCGCGGTTTTGCCGATGCGCTGGTTGCCGGACTGGCGCCGCACTACCGTGATCCGGAGCTTGGCCTCGCCCGCCTGACTCTGCTGCTGCCGAGCCGCCGGACGGTCCGCACCGTGACCGAGGCCTTCTTGCGCCTTTCCGGTCAGGATGGTGCGGGCAAGGGCATGCTGCTGCCGCGCATGGTCGCGGTCGGCGATCTCGATCTCGACGAGGCGCTTGGGCCATTGCTCGATCCGCTCGGGGCTGGCGCCGGGATCCCTCCGGCCGCCGATCCGATGCGGCGCTGGTTCAGGCTGGCTGCCTTCCTTGCCGAGGTCGAAGGCGATGCTGCGCAGCATCGCGCCGGATTGCTGCGCCGCGCGTTCGAGATCGGCCAGACGATAGACCGCCTGCTGATCGAAGGGATCGATCCCGGCGCGCTGATGGCTGAACCCATCGTTGGCATCGTCAAGGAGATGGCGGGCCATTGGGAAGACACCACCGTGACCTTCCTCAAGGTTCAGGCGCGCTGGCAGATCGAGTTCGAAGCGCGCGGCGAAGTCGATGCTCCCACCCGGCGCAACCTGCTGTTCGGCCATGCTGCACAGGCCTGGCGCAGCAATCCGCCCGCGCACCCGATCGTCGCGGCAGGCGTGACCAGCGCCTCGCCGTCGCTTGCGCGGCTGCTGCGCGTGGTCAGCGAACTGCCGCAAGGCGCGGTGATCTTGCCCGATCTCGATCTCGCGCTCGATGAGGCTGCATGGCGGTCGCTCGGCAATGCCGGGATGCCCGATGAGCCGGACGCACCGCCAATCGGCAGCAGGGATGCGGTCACGCACCCGCAATACCACTTGAAAGTCCTGCTCAACCGCATGGGCATTGCTCGCGGCGAAGTGCGCAACTGGCACCGCGCGGGGGCGTCTGCCGCACCGCCCGAGCGCAGCAAGGCGATCTCGAACCTGTTCCTGCCGCCCGCAGGCTCGGCGCGCTGGGTCGAACTGCCGGCACGCGCGCGGCGCTTGTCGGGCGTGCGGATCATGGAAAGCGCGCATCCCGGGGCCGAGGCGCAGGCGATATCGGTGCTGATCCGCGAGGCGCTCGAAGTGCCGGAAAAGCGCGTCGCGCTGGTGACACCAGATCGTGGGCTGGCCTCGCGGGTTGTGGCGCTGCTGCGGCGCTGGAACATCGAGGCTGACGACACTGCAGGCGAGCCGCTGTCGCAGTCGGTTGCGGGAAGGTTGCTGCTTCTCCTCGCCGAGCTGATGGCCGAGCAGTTCGCGCCGGTTCCCTTGATCGCGGCGCTTTCACATCCGCTGGTGCGCCGCGATAATGGCCGCGCGCCGTGGCTGGAGAATGTGCGCAAGCTCGATCTGGCGCTGCGCGGACCACGACCGGGCATAGGGCTGGCGGGCGTGGCTCCCGCAGTCGCCAAGGCCCGGCTTGGCGCGTGGTGGGAAGAAGCCCAGGTCTTGTTCGCACCGCTGGTGACCGATGCGCAGGCGCAGCCACTGGCCGATCTGCTCGACCGGCTTGCTGGCGTTGGCGAAGCGCTGTGCGGCGAGGGACTTTGGGCCAATGCCGATGGCCGGGCGCTGGCGGCATTGATCGAGGAATTGCGCGAAGCATCGCGCGAATCGCTCTTCATGCTCGAGCCGCGCGAACTTCATGCCGTGCTGCGCGATGCGATGGAGCGCGTGGCGGTGCGCCCGCCGTGGGGCGGACATCCGCGCGTCGCCATCTACGGCCTGCTCGAAGCGCGCATGAGCCGCGCCGATCTCGTCATCTGCGGCGGCCTTGTCGAAGGCGTATGGCCCGGCAGCGCCGCGCCCGATCCGCTGGTGCCGCCTGCCGTGCTGCGGGCGTTAGGCGTCCCGGGCGCCGATTTCCGCATCGGGCTTGCCGCGCACGATCTCGCCGCCGCGCTGGGCGCGCCCGAGGTGGTGCTCAGCCACGCGCTGCGCGATCAAGGCGCGCCGGTAGTGCCCTCGCGCTTCGTGCTGAGGGTCAAGGCGCTGCTGGGAGAGCTGGCGAAGGACCATTTGGAACAAGATGCGGTGAAGCTTGGGCGATTGCTTGACGATGCCGACGCAGCCGCGCCCTATCCGCGCCCGAAGCCCGATCCCATGCCTGAACAGCGCAAGGTCGGCATCTCGGTCACCGGGCTCGACCGGCTGCGCGGCGATCCCTATCAATTCTACGCCGGCTCAATCTTGCGGCTGCGCAGCATCGACGCGCTCGATGCAGAGCCGAGCGCGGCCTGGAAGGGCACTGCGGTCCATCTGATTCTCGACAAGTGGCACAAGGCGGGCGAACCGCCCGAGGGGCTCACCGCAATTGCCGACGAGGTGCTCGATACGATGAGCGCGCACCCCTTGATGCGCAGCCTGTGGCGGCCGCGGCTGATGGCGGGGCTGGACTGGATCGCCGGCGAGATCCTGCGGCTGCGCGCCGAGGGACGCACAGTCATCAAGACCGAGATCGACGGCGAGATGCTGGTGCGCGGGGTGCGCATCCATGGCCGGGCCGACCGGATCGACCGGCTCGCCGACGGAAGCCTTGCCGTGGTCGATTACAAGACCGGCAAGCCGCCTTCAGCCTCGCAGGTAGAGATGGGCTTCGCGCTCCAATTGGGCCTTGTTGCGATGATTGCGGAAAGCGGCGGCTTTCCCGAAATTTCGGGCGAGGCTGGCAGGTTCGAGTACTGGTCGCTGGCCAAGGAAACCAAGCGCAAGAACGAGCCCGCGCCTTTCGGCTTTTGCGATACCCCGATCCTCGAAGGCAAGAAGAAGACCGGCATCGCGGCGGAGGATTTCCTTCCCGAAACGCGCCGCTATCTCGATGATGCGCTGACGCGCTGGATCTTGGGCCGCGATCTCTTTACCGCGCGGCTCAATCCCGACTTGCCGGTCTATGGCGACTACGATCAGTTGATGCGCCTCGACGAATGGCTGCCGAGCCTGTCCAACGAGGACAGGGACGAGGGATGAGCGGCCCGCCCCAGAAACTCGCTGGCAACCAGATGCTCGCGGTCGCGCCAGACGAGACGGTCTGGCTCTCGGCCTCGGCGGGGACCGGCAAGACGCATGTGCTGGCCTCGCGCGTGCTGCGGCTGCTGCTGCAGGATCATGTCGATCCCTCCTCGGTGCTGTGCCTCACCTTCACCAAGGCGGGCGCGACCGAGATGGCATCGCGCATCAAGGATACGCTCGCACGCTGGGTGCGGATGAGCGACGATGCGCTGTTCGCCGAACTGGTCGCCATCGGCGCTCCTGCCGAGCCGAACGAGCGCGACCGTGCGCGCACCCTGTTCGCGCAGGTGCTCGATTGTCCCGGCGGGGGTCTGCGAATCGATACAATCCATGCCTTCGCGCAGTGGCTGCTCACGGCCTTTCCTTATGAGGCCGGGCTGATTCCGGGCACGCGGCCGATCGAGGACCGTGAGCGCGTCGTGCTTGCCCGTCAGGTGCTCGCAGACCTGCTGGTCCACGCCGAAAGCGAACCGCTGGGCGATCCGCAACTGCTCGAGGCGGTGGCGGACCTGTCGCTGCGGATGGGTCCGGACGATGTCGAGGCGTTCCTGCTGGCCTGCGCCCAGGCGCGCGACGCGTGGTTCGGGCCGGGCGGTTGGCAGGAGCCGATGAGGCCTAATGTGTTGCGCCTGCTCGGCCTGCCGTCCGACGCCGACGAGGCAGGGATCGCCGCGCTGTGCGCCGACGATGCGTTCGACGTGGCGAGCCTGCAACGGTGCATGGAGATCAACGCGGCATGGAGCGCGAAAACCGGGCAGGAAGCGGCAGCGGCCATCGGTGATTGGCTTTCGGGTGAAGCGGCCGCAAGGATGGAAGCGATGGATGCGCTGGCCGCCGTGTTCCTCACGCAAAAAGGCGAGCCGCGCGCCAGCACCTCACAGGAAAAGATCGATCCGTCCTACGCAGATCACTGCGCCCGCGTGTGCGAATGCATAACCGCGATCTGCGAGCGCAGGGCGCTCCTCGCATTGGCTGACCGGCTGGTGCCAGCGCTGCGCCTCGGCCGCGCCTTCGCGCTCGCATGGGACGAGGCCAAGAAGCGCGAGGGCCTGATCGATTTCGACGATCAGATCCGAGAGGCGGCGCGATTGCTCAATCGCAGCGATCTGGCTGACTGGATCCGCTACAAGCTCGATCGGCGCTTCGATCACATTCTAGTCGACGAAGCTCAGGACACCAATGTTGCGCAGTGGGACATTGTCTTCGCGCTGACCGGCGAGTTCTTTGCCGGACTTGGCCAGCACGGGGACCGGCTGCGCACGCTGTTCGTCGTCGGGGATTACAAGCAGGCGATCTTCCGCTTCCAGGGCACCAGCCCGGACAACTTCGCCAAGGCGCGCGAACGGGTGCGCGACGAAATGGCTGGCGCTGCCGCCAACGCGACTTCGCTGCGCAGCAATCAGCGCGCCCGCGAATTGCAGGACTATGGCCTTGGCCGAAGTTTCCGCACGTCGCAGCCGGTGCTCGATTTCGTTGACAAGGCGATCCAGGCGATCGGACACGAGGCTTTCGGGCTGGATCGCCCAGCCGACGAACACAAGGGATGGGATCGGCGCGGGTATGTTGCGCTGTGGCGTCCGGTGGGCCTGCGCGATGGCGAGGATGACGATGAGCCTGACGATGGGGACGGGAGCGAGGGCGGGCAGTCGTGGCTCTCGCGCCCGGACCGGCTCATGGCCGATCAGATTGCGCGGCAGGTGGCAGACTGGCTGAACAAGGAGCGCGGCGGCTTCTTCCTCGCCAAGGAGCAGCGCCGCGCTCAGGCGGGCGACGTGATGGTGCTGGTGCGCAAGCGGCGCGAGCTGGCCGCGCTGATCGTCGCACGTCTCCATGCCCACGGCGTGCCGGTGGCCGGGGTCGACCGGCTGCGGCTTGGCGATCCCCTGGCGGTGCGCGATCTGCTCGCCGCGCTGCGATTTGCCGCGCAACCGCTTGACGATCTCAATCTGGCCTCCCTGCTGGTCTCGCCGCTGATCGGGTGGAGCCAGGAGGACCTGCTGCGCTTCGCTTACCGCGAGCCGCACGTGCATTTGTGGGATCACCTGCGCGCCGCGGCCGATCCGGACACATCGCCGGCAATGGAAAAGCTGCTCGACCTGCTCGCCCGCGCCGATTTCGGACCGCCGCAGCATTTGCTGGCCTGGCTGCTGACCGGACCGTGGGAGGGGCGGCGCAGGCTGGTGGCGAGGCTCGGGCGCGAGGCCAATGATCCCATCGACGAGCTGGTCAATGCGGCTCACGCCTATTGCGCGACCGCAACGCCAAGCATCGTCGGTTTCCTGCAATGGTTCGATGCTGGCGAGGGCGAGCTCAAGCGCGAGGCGGACAATGCCGAGGGCCTCGTGCGGGTGATGACGGTTCACGGCGCGAAGGGCCTTCAGGCGCCGATTGTCATTCTCGCCGATGCGACCGGCAATCCCGCCGGTTCGCGCGCGCGAATCATGTCGATGCCCGATCCGGCGGCTCCAGATCGGCGATCGATCCCGCTGCCTTCGCTGCGCAAGGAGGAGCAGGCTGGCGTGCTTGCAGATCATATCGAGGCCGAGCGTGCGGCCGAGCTCGAGGAGCACTGGCGGCTGCTTTATGTCGCCATGACCCGCGCCGAGGAAGCGCTGTTCATTGGCGGTGCGCTGGGTTCGCGCGACCGGGGCGAGCCGCCTGCCGACAGCTGGTATGCGCGGCTGCGCGCGATGTTTCCCACCGGCAGCGAAGTTGAAGATCCGCTGTGGGGCGCGAGGATCGATTGGGGCGATGCGCCGCAGGAAGCCGGGCCTGAGGTCGCCGCTCCCGAGCTGCCGCTGGGCGATGTCTTGCCGCCCTGGCTGCGCCGCCCGCCGGCAGACGACCCGCGCCCGCCAAGGCCGCTCGCGCCTTCCGCGCTTGGCGAGGAGGAAGGCCCCGATCCGCCGTTCGCGCCCGGCAGCGGCGGCTTGGCGGCACGGCGCGGCGTGCTGATTCACAAATTGCTCGAACGTCTGCCAGACGTTGAGGCCGGCGCACGAGAAGCAGCCGGTCAGGCCTGGCTCGCGCGCAATGCGCCCGAACTCACGCCGCCTGAGCAAAGCGAAATGTTGCTAAGCGTACTCTCGGTGCTCGGCGAGACTGGCTGGGCTGATCTGTTCGCGCCCGGCAGCCTCGCCGAGGTTCCTTTGATCGCCACTCTGGGCGAGCAGGTGATTGCGGGCACGGTCGACCGCCTGCTGGTGACACAGGAGCGCGTGCTGGTGGTCGACTACAAGACCGCGCGCCGTCCGCCTAATGATGTGACGCAGGTGCCGCGCGCCATCCTGCGCCAGATGGCGGCCTATGTGGCCGCGCTCGAGCAGGTCTGGCCGGGCCGGCGGATCGAGGCGGCGCTGCTTTACACTTCCGCGCCGCGCCTGATCGTCATCCCCGACAATCTGCTCGCCGAACACAAGGCAGGCTTGACCTTGGCGCAGTAATGCTTTGCGATGCCGGACGTTGTCTTTGGTGCCGGAATGCCCAGATTGGCTCGGCAACCTTCAAGGAGCTATTCCGCCATGCCCACCAAGGCCGTGACCGACGCCAGTTTCGAAGCCGACGTGCTCAAGTCCGACAAGCCTGTGCTCGTCGATTTCTGGGCCGACTGGTGCGGCCCGTGTAAGATGATCGGCCCCTCGCTCGAGGAAATCAGCGACGAACTGTCCGACAAGGTCACCATCGCTAAGATGGACATCGTCGAGAACACGGCGATTGCCGGCCAGCTCGGCGTGCAGTCCATCCCGCTGCTGATCCTGTTCAAGGACGGCAAGCCGGTCGCCAAGAAGCTTGGCGCTGCGCCGAAGAGCCAGCTCAAGAACTGGCTTGAAGGCGAGCTTCAGGCTTAGCCCAGAACCGCCATCCGTTCGGCCAGTTCGTCCCACAACCAGGGCGAACTGGCGCCGAGCATTCCGGGGCGGTTCCAGTCATTCGCGCGATAAGCCGAACCGTCGAGCCGCGCCGCCTTGCCGCCTGCCTCGTTGAGGAAGAGGACCCCGGCAGCGTGATCCCACGGCAGGGTGCGCTCGAATATCGAAACGTCGTTCTGACCCAGCACGAGCCGGGGATATTGTTCGGCGGCGCAGCGCGGAATGTCGACCAGCGTGTAATGCGGCGCAATGTGCGTCTTTATGGCCTCGCGCTTGGCCTGATCCATGAACACCAGCGAAATCGCGGCGACCGGCGGCTCCCGCCCGCTGGCGCGTGATGTTATCCGCTCGCCATCGATGAACGCGCCGCAACCCCTCTCGGCGTGGCAAAAACGACCCGACAAGCTGTCGAGGATCCAGCCGCCGACGTTCTCCCCGCCATCCGAAAGAGCCACCAGCACGCCGAACGGCGGCTTGCCAGCGGCAAAATTGTTGGTCCCGTCAAGCGGGTCAATGATCCAGCACAGGCCGCTGCCGAGCCGGTCGAGCACCGCGGGATCGGCATGGGCGGCCTCCTCGCCGACCAGAGCGGCTTCGGGCAGCAGCGCGGCCAGCGCCTCGCCCAGAATTTCCTCGGCCTCGTGATCGGCGATGGTGACAACATCGTCAGCCGCCTTGTCGATCACCTCATGAGCAGCAAGCGTCTGATAGCGCGGCAAGATCGCCCGTTCGCTTGCCTCGCGCATGGCGGCGTGGACAGCGGCGGTGAGGCTTTCGATCAGTCCCGCCATGTCACGAGCGATAGTCGGCGTTGATCGAGATATAGCCGTGCGTCAGATCGCAGGTCCACACCGTGGCGCGGCCCTCGTCAAGACCCAGATCGACCTCGATGGAGATGTTCTGGCCCTTGAGGTGCGCGGCCACCGGCGCTTCATCGTAGTCTGCGAGGGGCAAGCCGTCGCGCGCCGCCCAGACACCGCCGAAGCCGATCGACAGCTTGTCGCGGTCAGCCGGTTCGCCCGCCTTCCCGACTGCCATGACGACGCGGCCCCAGTTGGCGTCCTCTCCGGCAATCGCGGTCTTGACCAGCGGCGAGTTGGCGATCGCAAGACCGATCCGCCTCGCACTGTCATCGGAAACCGCGCCCGTCACCCTCACTTCGATGAATTTGCTCCCCCCTTCGCCGTCACGCACGACAAGATGCGCGAGCTGGCGGCAGACATCCTCAAGCGCGGAGGCGAATGCGTCGGCTCCCGCGCTTTCGAACGAGGCGAGAGGGACATTGCCGGCTCTTCCGGTCGCGAAAGCCAGCACGGTGTCGCTGGTTGAAGTGTCGCTGTCGACCGTGATGCACGAATAGGTCTTGAGGTTCGCGGCGGACAGGCAATCCTGCAGGAATTGCGGCTCCACCGCCGCATCGGTGAAGATGTAGCCGAGCATCGTCGCCATGTCGGGCGCGATCATGCCGCTGCCCTTGATGAAGCCGCACAGGTTCACGGTCCTGCCGTCCACCACCGCCGATGCCATTGCCCCCTTTGCGAAGGTGTCGGTGGTGCCGATGGTGTCGGCTGCCTCTTTCCAGCTGCAAGGCGCGGCTTCAAGCGCGGCAGCGACCCCCGCGCGGGCCTTGTCGAGCGGCAGCGGCACGCCGATCACGCCGGTCGAGGATACGAACACGTCGCTTGGCTCGCAGTCCAGGTGCTGGGCGACCTGCGCCATGATCTGCTCGACCGCCTCGCGGCCCCGGTATCCGGTGAAAGCGTTGGAGTTTCCGGCATTGACCACCAGCGCCCGCGCCCGGCCCAGCCGAACCTGCTCGCGGCCCAGTTCAACCTCGGAAGAACAACAGACGTTCTTCGTGAAAACCCCGGCCACGGCGGTGCCTTCCGCCAATTCGGCATAAGTGAGGTCGCAGCGGCCCCAGTCCTTGTACCCCGCTCGGGCGACGCGCAGCGTTACGCCGTCGATGGGAGGCATATCGGGGAACGGCCGGGCGAGGGGGGATACAGCGATGTCCATGGCGGGCGGCTTTAATTGGGAGAAGGGCGCGCGTCCACGTGGATTGCACCGCGACAAGGCTGGACGCGCGAGTCGCAAAGCACTATCTGGCCTGCCATGACACGGCGCATGCTCCTGACGCTGATTGCGATCCTGACCGGGCTTTCCTGGCAGGGTGCTGGCGTGCAGGCGCGGGCCTTGCCCGAAACGGCGCATATTTCCGCGGTTTCCGCGCTCGCTACCGTGCAGCAGGCGAAGGCCAGCGCTGTGCTGGCGCGTCCGGTGGCCAGCGGCTTTCAGGTTGCTGCGGTAGTCGCTCCCGAAGCGCCCAGATCCGCCATTCTCGTGCCGGTTTCCGGCGCGCTTGTACCGATCGACCGCGCCCGCGAATAGGACCGGCCCTGCCGCGCCAATAGCGCGCTTGCAGAGCCTTTGTGTCCAACTATCGCAGGAAATCCGCCATGCTCGGCGCCTTAGTCAAAACCGTATTCGGTTCCTCCAACGATCGCTACGTCAAATCGCTCGACAAGATCGTCCAGCAGATCAACGCCCTTGAGCCCGAGATCGAGGCGCTCGACGAAGAACGGCTCGTTGGCCAGACCGCCAAGCTGCGCGCCCGGCTGGAAAACGGCGAAACGCTGGACGACGTTCTGCCCGAAGCCTTCGCCACGGTGCGCGAGGCATCGAGGCGCGTGCTCGGCATGCGCCATTTCGACGTGCAGATGGTGGGCGGAATCGTCCTGCATCGCGGCGAAATCGCCGAAATGAAAACCGGCGAGGGCAAGACCCTCGTCGCCACGCTCGCCACCTATCTCAACGCGCTCGAAGGCAAGGGCGTCCACGTCGTCACGGTCAACGACTATCTCGCCCGCCGCGACGCCGAATGGATGGGCCAGATCCACCGTTTCCTTGGCCTGACGGTCGGTGTGATCGTGCCTAACATCGGCGAGCATGCTCGCCGCGAGGCCTATGCCTGCGATGTCACCTACGGCACCAACAACGAGTTCGGCTTCGATTACCTGCGCGACAACATGGTCTACGAGCTC
>CANJUF010000030.1 GCA_947477745.1 Sphingomonadaceae bacterium | reverse complement strand
CTGTTCAACCGACAGGTCGTCGGCTTTGCGATGGGTCAGCGCATGACGCGGGCGTTGGTCATCGATGCACTACGCATGGCTTGGTTCCGTCGTCAGCCGGCCGCAGGCCTCATCTTCCACTCTGACCGTGGCAGCCAATATGCCAGCAAGGATTTTGCCAGGCTGCTGGCGAACTTCAACATGAAGGCATCAATGAGCCGCAAGGGTGACTGCTGGGACAACGCCGTGACCGAGACACTGTTCGGCTCGCTGAAGGTCGAACGGCTCCACGGCATGCGCTTCGTCACGCGGCGTCAGGCCAAGGACGAGGTGATGGACTGGATTGCCTTTTACAACCATCGACGGCTGCATTCGACGCTGGGTTATACCAGCCCGATGGCTTTCGAACAGAAATGGCTTGCCGGGCAAATCAGCTTGGCAGCATAGTCAACGCGTCAAGGGAGACGCTGGACGAGGGCAAGGTCAACTAGCTGGGATGGCATCGTATGTAGGTGGTCTTGAGATCACCGCCCCGATACAACGGTACAATGGCAGATTTTACAATGTTACGGCTGCACGGGCGCACACCCGCGAAGCCATTTTATGTGGCCCTGGGAAGTTCCTTTGCGGCTGGACTCGGGCTTGGCCCGCGTGACCCGGCGAGTCCCTATATTTCGATGCGAAGTGTGAATGGGTATCCTCAGATCCTTGCCAGGCGTCTCAATGTGCCTTCCTTCGCGGACATGACTTCCTCCGGGTCCACCCTCCGCCACGTCCTTCATGGGGGGCAAATGGGGCTGGGCCCGCAACTCGACGCACTTGATCCCGAGACCCGCCTCATCACACTTACGGCAGGTGGCAATGATATTCGCTTTGTCGGTGATCTCACAGCCGCGGCGTTCAGCAACCGCAAGGACCTTATGGGCCGGATGATCCGCATCTTTTGGAATGGCATCAAGGATATGGAGGCCCGAGACTTTCCTTCAATGGCCGCCAATCTGGAAGCAACACTGAACGAAGCTCGAAGGCGTTCGCCAAATGCGCAGATCGTGGTCGCAACATATCCCAGAATCCTGCCCGATGTGGGCGTTTGTCCATCGTTGGGCCTAACTGAAGCGCAAGCTGCGACCATGCGACAGGCCGAAAGGAGACTTGCCGAAGTTACGCGCTCCGTTGTCTCTCAATCGGACGCAATTCTTGTCGATATGGCATTACTTTCGGAAGGGCGCGATGCGTGCGCCAGTCAGCCGTGGGTAAATGGTGCACGCCCTGTAAAGGGTGCGGCCTTCCACCCTACTCTTGCCGGCGCTGAAGCTACGGCAGGTGCGATTATGAATGTAATCGAACCAAAGTTGTCCGCCTCCTAGCCACAACAATCGTGTCCCAGCTGCCTTATCCTGCGTGATATTAAGTTCTGCAGCCTGCCGACGTTGCGCCAACCATACGCGAAGAGAAGTCCCAACTGCTGATATGGCTGGGCGTGATGCACACAGCCACTTCCTGCTCGACCTTCGCCAGCAACGACTTTGCCAGACCGCTCTCCAGATCAATGCCGTAGCGGCCCAAGAGGCGTAAGAGGATCTCACTCCCGCGCTCGGGAACCAGCGTAGCCTGAGGCAAGAAGCCCGCCATGAAAAGCCACACGTTTGCGGAGTGGAAGGTTCTCTATCGGGAATGGGACGTTGAAGCACCGAGCTGTTCGTCGTCAGATTATTTTGGACAGTTGGCGGCTTAGATTAGCGGAGCGTTGGCCTCATCTGGGGGTTGATGTTTATGCGGCGAGCATGCGGTGTTGCAAGCGCCGATGTTCGTTGGCCTGCCCAGATCGCGGAAGCGCAGCGGCTGGCTAGCGAATGGCGGAAGAAGTGACCCAACGAGCAAAACAGTATGTAGAAGGAAGCGTGGGTCCCATCTGAGCAAAACGGGGGGTGCCGGGTAGGTGGGGTCTCGTCCGGCAGGATTTTCGATGGGGGTGGGGGGTGTTGCTTTGATGCGAAGCGGTTGGTGACCATCTGTTTCGAACGGAACGTCCGTCAAATGTCCGTCCCGACCAATACCTTGGCGGTCTAAAATCCATCTAACTCATTGAAAAGTATGGTGCCGGCTACAGGATTCGAACCCGTGGCCCCCTGATTACAAATCAGGTGCTCTACCAACTGAGCTAAGCCGGCGTGCGCGTTGTTATGTGCAGGGCGTCCTTAGAACTAACGAGCGCCAAAGGTCCACCCCTCGCGTCGCGCAAGATCGGGAGTGAGCAGCGGCGGGTCCCACAGGTCCGGGTCATGTGCTGCGGCGCGCAGCCAGGCCGCTGCGAGAAGCGCGTCGGCGGCGTGGTCGCTGAGCGGGCCGGTTCCGCGCGCGGGCGCGCTGCCTAGGGCCGCCAGCGCCGTATCAAGCTCGGACCAATCACGGATCTTGGAGCGGGAGGCGGTCCGTCCAGCGGCGATCGCGGCGAGGGTGGTGTAGATCTCGACCAGCACCGAACCGCGCGGCGGCAGCGGATCGAACGGCCAGATTGCGTAGCGGTGCTGGAGGCGGTGAAGCAGTCGCATCCCTGCGAGCGAACCCTTGCCGACCTGCGCCGCGCCGACGAGGTTGAAATTGCTGTAGGGACGGCACCCGGCGCGGGCCTGGCCGTGCTCGGTTTCGCGGAACCGGCCGCGGCCGCCGCCGAACGCTGCGCCCTCGCGCCCGCCGTGGCGGCGGAAATGCGGGGCAATGTCGAGGTGGTCGGCAAATTTCGTGGCCGCGAGATGCGGTTCATCAGCGCTCAGCGTCTCGACCAGCGCCCACAAGTCGCGCGCACTTGCCGGGCTGTTCGCCCAGCCCGGGAAATACCCGCCATGCTCGTCGAAGGCGAAAGCCATGCTCATGTCGAAGCCGACCAGCGTGTTCTCTGGAAGGTCGCGCTCAAGCCAATCGAGCACTTCGCCGCGCGACCATCGGTGGCCGGGGCGCACCAGCCCCGGCGCCGCGCTGCCTGCGCCGCACAGCGCCAGCGCAATTCCGGGATGACGCTCGCCCTTCGCGCCCGACCAGTCGATCGCGACGAAGCTCGAAAACCGGTGAGGCGTCACGTCCCTCGCAGTTCCTGGCGCTTCTTCTCCCACCATTCGAGCCGCTCGATCACTTGCCGCTCGAAGCCGCGCGGGACGGGCTGGTAATAGGTCTGCGCCGCCATGCCCTCGGGCCAGTAATCGGCTCCGGAAAAGCCGTCGGGCGCATCGTGATCGTAGGCATAGCCCTGGCCAAGCCCGATCTCCTCCATCAGCTTGGTCGGCGCGTTGAGAATATGCGGCGGCGGCGGCAGCGAACCGGTTTCCCTTGCGCTCTGCCAGGCGGCCTTCTGCGCCTTGTAAGCCGCGTTCGATTTGGGCGCGGTGGCGAGATAGAGGCAGGCCTGGACGATCGCCAGTTCGCCTTCGGGCGAGCCAAGGAACTCGTAGGCGTCCTTTGCCGCAAGGCACTGGGTGAGCGCTTGCGGATCGGCAAGGCCGATATCCTCGCTGGCGAAACGGGTCATGCGGCGCAGTAGGTAGAGCGGCTCCTCGCCCGCCGTCAGCATTCGCGCAAGGTAGTATAGCGCGGCCTGCGGCTCCGATCCGCGCAGCGCCTTGTGCAGCGCCGATATCAGGCCGTAGTGCCCGTCGCGGTCCTTTTCGTAAACCGCGAGACGGCGCTGCAGCAGCTTGCCCAGGCCCGCCGCGTCGAGCGTCTCCTCGATCTCGGCTCCATATAGCGTTTCGGCCTGGTTGAGCAGGAATCGCCCGTCACCGTCCGCCGATGCGATCAGCGCCTCGCGCGCGCTATCGTCGATCGGAAGGCGCTTGCCTTCGAGCGCCTCGGCGCGTTGGAGCAGCACGCGCAGCGCCGCCGCGTCGAGCCGGTGCAGGATCAGCACCTGCGCGCGGCTGAGCAGGGCGGCGTTGAGCGCGAAGCTCGGGTTCTCGGTGGTCGCGCCGACCAGCGTGACCGTGCCGCGCTCGACAAACGGCAGGAAGCCGTCCTGCTGGGCGCGGTTAAAGCGGTGGATCTCGTCCACGAACAGCAGCGTGCGCTGTCCGGCCTTGGCGGCAAGTTCGGCCTCGGCAAACGCCTTCTTGAGGTCCGCCACGCCCGAGAACACCGCGCTCACCGCGGCAAAGCGCATGCCCACCGCATCGGCGAGCAGGCGCGCGATCGTGGTCTTGCCGGTGCCCGGCGGGCCCCACAGGATCATCGAGGACAGCTTGCCCGAGGCGACCATGCGCCCGATTGCGCCCGAAGCGCCGGTGACATGCTCCTGCCCGACGACCTCGGCCAGCGCGCGCGGGCGCAGCCGGTCGGCCAGCGGCGCATCCTCGCGCGGCTCGCTCTGGCCGGACGAAAGCGCGGCGGGTTGATCCTCGAAAAGGTCGGCCATGAGCCAGAGATAGGCGTTTGCGCGAAGAATTGCCATTGCGCCGCAATGCGCGCATGTTCCGTCCGGGTTAGGAAGAGGGGAGAGCCGCTATGGCATCTTTATCTGAGCGTACGCCTTGGCACTTGTGGGCAGTCGGCCTGATCAGCCTGCTGTGGAACGCATTCGGCTGCTATGACTACACCATGACCAAGCTCGACGGCGAGGCCTACATGCGCGGCATGGGGATGAGCGACGCGGCGATTGCCTATATGGCGCAGTTGCCCGGCTGGCTCACCGCGTTCTGGGCGCTGGGCGTATGGGGATCGCTTGCCGGGTCGGTCCTGCTGCTGCTGCGGTCGCGCCATGCGGTGACGGCGTTTGCCGTCTCGCTGGTCGGGCTTGCGGTGAGCCAGTTCTACCAGTGGTTCGCCGGGAAAATGCCTGCTGACATGTCGGCCACGCCGATGATCGTGATGACCGTGGTGATCTGGGCCGCGCTGCTGTTCTTCATCTGGTATGCGCGCAAGGCCCGCGCGCAGGGTCTGCTGCGCTAGTTCTCCCGCGCTGCGGTGCGCAGGCGGATCAGCCGCAGGTAAGTGTCGGCGACAGTCTGGTTGATGCTGTCCCACGAAAAGTCCTGTGCGCGCGCTTCGCCCGCCGCCCCGTGGCGCACCCGCAACTCGGGCTGCTGGACATATTCGCGCAGCGCCTCGGCAAACTGGTGGACGGCGCCGGGGCGGATCAGGCGGCCCGAGGCCCGATCGTCGACCAGGCTCTGGCTGCCGGTCGCCTCGGCGGCGACCACCGGCAGGCCGCAGGCCATGGCTTCGAGCGTGACGTTGCCGAAGGTCTCGGTGACCGAGGGATTGAACAGCACGTCCATGCTGGCGACCGCGCGGCCGAGATCCTCGCCTTCCTGAAAGCCGGCGAACACCGCTTCGGGGATGCGCGCCTTGAGCCAGCCGCGCGCCGGCCCTTCGCCGATCACCAGCACCTTGTGGGCGACGCCGCGGCGCTTCAATTCATCGACCGTGTCGGAAAACACGTCGAGCCCCTTTTCCATCACCAGCCGGCCGAGAAAGCCGATGGCGACATCCTCGTCTGCCACGCCCAGCGCACGTCGCCATTCGGCGGAGCGGCGGCCGGGATTGAATGTTTCGCGGTCCACCCCGCGCGACCAGATCGAGATGTCGTAATTCATGCGCGCGTCGCGCAGCACTTGCGCCATGCTTTCGGACGGCGCTACCAGCGCGTCGCAGCGCCGGTAGAAGCGCCGCAGGATCGCCTCGATCAAGGGCTCGCCCCAAGCCATGTTGTAATAGCGCAGGTAAGTCTCGAAGCGGGTGTGGACCGAGGCGAGCACGGGGATCGATCTGTGCCGCGCCCAGCTTACGGCGCGGTGCCCGACCACGTCGGGCGACGAAACGTGCATGATATTGGGCGCAAAGGTTGCCAGATCGCGCCGCACCCGCGGGCTGAGCGCGAGCGGAAACCGGTACTCTCCCCGGCCCGCAGGAAAGGGCAGCGAGGGCACCGACACCAGATCCCCGGTGGCCGCGAAGGCGGGTTGTTCGACAGTGGGGGAATAGACCCGCACCGAGGCGCCCTGACGCAGCAGATAATCGGCAAGCCGGTTAAGCGCCTGGTTCGCGCCGTCTCGGACGTAATTGTAATTGCCCGAGAACAGGGCGATGCGCAGGTCGGCGGTTTGCATGGCCCGCGGGCCTTAGAGCATCGCGTGAAAAAGTGGGAACCGGTTTTTCGCAAAAAGCGATGCGACCGATAATAGATCAGGCCTAAGTCTCGCTTGGCGAGGGGCTGAACGGATCAGGTTGGACGGAGGAGGGCCCGGCTGGTCCAGCACCGGGCCCGCCCCGTCACGCCGGGGTCAGTTGCCCCAGCGATAGCCGTAATCGCCATGGCGGTAACGATAGCCGTCACGGTAGCGATAGTCACGATAACGATACCCGTCGCGGTAGCGATGACGCCGCTCCCAGCGGTCGCCGCGATAATAGCCCCGCGAGCCATTCCAGCGGCGGTAATCGCGGCCGTAATAGCGATCGCGATAATAGCGGCGCGGATTGTTCGGGTAGTAATAGTAATAATCGTCGTAGCCGCTGACGCGGACATAACGGCGATTGGGATACCAGCCGCGGTCGTAATAGCGATCGTCGTCGCGGTCGGCCAAAGCTGCGCCGATCGCCAGGCCGACAATCCCGGCGCCGATTGCGATCACGGCATCGTCGTCGCCACCGCGGTACCGGTCACGCGCCTGTACGGACGTGGCGGCGGTCAAGCCGAACACGGCCAGTGCGGCAGCCAGAGCGGCTTTCCGCAAGTTCCACCTTCTTTCATTCATGTCCTCGATTTCCTTGCCTAAGGAGGCCACGGCGAGGCCCGGTTGTAACCGCGATCCAACAACACGATTCAGGCTGAACTCGCGCTGAACCCTGCGTTCAGTGGTCTATCCTTCGATCTCCTCGAACTTCAGGATCAGCACGCGCAGCTCACCGGTGGGGGTGAAATCGCGTTTCCTCACCTCGAAGCGCGTGGGCGAGATTTTCTTCACACCGTCCATGCAGAAGCTGACGAGATTGCCCGGATCGCCCTTGTCGACGACCAGCCGAAAATCGCGGATCGGCCCGTTCCAGTTGGCGCCGGGCGAGAGCACGTAGCTCACCCAGGTCTCGCCGTAATATATCGAATTGGATCCGCTGGCCGAAGCCAGCTTGCGGTCCGCTCCGGTGATCAGCCCATCGTCCGCGCAGAAGGTCTTGCGGAAATCGTCGAGGTACGACGGGTTCTCCTTGCGCACGGCGGGATAAAGCGCGCTGCCGACCGCGCCGCCGACGATCGGCGTGTACTCGTGCTCGACCGCGATCGCGGACCGTGCCGGAAAAACCTGCTCGCGCACGAACCATGTCGCCACGTCCCAGGCGGGCACGAGCGCGCCATCGAGCAGGGGATCGGCCTTGATCAGCCCCTGCTTAATCAACGCCTCGCGTTTGTCATCCGGCAAGGCAGCGACCGACTTGTCGAACGGCTCATCGACGAACCAGTCCATCGGCAGGCCGCTCGCCTTGACCTCGCGGGTCACGTCGCGCGTGCCGATCACCGCCAGTTCGGTGGGCGTGAAGCTGACCGGCTTGCCGTTTACCCGGGTCGAGTAGGCGAAATCCGACCAGTCGCGCTTTTCCTGGCTCTCGTACCAGTGCCACAGCACGGCGCGCGGCTGGCCCGGCATCGGGAAGGCGACCGTGGTGCGGATATCGGCGTCGGTCGGGTTCTCGAAGCGGTAAGCGACCCGCACCTTGTTCTCGGAAATGAACAGGTCTTCCGAGGACATGATGATCGCCGAGCCGGGCTTCAGCACGATCCCGCCGATGCCCACTTCGGCCTCGCTGTCATTGGCGAGCACGGGCGGGGTGAGGGTCAGCGCGACGCCGGCGAAGGCCAGCGCAAGGGCGGCGGGAAACAGGCGATTTCGGGTCATCCGCGACAGGGTAACGGCGAGAGGGGATTAAGAAAAGGGGGAGGGTAGCGCCGCCGCACCGACCGCACAGGAACCTTCACCACCCGCGTGGGTTAGAGCCAAACCGTTTTCATCAGTGGAGATCGTTTCGTGAAAACCTTTTATTCGGCGCTACTTGCAGCAAGCTCTTTGGCAATTTCGGCGCCCGCCCTGGCGCAGGATCGCGACGCGCATTTCAACGGGCCCTATGTCCAGGCATTCGGCGGCTACTCGGTGCAGAACAATGATGGCGGCGATACGCTGGTCTTCGATACCGATCAGAACGGCGAATTCGGCGACACGGTGAACACCACCGCTCCCGCCAATGCGTTCAGCCCCGGCTTCTGCAGTGGCGGCGCGCTGGGCACGACCCCGGTTGCCGGCTGCCGCGGCGACAAGGACGATCTCGAATTTGGCGCCCGGGTGGGCTTCGATAGCCGGATGGGCAATCTTGTCGTCGGCGGGCTGATCGAGGGCGCGAAGTCGAACGCGAAGGACCGGACGGCCGGTTTCAGCACTACGCCCGCGAGTTACACGGTTCAGCGCGAGCTGGACTACAGCATCGCCGCGCGTGCGCGTGCCGGCTTCACGCCGGGCGGCGGCGCACTGTTCTATGGCACTGGCGGCGTGGCCTATGCCAAGATCGACCACGACTTCGAGACGACCAATACCGCCAATTCGTTCGCCGTGACGCGCGGCGGTAAGGGCGTGTGGGGCTGGCAGGCCGGCGGCGGTACCGAGATCATGCTCGGCCAGAGCGTCAGCCTGGGCCTCGAATATCTCTACAATCGCTACAAGGACAACAAGTCCTACGTGCAGGTCGGGCAGGGGACGGCTCCTGCCACGAACCCCTTCCTGCTTACCTCAGGTGGCACGCGCCTGCGCGGATCGGACACCCGGTTCGATTATCACTCGCTGCGTGCGGTGGTCGGCTTCCGGTTCTGACGCAGGCTCCAAGTTCGGTCTTCTCCCGCAGGGGAGAGGACCGAAACGGGTTCAAGCGGCCTCTTTCTTGCGCCCCGCCTTCTTGCGCTCGTGCGGGCACAGCAGCGCCTTGCGCACGCGGATCGACTTGGGCGTCACTTCGACCATCTCGTCGTCGTCGATATAGGCGATCGCCTGTTCCAGCGTCATCACCGTTGGCGGGGTGAGGCGGATCGCGTCCTCCTTGCCCGAGACGCGGAAGTTGGTGAGCTGCTTCGACTTCATCGGGTTGACTTCAAGATCGTCGGGCTTGGCGTTCTCGCCGATCACCATGCCTTCATAGACCTTTTCCTGCGGCTTGACGAACAGCACGCCGCGATCTTCGAGCATGTTGAGCGCATAGGCCACCGCCTCGCCGGTGCCGTTGGAGATCAGCACGCCGTTCTGGCGGCCCGCAATAACGCCCTTGTAAGGGCCGTACTTGTCGAACAGCCGGTTCATGATGCCGGTGCCGCGCGTGTCCGAGAGGAATTCGCCGTGATAGCCGATCAGGCCGCGCGACGGCGCGGTGAAGGTGATGCGGGTCTTGCCGCCGGTCGAAGGGCGCATATCGGTCATCTCGCCCTTGCGGATCGCGACTTTCTCGACGACCGTGCCGGCATATTCGTCGTCGACGTCGATCACGACGGTTTCGTAAGGCTCGGTACGGTTGCCCGCCTCGTCAGTGGCGTAAAGCACGCGCGGGCGCGAAATGCCCAGCTCGAAGCCCTCGCGGCGCATGGTCTCGATCACCACGCCAAGCTGCAGTTCGCCGCGCCCGGCAACCTCGAAGCTGTCCCGGTCGGCGCTTTCGGTGACGCGGATGGCGACGTTCGATTCGGCCTCGCGCATCAGCCGGTCGCGGATCATGCGGCTGGTCACCTTGGTGCCCTCGCGGCCCGCGAAGGGGCTGTCGTTTACCGAGAAACGCATCGACAGCGTCGGCGGATCGATCGGCTGGGCCTGAAGCGGCTCGGTCACGCTGGGATCGGCGATGGTGTTGGCGACGGTAGCCGCGGTCAGCCCGGCGATCGAGACGATGTCGCCGGCGCGGGCCTCCTCGACCGGAACGCGCTCAAGCCCGCGGAACGCCATCAGCTTGGAGGCGCGGCCGGTCTCGATCACGTTGCCGTGGGAATCGAGCGCGTGGATCGGCGCGTTGACCTTGATTGATCCACTGGCGACGAGGCCGGTGAGGATACGGCCAAGGAAGTTGTCGCGGTCGAGCAGGGTGACGAGGAACTTGAACGGGCCTTCGGGATCGGCCGAGGGCGCGGGCACATGCTCGACGATCTTGTGGAACAGCGGTTCGAGCGTGCCTTCGCGCGCCTGGATGTCCTCGCTGGCATAGCCATTGCGGCCCGAGGCATAAAGCACGGGGAAATCGAGCTGGTCGTCGTTGGCGTCGAGGCTGACGAACAGGTCGAACACTTCGTTGAGCACTTCGTCGGCTCGGCCGTCCTGGCGGTCGATCTTGTTGACGACCACGATCGGGCGCAGGCCGAGCGCCAGCGCCTTGCCGGTGACGAACTTGGTCTGCGGCATCGCGCCTTCGGAGCTGTCGACCAGCAGGATAACGCCATCGACCATCGACAGGATGCGTTCCACCTCGCCGCCGAAATCGGCGTGGCCGGGGGTGTCGACGATGTTGATGCGCGTGCCGTTCCACTCGACCGAGGTGCACTTGGCGAGAATGGTGATCCCGCGCTCCTTCTCGAGGTCGTTCGAATCCATCGCCCGCTCTTCGACCCGCTGGTTGTCGCGGAATGTGCCAGACTGGCGGAACAACTGGTCGACCAGGGTGGTCTTGCCATGATCGACGTGCGCGATGATCGCGATATTGCGCAAAGGAAGCGGGGCGGACATTTTGGGTGCCTCGTAAGGAATGGATGTGTCTGGAGTGAGCTGCGGCAATATTGTTGCACCGCACAATTCGCGCGCCCTTACCGCAAGGTGGGCCTTACCGCAAGCGGGGCCTGCAAGAATCCGCTTTGCGTATGGTTACGGAATTACTACAAGCCTCAATAGGTTCGCTTGTGCTGCAAGGCCTTTTTCGGGGCATGGCAGGCAGGACGGACAAGGTCGTAGCATAAAAGAATAGCAGGGGATGAATTCATGAAGGTTTTTACCGCAAATTATCGCCGGGCAGAACGCATTGTTTCCCTCGCCAGCGTATCTGCCATCGCGCTCGCAGCCGTGCCGGCATGGGCGCAGGACAGCCAGTCCCCTGCCGAAGAAGCGTTTGCCGACGATGCGATCATCGTCACCGCCACCAAGCGCGAGACAACCCTGCAGGAAGTGCCCGTCGCCGTCTCGGTGACAATGGGTGAAACCATCGAGCGCGCGCAGATCCGCGATCTCAAGGACTTGTCCTCGGTGGTGCCGTCATTGCGCGTCAACACGCTGCAAAGCTCGGCCAACACCAATTTCATCATTCGCGGCTTCGGCAACGGCGCCAACAACGCCGGCATCGAGCCTTCGGTCGGCCTGTTCGTCGATGGCGTCTATCGCTCGCGCTCGGCGGCGATGATCGCCGACCTTCCCGACGTCCAGCGCGTCGAGGTGCTGCGCGGCCCGCAGTCCACGCTATTCGGCAAGAACGCGTCAGCCGGCATCATCTCGCTGCGCACGCGCAAGCCTGAGTTCGATTTCGGCGGCAACATCGAGGCAACTTACGGCAACTTCAACGCGATGGTGCTCAAGGGCGTGGTCACCGGCCCGCTGTCCGAGACGATCGCGGCAAGCCTTGGCGGCGCGATCAACAAGCGCGACGGCTATACCCGCGATCTCGGCCCCGCCGGAGGCCGCTCGGACGAGCGTGACCGCTGGTCGCTGCGCGGCCAGTTGCTGTTCGAGCCGAACGACGGGCTCGAAGTCCGCCTGATCGGCGATTACGGCAAGATCGACGAAATCTGCTGCTCGGTGGTCAACCTGCGCCAGTCGAGCTCGACCCTGGCGATCATCGCGCCCCCGCCGGTGGGCCTTGGCGGCAAGGTTCCCGATTTCCGCACGCCGTTCGCCGACGTGATCTATTCCAATTTCCCCTCGACCAACAAGATCGAGAATTGGGGTGTGTCCGGTCAGGTCGATTACGACCTTGGCTTCGCGAAGCTGACCTCGATCAGCGCTTATCGCGGCGTTTCGGCGATCACCAACCAGGATTCGGATTTCACCAGCTCCGACCTGATCCGCAGGCCTGAAGATGTCGACATCAAGACCTTCACGCAGGAACTGCGGCTCGACATGGACCTTGGCGACAGCCTCAAGGGCATGCTGGGAGCCTTCTATTTCAACGAGAAGGTCAAGCAGGGCGGCGGACTGTTCTTCGGTTCCGATTTCCGCGGCTATGCCGACCGGCTGATCCGCGGGCAGTCCAGCAACGCCTTCAACCTCACCGCCGTCGAAGGGCTGCTGGGCGCGCTGTCGGGCAACCCCGCGCTGTATGCCGGGCGGTTCTTCGGCAATGGCAAGGGCCTTACCGAAAACTATCGCCTCAAGGACACTGCCTTCTCGATCTTCGGCCAGGTCGATTTCGAAGTAAGCGACCGGCTGACCCTGACCGGCGGCCTCAACTACACCAAGGACAAGAAGCGCTACTCGACCGCCACAACCTCTGACGAGGTGTTCTCGGCGATCCCGCTGGGCAACTTCATCACCCCGGCAACGCAGTTCTTCGTCGCGCAGACCGTGGGCGGACTGCTCGGGGTGCCGGGCGGGATCGCCAATGCCGCGCAGGTCCAGGGGTTTGCCGCAGCCAACCCGGCCGGCTTCGCACAAATCCAGACCGGCGCGTCGACCACGGCGCAGGGGCTGCTCGCCCTTCGCGGTCTGCAGTTCCTGCCGCAGTTCCAGAACGTGCCCAACGTGGCGGAAAGCGGGCGTGTCAGCGACGACAACGTCGCCTTCACGCTTTCGGCGAACTACGAGGTGACCGACACCACCAATATCTATCTGCGCTACGCGACAGGCTACAAGGCGGCATCGATCAACCTTTCGCGCGACGCGCGGCCGACCGCGCCTGCTCTCGCTCAACTGATCGCCGCCGGTGTCGCGGTTCCCAACCTGACTTCGGGTACCCGCCTTGCCGATCCGGAAGAATCCACGGTCTACGAGCTGGGCATCAAGGGTGACTGGGGCTGGTCTTCAGCCAACATCGCCGTGTTCAAGCAGGAGATCAAAGGCTTCCAGTCCAACCTGTTCAGCGGTACTGGCTTCCTGCTGACCAATGCCGGCAAGCAATCGGTCAAAGGCATCGAGTTCGAAGGACGCATGAAGCCCGCCGATCCGCTGACGCTGACCCTGGCGATCACCTATCTCGATTCCAAGTACGACAAGTTCAACCATCCCGGGTTAGGCGATCTGTCGGGCACCACGGTGCCGGGCGCTACCCCGCTTTCGATCACTTACGGCGCCGAATACGAACATGAATTCGGCAATGGCGACGAGCTGATCCTGCGCGCCGACTATCATTACGAGGCGCCGTTCCGCCTGGTCGAGGGCCTGCCCAATCTGGTGGTGAAGAACCCGATCACCAATGCCATCATCGATACCGCGCCTGCAATCGCGGCCACGCGCGAATTCAAGCAGAGCGTCAACGACCTCAACGCCTCGATCACCTACGCGCTGGAAATGGGGCTCGAGTTCTCGATCTGGGGCCGCAACCTGCTCGACGACCGGATGATTCGCCAGATTTTCGACTCGCCGGCGCAGATCGGCTCGATTTCGGGCTATCCCAACCAGCCGCGCACCTATGGCGCATCGGTGCGCTACAAGTTCTGAAGCTGGGCCGGATCGGCGAACGGCGCTGATCCGGCCCGTTTCGGCGCGTTTTTCTCCCGAGACCGGGCTGCGGAGTCCCTCCTATTTAGGGGGTTGGCGGCGCGCGTTTCACTGATAGTCTGTCACCCTCTTGTAGATGGGCAACAAGAAGGGGAAAGATATGCTGGATTGGGCTCTCATGCCGCTTAAGCGTTACGCCGATTTTTCGGGGCGTTCGCGGCGCAAGGAATACTGGTTCTTCGTGCTGGGCACCTGGATCGTCGCAATCATTCTTGGAATTGTCGAAGGCATTGCCGGGCTGACTGGAATGGTTGGGGGCGCGTACGGTCCGCTCACCGCGCTGTTCTATCTGGCCATTCTGGTCCCCACGATCGCGGTGGCCATTCGCCGGGTCCACGATCAGGACAAGTCGGGATGGTTCATCCTGATACCAATCTACAACCTGATCCTGATGTTCCTTGAAGGAACCAAGGGGCCTAACCGCTTCGGACCCGATCCGAAGGACGAGGCGGCGACCGAAGTCTTCAGCTGATCAATCGCGGGCCGGATCGCAGTCCGGCTCTGATCTGCACGGCGGCGCGTCCCTGGCATGATCGGGGACGCGCTGCGCCGTGACATCGAAGCGGTCCGGCAGGGAGTAAGCGGCAGATGGTCCAGTATGGCGGCTTCTGGAGGCGCGTTGTCGCCTACATCATCGACGCGATCATCCTTTCGATTGCTGGCAGTATCATCGGCGGTGCCGTGTTCGGCAGCGCTGCCGGGTTGTCGTCATTCACAACCGGTTCCGATCCTGCCGCAGCCTTCATCGGCGCGATGGCCGGCGCGCAGGCGGTGTCGTTCGTGCTGAACTGGCTCTATTTCGCCTTGCTCGAAAGCTCTTCGATGCAGGGGACGCTGGGCAAGAAGGCGCTGGGGATGATCGTCACCGATCTCGATGGCGGCCGCATCGGCTTCGGCCGCGCGACCGGTCGCTATTTCGCCAAGATCCTCTCGGCGCTGATCCTTGGCATCGGCTTCATCATGGTGGCTTTCACCCAGCGCAAGCAGGGCCTGCACGATCTGATCGCCAGCACCCTGGTCTACAAGGCGGGTTCGTCCGCCGAACTCGACACCAGCGCGCGCGTCTTCGAGTAGATCACAACTCCCGCAAAGCCTGCGCCGGTTTGGCGCGCAGCAGCGGCAGCGATCCGGCCAGTGCGAACAGGATGACCAACAAGGCGCCGCCTGCCAGCACGGCAAGCACGCGCGGCCAGTCGGGCAGCCAGTCGAACTCGAACAACTGCGTCATCACCGCCCAGCCGATTGCGCTGCCCAGCACCAGCGCCACGGCCGACAGCGCGAGCGCCAGCAGCCCGTATTCGGCCAGTTGCAGTGTCAGCAGCTGCCTGCGGCTCGCGCCGAGCACGCGCAGGATGACATTGTCGTAGAGCCGGCTCGAGCGCGCCGCCGCGATCGCGCCGAGCAGCACGGCCAGCCCCGCCAGCACCGCGACCGAGGCCGCGGCAAGGATCGCGCTCGACATCTGGCTGAGCAAGCCGCGCGCCTCGCTCAAGAGGCCGCCGGTCTCGATCACCGAGGTTGCGGGGAAGGCACGCACCAACCGCCCGAGCAGGCCGTGGCTCTTCGTGCCGGGCGGCAGGTCAATGGTGGCGGCAAGGTTGTGCGGCGCATCGCGCAGCGTGTTGGGCGAGAACACCAGCACGTTGTTGAAGCCCATGTCCTGCCAGTCGATCCGCCTGATCGAGGCGACGCGGGCGCTGCGCTCGACCCCGAGCACGCCGATGGTCAGCATGTCGCCGACCTGCAGGCCGATGGCGTCCGCCAGTTCATCCTCAACCGAAACCAGCGGCTCGCCTTGCCAGCCAGCCGGCCACCACTTGCCGCGCACCACCTCGTTCCCCTCGGGCACCTCCTCCTGGTAAGTCACGCCGCGCTCGCCGCGTAGCGCCCAGGCCTGGTCGGGCAGGTTTTCCGGATCGAGCTTGTCGACCCGGGTCATCGCTCCTTCCGGGCCATAGGCAAGAATGCGCGCGCGCAAGGCGGGCAGGGTGCGCACTTCGGCCTCGGGAGCGGTGCGCGCGACGGCGGCGCGGAATTGCGCCTCGCGGTCCTTGGGCACGTCGAGCACGAAATAGTCGGGCGCGCGGTTGGGCACGCGCGCGCGGATATTGGCATCGAGGCTGGTTTGCAGCACCGGCAGCAGCACGAAAGTCGAAAGCCCGAAACCAAGCGCGGTGACGAGCGCGCCGGTTTGCGCCGAAGGACGGTGAAGATTGGCGAGGCCAGCACGCAGCACCGGATCGCGCGGCCGCGGCAAGCGGCTTGCGCCGAACCTGATCGCCACGCCCAGCAGCGCCAGCAGGCCCAGCACGCCAGCCGCGCCCGCCAGGAACAGCGCGCTCAGTTTCGGATTGGAGGCCGTCGCCAGCACCGGCGCGGCGATCAGCGCCAGCCCGCCGCCCACAGGCAGCGCCAGCGCCTTTGCCGAGACCCCCAGCGGGCTGACCCGCGCGCGCATCAGTGCCATGGCCGGCCAGGTGCGGGCGCGAAGCAGTGGCGGCGCTGAGAACACCAGCGCGACGATCAGGCCGTAAGCGCTCGCCGTGCCAAGCGCGCGCCAGTCAAGCACGAAGCCGGGCGCGATCGGCAGCAGGCCAGTGAGCATGCGGCCGAGCAGGGGCGTCACCAGCAGCCCGGCGGCAAGCCCCGCCAGGCTTCCGGCGAGCGCCGCCGCACCGATCTGCAACAGGTAGATGCGGGCGATGTCGCCGCTCGCCGCGCCAAGCACCTTGAGCGTCGCAATGCTGGCGCGCCGCGCCTCGAGATAGGACGATACCCCGCCGCCGATGCCGATCCCGGCGATCACCAGCGCGGCTAGGCCGATGAGGATCAGGAACTCGCCCATGCGCGCCACGAAGCGGTCGGTTCCCGGTGCGGCATTGTCGCGGGTGCGAAACTCGAACCCCGCGTTGGGGAAGCGCGCCTCGATATCCTCGGTTGCCGCTTTCGGGTCGATGCCGCGCGGCAGCAGCGCGCGGGTCTTGCTCTGGTACATCGCGCCCGGCGCAGTCAGCCCGGCACTTTCGGGCATGTCCTTGCGCACGATGGCGACATTGCCGAGGTTGAAGCCTTCTCCCAGCATTTCGGGTTCGCTGGCGATAATGCCGCCCACTTTCAGCGGCGTGCCGCCAAGGGTGATGCTCGCCCCGGGACCTGCTTCCAGACGCTCGGCGGTGCCTTCGGACAGGTAGATCACGCCCTCCGGCGGTGCGCCGACACTGCGTCCGTCTTGCAATGTCAGCTTGCCAACCATCGGCCACGCCTCGTCCACCGCCTTCAGGGCGACCGGCGCGGCCGCCTCGCCGTTCACCGCGATGGCCTGCATGCGGTAGCCGGTGGAGACCGGGCCGAACTTTCGGACTTGCGCCATTTCCTCGGCCGTAAGTCCGCGCTGCCAGACGCGGACCTCGATGTCGCCGCCAAGGATCGAGCGCCCGCGCGCGGTCAGTTCGCGCTCGATCGAGCCGGTGAGCGTGCCGATCGCGGCCAGCGCGCCGACGCCAAGGAACAGGCAGACGAGCAGCAGCCGCAGGCCCCTGAAGCGCGCGGAAAGGTCCCGCCGCGCGATCCGCCAGGCGGTGGACCACGGGATCGTCCCGATCGCGGTCAATTCCCCCTCCTCTTCAGAGGAGGGGGCAGGGGGTGGTGTATGCGGCGTTGGGCTCCTCCCCGAGCGCAGCTGTCGCTGCGCCACCACCCCTCAATCCCCTCCTCTGAAGAGGAGGGGAGGACAAGCGGTTCAAAGGGCATCGCTATCGCTCGCGATCCGCCCGTCCGCCAGCGCAACCACCCGCTCGCAGCGCGCGGCAAGCGCACCGTCGTGAGTGATCGTCACGAGGGTCGCGCCGGTCTCGGCGCGGCGGGCGAGCAACAGGTCGAGGATCGCCTCGCCGGTCGCGGTGTCGAGGTTGCCGGTCGGCTCGTCGGCGAAGATCAGCGCAGGGCGCGGCGCGGTGGCGCGGGCGATGGCGACGCGCTGTTGTTCGCCGCCCGAAAGCTGCGCCGGATAATGGGTGAGGCGGTGCGCGAGGCCGACCGCCTCCAGTTCCGCCGCAGCGCGCTCGTGCGCCTCGCTCATGCCCGCCAGTTCCATCGGCGTTGCGACATTTTCGAGCGCGGTCATGGTCGGCAGCAGGTGGAACGCCTGCAGCACGATGCCGATGCGTCCGCGCCGCGCGCGGGCGAGGCCGTCCTCGTCCATCGCCGCGAAATCCTCGTCCGCGACCCGCAGGGTGCCGCCGCTCGCGCGTTCCAGCCCGGAAAGCACGGCCATCAGCGAGCTTTTGCCCGAGCCCGACGGCCCGAGCAGCGCCAGGGTCTGACCGCGCGGCACGGCCAGATCGATGCCGCGCAGGATCTCGACCGCGCCGCTGCCCTGGCCAAGCGTCAGCCTGAGGCCGCGCGCGTCTATCACCAGTTCGGAAGGGGGGGTTGCCACGCGCGCGCAATGGCATAGCTAATGGGCAAGCGGCAAGGAGCCAGATGTATGAAAATGTATGCTGCCCCCATTCTGGCGCTCGCGCTCTTGGCCGGATGCGATGATCCGCAGCGCCCGATCACCCCGCCTGCCAAGGCCGCCGCCGATGCCGCGCCCGACATGCCGGTGATGGGGCCGGAGGTGCGCGTGCTTGCGTTCGGCGACAGCCTGCTTGCCGGGTACGGTCTCAAGGATGGGGAGGGCTATCCCGCGCGGCTCGAAGCAGCGCTGCGCGCGCGCGGGATCAACGCGCGGATGATCGATGCGGCGGTCTCGGGCGATACCACGCAGGCGGGAGCGCAGCGGCTGGCCTTCGCGCTGGATGCGCAGGAGACCAAGCCCGATCTCGCGGTGGTCAGCCTTGGCGGCAACGACATGCTGCGCGGGCTGCCGCCCGAGGAAACGAGGAAGAGCCTGGACGCCATTCTTGCCGAGTTCGACAAGCGCCGGATCGATGTGGTGCTCCTGGGGATGCTCGCCGCGCCCAACCTGGGCAAGGACTATGCGGACAAGTTCAATGCGATCTACCCGGCGCTGGCGAAGGCGCACGGGGACACGCTGGTGCCGTTCTTCATGCAGCCGCTGGTCGAGAAGCCCGATCTGGTGCAGGCGGACAAGGTCCATCCGACCGCGCAGGGCGTGGACGCGATGGTCGCGAGTACGGTCGATACGGTTGCGGGGGCAATCGGACAACCGTCACGCTGAAGCGCGATTCAGGCGCTATACATTCGCGGCCGAGCAGGCTTTGCGCAGGAACGGGACAGGAGATAGGGGGATGACGGTGTTCAAAAAACGGGTCGCGCTGGCAATGGCGAGCCTGTCGCTTTCGCTGGCCTTCTCAGCGCCGCTGTCGGCTGAACCAGCGCTCGCCGCCACCCGGATCGTGCTGGCGAATTTCAGCTTCACGCCTTCGGACCTGCGGCTTGAGGCCGGCAAGCCAGTGACGCTCCACTTCGTCAACGAAGGCTCGGGCGGGCACAATTTCGTGGCGCCGGAATTCTTCGCCGCCGCCAGCATGGACGAGGCGGTCCGGTCGCGGCTGGGCAAGAAAGGCGTGGTCGAGTTGGAAAAGGGCGCGGCCTTGGACGTGACGCTAACGCCCAAGGCCGGCACCTATCCGGTCAAATGCACGCACTTCCTGCATGCAGGCTTCGGGATGACGGGGACGATTACGGTTCGCTGAATCGCCCCCGGCCACCCACGCTCCCCGGGCCTTACAACCCGTCCACGCTCTTGCTGACCAGCACGTTGACCGCGACGCGGCGGTTCTGCGCCTTGCCATCGATCGTGTCGTTGCTCGCCAGGGGGTCGGCTTCCGACATGCCCGTGGGCGTAAGCATGCGGTATGGCTTCCACCCGCAGGCCTGCTGGAGATGGTTGACGACGCCGCTGGCGCGCTTTTCACTCAGGCGCTGGTTGAGCTCCTGGCTGCCGGTAGAATCAGTGTAGCCGACGACGAGCAGCAGGGCGTTCTCCATGGACGCGGCTTGCGAGGCGGTCGCGCACAGCTCGGACTTGGCCTGCGGGCTGAGCGCCGCGCGGCCCACGTCGAAGTTCACGTTGGTCGTCGCCTTGATGTTGTACTTGTCGATATCGGCCATGCGTCCGCGCAGCGCCTCGGTCGCCGCGGCCTGCTCGCCAAAGCGCTGGTCGGTGCCGTTGTGGATCATCGCCGCGGTGCGCAGGTCCTTGCTCTTGAGCTGCACGCGGCTGGCAACAAGGCCGCCGCTCCATTCCACGGTCTGGACGGAAACCGGCAGGCCGTTGAGCAGCGAGTCTGCGGCGAGCTTGCTGCGGCCCAGGCCCAGGAACCCGCCGCCCGACCTTACTTCGGTCGCCGGACTGAGCACCACGGCGGTCTTGGCCCCGTTGGCGCCGGTGATCTGCAGCATGTTGGCTCTGCGCGCCGAAATGAAACCCTCTACTTCGGCGCCCTTTGGCAGGCCGGACAAGTCGGCCGGAGGCTGTTCGCCATAGACCGTGGCCACCGGATTGGCTTCGGGAGCCGATTGCTGCATCGGCATGGGTTCGGGCATCTGCTCGGGCATCGGCTCTGGCATCTGCTCCTGCGCCGTCAGGCTGACCGGGGCCGCGGCGGCGAGCAAGGCAAGCACGGCAAGCGCCTGCGGTCGGTGGGAAATGATCGTCATGAAGCAACTCCTTCGCATTGATCGGCGCAGCACCACAGGCGCGAACCGAGGTCCGGAAACCCGCCGTAAAAGGCGGTTCCGGCTTTAAATTCCCCTGCTTCCAATCAATTTCACAGCGCGGCGCGAAGGCCGGGACGAACGCGTGAAGCGCTCCAGTGTTCGGATCAACCTTTCTCGCAGATGAACAGAACCGGTGCCTCCAAGATTGGTGCAGTTGGCCCGTGACTATCGCGCGGCGAACCGTGCTGCCGGGTGTGTCCGTGCTCATCGGTCATCCGGCGCGCGGCACGGTCTGACCCAAAGGCGATAAGTGCCGCGATATGAATTGCTGACGAATGGCCTGCAGCGCCCTATCAATAGCTCCGGCAGCCAGTGCTGCCTGAAACATCTGGATGCCCGACTTGACTACGAAATACCTGACCGGCCTGCTGGCCAAGGACGCTTCCAAACCGGCCAAGCATGCCCGAACCGCAGGAGAGCGCGCTTTCCAGATCGCGTTTGGGGCCGTGCAGTGGCCCTGGCTGCTCAAGAGTCTCTATGGCGGCACTCAAGCGCAAAAGACGGCGCTGCTCGATCGGCTCGGCTTGCCGAGGGACGCGCTTCCGCATCTGGGAAGCTGGAAGGCGGACACCTACCTGCTTCACCGCATCGTCGACGAGATCGAGGCGCTGCGTCCGCAGCATGTCGTCGAGCTGGGGTCGGGCGCGACATCGCTGGTCATCGCCAAGGCGCTGTCTATGTCGGGCGGAGGACGGCTGCACAGCTACGATCAGCACGAGCCGTTCGTCGCGCAAATGCACGGCTGGCTGGAGGCAAACCAGCTCTCGGCCGAGTTTCACCATGCGCCGCTCACTCAGCGCGATCCGGCGTGGCCGGGCCTGTGGTACGATCTTTGCCACGTTCCGCAGGTGATCGATCTTCTGGTCATCGACGGGCCGCCCTGGGCGGTTCACCCGTTCGCCCGAGGCATGGCCGAGCGTCTGTTCGAGCGGCTTTCGCCGGGGGGCGCCATCCTGCTCGACGATGCGGCCCGGCCGGGCGAGCGGATCGTCGCGCGCCGCTGGTCGCGCAAGTGGAAGGATTTCGAGTTCTCGCTTGAGGGAGGGGGCACCAAGGGGCTTCTGGTTGGCCGCAGACGGCAGCATACCAGTTACGTGCAAGAGATGACTGCTGAGGCTGCCGCCTAATCGACCTTCCGGGCCTCGCCGCCGCGCACTTCCCAGACCGCCATCTCGCCCTCGATCGACGAGAACGGCGCGCGCTCGGTGCCTGTCAGCCACACCTGCGCGCGGCCTTGGCGCAGCCGCTCGAACAGGGCTTCGCGCCGCACCGGATCGAGGTGCGCGGCCACTTCATCCAGCAACAGTACGCGCGGACGCTGTGACGCGGCATCTTCCTCAAGCAGCCGCGAATGGGCGAGGACGATCGAAATCAGCATCGCCTTCTGTTCGCCGGTCGAGCATTCGGCAGCCGCCTGTTCCTTGCCCGCCATGGTCACGGCGAGCTCGTCGCGGTGCGGGCCGGTGAGCGTACGCCCGGCCGCCCGGTCTTGACCGCGACATTGCCGCAGCGTTAGGGCCAGCGCGTCCGCCTCCAAAGGCCCGCCGGGCTTGTAAGCAAGGCGAGGCAGCGCAAAAGGCTCGCTCGGCAGCGTTTCGAGCATGGCCGCGAGCCGCTCGACCGTGCTCGCGCGCTGCGATGCCACTGCCGCCCCTGCTTCCGCCAGTTGCGCTTCGATCCCGCCCAGCCATTGCGGGTCCGGCTCGCGCGGATCGGACAGCAAGCGGTTGCGCTCACGCAGCGCAGCCTCCAGTCGGCTCGCCGTGGCCGCGTGGCCCGGCGCGAAGGCCAGCACCAGCCGGTCGAGGAAACGCCGCCGCGCGCCTGCGCTCTCGGTGAACAGGCGGTCCATCGCCGGGGTCAGCCAGCCGATCGAGAGCCACTCGGCCAGCCGGTTGGCGGGCGAGGCGGCGCCGTTAACCGAAACCAGCCGCTTGCCGGGCTGCGCGCCGTCCGCGCCGGTGCCAAGCTGCACCGGCTCGCCCGCACCGGCATCGAGCCGCGCGCTGACCGTAAAGCCGCCCGGTCCCTGCTGCGCCGCCATTTCGGCAAGGGCCGCGCGCCGCAGCCCCCGGCCCGGTGCAAGCAGCGAGATCGCCTCGAGCACATTGGTCTTGCCCGCGCCGTTCTCGCCCACCAGCAGGTTGAACTGGCGCGTCCGGTCGATCTGCGTGGCGCGGTGATTGCGGAAGGAGGTAAGCGAAATGCGATCGAGCGCCATCAGTGCAGCGTCGGCCCCTCGTGCGCCGAGGCCGCCTTGGCAAAGGGGGAGAAATCGGTGTCCTCGTCGTAAACATCGACGCCTTCGCGCGCCTTGAGCCTGCCGACCACCGCATAGGTGACCGGGGTCAGGATCGCTTCCCAGGCGACCTTCATCGCCCAGTTGGTGACCATGACCAGCAGCACGTCGTGCGTCTCCCAAATGCCGAGGAACGCGACTGGATAGAAGATCGCGCTGTCGACCGCTTGCCCGAACACGGTGGAACCTATCGTGCGCGACCAAAGGTACTTGCCCCGGGTCCACACCTTCATCTTGGCGAGCACGATGGAATTGACGAATTCGCCCGCCCAGAACGCCAGCATCGAGGCGAGCACGATGCGCGGCACCTGCCCGAACACGCTTTCGTAAGCGGCTTGGCCGTCCCACGAGGCGGCGGGCGGCATGGCGACCACGACCCAGCTCATGAAGGCCATGAACACCATCGCGGCAAAGCCCGCCCAGATGCAGCGCCGCGCATTGGCATAGCCATAGACCTCGGTGAGCACGTCGCCGAGCACGTAACTGACCGGAAAGAACAGGATGCCCGCGCCAAAGGTGAAGCCCGCGACGGTGGAAAGCTTGGCCGCGCCGATCAGGTTGGAGAGCAGCAGGATCGCGACGAAAGCCGCCATGACATAGTCGAAATAGCGGAAGTGGCGGCGCGCGCTTGCCTGTCCGTCGATCGGTGTGAGGCTTTCCTCGCTCATCAAGGCAGCGTTAGCCGCAATGCCGCGATTGGCAAGCGTGTGCGCGACCCGCGTCGGGGAAATCGGAAATGGATGCAGTTTGCGCGGGGCTCGCGAGCGGGTAATGGAGGAAACGCGCGCGCCCGTAGCTCATCTGGATAGAGCGCGAGACTTCTAATCTTGAGGTAGCAGGTTCGAGTCCTGCCGGGCGCGCCAGACTTCACATGTCCCGAAGGGGCAGGGGAAGTCTGGTCTGGTCATGGCTGGCTCGGACTTTCGGAGTCGAAGCGCCGCAAGGCGCGGAGACGAGCGAGCGAAGCGAGCACAGTCCTGCCGGGCGCGCCATAAAACACAGGATGAGGATGCCATGGCGATCATAGACCAGACCATCACCTACCGGGAAATCGGCGAGCGGCTCGCCGCGACCACCAACCCGCGCCACAAGCTCATGCTCGAGCGGCTTTACCAGCACGCCCGCGGCGAGGTGGAGGAAGATCTCGAAGCGGTGCTTGGTACCCTCGCCCCGCACCCGGTCTACCGCGTCCAGTCGCAGGGCCCGGAAATGAATCCCGAAGGCATCGAGAACGTCCGGCGCTTCTACATCGAGCAGATTTTCGCCAAGGGCCGCCATATCCTCGAATCGCTCAAGGCCCGGATCATCGTCGCCGACGATGCGATCATCACCGAAGGCGTGGTGAAGATCGTGATGTGGGGCCGCGATTTGTTTGTGGCCAGCCCCGTCGTCGACGATCCCGATGGCACTTACCTGCTATCCTACAATTCGCTGATCGTGTGGCCTTATGACGAGCAGGCGCGCATCCTTGGCGAGGAAAGCTGGGCCTATTATCCGCCTGATTGCATCCGCAAGATCGACCCGGCCGACGCGCCCGAGGCGTTCCACCGCTATCTGGCAAAGCGGCGGGCGGAACTGGCGGCCTGAGCGCTTGCCCTTTGCAGCCGCGTTAGTGCCAGCTCGCGCCGCCGTCGATCGCGGTGGTGGTGCCGTTGATGAAGCTTGAGCGGTCGCTCGAAAGGAACAGCGCCAGTTCGGCAATTTCCTCGGGCGTTCCCGGGCGGCCGGTGGCGTTGCCTAGCCCCATTTCGTCCACCCCGGCGGACGATCCCTGCACCATGCCCAGGGTCATGGCGGTCTTGATGACACCCGGCGCGATGGCGTTGGCGCGGATCTTCGGGCCGAGATCGGCCGCCATCACGCGGGTCAGGCCGATCAGCCCCGCCTTGGTGGCGGCGTAGGCGCTCATTCCCTCGGGCGCTATCAGCCCGGCGAGCGAGGAGATGTTGACCACCGTGGCCTTGTCGGCGCGCTTCATGTGGGGGAGCGCGGCATGGCACAGGTAATAGGGACCGTGCAGGTTCACGCCCATCACCTCGTGCCACACGTCCGGCCCGGTTTCGGCAAAGGGGATCACGCGCAGGATGCCCGCGGCGTTGACCACGCCGTCGATGCCGCCCATCGCCTCGGCCGCGGCATCGGTCGCGGCCTGGACCTGCGCGAGGTCGGCCATGTTGACGACGGCGGTGTCGGCATTGTCGATCGCGAGCGCGGCCAGGCCCTCGGCGTTTATGTCGAACAGTGTCTGGCGCGCGCCGTGCTGGGCGAACAGGGTCGCTATGGCGCGGCCCATGCCCGACCCCGCTCCGGTGACGATGATCCTGCGGCCTTCGAGTTCCTGTCCTGCCATTGCTCTTCCCTCTCCCATGTATCGGCACAGTCTTGTCGGCTTCGGCGCGGAAATCAACGGCAAGGATCAGATTCAGTTATCGCTTTCCCCGCGCCATGCGATTTGCAAGGGGATTGGCGAGGCAGCCAAAGGAGCAACTGGCGCGATGAGTGAAGATGCCGTGATCGAGAAGCTGGGCGATATCCTCGTGCCCGAACCGCTGGGCGAAGACCGGTTCCGCATGACCAACACGCGCGGCGGCTGGGCGCGGCTGTTCGGCGGGCAGATCGTCGCGCAGGCGCTCGCTGCCGGCACCGCGACCGTGGGCGAGGACCGGCTGGTGAACTCGTTCCACGCCTATTTCCTGCGCGCGGGCGTGCGCGGCGAGCCGATCGAATGCGCGGTTGAGCGCGAGCGCGACGGCGGCAGTTTCTCCAACCGGCGGATCGTTGCCAACCAATTGGGCAAGCCGATCCTCTCGATGATCGCCTCGTGGCATACCGGCGAACAGGGGCCTTCGCGTGACGAACTGCCCAAGCCGCAGGCCGGGCAGCCCGAGGATTACCTTTCCTATCAGCAGATCCCCGAGGAAGCCGCCGCGCTCGAACCCGGCTCGCCGTTCGACATCCTCGAAGTGCGCCCGGTCATCGGCGGGCGCATGGCGCCAAGCGAGCGCACCAATGCGCCGGGGCGCACGCTGCTGTGGATCCGGTTTCGCGATTCGCACCAGGCACCGCCCGCGATGGCGCGGCACATGATCGCCTATGCCAGCGACTTGCTGATGATCGGCACCGCGCTCCAGCCGCACCGCGAGGAACTGCTGGGCGGGCGCCCGGTCGTCGCCAGCGTGGACCATGCCGTGCGCTTTCACGCTGCGCCCGATGTCTCCGACTGGACCCTGTTCGAGCAGCACAGCGACTGGGCGGGCGAGGGCCGCACGCTGATCCGCGCGGCGATGTTCCGGCGAGATGGCACGCGGATATGCTCGATCTCGCAGGAAGGCCTGCTGCGGATGTAGGCCTGCGGCGGGCCTTAGGCCTGCGATGCGTTCCTGAGCGCTATCGCCGCATCGTTGAGCTGGTCGCGGTCGTGGCCGAATTTGCGCATCAGATCGCGGGCCTGTTGCTTGGAAATGCGGTGCTTGCGGGCGAAATAGGTCGGGTCATACCCGACGCCGGTATAGGTGCGGCTGGTGCTGGTAGTCATTGAGTTATGTCCGAAATGTGGTTTCCACCCCTGACGAAAAGTGCCAGCGCCAACATGAAGCCCAGATGAAGCGAAAGTCTCGGCTCGTCGCATCGCCGCGCTACTGTTGCGGCTTTTCTGCAGTCAGCTCACGTTCTTGAACGGTGTTCCGCCGCGCCGCGCTTCGGCAACCGTCTGGCGCGTGATCGGATAGCCTCGATCTTCGGGGATCGTGACGAAATCCTCGCCGTCGATGGTTTGGCGCTGGGCCGCCATCCGTTTTGGCGGATAGGCCTGAGCATGGGCAATGGCTTCGGAAACGTCGGCGAACAGGGCAAGCCGCTCGACATTGCGCATGGTCGGGAAGATCAGCGAAATTTCGCCCCGCTCCAGCAGGTCGAGCGCGCCTTGCGCCGAAGTCCAGAACAGGTGGGTGTTCTCGGTCGCGTCAACCTCGATATCGACCGAGCCGGTGCCGATGTCATAGACGAAGAAGCGCGTGTCGAAGGCCTTGTCCATCGGCGGGCACCAGTGCGCGAAATAGGTCAGCGCGTCGAGATCCGGCTGCCAGCCGAAACGGTCGAGCACCGGAGCGAGGTTCTCCTCCACGAACAGCATCTTGCGCGCCTCGCGCGCTTCATCGGCGGTGATCGCCTGACGCATCGCGATGACGAGCCCCGTCTCTTCGAGGGTTTCGCGGATGCCGGCGACTTGCGAGGCGGCGATTTCGGGATCGGCGTGAGGCGCGAGCCGCGCGGCGAGATCGCGATCAGAAGGATCGATCCGTCCGCCGGGGAATACAGCCGCGCCGCCGGCAAAGCGCATCTCCTTGGCGCGCTGGACCATCAGGAACTCGGGCGCGGCGCTTTCGCGGCCCTTGCGCAGGATGATGATGGTGGCTGCTGGGACGACCTTGGGGCCGTCTTCGGGCATTGGTCCGGTCGCGGGGTAGAGCGCGTGATGATAATTATCCATGGCCGCAACCCTTGCGCGGCTTTGCCAGGGACGCAAGCCGGTTTTGCAGATTGTGCCGGTCGGTCTTGGAGAGAGGCTGGCTGTCGGGACGCTTTACAACCGCGCGTTCTCGGAGACCGCCATAAATGATAAAATCACATTATATCAGTTAGATAATAAAACTGGCACGGCCAATGCATAGTATGTGCTACCCCCAAGCAGTCTCGAACGAGGCGGGGCCCAAGTCTCCAGGGCCCTGCCTCCCCGAGCCTCTCCCCGGACCCTTACAAACAAAAAAAGCGCCGGACTGGCCGGCGCTCTCATTGCGTCATCTTCAGGCGCGACTCAGCCTTGCGCGATGTTTGCGTCCGCGATCAACTGGTGCAGCTCGCCGGCCTCGAACATCTCCATCATGATGTCGCTGCCGCCGACGAATTCGCCCTTGATATAAAGCTGCGGGATGGTCGGCCAGTCCGAATAGGACTTGATGCCCTGGCGGATTTCCTGGTCCTGCAGCACGTCGACCGTCTCATAGGGGACGCCGAGATGGTCGAGGATGGCGATCGCCTTGCTCGAAAAACCGCATTGCGGGAACAGCGGCGTGCCTTTCATGAACAGCACGACGTCGTTGCCCTGAACGATTTCGCCGATGCGGGCATTGGTGTCGGACATGTCAGGCAATTCCTATATTGCAAATCACACGCAGTTAGTTGGGAACGGCGGTGGTCAGTTGCAAGGCGTGAAGTTCGCCGCCCATCCTGCCGCCGAGCGCATCGTAGACCATGCGGTGCTGGGCAGGGCGCAGCTTGCCGCGAAAGGCCTCGGAAACGACGCGCGCGGCATAATGGTCGCCGTCGCCGGCAAGGTCGGTGATCGTGACCTCGGCATCGGGCAGCGCGGCCTTGATCAGCGCCTCGATGTCGTGCGCCGCCATTGCCATGTCAGGCTTCGCCCATCAGCGCACGGCGCGCCTCGACGGCCTTTTCCTCAAGCGCGGCGCGCAGCTCGGCGTCGCTCGTCTCGATGCCGGCCGAGGTGAGATCGCCCAGAAGCTTGCGGATCACGTCCTCGTCGCCCGCTTCCTCGAAATCGGCCTGCACGACCGACTTGGCATAGGCGTCGGTTTCGGCCGGAGACAGTTTCATCCGCGCCGCGGCCCATTCGCCAAGCAGCCGGTTGCGGCGCGCCTGGATACGGAACTGCATGTCCTGATCGTGCGCGAAGTGGGCTTCCTCGCCGCGCTCACGGTCGTTGAAATCGGTCATTGCGGTCAATCCTCGGTTAGTCTTGAAGCCCGGCGATAGAGCCGGGCACAGCGCCTTGCAATCCCTCAGGCCGCAACGGTCCGGGCCAGGAACGGCAGGCTGGACGCGGCTTTGGCTTCATAGGCGGAAATCGCATCGCCGCGCGCGAGCGTCAGCCCCACCTCGTCAAGGCCGTCCAGCAGGCAATGCTTACGGAACGGATCGATCGGAAACTCGAAACGGTCCTGGAACGGGGTGGTCACGGTCTGCGATTCGAGATCGACGTGGATCGGATCGGTCTGCGCGACTTCCATCAGCCGGTCGATCACCTCCTGCGGCAGCGCCACGGTGAGCAGGCCGTTCTTGAAGGCATTGCTGGCGAAAATGTCGGAAAAGCTGGGCGCGATCACGCAAGTAACGCCCATGTCGAGCATAGCCCAGGCGGCATGTTCGCGGCTCGATCCGCAGCCGAAATTGTCGCCCGCAATCAGGATCGGCGCGCCGGCGAAGGTCGGGTCATCGAAGACGTTGCCCGGCTCCTTGCGCACCGCTTCGAATGCGCCCGCGCCAAGCCCTTCGCGGCTGATCGTCTTGAGCCAGTGCGCGGTGATGATCACATCGGTATCGACGTTCTTGCGCCCGAACGGGATGGCGCGGCCTTCGACCTGCCTGATCGGTTCCATCAGTCGGTCTCCGGCGGATAGTGAGGGGCTTTGCCGGTGGCGGGAGGCTGGCCATCGGCCTTGTCCTTGCGGCGCCGGTTGGCGAACAGCAGCGCCGCGGCAATCGCAGCCGAGCCTACAGCGGCGCCGGCAGCCAGCGCGGCCTTGGTTTTCCAGTCGGTATCGGGTTTGTCGGTCATGCCTTCCAACTACGCAGCGGCAGGTCCCGGTTCAAGGGTTAGCGCAGGAATTCGCGCAATTTCATCCAATGCGCGGCCTTGGCGGAAAACGGCATTGCCGCGAAGGCCGGGCTGCTCGACGGCAGATCGATCAAGGCAAGTGCGCTGCCGACCAGTTGTTTTCTCCCGATAGCCGCCGCCTTCGCGCCGTTGAAGCCGACTGCGCGAAGCCGCGGCAATCCGGCGGTGAACTCGGCAAGCGGCGAATGGACCGGATTGCGGATCGCGGCATCTAGACTGCCCCGCCGCTGCGCCGAGCGCACCGTATCCCACAGGCCGATCCCTGCCGCGCGCAGCATGTCCAGCCGGTCATCGTAAGGCAGGGCCGCAAGGCCCCCTTGCCCGAGCGTCTCGCCGATCAGCCGCCAGAACTGGTTTTGCGGATGGGCATAGTATTGCCCGCGCGCCAGCGAGACTTCGCCGGGTAGCGAGGCGAGCAGCAGGATGTGCGTAGACCGGTCTACGATGGGCGCGAAAGCGAACTTCGCCGCATCCACGCGGTCACCCCACCAGTTCCCGCACGTCGGTCAGCCTGCCGGTCACCGCCGCCGCTGCCGCCATCGCGGGGCTCATCAGGTGCGTGCGCGCGCCCGGACCCTGCCTGCCGGTGAAATTGCGATTGGAGGTGGAAGCGCAGCGCTCGCCCGGCGGCACCTTGTCGGGGTTCATCGCAAGGCAGGCCGAACAGCCCGGTTCGCGCCATTCGAGGCCCGCCTCGGTGATGATCTTGTCCAGCCCCTCGGCTTCGGCCTGCGCTTTCACGAGGCCCGAGCCGGGAACGACGATCGCCCATTTCACGCCGGGCGCCTTCTTGCGGCCCTTGAGCACTTCGGCCGCCGCGCGGATATCCTCGATGCGGCTGTTGGTGCATGATCCGATGAACACGTTCTCGATGGCAACCTCGGTCATGCGGGTGCCCGCCGAGAGGCCCATGTAGTCAAGGCTGACCTGTGCCGCCTGCTGCTTCGATGCGTCGGCAAAGCTCTCGGGCGGGGGAACCACGCCGCCGATCGGCACCACGTCTTCAGGGCTGGTGCCCCAGGTCACGGTCGGCTCGATGTCCTCGGCGCGGATGAACACGGACTTGTCGAATTTGGCGCCCGGATCGCTGGCGAGGCTCTTCCACCAGGCCACCGCCTTGTCCCAGTCCGCGTCTTTGGGCGCATAAGGGCGGCCCTTCAGATAGGTGAAGGTCTTTTCATCGGGCGCGACGAGTCCGGCGCGCGCGCCGCCCTCGATCGACATGTTGCACACCGTCAGGCGGCCTTCGATAGTCATTTCCTCGAACACGTTGCCGCGATATTCGATGACATGGCCGGTGCCGCCCGCCGTGCCGATCGCGCCGATGATGTGGAGGATCACGTCCTTGGGGGTGACGAACCTGCCGAGCTTGCCTTCGACCCGCACTTCGAGCGTCTTCGACTGCTTCAGAAGCAGCGTCTGCGTCGCCAGCACATGCTCGACCTCGGTGGTGCCGATGCCGAAAGCGAGCGCGCCGACCCCGCCGTGGCAGGCGGTGTGGCTGTCACCGCAAACGATGGTCGCGCCGGGAAGCGAAAAGCCCTGCTCGGGGCCGACGACATGGACGATGCCCTGTTCCTTGTCGGTCGCATCGATGTAGCGGATGCCGAATTCGGGCGCGTTGGTACGCAGCGCGGCAAGCTGCTGCGCGCTCTCGCGGTCGGCGATGGGCAATTCGTTGCCGCTGGCATCGCGCCGCGCGGTGGTCGGCAGGTTGTGATCGGGCACGGCCAGCGTCAGGTCGGGCCGGCGGACCTTGCGGCCAGCAACGCGTAGCCCTTCGAACGCCTGCGGGCTGGTCACTTCATGGACGAGATGCCGGTCGATATAGACGAGGCAGGTGCCATCCTGCTGCGTCTCGACGACGTGGGCGTCCCAGATCTTTTCGTAAAGCGTGCGCGGTGTGTTGGTCATGGCTGCGAATTAGGCCGCCGCCCGCGGATTGCAAGCACGCTGACATCGCGGGCCGGGCAAGCTATAGGGACGCCATGTCCGCATTGTCCGCAACCCTGCTCGTGCTTGCCACCGTCGCCGCGATGGAATGGATCGCCTGGTCGAGCCACAAATATATCATGCATGGTTTCGGCTGGGGCTGGCACCGCGACCATCACGAGCCGCACGACCGCTTTCTCGAACGCAACGACCTCTATGCGCTGGTCGGCGCGGGCATGAGCATATCGATGTTCGCGGTGGGCAGCCCGCTGGTGATGGGCACGCGGGCTTGGGAGCCGGGCACCTGGATCGGACTTGGGATCCTGATCTACGGGGTGATCTATACGCTGATCCATGACGGCCTCGTCCATCAGCGCTGGTTCCGCTATGTGCCCCGGCGCGGCTATGCCAAGCGGCTGGTGCAGGCGCACAACCTGCACCATGCGACGCTTTCGAAGGAGGGCGGGGTCAGCTTCGGCTTCGTGCTGGCGCGCGATCCGGCGAGGCTGAAGCAGGAACTGCGCCGCCAGCGCGAGAGCGGCATCGCGGTTTTGCGCGAGTCGCTGGGTGACTGAAACGCCGCTGCGCCGCACCTGGACCGATACTGCGCGCGCCACGCGGGCCTGTGGTGATTTTCCCGGCAGCGACGAGCGCCGGCTCGACGTCCTGATCTGGAAGCCGGCGGGCGAGGGGCCTTTCCCTTTGCTGGTCTATTGCCACGGCACCAACGGCATGGCGGGCGAATCGCTTTACCTCGTCGATGCGCTGACCACGGCGGGCTTCATGGTCGCCGCGCCAGAGTTTCCGCTGACCTCGCGCGAGGCCCACACCCGCATCGCCGCTGCCGATGTTACCGACGCGCCCGGGCAAGTGCGCGACATAAGCTTCGTGATCGACAGCCTGCTGGCCGACCAGGGGGCAATCGATGCGCAGCGCATCGCGCTGGCGGGCCATTCGCTGGGCGGTGTCACCACCTATTTCGCGACTTACGGAATGCAGTGCCGCGATCCGCGCATCAGGGCGAGCGTTCCGATTGCCGCTTCTGATCCGGTGGCATCGGCGCTGGCCAACGGCCTCGGCTTTGCCGGGGTGATGCACGCGCCGGTTCCGGTTCCGGTGCTGTTCCTGTCGGCCGAAAAGGACCTGTTCGCGCGCATGGCAGGGCGGCCCGGCGCGGCATATGCGCGGGTCGAGCCGCCCAAGCATCATGTGATGATCGCGCGCGGCACACACGTCTGGTTCCATGATGGCGACGAGCAGCCGGTCGATCATCGCAATCCCGACTGCCTGTGGTTCGACGAATATCTTCCCGGCGTTCCGATACCCGGCTGCGAAGAGCGCGTGCCCTTGATCGGAGCAGCGCGGCAGCAGGAAATCACCGTGAGTGCGGTGGTCGATTTCCTCGTCGCTTACCTGAACGATGACAAGGCGGCACTTGCCCGGCTTCGGTCGATCGGCGAACGTTTTGCCGAAGCGAGCATCGTGTCATCGGATTGAGGCGGGCTCAGGCTTCGATCATCCAAGGCAGCGCGCCACACGTCGCACTTGAACAGGAACCGCTCCGCCAGCGCGGCATTGCGATGCCCGGCGACGCGCGCGATCGAATTTCCAGTAAAATCTCCTGATTTCAGTGATATCGATGCTTTCTTTGCGCTTAACAACACCTGTTATCCGCGTTGCCACAGGCACATTTAACCGTGCCTCGATACCGATTCGGATATCCGGTGAGGTCCCACGCGAAAGGCCGGACCAAGTACTATACCCGAGGGGAAACGACATGCAATTTTCAGTACGGCTCATGCGCGACTGCTCCGGCGCAAGCGCCATAGAACTTGCGTTTGTCATTGTCCTGATCTCGCTTGGTATAGTCACCGCAGTCCGCGGCATCGGCGATGAGGTCAGCGCCACCTTCAACTCGACCTCGTCCTCCATGGCTAGTGTCAGCTAGAGCATCGCGCGAGGCCTTAACTCCGAGCGGCCCGGAATAAGCGGAAGACAAATGATCTCGGGTTCGGTCCCGATTCCATCGGGACTGAAAAGCGGCGAGGCGTCAAGGACGCCGGGGAACGAATGGATCAGTGCCGGGGGAAGGGACTGACGGGAGCCTGATCGCCTCGTTTGCATTCGGGAGGATCACGCCTCCATCATCCACAGCAGTGCGCGCGAAAGCCCGAAGGTCGCCAGGAACAGCGGCCAAGACCAATAGAGATTGAAGTCGAGCAATTCGGCCCGCTCGAGCGCCAAGACGCCGCCGCGCGTTCCTGCGCCATAGAGGATCGCGGAAATCATGAAAGTGATAGCTGCGCCCGGGAAGAGCGCCTTGATCGTCGACATCGCCAGGTATCCCTGATTGTGGCTCGCGGGCACCCCAACCCACTGCCAGTCCGTCATGTCTCCGGGTTCGAAAGTATTACCGCGAAGTTACCGAAACGCTTTTCGATTTGGTTGACGATGCGTTCGGGATAGCACTTACATGTATCCCAGCGCGCTGGTGTCAGCGGCTATTCGGGCCTCGTCCAGATCCACGGCCCGATCAAAGCGAGCACCGCCACCGAAATCAGAAACCAGGGCGCGCCGATGGTCAGCGCGGTGAACACCACGCCCACCGCCATGCCGACGATCGCGGCATATTTCGCCCGGCGGCCGATCGCGCCGCGGTCGCGCCAGTCGCACAGCGAGGGACCATAGACGGGATGGTCGTAAAGCCGCTGCGCCCAGGCGGGATGGCTGCGCGCGAAAAAGAAAGCCGCGACGATCAGGAACGGGACGGTCGGCAGGATCGGCAGCACCACGCCGACCACGCCAAGCCCGAGGAACAGCAGCCCCAGGCTGACATAGATCGGGCGCTTCATTTCATCCGCCCGGTGGTTTCACCCTTCGGCATAGCGCGCCGCTGTCTCGCGGATCAGTGCGATCATGTTCGGCACGCCCTGCGTCCGGTTCGAGGAAAGCTGGTTCTTGAGATCGAACGGTTCGAGCATGGCCGCAATATCGGTTTCCGCCACCTGCCGCGCGGGCTGGTTCTGCACTGCGGACAGCACCAGCGCGACGATCCCCTTGGTGATTGCGGCGTTGCTGTCTGCCAGGAAGTGCAGTTCGCCGCTGTCGGTACGGGTCGGATATACCCAGACGCTTGCCGAGCAGCCGCGCACCCGCGTCGCGTCGGTCTTTAGCGCGTCGGGCATGGGATCGAGTTCGCGGCCCAGCTCGATGAGCAGGCGATAGCGCTCGTCGCCATCGAGAAAGAGATATTCCTCGCGGATGTCCTCGAGGCTTCTGGGCGCATTGGGCATGGGCCGCATGTAGGGGATGACCGGCCAAGCACAAGACCATAGCGTGGCTGGTTAACCCGATCTCAACCATGCCATGCGTATTTCTCCTCGGGCGAACATCGGGGAGATAAAGCATGTTCAAGCTTGCACGCGGCATCGCCCGCCACAAGATCGGTTTCATCGCGGTCATAGCCTTTGCCGTGGTCATGTTCTCGGGCGGCGAGGAGGAAGCGGCCAAGCCGTCGAGCCCCTGGGGCAAGGGCGCCGAAGTCCAGGCATCGACCGCTCCAAGCATCACCGAAGAAGGCGGTATCACGAGCAAGCTGGGCGAATACGCCAATACCGCAGGCGAATACGCGGCGGAGAAGTTCCTGGGCGACAAGGACCTCAATCCGGTCAAGTTGGGTGAGGACACCGTGGGCCGCTTCGATGATGTGAACGGTGCCATGGCCAAGGCCAACGGCAAGGAACAATAAGCTGCACCTGCCGGGCGCGCGCGGCGTTTACCCAATGTTAACTACATGTCGTTACTTATGGTGACCCAACCACAGGATGCGACTTTGGGTAACACCGGTTTCGCCGCCTGATCGCGGCCTGAGCAGCTCTTCATACTCCATTCCCAAGGCCGGAATGCTCCCAGCGAGCGTTCCGGCCTTTCCCGTTGCGGGTGCAGGAAAGTTCACCAACACTTAGGTTTTTCCCCTTAATGATGTCGATGCACCAGGCCGCCTTGCGCGCGCAGTGCAGCCTTGAAGGCAAGAGCGAATAGACATGCGGGATTTCGGTTTTTGGGTGCGGGTCGTCGCAATCACACAGTTGTTCAGCCTGGTGCTGGCCAACTATGGCGAGGGCTGGCTGGCGAGCGACAATCCGATCCTCAATGTCCGCAAGGCGCCGCCGCCGCCAGCCGCTGCTCTGCCGCCGCCGCCAGTGATGGATCAGGCAAAGTTCTGGAGCGGCAAGCCAAGCGACTTTGGCGGAGCGGCAAATGATGCGGACGATCTCGCTGCCGATGGGTGGGGCGGGGGCGAACCCGACAGCGCCGGGACTGGCAGCGATGCCGAGGAAGCGGACAATTCTGACTCGTGGTCTGGCGATTCCGAACCTCCGGAAGAATCCGGCTGGGGAAGCAGTCCTGCCCCGAGCGTCTAGCCCGAGGACCGGCTGGTTCGCTGCGGCTTATCTCTCTTGCGAAACAGCCGGGCTTGCCCTATAAAGGCACCCATACCGACATTGTTGAGGCAACGTCTGGTGCTGGCGCCCCCGGGGGCCGGCGCAAAAACTGCTTGCCTGTGCATTTCGGAAATCTGGAGTTTCAATGGCGGATATCGCGCGCATTACCGAGATTGTCGAGCCTGAGGTCACTGCCCTCGGCTTCGATCTTGTGCGCGTGAAGTTCATCGGCTCGGAAGCTGGTGACGGCGACAAGGCCCTGCAGATCATGGCCGAGGACCCGGCGACCGGGCAACTGGTGCTCGATCAGTGCGCGGAAATTTCGCGCCGGGTGTCCGATCGGATCGACGCGCTTGAAGAGGCGGGCGAGGTGCTGATCGACGATGCCTACCGGCTCGAGGTGTCCTCGCCGGGGATCGACCGTCCGCTGACCCGCGCAAAGGATTTTGCGCTCTGGTCCGGGCACGAGGCGAAGCTGGCGCTGAGCGAGCCGGTCGAAGGCAACCGCTCCGCGCTGAGGGGCGAACTTGCCGGGATCGACGATGACACCGTGCTGTTCGACGATGCCAAGTCGGGCGCCCTGCGCATTCCGCTTGCGCACATCCAATCCGCCCGGCTGGTCTTGACCGACAAGCTGATTGCCGCCACGCGCCCCGTCGAAATGGCGGACGCCGACGAGATTCTCGAAGAACAGGAAGACTGATCCCATGGCCAGTGCGATTTCCGCCAACCGCGCCGAACTGCTAGCGATTGCGACCTCGGTGGCGACCGAGAAGATGATCGACAAGTCGATTGTCATCGAGGCGATGGAAGAGGCGATCCAGAAATCGGCGCGCAACCGCTATGGCGCGGAAAATGACATCCGCGCCAAGCTGGATCCCAAGACCGGCGACCTCAGGCTGTGGCGCGTGGTTGAAGTGGTCGAAGAGGTCGAGGACTACTTCAAGCAGGTCGATCTCAAGCAGGCCGAGAAGCTCGAGCCCGGCGCGAAGCTGGGCGATTTCATCGTCGATCCGCTGCCGCCGGTCGATCTCGGCCGCATCGACGCGCAGTCGGCCAAGCAGGTGATCTTCCAGAAGGTCCGCGATGCCGAGCGCGAACGCCAGTACGAGGAATTCAAGGACCGCGCCGGCGAGGTCATCACCGGCGTCATCAAGTCGGTCGAGTTCGGCCATGTCATCGTCAATCTCGGGCGCGCCGAGGGCGTGATCCGCCGCGACCAGCAGATCCCGCGCGAGGCCGCCCGCGTGGGTGAGCGGGTGCGCGCGTGGATCATGAAGGTCGAGCGCCAGAACCGGGGCCCGCAGATTTTCCTCAGCCGCGCCCATCCCGAATTCATGAAGAAGCTGTTCGCGCAGGAAGTGCCCGAGATCTACGACGGCATCATCGAGATCAAGGCCGCCGCGCGCGATCCGGGCAGCCGCGCCAAGATCGGCGTCATCAGCCGCGATTCCAGCATCGATCCTGTCGGCGCCTGCGTCGGCATGAAGGGCAGCCGCGTCCAGGCCGTCGTG
>CANJUF010000029.1 GCA_947477745.1 Sphingomonadaceae bacterium | reverse complement strand
GGCAAGTGGCGGGCGCTTCGCAATGACAAGCTCTGGGAGCACAATACGCTCCTCAATGCGATGACCATGGCGCGCTTCCGGCTCTCGGTCGAGAAGCTCGGTTACGAAATCGGCGAGATCGGTAAACATGGCAATTTTGAAGCGGCGGGGGTGCCCCGGCACGTCCGCGATGCCTTCAGTTCCCGCCGCGCTGAAATCGTTGCTGCGCTTGACGGCATGAATGGCAAGGGCCTGGCCGCGCGCAATGCCGCCAACCTCATGACGCGTGCGGCAAAGCAGACGATCGAGGATCGCAGCGCGCTTGGCCGGCAATGGCGTGATCAGGCGGCACGGATCGGTTTCGACCCCGCCGAGGTTATCGCTAGGGCTAATGGCAGGGCTGCCATGGACATCGGCGGGGTGCCAACGCTCGGCGGGTTTGTCCGCGACGTGGTCGAGCACGGTCGCGGCATCGCTCAGGCCCTTGCCGAGCGATTGGGGCTGCGCGCGGGCGATCCGCTCGTCCCGCGGGATCTTGCCAGAAAATCGCCGCAGGAGATTGCCGCTGTCCATGCGGTTGCTTCGGCTGTGCGCCACCTTTCCGAACGCGAAGCAGCCTTTGCCCGCACCGACATCTACAAGACGGCGCTGGGGTTCGGATTGCCGGTGGCCATGCCAGAGATCGAGCGCAGGGTGGAGCAACTGCTCCGCCAGGCCGAACTCGCGCGCGGCAAAGGGGCGGACCGGGGGCTTGTCACAACCGCAGGGGCCATTGCTGCCGAGCAGCGGATCGTTGCAGCCGTCGAGGCAGGGCGCGGAACGGCCCCGCCCATTGTCGATCCTGCCGAGGCTGGCGCGCGCCTTCAGGCGCTGTCCCAGCTCAAATATGGGATGACCCTCAATCAGGGGCAGGAGGCCGCAGGAAGGCTTCTCCTTGGCTCCAGCAACCGGATTGTGGCTATCCAGGGCGTGGCCGGGGCAGGCAAGAGCACCGTGCTCCAACCCGTCGCCGACATCTTGCGGGAGGAAGGTAAAGCCGTACTCGGTCTCGCCGTCCAGAACACGCTCGTGCAGATGCTTGAGCGCGATACCGGGATACCTTCAATGACTGTGGCGCGGTTCCTGAAGCGCCATGCCGCGCTGCTCGAAGGCGGAGACAAAACGGCCCTTGCGTCTGCGCGCAGCGAGCTGCGCGGCACCGTGGTCCTTCTCGACGAAGCCTCGATGGTCGGCAACACCGACAAGGAAAAGCTGGTCCGGCTGGCGAACCTCCTCGAGTTTTCGCGCTTCGCCAGTATCGGCGACAGGAAGCAATTGGGTGCGGTCGATGCCGGCAAACCCTTTGAGGTCATGCAGAAGGCTGGCGTCGAGACAGCGACCATGAACATCAACTTGCGCGGTCGTGACCGGGCACTGCGGGCTGCCCAGCATGCCGCACAAGGCGGGCAGATCGAAGAAGCCTTGCGCCACCTGGGATCCAATGTCGTCGAGGTCGGGGAAGGGGCGGCTATCGAGGCCGCCGCAGCATGGCTGGCGCTTGCACCCGCCGAGCGTGAGCGGACCGCCATCTATGCGTCGGGGCGCACATTGCGCAGCGAGGTAAACGAGGCCGTGCAGACAGGTCTCAAGGCAAATGGCGAATTGGGGCAGCCTGCGCTCAAGCTCGAAGTGCTTGCGCGCGTCAATACGACACGCGAGGAACTGCGGTATACGGGCACCTATGTTCGCGGCATGGTGGTTGAAGTCGACCGCGACAAGCGCGCCCAAGGCCTCACGCGCGGATCCTACCGGGTGGTTGAAAGCGACCCGAAACGCGAGCGTGTCACCCTCGAGAACGGGCAGGGCAAGCGGTTCGAATTCACACCTGGGAAGCTCCGGCCGCAAGGCGAACACGACCCCTTGCGGCTCTACGAAGTGAAGCCCCTGGAACTCCATGTCGGCGACCGCATCCGCTGGACGGACACGGACCACAAGCGCGGCCTGATCAATGCCGATCAAGCCCGGATTACCGGGATCGACAGCAAGTCCGTTAAACTTACCACATCGATGGGCATCGCGCATGAGTTGGCAAGGGAGGATCCGATGTTGCGGAGGCTCGACCTCGCCTACGCGCTCAATGCTCACATGGCGCAGGGATTGACCTCGGACCGGGGGATCGCGGTCATGGACAGCCGGGAACGCAATCTGTCGAACCAGCAGACGTTCCTGGTGACAATCACCCGATTGCGTGACGGGCTCACGCTCTTCGTTGACAATGCGTCGCGGCTCGAAGCCGCGGTCGGACGCAACACCGGCATGAAGCGCTCCGCGCTGGAAACCGTCGATCTGCTCCGCAATGCGGCGGCCCAGGGGCAGGCCAGGGGCGATCAGATGGATAAGGTACAGGCGCCCGGGCGCGAGCCACCCGAGCGTGACCGTTCGATCGTCAAACCCTTCGAAATCGGCATCTGACTGAAGCGGCAGGACGGGTGGTCGGCTTAGGTCAAAGGCATGCAGATTGACATTAAGTTCTTAATTTGTTCTCAATGGGGCTATGCCCCGAATCGCTGACGATATTCTGCTCACCCATCTGGAAGTGGCGCTTGCAGTAGCCCCTGAGCCAGTTCTCTGCGGCCTCAATGCCGATGACCCCCGCCAGCAGCGGAATGCCCGCGTCGATCTCGCGCGGCATCTGGTCGAGCGCATGCGCGGGTTCGTAATCGAAGGCGAAGGCGGCAAGCGCGGTGAAGGGCAGTCCTGTCTCTTCCCCGGCGATCTTTCCCCAATCGGTTGACCAGAGTGTTGGGGTTTATCGATCGCCTAGGGGTAATGTCGGTCAGTGCCGGGAAGTCGGCGTATCCTTGAGGTCTGCTAGATCGGCAATTCGCCTTGCGATCTCCTGCCAGGCACGGACACCTTCCTGATCACCAGCGAGGACAAGAGCACCGATCTGTTCGGCGACATGGCGCGGAGCTTCATGCCCATGGGCCGTGAGAACCTGGTTGGCGCAGGCCCAGAGCTCCCAGTCGCTCAGCGGCAACGGTGATTCTTCCAGTAGCGGTCCCACCGCAGCACCGTTCCGGTGCGGACCATCGCACAGGATAGATCGGCGCCCGAAGCAAGGACGCACCAGGCCGCTGTCCGCGAGCCGCCGGCCGAACCTTCGGAGCGGCAGTGCATGGCCGGCGCCGAAACGATCACATGCCCTGTCGGGATTGTCCCTCGTGGACCGCCGAACAGCGAAACGAGGCGGTCGCGCGCCTCGAGTGCGGTTGCAGGCGGGCAGGGCTGGTTGGTCCGGCAGGTGCCGTCCATCTCGCGCGCAGCAATGCCCGAAATCCGGATATGCGGGCCTTCCGCGCACCAGATCGGCCCATCGCCGTCCCAGACATGGGTAGGCGTACAGGTGAAGCCTTGTCCTGCCGCGACGACGGCGGCTGCTAGTGTCAGGAACATCTCGGTGCTTTACTGGAGTTTGCGGCCGAACCAGAGCACCCGGCCGACAATGTTGATGGCACGACGCTCGAGCCCGCGCCAGCTTGGATAGGCCGCGTTGTCGCTCACCACTGAAATGCGACGCCCCTGTGGCTCGATTGCGATCCGCTTGACACTGAGCGCGTCATCCATGCGCAGGACATAGATCCCGTCGCGCAGCCGTGCCTGGCCATCGCCAAGATCGACCATCACTTCGTCCCCATCGTTGAGCGTGGGCTCCATGGAGTCCCCGATAACGTGGATGATGGACAAGCTCGCCGCCTTGCTCTGGGTCAGCTTGCGTAGCCAAGCTTCATCGAAGCCGAACTGCGCGCTTTTGTTCTCCATTTCCGCAAGTGCGCCGTGACCGGCAGATGCTTCGACATCCAGAACCGGGATCTGCACCAGTTCGACCACGGGGGAGCTGCGATGGGGCGGGGCGCCCAATATGCGCTCATCCACGCCGAAGAATCGCGCAAGGATGTTGCGATCGCTCTCGTCGAGATACCGCGGGCTGCCCTTGCGAATGTACTGCTGGATATAGGACACATTGCGGCCGAGCAGCCGCGAAATCCCTGAGTACGTGCAGCCTTTTCTGGCCAGGATGAGCTCGTCCAGAGCCCTTCGTGTTTCGTCCATCACTCGCTGTCCTGCCACGATCGCTAGGAAAAGTCATCCTAGACTCTAGGACGCCTTCCTAATATGAACAAAACAAGAACGCAAGGGCAAAGCGAGTCGGACGGCGATGGAGTTACTGGAGCAGATCGAGACCTATCTGGTGCGGACGAAGACGCCGCCGAGCAAGTTCGGGCGCATGGCCGTGGGAGATCCGCGGTTCGTGGAAGATTTGCGTTCAGGTCGACGGCCACGGCGAAAGACGGAGGAGAGAGTGCAGCACTATCTTCGTGGTCTTCGTGGCGGTTGACGCGATTCAAGCATACTGGCCTTCGCTTCACACGAAGCAGTACCACGGCAAATTGGTCGACGCCCCGTCCTCTGCCTTTTGCATTTGGGCTGTGCTCAAGCTGAATTAGCGGATTTGCCAAATGAGAAGATCAAGAATCTTTATGTCAGTGAAATGAATTAAGTCCGGAAATTTTTGATGAAAGCGCTGTCGAACAAATCGAAAGACCGGTGCCTTGACTTCATTTGATAAAATCCTCTGTATCTCGTTGTAGTCTCTCTCCAAATCTTCAAGCCTACCCAAATTTTTGCCAATGCGAGTGGGTAGGTCTAAGTTCGTCCTCACCACAGAATCGTATATAGCTCTCGTGGGATCTATAGTGGCCACTAACTTAGATGCAAATGATGCTTCGACTCTTCCAGTCTCTTCAAATATTGAGAGAAGCACAGAGCGAAAGCTGATCTCAGTATCTCGCTTTCTGTTCTCAAATATATTGTAATAAGCGCTCCGCCATGGCTTGTTGCGGCGAACCCCATAAAGTCCGTTGAAGAGGCGCTGGTAGCTTTCATCGCTGGCCACATTGGTCAAATGCAGTTCGCCGATAGTCCGGGCATACCGATCCAGGTCGCTCCGACGCCTCTCAAGCGCCTCAAGCAACCCGTCTTGCCTGCGATAGACCGTCTCCGCCGAGATCACCGCCAACCCTCAAGCATCATCGCTGGCGCATTTATTGCCCAATTTTGGGTGCCAGTTAGTGACATTAAATGTAGCCTTTCGATGCAAAACTCTGTAGCATAAGTGCTCACAAACTTAGCTCAACAGGGCGTTCATTTTGGCCGTTGTCATTACAACCTGTACGAACCGTAAGCGCAAGCCCATCGACGAGGGGCTTTGTGCGAGCTCGCTCGCGAGTGGAAGTGTCGGAGAGGTGGCTCGGCAATGGGGGCGGCAGCTTCGCGCGGACGTGCCGCGCTACTCGGCGATGGAAGTTTACGGCGGGCGGTCGTTTAAGGATGCAATTGAAGCCGCAAAAGCGCTCGATGCGAACCTGTTCGTTGTGTCTGCAGGCCTGGGTTTGATCGACGCAGAAAATCAGATCCCGGCTTATGCCTGCACTGTGTTGGAAGGCGCGCCTGACAGCATTTCGGCCCGAATTGGAGGTTTTCATCCCAAGGCCGACTGGTGGCGTGAATTGCAGCGGGTTTCGCCATACGCATTGCCATTTCGGGCGGTCGCCGGTGCGGACGACACTCCCATCCTGGCGTCTCTCTCGGACAATTACATCGAAATGGTTGCGGCTGAGGTCATGGATTTGCCCATTGATCGCTTTGCTCGCCTTCGCCTTTTTACCCGGGCTCCGATGTCGCGTATTCCAGAGGGTCTGCGGGGGAATGTCATGCCTTATGATGATCGGCTTGATGGTCCGGACAGTAGCATACGCGGAACCCGTAGCGACTTCGCGGCCCGCGCTTTGCGCCACTTTGTTGGTCTTCGTGTCTCAGGATCGGCGTCTGAAGATGCAGCCGCCGTTGAAGTTGCGCTCGCAGATTGGCGTATACCTTCCAAATTCGATCGCATTCGCCGAGACGATGCCGAACTGCTTGACCTGATGCGGCAGCATTGGGCTGCGGCAGGCGGGAGATCATCAAAGCTGCTGCGATTTTTCCGTGATGATCTCGGCGTTGCCTGTGAGCAAGGACGATTTGCGGCCTTGGCCCGCCAAGTGCGTGAGGAACGCGCATGACTACTCGGGAATTCCTTAAGATCCGTGCGGTGCGGTCCGAGCAAGGCAATGGCATCGGTGTCTACGCCTTTTTTATCTACGGCGCCGACATCAATCGGATCGCGGATATCAGTCGCATCCGGCGCGATGATAATGAACTCAAAGGCTTTCAGCGCCGCGAGATCCGCGATCATGTGAAAGAGATTACCGCCTTCCTTGACAGCGGCCCTGTTCTTTTTCCGAATGCGATCATTCTTGCCTTGTCCCCAGAGGTCGAATTTGCGCGCTCGCGCGGGCGCGCGCCGGGCGAGGCCTCCGAAGTTGGCGAGACTGGCACACTCTCCATCCCGATCTATCCTGAGGGCCGTCGTGCCGCATGGATTGTCGATGGGCAGCAACGCTCGCTCGCGCTCGGCGCGGCCAAAAATTCGGCGATTGCAGTGCCAGTCGTAGGCTTTGTGTCAGATGTGTTAACCACTCAACGCGAGCAGTTCATTCTCGTAAACAAGGTGAAACCGCTGCCGACCGCGTTGATTAACGAACTGCTTCCCGAAGTGAGCGTTCTATTGCCGCGTGACCTTGCCGCCAAACAACTTCCCAGCGCTTTGTGCGCAGCGCTAAATACTGATCCCAATTCGCCCTTCCATGGGCTTATCAAGCGTGAATCAGATCGCACTGGCATCGTCACTGACACTGCGCTCATTGAGACAATGAAAGCCAGTCTCAAGACCGCAGCAGGTGCTCTCGGTCAGTTCAAGCAAAACGGCTCGGGGAACGACACGGCCGCGATGTATGATGCACTACTACTCTATTGGGGCGCAGTTCGCGACACGTTCCCAGAGGCGTGGGGGCGTCAGCCGACCGAGAGCAGGCTCATGCACTCGGCAGGTATTCGCGCGATGGGAGCGCTTATGGACCCATTGATGCTCCGGGCAGATGCGGCACCCGACAAGGCTGCAGCCGTCCGCAGTATGCTTGCCCGTTTGGCGCCGCATTGCCGTTGGACGGAAGGGGCCTGGCATGGCCTTGGACTCGAATGGAATGAGATACAGTCAACATCGCAGCATATTACAAAGCTCACAGATCACCTGTTCCATCTCGAGCGCGACCTGGCGCGCGTGACAAAATGAAGTTCATCTTCGCCGATAGCCTAGACTACGTGGATCCCGCGTTCGACTTCATCGCCGATCGAAGCCCTGCTGATCGCCAGCCCTACTGGGACGATGCGTATCCTCACGAGATCCTCGGTTATGCCCCCTATGATGGTGTGCTGGTCTCGCGCGGCATTATTGGCGATCATCGGGTAAAGGGCAAATATACCGCGAGCCAAGCGCGTCGTTTCCAACTCGTCGGCGCGCGCAAATTCCTGCGACTCGACAAGCCCGAGTTCGCGCATCTCGACATCTTCGGCGATTGCGGAGCCTTCACCTACGTCCAGGAGGAGCGCCCGCCATACACACCGGCAGAAATGGCCGAGTTTTACGATGAGTGCGGTTTCACCCATGGTTGCTCGGTTGACCACATCATCTTCGATTTCGACCCGGGTCTGGTCGGACTAGCCGGCGGGTCGGACAACGCCAAGACGCGGTTCGAGATCACGCTGGAAAACGCCGACGGATTCCGCCGCGAGGCGATCGAGATTGGCGCGGATTTTATACCCATGGGCGTTGTGCAGGGTTGGTCACCAGGCAGCATGGCAGAAGCGGCGCGCCGGTTGGTCGCAATGGGCTACGACTATCTGGCGCTCGGCGGCATGGTCCCTCTCAAATCGCCAGAGATCAAGCTCTGTCTTCAGGCGATCCGCGACGCGATCCCGTCCGCAACTCGCCTGCACATTTTGGGCTTTGCCAAGGCTGACGATATCGACAGCTTCCACAGCTACGACATAGCCAGTTTCGACACGACCTCGCCGCTGATACGGGCGTTCAAGGACGCCAAGCAGAATTACTATCTCCCCGGTAATGGGCTTGGACTACGCTACTTTACGTCGATCCGGGTGCCACAGGCGATCGAGAATCCCAAGCTTCAGCGCGGCGTGAAGAAAGGACTCTTTCGGGCGGAAGAGTTGGTTCGGCTCGAAGCGCTCGCCCTTGGTTCGTTGCGTGCGTTCGACCGCGGCGATGCAGACCTCGAAGAGACGCTTCACAATGTCCTCGTCTACAGCGCGCCGCTGGTCGAGGAGCAGCCCTATGAGGATTGCAGGGACAGCATCGCGCTGACGCGATTGGCTGCACGCTATCGAGTCACGCTCGCTGAGCAGCCTTGGAAACAATGTCCCTGCAAGATCTGTAAGGACGCCGCGATTGACGTGATCATCTTCCGGGGCAGCAATCGCAACAAACGCCGCGGGATCCACAATCTCGCTGTCTACCACGACCACATTGAACGACTGGATTTGAAGCGTGCTGTCTACCCAACCGATGACCTACCTCACCGTCTGTGCGCAGCAGAGCAATGAGCATACTGTGCTCAGTTTCGTGGCAAATGCCGCAGACGTGCTCCGTTTCGCATCGATCGAGCGTATTGGGCGCGACGCGCAGGGGGGGCTCAGCGGCTTTCAGCGCCCGCAAGTGGCGGCGCATATCCGCGAAATTCGCGACTACCTGGAACAACCCAATTCGGTGCTTCCCAATCCGATCGTTGTCGCCTTCACGGACCGTGTCACAGTCGAGGATCTCGGCAATGGCACGATGCGGCTGTCGATCGACATGAGCAGAGGCGTGCCCGGCCTAGTCGTAGATGGCCAGCAGCGTCTCTCGGCGCTCGCTGAGGTTGATCGCGACTTCCAGATTTTCGTTTCCGCGCTCCTCTGCCGCGACGAGGCCGAACTGCGCCGCCAGTTCGTGCTGATCAACAACAGCAAGCCGCTCCCTAAATCGCTAATCTATGAACTGCTGCCCACCGTTGATAATCTGCCGCCGCGCCTCAGTCGACGTTCGCTCGCCTCTGATATCACCGCCCGGCTCAATTTCGAGAACACCGCGCTTAGGGGCTATATCAAGCAGCATACTTGCCCCGAAGGTATTATCGCCGACACAGTGATGCAGCGGATCATCATGGAATCGCTGAGCAACGGCGTTATGCGCGAGATGATCAGCAGCCCCAAGGGCATCGAGCGCTGCGTTAGGCTCGTCTCCAATTTCTTCGAGGCGGTGAAGAAGGTCTGGCCCGAGGCCTGGCATGGTCAAAAGCCCGCGACTTCGCGCCTGCTCCACGGTGCCGGTATCCAGGCGATGGGCGATGTGATGGAAGTGCTCGCCCAACGCTCTGAGGCGCGCAGCGTCGAGGAGTTCCGGGAAGGGCTCCAATGCCTTAAGGAGAGGACTGCCTGGACCAGCGGCGAATGGGAATTGTCGGGCGAAGTGCGTCGCTGGAACAGCCTCCAGAACGTCAATCGCGATGTAGCACTGCTCAAACACTATCTGATCGCTATCGTGAAAGCCGACCAGCGCAGCCGCCGCAAATCGGCACCGCTACCATTGCTCGAACCGGAAGCGGGGACGTTGTGAGCTACGCGGTCAAGGAAATTTTCAAGACCCTGCAGGGCGAGGGCGCGCAAATGGGCCGTGCTGCTGTGTTTTGCCGCTTTGCCGGTTGCAATCTCTGGTCAGGCCGCGAGGCTGATCGCGCGTCCTCGGTCTGCACCTTCTGCGATACCGATTTCGTTGGCATAGACGGGACCAGCGGCGGGCGCTTTCCCGATGCCGAGTCCTTGGCCGATGCAATCGCGACCGAATGGGCCGGACCGTCCGCCAACCGCTATGTCGTGTTGACTGGCGGCGAGCCCCTGCTCCAGGTCGACGACGCTCTTGTCTCCGCGCTCCATGCCCGCGCGTTCGAGATCGGAGTCGAGACCAACGGCACGCAGGTTGCGCCCGTCGGGCTCGACTGGATTTGCGTCAGCCCAAAGGCTGATGCCACCCTCGTGCTGCAATCGGGCCATGAACTGAAACTCGTCTATCCTCAGGAAAGTGCGCGGCCCGAGCAGTTCGAGCATCTCGCCTTCAACCACTTTTTCCTGCAGCCAATGGACTCGCCGACCGCGGCGGCCAATCTCGAGGCCACTATTACCTATTGCACTGACAACCCGCGCTGGCGCCTCTCACTCCAATCGCACAAGATGATCGGAATTCGCTGATGTTCGAACTCAGCAAGCAGTTTCGCTTTGATGCCGCCCACACCTTAGACCGGTCGATTGATACCGAAACGAGCCGGCGTATCCATGGCCATAGCTACCGCGCTGAGGTGACCGTCCGCGGCCGCCCCGATCCGGTCACTGGGATGGTGGTCGACTTAGGTTTGCTCGAACGCACGATGGCCGACGCTCGCGACGCGCTCGACCACCGCTTCCTCGACGAAATCAATGATTTGGGGCCGGCGACGATGGAGAACCTCAGCCGGTGGATATGGGAAAGGCTTTCGCCGATTGTTGGCAACTTGCACAAGGTTAGTGTTTATCGCGACAGCAGCGGTGACGCTTGCTCCTATTGGGGAGAGGAGATCACGGCATGACGGAGGGCACCGGCGCACTTGTCCTCTTCTCAGGTGGCCAAGACAGCGCCACCTGCCTGGCCTGGGCGCTCGAACGGTTCGAGAGCGTCGAAACAGTCGGGTTTGATTATGGCCAACGTCACCGAATAGAACTCGAATGCCGCGACGAGTTCCGCTCACGCATCGTCGAATTGAACCGTTCCTGGCGCGCGCGGCTCGGGCCCGATCACATGCTCGACCTCTCGGTGCTCGGGCAAGTAAGTGAGACCGCGCTCATCCGCGACGCCGAAATCGCATTGCGCGCCGATGGTCTTCCCAACACCTTCGTGCCCGGACGCAATCTGTTGTTCTTCACACTGGCAGCCGCACTCGCCTCGCGCCGCCAATTGCGTCATCTCGTCGGCGGCATGTGCGAGACGGATTATTCGGGCTACCCCGACTGCCGCGACGACACGCTAAAATCTCTTCAAGTCACCCTCAATCTCGGGATGGGCGGCCGGTCAACCATCCACACTCCGCTGATGTGGCTCGACAAAGCGCAGACATGGTCATTGTCGAAAACGCTGGGGGGTGATGGCTTGGTCGAACTGATCCTCACAAGCACCCATACGTGCTATATCGGCGTGCGTGATATCTGGCACGAGTGGGGATATGGTTGCGGCGATTGTCCGGCATGCGATTTGCGAAAAAAAGGTTGGGAAAAATTTACGTTGTCGTCTGAACTCTGATTTAACCGTAGATACCTGACTGCCATTAGTTACATAGGCAGCAGGGAGGCGGAGTTATTTGTGTTCGTTCGGGCGGCCAGGGGGCAATATGCATCGCTAGGTATCGGAAAGCAGGTCGATCGGCAGGGCGCTGTCTGTTCGGTCGAGTATTTTGATTCGCCCACCTCCGGCCCCGTCGTCTATGATATCGAAGCCACGCTTATCGAGCCGGTGACCATCGCCGAGCAGACGCGCGTCTATCATTTCGACGAAGCTGCCGGGGTCTGGGAGATCGGGCGGCTGCTCGACGACCATGGCGATAGCCAACTCGTCCAGTTTCCCAACAGCAAGACCAAACATCTCAAGTCTGACGCGGTGTTCGTGCGCTGGGCCTCACCGATCAAAGATCCGACGCCATTTCTCGCCAATCGGATCAACGAGAGCCCGCGCTTCTCTGACGCTCGCAGTGCCTTTGTCCGCTCGCAGATGCGCCAGCGCGCCGCATCGATGGGGATGTCAGCGCTGCTCGCCTGCGCGGTCGAACTCGAGGCGCATCAGATCGAGGTGGTGCGTCGCATCTTGCAGGATCCTGTCCAGCGCTACCTGCTGGCCGACGAAGTGGGCCTCGGCAAGACGATCGAAGCGGGCGTGCTCATCCGCCAATGCGTGCTCGACGCGCAGCATCAGTGCACGATTCTGGTGCTGGTGCCCAAGGCGCTTGTGAGCCAGTGGCGCGACGAACTGACGATCAAATTCTTTCTCGGGCGCAGCCTCGACCACGTCATCCATGTCGTCGCTCTCGACGATGGCGACCGCATCCGCGCGATCCTGCCTGAGACAACGATGCTCGTGATAGACGAGGCCCATCATCTGACCGAGCGAAGCCTGGGCGGGGCCGAGGGAATCTACAACGACATCGCGCAGGCCGCCCCGGCGATCGACCGGGTGCTGCTGCTCTCGGCGACTCCGGCGCTGCATAATGAGCGCGGCTTCCTTGAGATGCTGCATCTCCTCGATCCCGGCACCTATCCGCTGGGTGGCGAGGCGGCGTTCCGGCGCAAGGTCGAAGGGCGGCAAGCGCTTGCCGAAATCGTCGCCGGCCTGACGCCGGAGAACGCCCTTTACCTCGATTATACCATCGACCAGCTGGCCGCACTGTTCCCCGACGACGACCTGCTACAGCAGCATGCCTCGGCGCTACGCGCGGTCGTCGAGACAATGCCGGACGAGAGCGACCCGGCGCTTGTTGAAGCCATCGGCCGGCTGCATGCCCATTTGAGCGAAGTCTACCGGCTGCATCGCCGCATCCTGCGCCATCGCCGGCGGAGCATCGGTGGGCTCACGCCCGAGCGGTCGGGCGCCACCATCGTCCGCTACCGCAGCAGTGATCGCGCGGCGCTCACCGCGGCGATCGACGACTGGCGCTTCGGCGAGGCGCTCGCGCTCGATACTGCGGGATCCGAGGCGCTCTGGACCGATCGCGTGCGCGCGTTCTGGCAGGTGCTCGACCGCGCTTCGCAATATGCGGGTTCGGGCGCGGGCATGATCGGATTCCTAGCGCGCCAGACGGCGATGATCGGTAAGGTCGACCGGTTCGCGTCGATCAGCCGATGCCTTGGGCGCAGCGGCCTGTTCGAGGATCGCGCCGACGCGCTGATAGAGGCTTTGCGGCCCTTGCTGCAGGCCAAGGCGCAGTGCGTGGTCTTCTGCTCGGACGCTAAGACCGCCGATATGCTGGCGAAGCGGATCGCGGAGCATCTCGGTATCGTCGTCGACCGGCACGATCCGGACGGTGCGGATTGGATGGCGTTTCGCGACGGCGGCGATCATCCGGTCCTGGTCTGCGATCGCCGGGCCGAAGAAGGTCTCAACCTGCAGGGCGGCAAGAAGGTCGTTGTCCACTACGACCTGCCGTTCAATCCCAATCGGCTCGAGCAGCGGCTGGGGCGCGCCGATCGCTACGGGTCGGGCGAAGCGGTCCGCTCGCTCGTGCTTGCGTGCGAGGACGATCCGCTTGAGATCGCTTGGGTCGCTTATGTCGATTCAGCGCTCAAGGTTTTCGATCGCTCGGTCGCGAGCTTGCAATATCTGATCGAACAGACGGTGCGAGACATCGCGCGCGCGCTGTTCACCGATGGCGCCGAAGCACTCGTCGGTCTGACCAACGACAGCGTCGGTGAGCAGGGCCTGATTGAGCGCGAGATCAAGGCGATCGATCAGCAGGATGCGCTCGATGCGCTTGGGGCGCCACCGAGCGATCTCATCGACGAGCTTGCCGATGTCGACGGGGACTGGCAGGCGCTGGCCAGCGACACCGCGCTCTGGCTCGAGCAGATGCTGCAGTTCGGGCGGGGCGACGAACAGGGCGCGAGCGGCGGACCCTCGCCGCCGTTCCGCTATGTCTATTCGACGTCGAACCGGCACACGCTGATTCCGCTTTCGGTCTTCATGACCCATTGTGCCGACGCGCTCGACCTTGCTCCGAATGCGCGCGGCGGCAGGTCTATCAGAACCATTCCCTATACCTTCCGCCGCCGGACCGCGCTCGGCCGCGGCGCGCGCGCGCGCGGAGTGGGCCTGCTGCGCTATGGCGACGCGCTCATGAGCGGCATGACCGTGCTCACCGAGGCCGACGATCGGGGTCGATCGTTCGCAATGTGGCGCTTCGATCCGGATCACGTCGGCGATCCTGTCGCGGACGTCTACTTCCGGTTCGACTTCGTGCTCGAGGCCAACGTCGCCGAAGCGGCCGAGACACTGAGCGATCATGGGCGTGACACCAGCGCGGCCGGCGCGGCGATCCGGCGCCGCGGCGACATGGCACTGCCGCCCTTCCATCGCTCGCTGTGGCTCGATCGCGAGTTAGCGCCGGTGACCGACGCGGCGCTGCTAGCCCGGCTTGCACGATCCTATGCGGTGGAGCCGGTTGACAGTGGCGCGGTGGACCTGAATCTCAACGCGCGGCGCTGGCCACGCGTGCTCCAGTTAGGACTTCCGGAACTCGGCTTTTGGTCGGACCTGTGCGGCAAGGCCCGCCTCGCTGCCGAAGCCGCGCTGCGCACCGATCGGGACCTCATCGACAGCCTCGCCAGGGCCGAGCAGCATGCGCTCCGAGTCGATCTCGGGCGGATCGGGCAATTGCGCGCACGGGCACGCGCTGGCGCCGACGCGGAGGACGATAGCGACGTCGCCTTTGAGGAACGGCTCGCAGGCGCGCTGCGAGACGGCATTCGCGCGCCAAGCGTGCGGGTCGATACCGTAGGGGCTGTGTTCGTCTCGGCAAGCCGGGCCGCGACCGATCGTGTGTCGGGTGGCTATTGATGGCTGAGTTTGATTTCGGCGCCCTCCAGGACCTGGCGCTCGACTCAACCGGCCATGACGGCGAGATCGACGACGGCCTCTTCGACCGGCTCGCCCAGATTCTGAAGGCATCTCTGCCAACCGGACGGTTGCCGAGCGCCGCTGACGCAATGGCGCTGTTCCGGCATGTGCTGCGCCGCGAGTCGCTGCGCGCCGGCCAGCAGGCGCAATTGCGGGTGCCCACGCGGCCCGGTTGGCCTGATCGCACCGCCTGGGCGTCGTGCGGCGTGCGCGCGCACAGTGAGGCGAATGGCCATGTCTTGATCGAGGCCCGGCCATGGCACGCGCCTTGGCTGGAGGAGTGCAACAATCCGGTCTTCGAGGACGTCTTCGCGGAGCAGAATGTCCGACTCGACTGGCAGCGCCCGATCGACCCGTTTCTCGGCGAGGCGAGCGGTTTTGAGGCTTATGTGTCGCCCGGTCAGCGCGAAGCGGTGCGCAGCGCGTTCCTGCTTCCGCCTGGCGAGACGCTGATCGTTGCGCTGCCGACAGGCTCGGGCAAGAGCTTCGTGGCCCAGGCGCCAGTGCTCGCACGCGGGCTCGAGGGCGGCTTGTCGCTATGCATCGTGCCAACGACCGCGCTCGTGCTCGATCAGGCAAGGCAGATGCGGCAGATGCTCAAGCGCCGCTTTCCCCGTCGCGATGTCCCGCCGCTGGCCTGGCACTCGGGGATTGATGACGAGGACCGAACGGAGATCAAGGCCGCGATCCGCGAGGGCCGGCAAGGCATCCTCTATTGCTCGCCGGAAGCGGCGACGGGCGCCTTGCTGCCCGCGCTCTACGATGCGGCGCGGACCGGGCTGCTCGCCTATCTGATCATCGACGAAGCGCATCTGGTGAGCCAGTGGGGCGACGGGTTTCGCCCGGCGTTCCAGATGCTCGCAGGCGTCCGGCGCGGATTGCTCGCGGCGTGCCCTCCGGTCGCGCCCTTCCGGACCTTGCTGATGTCGGCAACGATGACACCCGACACGGTCACCACCATCGACGCATTGTTCGGCCCGGCCCGCACCGTCCAGATGGTCGCCTCGATCCATCTGCGTCCTGAGCCGCAATATTGGGTGCACCGCGAGGACGATCCGGACGCGAAGGACCGCAAGGTCCTGGAGATCCTGCGCCACGCGCCGCGGCCTTTCATCCTCTATGTGACAAAGCGCAGCGACGCGAAACGCTGGGTCAAGCTGCTCCGCAAGACGGGTTATGACCGTGTCGACTGTTTCCATGGCGAGACGCCCACGCGCGATCGCCTGCGGATCATCGAGCAATGGTCGGAAAACAGCCTCGACGGCATCGTCGCAACCTCAGCGTTCGGGGTCGGGATAGACAAGCGCGACGTGCGAACCGTGGTCCACGCCGCCGTCCCCGAGACGCTCGATCGCTTCTATCAGGAAGTCGGCCGCGGCGGCCGCGATGGCTGCCCCTCCGCCTCGTTCCTGATCTACTCGCTCGAGGATCAAGATACCGCCAACCAGATCGCCTCGCCTTCGCTGATCAGCGACGACCTCGCCTTCGAACGCTGGTCGACGATGTATGGCAGCAGTGAGCAGCGCGACGGGATCGGCCAGTTGCTAGAAGTCGATCTCGCAGTCGTGCCACCACGCTTGAAGCAGCAATCCGACTATAATGAGTCGTGGAACATGCGCACGCTCATCATGATGGCGCGCGCCGGCATGCTCGAACTCGAGTCGCAGCCGCCGTCGAAGATCGCGCAGCAGGAAGCGGAGACAGCGTCCGCGTACGAGCTTCGCAACGAAGAATATTGGTCGGACTATTTCCAGCGCGCGGTCGTCGGCATGGCCGAGTTCGGGCATCTGAGCAAAGACCGGTTCGAGGCGCTGATCGGGCAGGAGCGCCAGCGCTCGTTCGGCGCGGCCACGGAGAATCGCGGACTGCTTGAACAACTGCTTGGCGGCTCGATCGAAGTTTCGTCGCTGCTCGACCACCTCTATCGCAGCCATGCGCCCGGGCGATCGGTCATCGTGTCGCGTGCGTGCGGCGGATGCCCGGCCCATCGGCGCGCTGGCATGACGAACACCCACTATTCCCCGCCGCCCGCATATGGCATCGAACAGGTCGGCCGGCGCGACGTTAGCCTGTTCGCGGCCCGGTTCCCGCAACTTGATCTTGGCGAGTCGGTGATCCTGCCGGTGGAAGAACCGTATGATGATGCCGTGCTGATCGCTCTTCTCAAGGACTTCGTATCGCTGTTCGCGGTGCGCGAGATCGCCACGACGGCTGCGTTCCGGCAACGCACTCCCGCGCTCGCCACCCTGCACAAGCAGAGCGACGACCATATGCTGCTGCTCCAATCGCTCGAGGAGGAGACGCTGCAGCCGTCATCCTATGAACTGCCGCGGGTGTCACTCTGGACGGGATCGGGGTCCGCTGCACTTCCGAGGCATCTCTTCACGATGAAGCGGCCGCTTCATGTCATTATCGCCCCTGAATCGACTCCCGATCCCTGGAACGCGGGACGCCGGATCGCCGATACGGGATCGAACGTGTTGAGTGCCGATCAATTCAAGCTCGGAGCCCGGTCGTGACCGTTCTGAACCGCACGAATGATGGGCTTTTCAACGTGCTGATCATCTTGGTACGCGCGTTGGTCCGCTTTGGGCCGCAGGGCCGCGATCAGCTTATTCTCGCCTGCGGTGGGGAATATTTTACCGAAGAGAATAACCAACTTTCCCAGACGCTCACCCGTTGGACGCAGCTCGGCCTGTTTGGCATCGAAGATGGCAAGGTGACCCTGTCACCCGCCCATTTGTCGCAGCTGGGAAAGACGGCAGACGAGGCTGAGACGCGGCTTCCAAACATCGTTCGATCCATCGCGCTCTCGACCGAAAATAACGAGCGCTTCTGGGATGGCGATGGCGCAAAATGCGCCGATCTGTCGCGCGGGATGGCGTGGATGCTCGCGCAGGACGTCTATCAGCTCGATAGCAGCACCAAGAACCTCCTGGTCCTCGAGACGCAGCAACTCAAGGATAGCGGGAAGCAAAAGATCTTCCAGAATGAGCGCGATTTGCCCGCTTTGAGGGAGTGGATGCTCTATCTGGGATTCGCTCGAGATGGCATGCAATGGGTCGTCGATCCCACCGACGCCTTGCGTGACGCGCTTCCCGAGATCTTTGCGTCGGGCCGTGAATTGTCGGGTCCGGCGTTCGTCGAACGGGCCGCATCGATATTGCCAGTGCTGGACGGCGGCTCTTACAGAGCGCAGGTCGAGGGGGCGCTGAAGGAGAGTGCCTGGCCACGGCCGCGCCCCGGGCTTGTGTCATCCTCGCTGTCGCGCGCCATCCTGCGGCTCGACCGGGAGGGTGCGATCACGCTTGCGAACCGCAGCGATACCGAAGGTGTGGTGACGCTGACCGGGACAAACATGCGCGCGTGGCGCGAGGTCTCGCACGTCGCGCCGGCACCGACGAGAAAGGCGCGCTGATGCTCGAGCGATATTGGCCCGAAGCCGATCAGGTAAATGCCTGCATCAAGAATGAGGCGGAGACGGCCGACGTATCCGTGCTGCTGGCGGTCCATCAACCTTCGCAGCTCACAACGCGTAATGCTGGCACCAATATCGAAACGTCGGCTTCCGAGCAGCAACTCCTTGACGCTTTCCTCTCCGACGATGTGCCGGGCGGTTATCTGCTCTTCCCGATCACCGGACCGTCGGGGATCGGCAAGTCGCATATCATCCGCTGGCTCGACGCGCAGCTGCAGCGGTCGCCCAAGCACGACCGCCTCCACATCATTCGCATTCCCAAGAGCGCGAGCCTGCGCAAGGTTGTCGAACTCATCTTGGAGCCGTTGGCGGGCGATCCACGTTTCGAGAAGTCGCGCGCCGACCTCACCCGCGCGGTGGCCGAGGTCGACAAGCGCAAGGCGGTCGTGCTGTTCCGTGCCCAGATTGAAAATGCCCTGACCGGCCGCGCCGAGGCGATGCAGGTCGAAGCACGCGAGCACAAGGATCGCGCGGCCGACCTGCGCCCGCTGATCGGCCACGCGCTGTCGCTACCCAAGCTGTTCGGGGATGCCGCGCTCAAGGATCATTTTGACGAGACGGTGCTCGCCCGCGTGGTCGCACGCGCGCTCCAGGGCCGTGAAGACGGCGCGGAAGGCGATGAGACGCAATCCCAGTTCTTCGCCGACGACCTGATCGTTCCCGATTCGATCGATCTCAATAATGCCGCGCTGTCGGTGAAGACCTATTACCAGACTCAGCTTGCCGTATCGGATGTCCGGCGCCGGCAGGCCGCGGTGGATCTGCTCAATGGAATCGTCGACGCCGCGATCGGCAATGTGTTCCAGCTCGAGCAGAGCACCGGCGGTATCACCTTGCAGGATATCATCCTCGGCGTCCGCGAGATCCTGCTGAAGGACGATATGGACCTCGTCCTGCTGGTGGAGGATTTCGCGGCGCTCTCGGGCATCCAGGATGTCCTGCTCAAAGTCTGCGTGCAGGAGGGTGCCTATGCCGGCAAGAAAGTCCGCGCGACGATGCGGACAGCGCTCGCGCTCACCGATGGCTATTTGGCGTCGCGTGATACGATCCTTACGCGGGCGCAACGGGTCTGGGTGATCGGCAACCGCCAGCAGAGCGATGACGAGATCAAGAGCGCCGTCGTCGATATGGTCGGCTCCTATCTCAATGCTGCGCGCTGGAGCGAGGACGGGTTGCGCAGGCGCTTCGACCGGCGCGGTGCCGGCGAAGGCCTAACGGACTGGTTGCCGCCGTGGCAGGACGAGGAGCAGACTGACGAGGAAGTCGAGGCATTGAACGCCTTTGGCTATTCGGCCCGTGGCCACGCCTTGTTCCCGTTTAACCGCCTGGCGGTCGAGCAGCTTGTCCAGCGTCATCTCTCCGAGGCCGGCAAGCTCGCGTTCAATCCGCGGCGTGTCATTAATGAGATCCTGCGCCGGCCGCTGCTGATGCGCGGCACCTTCGTCAGCGGCGCCTTTCCGCCCGCCGACTTCCATGGTCTGCGCCCCAATCTCTATCTTGCCGGGCTGGTGCGCGAGGCGAGCCAGCCCGAGGCGGTCAAGCGCCGCCTGAATTCGGCGCTTGCGGTTTGGGCTGGCAACGCGGCCGACCAGAGCGAACTTGCGCATGTGCCGCCGGCGATTTTCACGACCTTTTCGCTGCCGACGCCGGCCGATCTCGCCAATGTTAAGTTCGTACCGGCCGACCGGCCGGCGAGCCCGCCAACGCCGCCAAGGGATGGCGAGCAACCGGCCCCGTCGCCGCCATCGCCGCAGGTCGAGCAGGATCCGCGCGTCGCGTTGTGGTCCAAGAAGCTCGAAGCCTGGGCGGCGGGGACCGAACTCGTTCAGGCCGACGCGCGCGAACTGCGCACCGCGCTGGCGGCGATGCTGAAGGGCGCCATAAACTGGCCGGCGCTTCGCATTCCCGATCAGGAGATCAAGGCGACCTGGCTGTCGATCGCGGGCGCGCGCAATAACCCTGTCGCAGGGCGCGTCCTGGTCGTCTGCGACCGCTATGAAGACGAAGATGCGACGCTGCGCGAGGGCTTGCTCGGCGCGCTGCGCTTCGGTTTCAACGGCCACCGCTGGAATTATCCCGAGGCCGACCTCGATTATGTCGCCAGCGCCGCGATTGTCGATCGGCTCGTCGCTCAACTGGAGCCGATGCTGGTGGCGGAAGCCCATGCGCAGACCGCCGTGATCGGGCGAGCACTGCTCAACCAGTCGCGCATCATCGGGCTTTCCCCGCCCGTGCGCCCGGGCGCCCCGGAGCCGCTGCTGCGCGGCCTGTTCGCGTCGCCACCGCAGACGGAAACCCAGGCCTTCGAGGAAAACTGGGATCAACTGCGCGCCCAGGCGCTCGGCTCGATCAACGGCCGCAACACGCGCACCACGCTGCAAACGCTTCTGCTTGATCGAACGGCCAGCTACCAGGGATCGGGCAACAAGCCGTTCGCGATCGATAGTCCGCGGCTGCTCGACACGCTTGCCGGCCACCCGCCGACAGGTCCGCTGCCAGAAGGATTGCCTGAGGAGGTGCGCAGCTTCATCCCGACGATGAGCGAGGCGCGGCTGTGGACGCGCCTGCAGACGGTGATCGCCAAGCTTCGCAGCTTCCGCGAGGAAATTTCCGACTTTGTCGATGACAGCCTCGACAAAAATGCGTTCGTCGCCGACTTGCGTGAGATCATCCCGCTCCTGCAGAAGACCAATTGCTGGCCGGCTGGCGTGTCGATCAAGCATGGCGAGTTCGAGACGCGGCTGACGGAGTTTCAAACTAGCCGTTTCGTCGATCTGGTCGCGAAAACCGCCACAATCGTCGACGAAGCTGATCGCGAGCAAATCCCGAAGCTCTTGAACGCGTTGGGCTCGATCGACCTCGGACTGATCCAGCGCACCATGTCGTTCCTGAATATCGCCAACGAGATCGTGTCGCTGGCCGAGCCGCGCGTCGCGCAGCAGGAGGCGATCCGCGGTCAATCCGATCCGAGCGTCGCCGCCGCGGAGATCGTCGCGCTGCTCGAAGGCGTCAGCGGCGTGCAGGTGGCAGCTGCGGAGGCCACGCCATGAGCACATCGCTTCCCGCGCGCGCGAAGGCGCTCCGCGACCGCCTCGTCACGCTCGACGAGATGGGCGCCAACGTCGCAGAGGCCGGCCTGCTGGAGGACCTACGGTCCGATCTTGCCGCACCGGCGGCCGAACTCAGTCGGGCGCTGGATCAGCGCACGCTGCTGGTCGATGCCGGGATCGCCGCGGCAGCACCTGCGAGCCTCGACGCCGCGCGCAAACGCGCAGCCGGTCTTCTAGAGAAGTTTGCGGCGGAGAAGAAGGCGGCGACGCTTAAGAAGGGTGTCGGCTGGGCCAATCTGGTCCGCGACATCAAGGCGGCGTCGAGCGATGTCGGCGCCATGGTGATCAAGAGCTGGAAGGCTTATCGCCAGGAGGTGTTCACCGGCGAAGCGCCCGGGATCGTCAAAGGGCGCATGGCCTTCACCCCGGCCAATGCCACCGCATTCAAAAGTTATGAGCAGCTTCACCAGGCCTTTCGGGTGGAATTCGACAGGCTGCCTGCCGATCTGGCCGCGATCGAGCGCGTGCGCTCGGTTGCCAAGGAATTGACCGAAACTGCCAAGGCCTTCGATTATGATGTCCCTGCGGAGGTGAAGCACTTCCTCGAAGCCGTGCAAAGCGGCGGAGCGACGCTCGATCTGTTGACCGACACGGTCAAGGCGTGGCTCGCAGCCAATGACGCCTTCGCCAGCTATCGCATCGTGCCGCGAGGTGTCGATGGAGGCCGATGAAGCCTTGCTGCTCGCCGCGCTCGACCAGATCGAGCAGCGCGAGGCCCGGCTGCTGACCTGGGGACTGGTCGACGGGCACGTCTCGGCTGGGGAGATGCATGGCATCATCGATGCCCTGCTCGACGATCCCGCAACAGGCGCCGGGGTCAGTTTCCATGATGCGGGCGAAGTGATCGCGGAACTGATCGACCGGGCACTGCTGTTCGATATCGATGAAGAGCCGGGCACGCGCTATCGCTCGCGCATGGCAGAGGGCGTGCGGCTGCTGTTCCGGCTTCGTCAGCTCTTCCCTCAGCATCGGGGGCCAATCGGCTGGCAGACCGCACCGACGCTAGTTGCCGACTTTCGGTTCATCTGGCGCCGCCGTCGCTATCCGCGGCGCGACATCGATGCCGCGGCCGCGCTGGCGCGAATTGCCGCAGCCACCGCCGATCAGTCGGCACGTGCGGCCCTGTCGGCCTTGGTCGAAAGCTATGGGCCTGCGTTCGCGCTTGCGGGTTTCCAAGTCGACGCTGCGGCCCGCATCCTCGGCGGGTTCGAGGGATCGCAATCGATCGCCACGCTGGTCAGTGCGGGCACCGGCAGCGGCAAAACGCTTGCTTTCTATCTGCCGGCGCTGTCGCGTGTCGCGTCGCATATCCAGTGCAACGCCGTCGGTGATCGCTGGGTCAAGGTGCTTGCGCTCTACCCGCGCAACGAACTGCTCAAGGACCAGTTTGCCGAGGTATACGGCCAGGCACGCCGCCTCGATGCCACCCTGGCTGCGCGCGGCCGGCGCAAGATCCTCATCGGTACGTTCTTCGGCCCGACGCCGCGCTCGGCCGAGAAGGCTCATGAAGCGCGCAGCGGCTGGCGCACGACATCGGACGGCCTCGTCTGCGAATATCTGCGCTGCCCGTCGCCCGGTTGCGACGGTGACATGGCGTGGCGGGACGCGGATCGACGCGTCAACCGCGAACGCCTCGAATGTCTCGTATGCTCGAGCACCATCGAGAGCGACGAGATCATTCTCACGCGCCAACGCTTGCAGACCGAGGCTCCCGACATCCTGTTCACCACGACCGAGATGCTCAACCAGCGCATGGGTGACGACCGGTTCCGGCATTTGTTTGGCATCGGCGAGCGCGCACAGCGCCCCGTCGAGATGATGCTGCTCGATGAGGTCCACACCTATGCGGGCAGTTCGGGTGCGCAGGTTGCATTCCTGCTGCGGCGTTGGCGGCGCCTGCTTCGCCGGCACGTCAGCTTCGTCGGCCTGTCGGCAACGCTGAAGGACGGCGCGCGCTTCTTCGCGCAGCTGACTGGCTTGTTCGAGCAGGCGTCAGTCGAGGTCACGCCTGCCAACAGCGACATGATCGCGGAAGGCGCGGAATATCTCCTGGCGCTGCGCGGCGATCCGGTGTCGCGCACCGCTCTGCTGTCGACGACGATCCAGACCGGCATGCTTTTGTCGCGGCTGCTCGATGCGCCCGACGAGCGCAAGAGCCGAGGGATTATTGGGGAGCGCGTGTTCCTGTTCACCGACGATATCGACGTCACCAACCGCATGTATTTCGCGATGCTGGACGCCGAGGGGCGCCGGAGCAGCGGCGCGCCCGACCTCGCGAACCGGCCGGATGGTGGCCTTGCCTCATTGCGCCGACCGTTACCTGTCGAGCAGCGCAAGCTCCACGGCCAGGACTGGGAAGCGGTAGTCGAGATCGGTCACAGCCTGCAGCCGCAGGACCGCAAGTCGGTGGGCCGGGTGATGTCGATGGATCCCGGCGTCGGCAATAATCTCGACATCATCGTCGCGACCGCATCGCTCGAGGTCGGTTTCAACGATCCCCGGGTCGGTGCGGTCATCCAGCACAAGGCGCCGCGCGACGTCGCCCAGTTCCTCCAGCGCAAGGGCCGCGCAGGACGTTCGCGCACGATGCGTCCGTGGACCGTCGCCGTCCTGTCGGATTATGGCCGGGATCGGCTCGCCTATCAGGGCTATGATCTGCTGTTCGACCCCGAGCTGCCGCTGCGAACGCTGCCGGTCGGTAATCGCTATGTCATGCGCATCCAGGCGGTCTATGCGACGCTCGACTATCTCAGTCAGTCGATCGGCTCTTCGCGTCAGGGCAGCGTCTGGCTCGACCTGTCGACCAGTACCGACAGCAGTTATCAGCGTGCGCGGCAGACGGCGTTGGCGGGTTTGATCCGGCGCATCCTGACAATTCCAGTAGAGCTGGATCGCTATACCGCCTATCTCGCTTCGGCCCTGAAGGTCGACGAAGGCGCGATCGCGCCACTGCTCTGGGACCATCCCCGGCCGCTCATGACCCAAGTCCTGCCGACGGCGCTACGCCGGCTCGAAAGCAATTGGCGCGCCTGGGGGCAAGCTGGTGGCGATTATCAGGTGTTCAATTCGCCCTTGCCCGAGTTCGCGCCAGCCAATCTGTTCAGCGATCTCAACCTGCCCGAAGTGAACATCGTGCTGCCACAGCCCGGCAGCGCGACACCCGATGAAGTGGCGATGCCGATCGCCCAGGCGCTGCGCGAGTTCGCGCCCGGGCGCGTGTCGCGGCGTTACGGCATCAGCCATGCATTCGAGCGTCACTGGATGTGTCCGGCGCTCGACCAGAACCGGGAGCAGATGGTGCCGCTGGAGCCGTTCGCGCGGTTGGACCGGCTTGGGTACTGGCAGCTCTCAATCGCGGGCTTGGTGCGCGAGGTCCCCGTCTATCGGCCGCGCGTCCTCGAGGTCCAGCCGCCGCCTAGTACGGTCGTCGATACATCGAATGCCCGGTTGCGGTGGCAGAGCCAACTGGTGGCGCGCGAGCCGGGCCTGGTGCTGGATCCGCCGCGTGGCAGCCCTTGGACGCCATTGGTCGAGGACGTGCGCTTCTACAGCCACGAAGGGCTCAGCCCGATCGAGGTGCGCCGGATGGCGCTTGGCAGCGACGCCGGTATTCGCTTCCGTGACGGCGGTTCGCTCACCAAGGAGTTCATCTTCGAAGTCGGCGGCGAGGCGGCTGCGCTGGGCTTCAGCCTCGCGGTCGATGCGATGTGCATTCGCCTCCGCTTTCCGGAGGCCTTGTGGTCCAACCTTGGGGACGAGGCCGACCCGCGCTACCGCGCCATGCGCACCGCTCGGTTTCATCACCAGGCGGTTCACGGGCCCTTTCTCCAGACGGTCGACAATCCTTTTGCGCGTGACTGGTTGGCACATCTGATGCTGGCGGCACTCAGCAATGAAGCCATGGCGCGCGGCATCACGTTGCGCGAGGCGGCGGCGCGGCTTGCCGACGGCAGCGCGGAACTTGATCTCGACCGGACGCTCAACATCCTGTTCCAGTCGCCGATCGTCGACGACGCCAATGCGCAGGGCAACCAACAGGACAAGCTGCGGCAGGACCTGGCGGGCTTCCTCGCCGACCGGCAGGTCGTCGATAGCCTGTTCAGCCTTGCCGCGATCCTGTGGACGCCGATCGACGCCGGATGGGAGCCGTGGCTGCGTAATCGTTATGCTTCGACCGTCGGTGCCGCGGCGCTGAGCGCGATCACCAGTCTGTGCCCACAAATCGATACCGACAGCCTGGTGCTCGACGTGACCGCAGGGCCGCGAGAGGCCGACGACGTGCTTACCGGCATCGCCAATGGTGAGATTTGGATCAGCGAGATGACGCCTGGCGGCAACGGCCAGATCGAGGAAGCGCAGCGCCAATATGTCGAGGATCCACGGCGCTTCTTCAGCCTTATGACGGCGGCGCTGCGCGACAATGATTTTTCGCTGAGCGATTTCCAATTGAGCCGTTTCCTCACCGCCGTGGTCGAAGGGGACCGCGACGATCCGCTGCCGGCCGCCACGCGAGGGTTCCGGCACGCATTGGGCGCCGAGGAGAGCCATGCGGCGTTTACTGCGCTTCGCCATGTCCTCGCGGAGGAAGGCTTCGTCACTTTCCATGCCTTCCTCGTGGCGCTCGCCAACCGGATCCTGCGTCCCGGCTCGAGCAGGGACAGCGATGCTTTCTTCCTCGATGCGGTGCGCTTGTGGAACGCTGAGGAGGCACGGCTGGGTGTCGAACTCGACGCCCGCGTGCTGGCTTATCGGCTGGCACGGTCCGACGATATCGACGCGGCGCTCGGGCTCGCTGGCATTGACGCCCCCACGGTCAACCCGGACCAGTGGCGCTTCGGCGTGATCTACGGGCTGCTTTGGCCGCGGGGGCCGCATATCCGTCAATCGGGCCTGCGGATCTATTCGCCATTCTCCGAGCTGCCGGCGCCGGACCCGTTGCTGCTGAAATCCTACCTCGCGGAGGATGCGAGCCTCATCGATCTGGAAGCGGAGGGCTGGCAGGATCAGTGTCTCGATCGTTTGGCCGACGTCGGCGCCGCGACGCTGGTCTGCCCGATGGCGGCGGCACCCTTGCTTGCCGATGCCTTGAGCTTCCTCGCCACCAATCCGGTCCAGACGGTCTATCTCTCGGTGTTCGCGCGGGTCCAGGCCATCCGCCGGGTTGAGAACGTCTTCCATGTCGATGTCGACGTCGCGGAGGCGCTGCAATGAGCTTCGAGACGCGACGCATCTTCAAGAGCGCAGTGACAAGCCAGAATCTCATCCGCGAACTGCTGCAGATGATGTTCCTCGGCGAATTGCTGGCGCCGGGGGGGCAGCGTGCCTGGCTGGTCAGCCCGTGGATCAGCAATATCGTCCTGTTCGACAACCGCGCGGGCGGTTTCGGCACGATCAATCCCGAATGGGGCAATCGCGAGATCCGGTTGATCGAGATAATGACCGATATGATGGCGCGCGGGACCGCGCTGGGCATTGCGACCAGTCTGGATAGCCATAATGATCCGCTGATCGACGCCCTCACCACGGCTGCGGGCGAAGGCGGGCTGGCCGACAAGCTGTGCATCGTCCGCCGCCAGCACCTGCACATCAAAGGCGTGTTGCTGAAGCGCGGCCTGCTGACGGGCTCGATGAACCTCACCTATAACGGGCTCGAGTTGAACGACGAGACGGTCGTCTACGACACGTCGCCCAAGACACTCGCCGAGGCGCGGATCAACTTTGAATCCTATGTCGGGGCCGACAGATGATCGAGCATCTGCCCCCGCAGGAGCAAGCATGGCTGGCCGCCTTCTTCGCGGGCCCCAACGAGCTGAACTGGGCGTCGCTCCTCGACGGATCGGCTCCGCCGCGCGAGGCGGACCAGGTTCGACAATGGCTGGGCCTGCTGGGTTCACATGCCGCCGCGCCGCTCATCCTGCCGTTCATGCGCGGCGGGGCGGTGACGGGCTGGTATGCGACGACGCAAGGCCCCTCGGGTGGCTATGAACTCGGCGACGAGATCAACGCCTGGCTTGGACCGACCTGGCTCAGCCGGTTCGAGCGCGTGCCCGAGGATTCCAACGACCCGATGGCGGCAACGCTTCGGGACCGCTTCGGGGGCACCGTCTATCGTTTCACCGGTGCCGATGCCGCCGCGATGCAGACGATCGCGGCGCAGCTGAGCGAGTTCGCGGGGGTTCTGGAGCGCAGGCCGGTCGCCACACGGACGCGCGTCCGTCCGGTCGGGGCGATCCGCAGCGATTTCGAGCGGGCACTGCTTGTCGGCAACGAAGCCCAGGCCGAGGCGATGATCGCCGAGTTCAAGCAGACCGGGCGCCTTAACGAGGAGAATCTGCGCTACCTCGAGGTGCGGCTGAGTGCCGGGCTTGGATTGTGGCCGCAGATTGCGCGCGATCATTGGCTCATCAAGACCTTGGCCGATCTGGCGCTGCCGCCGCAGATCCTGGCTGACCTGATCGAGGCGCTGTATCGGACCTATGTCGAGGAGGCAGAGGCCGCAGGCGATGGTGCGTCCATGCGCGACGCGTTCGCGCGACACGTTGCGGCACCATATCCCAAGCTGTTCGCCTCGCGCCGGGGCATTCGTGCGCCGCGCGTGGTCAAGGCGTTCGCGCTGTACGAGCAAGTCCAGCCCGACCCTGATCCATTTATCATCGACGCGCTGCTTGAGCTCTTGCCGACCGGGACCGACACCGCGCTGTTCACAGTGGCGCCCGCCCCGCAGCCGGTGCCGACATCCGCCACGACGCTGGAGCAAGCCGACGAAGCGTTTGACGACGGCCAATTCGACCGCGCGTTCGAATTCTACCTGCGGCTGCCTGCCAGCAGGAAGACGATCAGCAGGCTGGTCTCGTGCGTCGGCACGATCGGAACCGACGAGGCCAGTGATCGGCTGCTCGCCGCGATCCATCAAGCGGACAGCGCACTCGTCGAGGGCCTCGCTCCGGCGGTCGCGACAAAGCTCGACAGCCTCAGGCAAGCGCAGGCGGACGGCCTTGCGGCATCCTCCGACAGCGAAGTCCCGAGCGGCACAAACCCGTGGATGCGCTGGGCCGAGCAATTGCAGGCGGGTGAGAACCTCGCCGGTGCAGAGCGCGACGCGCAGTCCGCCCCGACCAATTGGGACGCGTCGGAGATCCGGGACAGCGGCCAATTGGCGCAGAAGTTCGCCGACATTATCGGCGGCCTGAATGGTGGCGCGGGAGAGGTCGCGCGCGCCGCAGTTCCGCAGATCTATGCCAGCTTCTTCCCCGATGACGAGAAGGCATCGCCGGCAGCGCGGCCGATCGCATCGTTGCTGTTCCTGCTGATAGCGATGGATGAGACGCTCTCGCGGGCCGATCTCGATTTGCTCGGCCAATTGACCAACTTTCTGATCGAGCAGGGACTCTCGCCCGACGACTATGTGTCGCTGATCGGCGACCTTGAGGATGTGCAGAAGCGGATCGGCTCCTATGTCTATCTGCCGTGGAGCCTGGACGTGAGCGAGGCGCTCGCGATCCTGCCATGCACTTCAGACGAGGCCCGCGACGCCCGCCTGAGACTTTTTCTCCTCGTGCTCGGCCAGGCCGCGGGATTCGCCCATCGGCTCGTGCCGGACGATCTGCTCCCGATCGAGACCCTGGCGAAGGATTACGGCGTCGGCGCAGAGGCGGTCTCTGCGTTGAAGCGCGAGGCGGCAACGGACGTCGCCGGTGCGGCGTCTTTCCCGAACCTCGATGGCAAGATGATCGGCATCTACACGCTGGCGGAGGCCGCCGGTGCCCGGGCCAAGGCTGCGCTGGAGGGCCTGTTCCCGGGCTGCAAGGTCGTCGTGAACTCGGACCTTGTCGCGACCGCGCAACTGACCAGCCTGGCAAAAGCCGCCGACCTGTTCGTTTTTGCGTGGAAAAGCAGCAGTCACCAAGCCTTCTACTGTGTGAAGGAAGCGCTTGCGGGCAAGGAGCCGATCTGGGCGCCCGGTAAGGGAACCGCCAGTATCTTGCGGGCTATTCGTGAGCACCTCGAGTGAATCGTCTTTTGCTTGCGATTCCGATTGTGCGACGAAATCCCCGGTGATCATGACGAAGGCAAAATATCCCGTTTCCGTCGTTCAACATTAGCTCTCCCTTCGCGAAGCCGTTGTGAGGAGGCGAGATTGCTCTGCAGGCTTACCGAGATTTGATCGCGAGAATTCCTCTCCCGTAAGCCTTTGGTTTCTGATATGATTGAAAGAACATTGAGATGAACGCTATCATGTCCAATTTTGACCTAGATAGCTCGGAAATCGGCCGCTCATCCAAGTGGGATGGTCTTTCTGAAATCGATGAGGCGATCCGCGAGAACCGCTTGACCGAATATAGGTTCAGAAAAGCTTGGGCTGACCCGTGGGCAAGAGGTTTGAGCATCCTGGTGTTGACCCTCTTGGTGTTTTTCGTTGGGTTCGTGATTTATTGGGACGTATTGCGAGGCTGACGCCTACCACTCCTTGACATCATCGGCAGCCTCGGCGCTCGCCCCCTGCGCACTCTTGGTAGCGGCATCGAGGCGCCCTTTCGATCCCCCTATTCGCTGTCGGCCGGCGGCTTGGACGCGTTGGACCTCATCGCGAACAGCGGCGGTATCCACCTCCGGTATGCTCGAGGGCACGCCACCACCGATAGAGGCGCGACCGCGAACAGCAGCGGGACCAGATATTGGGAGACGGGATACTGGCTCTCCCGGCGTAAGGACCAGACGATCGTCGATGCCATCGCGCAGATCTTCCGCGTAGCTCTCGATGAACTTGGCTTGGAGCGATTGTCCTTCGGGACTGAGCTGGAATGCGACATCGTCGAATCGGGCGTTCCCGTAGAAGTCGCGATTGCGCTCAATCTCGGTGAGGCCCCATTCGCGGTAGGCCTGAGATAGGTTCAGGCTACTGGCAGCACTGTTGCCCTCGAAGAACGCAGCCTGGCTCTCCAGTCTGTTCGCAAGCTCCTCGGCGCGTCGAGCCTCGCGGCTGTAGCTTTGCGATTCGGTCAGTGACGCGTTCATGCCGTTGGCTGTGGTCGATACCGAAGAACTGGACGAAGTGCTGACGGAACGAACGAACCCGTCGCGTGTGCTCGACCAGTTGCGACTGTCCGACATCTGGGCGAGGCTGCCGAAGATGCGCGAGCGATCTTCCGATGCGATGCCGATGTCACTATCGGTCCAGGCTTGGTTTCGTCCTCCTTTGGCACCGATGTTCGCTGAAGCTACTCCATTGGTCACACCAGCGCTCGCACCGGCCTCTCCATTAAGAAACCACGCAACGGTGATGTCGTCGGCGGCGCGGCGTGACAGCCCGAACTGACGCTGCAAGTTGGTGGAAGCCTGATCGACCTCGCTGAACGCGGTCTGGATGCTGTCGGAGTTGGAGGTGCCGGTTGCGCTCTCGAATGCACTGCCTCGGCTGAACTGGCTGCGCAGTTCGCGGAACTGAGAGACAGCGCTTGCGGTCGATTCCGTGGCGACGTTCGCATAGGTCTCGCTGTTCGAGCGGGCCTGCGACGCCATCGTGGACAGGCGTGACGTGAACTCCTGGCCGAGCGTCGGCGTGAACGGATAGCTGGAATTCGGGAGCTGATCGTAGCTGGCTTCGGGGAAGCTCGTCGTCGTTGTGCCCGTATCGCTCAGCGTGCGGGTCTGCGCCGCACCATAGGTGAAGCTTGGCGCAATAGTGCCTTGCGCGAACTGCCGGGTCATCACGCTCGAATTCTCGAGGCTCGTGTTGCCCAGCGCCACATTGCCAGTGCTGGCCTCGCGGGCGGCCTCTTCGGCGGCGTTCTGGCTGGGGTTGAGGTAGCTGGTCGCGTGATGCGAGATGGCCATGGCGCCCTTGGCGACGCCGCCCGCCAGGAACGGCACCGAGGCGATCAGGTAACCGGCCAGTAGGCCGATATCGCTGTTGACGTCGGCCATGCCGGTAAAGCTCGCAAGGCTCAGGCCATTGCTGCCGGCAACGGCGCTCATGTCGGCCGCGCCCTTGAACATCAGCATCATGTGCAGGATCACGAACAGCGGTCCCCAGGCAGCGAGGTAGAAGAACCCGGTGACATAACCCTTGAGTGCCAGCGGGCCGGTTTTGGGCAGCAGGAACAGCGGAAACAGCACCGGGAAGAGGGCGTAGAACAGGACCGTCAGCACGACATTGAGGAGCGGCACCCACTTCATCGCGTTGCTGGCGATCGACCCATAAGTGCGCTCGGTCTGGATGTCGGCGCGGGTCTGGGCATAGACATCGACATTGCCCGCGCCGCTGCCGCCTGCCAGCGAATGCATCGCCTGGCTCATCGCGTTGATCGTCAGCGTCTGCTTGAAAATGTCAGTTGCACTGGCCGACACTCCGGCGAGGTACTGGTAGGCGACCGGCAGGTCGGAGAACAGCTTGGCCTTGGCCAGCGCCGCCGTCTGGTTGGGGTAGAGCTGGCGGCCGAAGACCGTTCCCATGCCGTCGATCAGGCCCGTCCACTGCGCGTTCAGACCATTGTAGGCCTCGCGGCAGGTGATGATGGTCGAGGAGACCTGTCCGGAGTTCACGTCGCGGGTGAGGAAGCGCTGCGCGCGCGCCTGGCTTCCGGGAGCAATCGTCGCCCAGATGTCGTTCGTTTCGGCGAGTTCCTTCATCGAATAGCGGCCGAGCAGCACGTCGTAGAACACGCATTGCCGGAAATGCTCGTCGAGATTGGCGGCGAACTCGGGATCGGAAATGCGCAAGGACCGTGTCGCATCATAAAGCCGCGCACCGTAGATCATGCCGTTCTTGGAATAGTTGAGATCGCCGGGCAGGCCGAACACGACCTCCGCCGAGCCGGTTAGATAGTCGCCGACCTGGCTGGTAAAGCTCGCCATGAGCGCGAGGCCCAGAGGCACATTGCTGACATTGGCCGGTGCCAGGCTGGGGTTCAGCCGGTCGGTCACATGCACGTCGATGCGCGGCACCATGAGGCAGGAATACATGAGCGTCGCGCCGATGAACCAGTTGATCCACGCGCGCCAGTCCTGATTGAAGGCGAGGGTCAGGGCCGAGAGCGCTAGCCCCATCACCATCACGACCTGGAGCAGGCTCTTGTAGCCGCCGTTGCCGGTCCATGCCGCGACCGCGTGGAACACGTTGACCAGGTAGTCGCCGCCGCCAACCGTGAAAATTTCGACCATTGTGCTCGCGTCCTGCGATAGGGAGATGGGTACTGGCTTAGTGGGTGAGCGCGCGGCTCTGGACCCCGCGCGACCAGTCGAGCGCGGCAGCCATGCCCGGCGACATCTGCGTCGCGAGCACGTTCTCGATGAACGCCGTCTTCTCGATGATCTGCATGATCGCGGTGACGCGCAGGTGTGTGTTTGCCTGCCGGTCGGCGAGCGCCTGGCGCACCACGTTCACCTGACCCTGCCACATGGCGATCTTGGCTTCGTCGGCGCCGATGAAACTCGACATCGACCGGCCCGCTTCGCTGACGATCCGGTCCAGGACCGCAAACAGCAGATCGACACTGGCGATCTCCGCCAGCGTCTCGCGGTCATCGGTCGGCATACCCCGGCCATAGGCGGCCTGGACGGTCAGTATTTTGTAGAGCGGGATCGAGGCGACCTGGAGCAGCTCCTTCTGTGCATCGGTGATCGGGGTGTCGTCGTGGATCGCCTGGACCATGCCATCGATCAGCGCTGCGACCCGTGGTCGCAGCGCCTTCGACGCCGGAAGGGCGAAGGACTTGAAGCCGGGATCGAGGCACTTGTCGGTCTCGTCGCAGTTGAAAATGAGGACACGGTTGGCCCCGGTGCCATCGAGCAGCGAGGTGACGAGCGTCGAGGAGGCTTCGCCGGCGATCGGCACGAACTTGCCCGGCTCGTCGTCCTTGGGCGGCACATAGATGATCGTGCCGATGAGCGTCATCGCATATTCGGCCAGTTCGCGGTCGAAGGTGCCGCCCGGCGAAAAGAACGCGGACTTCTTGAGGATGGTCCAGGTGTAGTTGCGCGCTACCCCGGGATTGACGTCATCGTACTTGCCCGACCCTTGCGCTGTGGTGCTGGCGCGCTGGCCCTTGGTGCCGCAGCCATGTTTGGCGGCAGCATAGTCGGTGAATATCCCTTCGGAATTGCCGATTGCCTCGCAGATCGCTTTGTCTGCAAGGTCGCCCTTGGGCCAGATGCCGCCAACCAGACCCTGGGCCATCTCGCAGCTGTTGATGTTGAGGTTGTTCATGAGCTGAGCCTTCTGGCTGAACTCCTGCATGATCTTCGAGCACTCGGGGCAGACGGTGTCGATCGCCAGGCTGAAGGCAAAGCCAACCGCGTTGTTGGCGACCGCTTTCAGCATCGCGACGATCTCGCTGGCATTGATGAAGCTGAACGAGCCGGCGAAGATATCGATACCGCCGCAGCCGGCACGGGCACGCGGCAATTGCAGGTTGGCGATGTTGGTCGTCTTCTGCGGGAACCGGGTCCAGACGTTGCCGAGGCTGTAATAGCCTGCCGACTGGCCCTGGAACGCGGTCGGGCCATTCACGTTGGCCGCGCCGCCGACATCGTTCAGGAACGAGTCCATCGAACTGCCGACGTCAGCCGAGACGCTGCTGAGAGGGAGGGTGGCCGCGAGGAGCGCGGCGAGCAGCACTGTCTTTGGGCGTTTCATCCTAGTAGTCACGTCCGGCTTCCTTCGATGTGAGGAGGTAGATGCGGTCCTGAAGCTCGTCGGCGGACATCACGCCGTACCCAACCGGGATCGCGCGGGACTTTGCTGCATCCCACAGCACAACCGCCGGCGTGACCTTGGGCTCGAGCCCCATGCGGGTGCGCTGGTTGGTCTCGACGGTGTAGTTCGGAAAATGCCGCGAGGGTCCGCCGTCGGTCGAGATCGCGCGCACGGTGATCGCCCAAGTCGAGGCGACACCTTGGACGATCGGCGACATAACCTCGCAGGCGCCGCAGCTCTGCGCGAAGAAGTAGAACAGGCCGTAGCGCTGCGAGAGATTGCCCATGACCGTGTCGCGCTCGGAACTCCGCGCGTCCTGCCATTGGCGTTTGCCGAGCGTCGAAACGGGACGCTGCAACGTGTAGTCGAGGTCGGGGTCCTGCCAGATCGCCCGTTGCCAGACGTCGCTGAACAGCGATGCCCGGTCGAGCTGTTCGCGCTGAAACCGGATATAGGCCGTCACATTGGCGGGCGTCGGCTCCAGAATTGCCTTCGCCTTGAGTTCGCGCAAGGTCGCCGTGACCGCGTCGAGCTGGCTGGTCGCGCTGACGCTTGGGGCCGGCATGGCCATGTCCCGCTCGGGCGGCTTGGGCCTGGTGCAGTAGAACCAGTATCCGAGCCTGCGCTGCTCGCAATAGAAGCTGTCCTGGTTGTCGCCGGTCGAGATGAGTGGCGGCTCCTCGGCCCACGCCGGGGCGGCAACGAGCGGGCAGGCGGCGATGAGAGTGAGGCAGGCGGCCAGAAGCCGCCGCCTGACCTTACTGACGTGCGCGGGCATAGTAGTCCTCGATCTTCTGCTGGATTTCGGTGGCAGCCTGCAGTTCGTCAGGCAGGCGGGCGGCATCGGTGAACTCGGCATAGACCTCGCTGAAATCCATCTTCGAGAGGTCGAGCCGGGCGAACTCGTCGATAGTGAAGCCAAGGCACTGCTCGGTCTTGGGCTTGCCCCAGGGCCTGCCCAGCTGCTGGCGGCCCTGCTCCTGGAGGATCCGCGAGAGCTTGGATTCGAAGCAGCAGTAGACCTTCTTCTTGGTCAGGCAGACGCCGAGGAACGAGGACGAGCAGTAGGTCCCGACATAGGCGCACAGGCCTTGCACATCGCGCTCGTGGAGCAGCATCTCCTCGCGGCTGCACCCCAGCGCCACGAGCAGCTGAATCCCAGGGATCAGCGGAAAACCCTTGCCCTTGCAGCAATTGAGAATGCCGAAAACCTTGGACGAGCAGGTTTCGCGGGTGCCCTTGAACAGGCTGAGCGTGTCGGGATCGAATTCGCGCCGCGCCTGACCCATCGCATTGAGGGCAACCGCGGCATCCTTGAACTCGTCATTGGCCTCGCGCTCGATCGTCTCGCACGAGCCGTCGATGCAGTAGACGTCGCCGTCGCAGATGAACTGGTTCGTGCTCGCCGGCTGGTCGGGAACCGGGCAGTCATAAACCCGCTCCCAGGTCCGGCACGGCTCGTCCGTCAGGCAATCCTCGCGCACCAGCTTGCAGCCGGGCGTGCTTTCCAGCGTCTGGCAGTCCTGCGCCTCGGTGTAGGTCGCGCAAGCGTAGCTGCGCGACCAGGCCCAGCAGGGCTGGGTGACGGCCACGCCATCGACGATGCGCGTCACCGGATCGCTGTCGGTGCAAGTCTCGGTGTCCTGCTGACAGCTGCCGTCACCGGCGAGGCTGGCGCACTGGCTTTCGTCGCGCGTCGTCGTGACGACATTCTCGCCTGTCACCGTGTAGGGCGTCGCGCCGTCGACCGGGGACGTGCAGCTGACCAGATCGACCCGGAGGTCGCCCGAGTTGCAACCCCAGTAGATGCCCAGATAGGGATCGCACAGGTTGATGGGGTAGGACTGCGTGACCGTGCACTGCGGCGCTGGATAGCGGTTGCAGTTGTAGACCGTAGCTGGATCAACCCCGCTGCCGCCGACACAATAATAGCCGTAGACCTGCCGCTGCTCGACCCGGGCGGTGAGCGTCACCGGGCAGTTCTTCGTCTCCTGGGTCGCTGTATAGCCGGTGTTGCAGGTGGCCATGTAGCGTGCGGCGCTGCCCGTTCCCGGAGGCAGGGGGACGCAGCGGCCCTGGGTGCCGCCGATCGCCATGCCGCTCGTATAGGAGAGCGGATCGTCACTAATGACCTTGCTGCGCGCAATGGTCGCATCGAGATCCTGCGGCGCGAAGCGCGCGCGCCGATCCATCGAATCCTTCATCGTGCGATAACCGGTGCTGGTGCTCGTCTGACTGGCCGCTTCGCGGCTCATCCGGTCGGGGTCGTCGAAGTAGCCCGATTGGCTCGGTACCCCGCCAAAATTGGGCACCCGGCTGGCATCGGGCTGGACCGTCGCGGCATTTTGCGCCGTCCCGGCCTTGTCCTTGCCAAAGGCTTTCCCGTCGGCCTTGGCGGCATCCATGGTGCCCTGGGCCTGAGCGTGGGCGAGGGTGGGGCACATGAGTGCGAGCGCGATGCTCGCGAAGAAGGTGCCTTTCATGGCCTTTGCCTTTCAAGTCGGGCGAGATGCTGGGCGGCGAGCTTCGCGCCGGGGCCGCTGCCTTGCGCAAAGGTCGTGAGCGCATGGGCCGTGGTCACATTGCCGCTCATGCGATCGAAGGGCGGGACGGCGGTGGTGCAATCGAACCCGTCGCACAGGTCGAAGTCGCTCGAGGTGACGACGTAGGTCGGCACGGCTTCGATGCCGAAGGCGCGGAACAGGCGCGGGTCGATCCCGACACCATCCATCTGCTCGCCGGGTTTGAGAACACGGGACAACGCATCGGTCATGACTTTGGCCGAGCCTTGCGTAAGCCCGCGGAACACGACCACGCCGCCGGCGCGCGTCACGTCATCCATCATCTGCCGAAGGGCGGGGGCCGGCATCGACAGCGACGCAAAGGCAATGAAGCGAGGGGCCTCACCCAAGCCATTCTTGGCCATGTCGCCCGCATCGACAACCATCCGGTCGAAGTCGAATGTCGGATCGCTGGTTTGCCCGCGCGGCTTGGGTTCGGCCGCGTAGCGCCGACCGTTGCTCTTGCCTTCTTGCGCGTTTGCAGTGGCTTCGGCCGTCACCGCGCTGGCCCGTGCGCGGGCTTGGGCCGCGAGCGCGTCGGCTTCACCCGCCTCGCTTATTGCCCGCGCACGGATCGCCTCGAGATCGATGTCCGGGGCGGTGCTCTGGGCAAGCGCGCCGCCCAGCGCCGCCGTGCTCGCAAGTGCTGCCAGCACAAAATGGTGGAGGGAGGTTTTCATAGCGCGCAACAGTTCCGTTTGCGCCAGACCAGATAGCCCATGTCCTCGCCGATCGCGGGGTAGACCTGGCCTGCCGACATGAAGGTGGTGGAAGCGCCAATGGGCGCGCAGGCATAGCGGCCCTTGGTCTGCGGATTGGGATTGGTGGCCTGGAAGCGGTATTGCTGCTTGCGCATCACCGGCATCAGGTACTTGCCGCACAGGCCTTTGCCGCCCATCGTGCCCCAGGCGACGAGTTCGCGGTGGAGCTTGTAGGCAAACCGT